>JAILLA010000063.1 GCA_024693325.1 Solobacterium sp.
AGACTACCAGATCGCATCATATACAAACAATGTCAATGCGGGCAAGGCAAGTGCAAAGATCCAGGGAATCAACGGATATACAGGTACCCGTACAGTGACTTTCACGATCGCACCGAACAAAACAGACATCACAGCAGAAGATGTTTCTTATAATACGTCTGTTGAATACGCAAAGGGCGGAGCGAAACCAACGATCAAAGTATCTGATCCGCAGCTTGGACAGCTGACAGCAGGAAAAGACTATACGGTCAAGTACGCAAACAATACAAAGCTTGGAGACAACACAGCATCCTTTACCCTGACATTTGCCGGCAACTATAAAGGAACACCTGCGCTCAAACAAACATACAGTGTAGTCGATAAGAATATTGCAAAGACAAGCCTGACAGTGAAAGATGTAGTCTGGAGTGCATCTGCCGGCAAGTACAGGAGCACACCTGCACTCAAGGATACTGACGGAAAAGCACTGAAAGCAGGAACAGATTATCAGAAGACATACACATATGAGCTGAAGAATGCAGATGGAAGCTATGAGCCGCTGGACGCAAAGAGTGTTGTGCCTGCTGGTTCTGTTATCAGGATCACAGTGGAAGGAAAAGACAAGTACAGCGGAACGATCTCCGGTGAATACAAGGTAATGGAAGCGGCGAAGAACATTGCCAAAGCAGTGTTCACGGTCCAGGACCAGGAATACACAGGAAGAGCGATCAGGCTGAATGCAGGATCATTCACAAAAGCAGTGATCAAAAGCACAAACCTGACATACGGAGTAGACTACAAAGTCGTCAGCTATACAAACAACATCAAAAAAGGAACAGCGACAGCAGTTCTGCAGGGAATCGGCGAATACGGCGGGACAAAGACAGTGAAGTTCAGGATCAATTCCAAATTGGTCCCGGATATTTACAGTTCCCTGGTACCGTGATAGATCAGTCAGAGGATGGGCACAAAGCTCATCCTCTTTTCAAAGGCATATCAGCCATTGATTGATCGGTATAATATACTGATGACTTTGGAAAAGGAACTATCAGAAACGATCAAGGTTATCTTCTGCAAGGAAACTGATGCACATATGAACAACAGTTCTTTATAATAGGAACATAAGAACTGATTTTTTGTGTACCCCGGAGCGTATTATGTCAAAGAAATATATCGCATTCATCAGCTATCGTCATAAGCCGCTTGATAAGAGCGTTGCTGTTAAACTGCATCAGGCGATCGAACATTATGTGATCCCCAGAGGTCTTCGGAAAGACGGCAGGAAGAATCTCGGAAAGGTATTCCGTGATCAGGATGAACTGCCGGTATCCAACAACCTGACCGAGAATATCTTTGAAGCACTGGATAATTCGGAATACCTGATCGTCATATGTACGCCTGACACACCGGAATCAGTCTGGGTAGCCAATGAGATCACGTACTTCCTGGAACACCATGACAGGAACCATGTCCTGGCAGTTCTTGCGGCAGGACAGCCGGAAGAATCATTCCCCGAACAGCTCACACATATCCGTACAAAGGACGGGGAACTCGTACAGCTGATCGAACCGCTTGCCGCAAATATCGTTGCGGATAATTCTGTACAGAGAAGAAAACTCTTCAACAGGGAAAAGCTCAGACTGTTCGCAGGACTCCTGGGCTGTGAGTACGATGAATTATACAGAAGGGAACAGCGCTATAAGACAAGACTGTGGCTCACACTGAGTACCGTGGTCATGCTGGTGATGGCGGGATTCAGTGGAGTCCTGCTGAACAGGAATGCGGCCATCAGGGCAAACTATGAGAAATCACTTCTAAATCAATCTTCCTATCTTGCCTCAGAGTCACTATCGGCACTGAACAATTCAGACAGGTTCACAGCCATCAGTCTTGCCATTGAAGCACTTCCTTCCGAAGGAAATGACCGACCGCTTGTATCGACGGCAGAATATGCACTGGGTATGGCAGTCAACGCATATTTAGCACCGCAGGATACTTTCGGCATTGCGCCGTATGATGTATTTACCCACAGTGAAAAGATTGATGATTTTATCGTGAATGAAGATGAGTCACGCCTGATCACCGCATCACAGCTGAATGTTGTAACATGCTGGGATACCGGAACGGTCTCACCCAGCTGGACTTACAGCACAGGGAATACTTCCTCAAGCTCGACCGATATCGTCGGTTTCAATGACAATCAGGAACTCATTATTTCAGATTCAAAATCTTTTATATGTCTTGATACAGCGGATGGGAATGTGAAATGGCAGAAAAAGATCTCTGACTATGTCACTGATTATTCAACATATATTTCCGCACCTTTGATGTCGGAAGATAAAACGATCCTTGCGGCGGTTACGTCAATGAAGGTGCTGACATTCGATGCCAGGGACGGACATCTGATCGCTTCACACAAACTTCCCGAGCTGCCTGAATCTATGACATTGCAGACTTACGGTTCCTGTCTGTCACCGGACGGAACGAAGCTTGCAATGAATGTTTACGGCGAACGTTCATCCTTGGGAGTAGCAGGCGTTGCAGTCATGGATCTTACGGATGGTTCAATGGCGGACATGATCGATGAATTCATATATCAGGAGATGTACATGGACTGCAGGTTTGCAGGACCTGATAAACTGATCATCAGCTATGCAGACTCAACCACAACGCATGGCAGCAACCTTGGTGATCTCGGCATGTATGTGACCGTGAAGAACCATCTGCAGTGCTATGACTTGAATTCACACAGCGTTCTTTGGGAGAACGTACACGATTCGAGTGTTACGAACTACGGAACAACGCTGAAGTATTCGGAATCCGTTCACACAGTACCTGTCGTCATCCATTCCTATTCCAACCATATCGATATCTTCGAAGCGGAAACCGGTGTACCTGTCGTACAGGCAGAACTGACAGCCCCGGTGATCAATGTGGAAACGACCAGGGGATGGGTCTTCTATATGACATATGACGGAGGCTTCGGAAACTTCAATAAGGATTATTCCAACTGGATCTGTTATCACGCTTTTGAAGAAGGTGTCGGAAAAGCGATCTATCCTGCTTACTCGGCATGGGTTGCGGGCAAGAGTTCCTCGACAATAACCCGCTACACGGCTGAAAAGGCAGACCCTACATGGAAACAGTATGAAACATACTGGAAGGATGGCAATGCGTTAGAAGATTTCTATGCGGATGGTCATTATGTCCGCGAAAATATCATTGCATTTGTTGATGACAATCATCTGCTGGTCGGGAATGGTGATCTGTCCGGCAAACTGGACCATCTGATCCTTCCCGGAGACAGCAGTGATTACAGCAAACGGATCGAATATAATCCGTTCTACAGCAAAGACAACATACTGACGATGACCTGGAAAGGCGATCAGAAGTTCGGCCTGATGAACCTGAACGTCGACAGTCTGGAATACGAAACAGTCACATGGGAAAGGGACGACCTGCATATATATACGATCTTTTCCGATGATGATACAGGTGAACTGAACGGTGTAGCGTATACGCCTCCAAAAGACGATCAGGTAGAGATCTCGGTATGTTCGATCGATACCGGTATGAACGTTTCTGATCAGATCGCTATCGGTACCTTCAGCAATGTCTCATCCCTGATCAATTTCGCGATCGATCCGGAGAACCTTTACGTCACGATCCCGGCTGCCAAAGAAACATACAGGGCAGACATGAAGAACAAGACCGTGGAAAAGGGCTCCAAACGATTATATGAACTGTTTGCACTGGCTGATGAACAGAGCGGATACAATAAGCTGGATGTCGTCTGCTGTGTGAAAACAAATGATCTGGCATTCAAAACAGCACCGAACGCCTATACTGTTGCCGACCGTGACGGTAATGAACGTTTCACGGTCACAGGAGAGACATCTGAAGTATTCAGTGCTTACTTTACCCTAGACGGACAGTATTTCCTGACACTGGAATCAGACGGTGTCATCCGCCGCTACCGGACAGATGACGGTTCACTCTGCAATTCCATCCCGCTCTCGCAGAATGTTTACAGTTCAAACGATGTTGAATGGGGGGAATACGGTGATATGCTGGCAGCCAACGTCGATCACCGCATGAACCTGATCAATAAAAGCGACTGGGCGATCTTCGCATATGTTCCTAATTGTTTCGGATATCTGGAAGATCAGGATATCTTTATCATCAGGCAGTATGAAAATTCTGTAAGCGTATTCGGCAGCTTCCCGAGACACACTACGGAATCACTGATCGAATACGGAAAATCATTGCTGAAGGGCTGGGAACTCAGTCCGGAAAGCAAGGTCCTGTACGGTCTTGAATAGTTGCATAAACTCATAAACAAATCATTTCTGAACCATAACGGATGTTTACTGTGACCCATAAACAGATAAACATCCGTTTTTACTGTTTGGGTTTTATTGTAAAATGAATAAAGATGAAGAAACTTTTACGGAAAGCATAAAAAAACTGTTGACGAAGCGTAAGCGGTCTGTTATTTTAAAAGGCTCCGAAAAAAGAACCCTGAGAGCACTGGATGCATACAGTATACGGGCAAATGAAAGGAAAAGATCATGAACACAAATAATGAAAACATGACCGTACTCGGTCTGAATGAACTTGCATTACTGGAAGAAGAAGCAATAGACGGTTCTCAGGATTCTGCCCGCATCCTGTATCACTATTATCAGGATCCGGCGCATTATGACGCTGAGAAAGCATCCTACTGGGGTTCTTTCCTCAATGAAGGACCGGAAGCTGAAGAAGCTGTGCAGGCACCTGCAGAAGGTATGACGCAGGCTGAACAGTGGATGTCTGACTACAACAACGGCATTACCGGAAAGATGACGATCAGACAGCTGCAGGAACGCACAGCAGACGGGGATCCGTTTGCGCCGATCATCATGGCTGATCTGTACGCTGATGAGAGTGAACAGGGGATACTGGAGAAGCTCAGATATTATGATATTGCTGTAAGCAATGCGGAAAAACTGAATCATGTACCGGGATACAATGAGGTGCTTTACCGTCTGCAGATGGTGATGGGTGAAATCCATCATAGTCTTGCAAAAGACCCTCATGACATGCACGCTGTTGAGGCATTCAGGCATTATGTCAACGCGGCAGACATGTCTGCGTCCCTGCATGACGCGGAAGCCTATTCAAGACTGATCAGCTGCTATCTGGAAGGATTCGGCTGCGAACAGGATCCTGCCAGAGCAGAAGAGATGCATGTGAAGATGTACGAAAACAGCGGTGCGGAAGGACTGCTTATGCTGGCTAGGGAAAACCAGGAACAGCAGAACCGTCTGAATGCTGTCGATTATCTGCAGAGATGCCTGATGTCGGAAGAAGACTATCCCGATGTCATGGCTGCGGCACGTTTTAAGCTCGCCTGCATGAATATGCCTGCGGACAACGGACTCATTCCCGACATCAATGAAACGGTGCAGGAACTGACACGTGTCTGGACGCAGGGACTGCAGCAGTTCCTGCTTCCTGAGGAAGAAGAACTGTTTGTAAAAGTACTGACCGAAGACAACGGTATTGAAGCATATGCGGACAGTGAAAACCCGGTTTTCCTGATGTATCTTGTTGATCAGCTCACGGGTACACGCCTGTCCGGTTATTCGGTCGAAGACGTCTATTATGATAATTATTATGTTTACGGAGCTGACCAGCCCGGCAGAATTCTGATCGAATTTGAACCGGAAGGAGGAAGACTCCGCAATACGACCGGGGAAATGTCCTATGATGAAGACTACCGCCTGTTCAGTGAACAGATCCTGACGCTGTGTCTGAGAGCTGCTGAGCTGGGTGAGTCTCATGCAATGTATGCGGCCGGCAAACTGTATGCAGCACATACAGTCGATGAGCCTGATGTATATACGGCTGGTGACTGGATCCTGAAAGCAGCGGGAAAGGGAGATCCCAACGCATTGATCCTGCTGGCACAGGCATATGGAATGGCCGGGGATTTGGCAGGAGCAGCTTCCTTCCTTGAACAGGTCATGGACAGTGAAACAGCTCGTGAAGACAAGAAAAGGATCGCTGCAGTCAACTATGCAGGGGTCTGTCTGATGGATGGCAAAGAAGTGAATCTTCAGACAGCACTGTCTTATTATCAGGAAGCTGATGAGCAGGGAGACCTTCTGGCTCCTGTGATGCTGGGTAAAATGTACTGCAATGGAATAGGTGTTCCGCAGGATTTTGCGGCTGCCCGTCAGTACCTGCAGAAAGCAGCAGACAACGGGATCCCGCAGGCTTTGATGATGCTCGGAGACCTGTATTTTGAAGGACTTGGCGGTCCGGCTGACCATGCTGCAGCAGAGAAATATTATGAAGGAGCAGGATACGGCGATGAACGTGAAGGACTGCGCCTGCTGAGACTGGGCATCATCCGCAATGAAGCAGGAGATCCTGAAAGAGGGTTCCAATACTTCCGTCAGGCGGCAGACGCAGGGGATACATATGCTCTGGTCGAAATGGCAGCTATGTACAGAGACGGTTACGGAGTTTCTGTTGATTACGCAAGAGCCATAGAACTGCTGAGTGAAGCAATGGAAAAAGGAGATATCAACGCAGCAGTTGATTTAGGCATGATGTATCTGAACGGTGTAGGAGTACAGCAGGATCTCAGAACTGCCTACGGACTGTTTACAAAGGCTGCTGAAGAAAACAATCCATATGGACTGAATAATCTTGGCCATATGTATGACTACGGTCTTTATGTTCAGAAGGATGAGCGGCAGGCGATCGAGCTGTATCAAAGAGCCTTTGATCTGGGAGTCAGTGCTGCTGCAAACAGGATCGGCGTGCTTTATATGGGTACCGATCAGACCGCAAGAAACGTACAGGAAGCTGTTGAATGGTTTGAAAAGGGTGCTGAAGCAGGCAGTAATGATGCTGCATATAATCTTGGAAGAGTATATTTCAACGGGGATGGCGTACCGAGGGACGTATTCAAAGCGATCCGCTGTTTTGAACGTGCAGCAGATCTCGGCGATACCGGTGCAATGCTGGATCTCGGCGTCATGTACGGCAACGGAGACGGCGTACAAAGAAACCTGGTTAAGGCGTTTGAATGGTTTAAACGGGGAGCCGAAGCCGGAAACACGTACTGCATGTGCAATCTCGGAAATATGTACCGCAACGGAGACGGTACTAGCCGGAACTATTTCCTGGCTAAACAATGGCTTGAAAAAGCCGCACAGGCAGGCAATCCGGAAGCTGCTTACTGGCTGTCCAAAATGTATGACTACGGTGAAGGAATGCCGGTCAATTATACTGAAGCGATCCGCTGTCTGCGCATGGCGGCTGATGCAGGTCATGGTTTTGCAATCAATGATCTCGGAGCTCACTATGTAAACGGAACCGGCGTACAAACAGACGTACGGACAGCACTTGAACTGTATGAGAGAGCAGCAGAACTGGGAATTGCCATATCCATGCGAAATATGGGAAATCTGTACTGGCGCGGTGAGCTCCTGCCCAAAGACCTGAATACTGCCTTGTACTGGTTTGAGAAAGCTTCTGATGCCGGCTTTGATGTCTCCAATGAGATCGGGCAGATCAGGCAGGAACTTGCGGAGAAACCGAAAGGATTCTTTAAGTGGTTCAGCTGAGTCTGCAGGATATCTTCAGAAAAGAAAGAAAGGCATTCCGCAGATATGTCCGGAATGCCTTGCATCATCAGTTATTTTGCATAGATATGGATATGAAACTGTGCCGTGATATCCGCTTCACCGGCCTGTTTCAGTTTGTCGATACCGTCTTTTCCGGTGCGCCATGCATATGGCGTCATACGGAACAGACTGATCAGTGTATCAGTATCCGCATGGAATATATCTGATATAACTATCGTATCCCTGTATGTCAGTCCTTTTGACAGTTTCTTGTCAGGATTGAGCCTGACCTGTTCATACAGGATCTCTTTCAGTTCGTACAGATGATCCGGACCGGGCGTGACATGGATGAAGATCCCGTCATCCGTCAGGATCCTGCTGATCTCCTCAACAGCAGCCGGCGCAAAACACGTGACTGCTGTTTTCACTGTGTGATCCGCCAGGGGCAGATGGAAAATCGATGACAGTACATACTGCGTGGAAGGATCATGGTTTGCCGCATGGATCAGGGCTGCCTTGGACAGGTCAAAGCCGTATTTCTCAGGGCAGGGGAAGGCTGAAGTATAGTAGCCCTCACCGCAACCGAGGTCTGCCAGAATCCCATCATCCGGAATGAGCGTACACAGCTGATCCCTGAGGAACTGATAAGAACCGGTATTCAGGAACGCAGTCCTGGCATTCACCATATCACGGTCATCACCGGTGGAAGCAGATGCTTTCAGCAGCAGGTTCAGGTATCCGCTCTTTGCATAATCAAAGGAATGCCTGTTTTCACAGACAGCGGAACGATCTTTTCTGACCAGCGGTCTCCTGCATACCGGACATATCAGATGCATGCAACAAGTATAACACATTTATCGGCGTTCTCTTCTTGACTGGCGGTCAGTCAAAAGGTATATTTGAATCGGAAGGAGGAGTCATGCCGAATAATCAGGATATTGAGCAGAGAAAACAGGAATTCGTGGATGCGGCGGAAAAGCTCTTCAAAAAGAACGGCATTGTGGATACGACGATCAGCGCGATCGTGAAAGAAATGGATGTTGCCAAAGGACTGTTTTATTATTACTTCAATTCCAAGGATGATGTCATCGATGCGATATCAGAGCGCTATAATCAGGACTTTGTCAGAACGATCAAACGGGCGATGAATTCTGATGACTTTGAGGGCAGAATGGACCAGTTCATTGAGAACACGATCGTTTCATTCAGGAATCTCTGGGTAAACCTGCACGGCGATACAGATAACATTGACCTGTCGATCCTGACTTCAAGAAGTCTGGACGAAGCCAAGAAAACAGCTTCAGAAGCACTGCAGGATCTTCTGGAAGAAGGGAAGAAACTGAAGAAACTGGATATTGAACAGACAAAATATTACGCTGATATGATCGTCGGAGGGATCTGTGACCTGGTCGCACAATCCGAAGCAGACCTGGAAGAGATCAAAAAGATGATCAAGAAGATACTGAAATAACAGAAAGGGGCAAACATATGGATGAATTAAGAAGGACACTCGACGAACTGGTGAAGAGTCTCACTGATGTTACGGAAAAAGCAAGCAGACTGATCGACTCAGGCGCAAAAGACCTGCCGGAGACACTTAACCGTGAAAAGAAAAAGATGGATCTCAGATCCCAGATCGGCAAGAACCGCAGAGCTGTACAGAAAGCCTATACAAGAGTCGGTGAAGCATATTTCAACTATGTTGAACACGGCACATCCATGGATGAAATGAGAGATGTCGTGGATCTGATCCGTTCCAATAACAAGGTTATCGAACTGCTCGAAGAACAGCTTGCACAGATGGAAGCTGAAGAACAGTAATCCTGTTTGGACAGTATACAGAAATGAAGAATGAGCAGAGATGGGCAAATACCCGGCTCCGCTCATTTTACTTTTGTTAGTTAAATTAGATGAAAACCGGATGCCACAGGGTGTACTGCGGCTCAGCCTTTCTCTTTGCCTGAGCCCTTTTTCCGGTAGTCCCTCGGTGAGATACCGGTCATCTTTTTGAATGATCTAGTGAAGTAAGCAGCGTCATCATATCCGCACAAAGATGCGATATCCTGTACCGGAAGTGTTGTATTCTCCAGAAGCTCCTGCGCATTCTCAATGCGCCTTTTTGTTATGTAGTCCGTGATGGTCATGCCCGTTTCTTCGCTGAAGCGTGCCGAAAGGTAAGTCTTGCTGACAGAGAGGGCATCTGCCGTCAAAGTCAGTGACAGATCCTGATTGCTCAGGCTGGCGTTGATATAGTTGACGGCATCGGATACGGTACGGGAATATCCGCTGACCTTGTTTTTCAGGACAAGCCTGCAGTATTCCGTGATCATTTCATCTGCCAGATGATCAAGCTTCTTCATATCATATGTCTTCAGTATCCTGACTGACAGCTGACGTGAGATCTCATCCAGGAAGTACGGATGCACATTTCCACGCTGTGCTGCCTTTCTGCACAATGTATTCATAACGGCAAGATAATACTGTCTGGAACGGATGGTATCAGAGGATCTGTTATCGAATGTAAATCTGTTGATCCTGCTGAGGGCTTTCCTGGCGCCTGTCTCGTCACCGGCTGCGATCCTTTCCATCATAATGGTCTCATTCTGATATTTCTTTTCCAGATTTTTCAGACGCATGGCATTATCCTGTTGTGCGGCAGGTTCAAATTCAGCCTCTGATGCGGCAGTGCTGATCTTTCTGATGTCCGCGCCGTTTTTCTGTACATGGTGCGAGAGAACTTCAATATAAGAGTGCAGGATCCCTTCATCGACGATGCAGGGGAGTGATCCGTAGTACTGAAGCAGCGATACGATCTCCTCGTTTTTGATCGACCGGCTGTTGTACATTTTACGGATATCGCTGATCTCCGGTATTTCCGTGATGTAAGGACCGATGAGCAGCATCGGATCCTCCTCCCTGAGGTGCGGCAGGAGAATATAGGAACAGGCATACTCATCCAGCAGGTAATAAATACTGCTGTTTTCCTGACTGTCAAAATCGATTCCCGTGAAATCGGAAAGTCTCTTCGGACGTCTGATCCCGAGCATTGACCTCAATCCCATATCAAACTGTTCCGGAAGCTCGTCATGCAGAAAGATCTTTTCTGTCTTCAGGAAGAGGCTGTTCATAAATTCATCTGTAAATTTGTACAGTAATTCCGTATTCGTATTCATATGATCATCATAACAGAAAAATAATCCAATTATAGAAAAAACGTGTCCTATTATTTAAAAGCCCCCAATACTAAGATAAAGACGAATCAAACCTGTAGAAATTCTGCGCAGAAACAGGGTAATTCGTGAAAGGGGTTACAAAAGAAAGATGAGTACTGCAAACAGTAAGTACGATGCCGGTAACGGCATTCATCGTGTACCGCTGTGGAGAATCGGCGGTTATGCATTAAACAACACTGCAACAAACCTGTATCTGTTCATGATGAACTTTATTGCATTCTATATCACCGGATGGGTAGGACTCGGCGTAGTCCTGGCCGGAAGCTTTTCAATGATCATGAGGATCTGGGACGGCGTCACAGACCCGTTCATCGGTTATGTTGTTGACAGAACAAACGGCAAGTTCGGTAAGAACAGACCGTTCATGGTCATCGGCAACATTATTCTGTGCGTTACGAGCTTCCTGATGTTCCATGTTACTCCGAGCATTCCGGAAGGCGGCGCAAGGATCGCATGGTTCTTCCTGATCAACGCTGTCTACTACATCGGCTATACATTCCAGTGTGTTGTTACAAAGTCCGCTCAGAGCTGCGTAACAAACGATCCGAAGCAGAGACCTGTATTCGCCATCTTCGATGCGATCTATAACATGCTGCTGTTTACAGGCGGACAGGTTCTTGTATCTTCTTATCTGGCACCGAAATACGGCGGATTCCAGAATGATATCGGACTGTTCCATGAACTGTGGCTGATCGTAGCGATCACTTCCGCGATCTTCACCTGCATCGCAGTGATCTCCATCTGGCCGAAGGACAATGAAAAATACTTTGGTACAGGCAAACCTCAGATGATCACATTCAAAGACTACTTTGAAGTCATTAAACACAACAAAGCCATTCAGATGCTCGTCCTCTCCGCATCGACCGACAAACTCGGTTCTGCCGCAAGAACATCCGTTGTCACTCTGATCATGTACGGTATCGTTGTCGGCAACTATGCTCTGTCCGGAGGCTTCAGCATTTATACAACGATCGGAAACATCCTGTTCACCTTCGTAGGTCTGGGTGTCATTGCGACAAAGTTCGGTCAGAGAAAAGCAATGATCATCTCCAGCTGGGTCGCATTATGCGGCAACGTCCTGATGATCCTGCTCTGGCTCTTCGGTGATCCGAAAACTCTGAACCTGCCCGGCTATGAAGGCTTCACAGGATTCTCATTCTTCACGATCGCACTGTTTATCCTGACAGTCGTAACAGGCGGCTTCCAGCAGGTATCCTCCAACATCGTTATTCCGATGACTGCTGACTGCGCTGACTATGAGACATACCGTTCCGGTAAATATGTACCGGGCTTGATGGGAACACTGTTCAGCTTCATCGATAAGCTCGTATCTTCACTGGCTCCGATGATCGCTTCCCTGTGCCTGTCCGCGATCGGATTCAAAGAGGTCATGCCTGACCTGAACACACCGTTCACACCGCAGCTGAAGATCGTCGGTATCTTCCTGATGTACGGACTTGTATCGATCGGTCTGCTCGTCAATGTTATCGCAATGAAGTATTATCCTCTGACAGCTGAGAAGATGGAAGAGGTACGTGAACGTATCGCTGAGATCAAAGCTGAATACGCAAAAGGCTGATCAGACAAAACAATAAGCCGGAGGTATGAGATGGCAAAAAAGAACAAAACTCTGAAAAAAGGAAAGAGCTCCACTCCGCTCAATGATGAACAGGTCAAAGAACTGTTCGCGCTTGAGTCTGAACTGGCTGACCTGAAAAGGCAGTACAACATCGAAGACAGGTCGTGGTTTGCCAGCCTGGGAGACCGCTATTATGCCTTCAAGGAGAAACATACTGTTCTGAATCCCGTCAACCGCAAAACATACCTCTGGCTTTGTCTTCTTGCCGTACTTGGCATCAACCAGTTCTACGCAAAGCACTGGGTGAAAGGGCTGTTCTATCTGGCAATCAGCTGGACAGGGATCCCCGTAGCCTTCGGCCTGATTGACTGGATGATCGCAGTACCAAAAAAGGCAGACGAAAACGGATGTATACTGATTTAAACGAAGGAGAGAAACTATGACTACATCATTACTTTACCCACGTGTTACAGCGACACGCCGCGCTGTTTCTCTTGACGGCCTGTGGAAATTCAGGTTTGATCCTGAATCTAAAGGTGTGGCGGAAAACTGGATGAACGGACTGAAGAACACTGTCAACATGCCTGTTCCTTCAAGTTTCTGCGATATCTTCACTGATAAAGACAGCCGTGAATACTGCGGAGACTTCTGGTATGAGACAGAATTCATCGTTCCGGAAGAATGGAAAGACCGTAAGATCGCTGTCCGGTTCGGAAGCGTTACACATAAGGCAAGAGTATTCATCAACGGTACAGAAGTCACACAGCATACAGGAGGCTTCCTGCCGTTCGATGCGGATATCACAGACTATGTAAAGTTCAACGAGGAGAACAGATTGTCGGTTCTCGCAAACAATGAACTCTCTCAGACAATGATCCCCTGCGGTGCAACAGAAGTCTTATCTGACGGCAGAAAGATCGCTGCGCCTTACTTCGATTTCTACAACTACGCCGGCATTCATCGCCCGGTCAAACTGATGGCACTCCCGAAGGAGTCCGTTACAGATTATTCCACTGTTTACAGACTGGATGAAGGAAAAGCATTCGTCGACTACACTGTTGAGGCAGAAGGAACAGGAACAATCAGCGTTGCTTTATATGATGATGAAGGAAACTGCGCTGCAAAAGCAGAAGGCAGAACAGGTACACTGGAAGTCACAGAACCGAAACTTTGGGGAATCGGAAAACCGGATCTCTACACGATCGTGATCAGCCTGTGCAAAGACGGAAAACTGATCGATGAATACAAAGACCGTATCGGTATCCGCACATTCGAAGTGAAGGGCGGAGAACTCCTGCTCAACGGCAAGCCTGTTTACCTGAAGGGCTTCGGCAAGCACGAGGATGCAGACATCCGCGGCAAGGGAATGGACTATGCCATTGCCCAGCGCGACTATGAATGCATGAAGTGGATCGGTGCCAACTGCTACAGAACAAGCCATTATCCGTATGCGGAGGAATGGTATTACATGGCTGATGAGGAAGGATTCCTCATCATCGATGAAGTACCGGCAGTCGGTATGTTTGAAAGCCTGATGAACGCGGTTGACGCGTCTAAAGGACAGCAGCAGAAGGTCACATGGTTTGAAAAGGAAACAACACCGGAACTGCTCGCGCACCACATCGATTGTGTCCGCGACATGATCGTCCGCGACAAGAACCATCCGAGCGTTATCGCATGGTCACTGCTCAATGAACCGGAAACGATCCATGAAAGCGCAAGACCTTACTTCGAGAAGGTATTCGAAGCAGCACATGAATTCGATCCGCAGAAGCGCCCCCGCACATTCGCTCTGATCATGAATTCCAGACCCGGACTGTGCAAGTGCTGGGATCTGAGTGACTTCGTTTCCCTCAACAGATACTATGGCTGGTATGTCATGGGCGGCCCGAGGATCGGCAATGCCGAGAAAGCATTCCGTGCAGAAATGGACGAATGGGCAAAGATCCGCGGTGACAAACCGTTTATCTTCACGGAATACGGCGCTGACACCAATGGTGAACTCCATAAGCTCCCGAGCGTAATGTGGAGCCAGGAATACCAGGACGAATATCTGGAAATGACACACAGAGTCTTTGACAGCTATCCCTGGATCAAGGGTGAACTTGTCTGGAACTTCGCAGATTTCCAGACAACAGAAGGCATCATCCGTATGAACGGAAACAAGAAGGGTATCTTCACACGTGACCGTCAGCCCAAGAGCGCTGCGTTCGTGTTCAAAAAGAGATGGGAAAGCCTGCCTGAAGATTACAAAGGCTGAACCTGAAATATCCATCAGAAGCAGAATGGCCATTCAATAAGCCATCCTGCTTTTTTATTTCCGGAACAGCTGATCTGTTTTGTAATACAATGAACGTATGAAAACAGTACTTATTACAGGCGGCAGTGAAGGGATCGGCTTCGAACTGGCAAAGTGCTACGCAAAGGACGGATGGACGGTCATCCTGGCCGCAAGAAACCGGAAGAAACTTGATACAGCAAAAGAGATCCTGACAAAGCAGTTTCATGTTCAGACAGAAACAATCTCCATCGATCTGTCAGAGCAGGGGAGCTCGCAGAAACTCTATGACACTGTGAAGGAAATGGGGTATGAACCGGATGAGCTGATCAACAATGCCGGAGCCGGATACGCAGGAACCAGCTGGGAGATCCCGGTCGAAGAGGACGAACGGCTCGTATCATTGAACGACACAGCAGTCATGACACTGTCCAAGCTGTTTATCAAAGACATGATCAGAAAGCAGAACGGCCTGATCGTCAACATCGCTTCGACCGGTGCGTTCCAGCCGGGACCTTATATCGCGTCCTATTACGCTTCCAAAGCCTTTGTGGTGCGCTATTCCCAGGCAATGAACTATGAGGCAGCCGGTACAGGCGTACGCGTACTGGCATACTGTCCCGGTCCCGTGGATACGCAGTTCTATAAAAAGTCGAACGGTGTCAGACCGCCGTTCTATATGAGTGCCGGGCAGGCAGCAGGATACCTGTACAAACACCGTGATACAAAAAAAGACATCCTCATTCCCGGACTGATCGGCAACCTGTCGAATCTGCTGCCGGCAAGGGTAAGGATGCATCTGATCGTCATGATCAAAGGGAATCTGAAGAAAAAATAAGAAAACAGGGCATCAGCCCTGCTCAGAATGTCTGTCCATGTAGGAATAAACACAGCCGCAGTAATCCTGGCGGTAAATACAGTATTCATCGACCAGTTCGGCGGAGCGTGTCTGACCTCCGCCTTTTTTGAAGTCCGAGCGCAGGTATTTCGTGTGCTCGTATTTTGTTTCCAGGGCGATACCGATCCCGTTGATCTTCTGGCTGTCCTTCTGCCTGGAGAAGGTCATGACAGTCGTGAAGTAATCAAAGCCATGGCTGTCGGCATAGGCAAATGCTTCATTCATGCGCTCTTCATAACAGAAGAAGCATCTTTGCCAGCCCTCCGGGTCATCCTTCATCGGTTCCAGCTTCTGTGTATAGGAGACATTGTCGTACGGTGTCACGATGACCGGGATATCGTCCCCGAACTTTTCATGGATATACCGCTGCAGTTCACTCAGACGCTTGTCATGTTCTTCGGCAGGCCAGATATTCGAGTTGTTGAAGTATACCGTGATGTCAAAATGATCATGCAGGAATTCCAGCGGCCAGCATGCGCATACCCCGCAGCATGCGTGCAGCAGCAGGGAAGGCTTCCGTCCTTCCTGCTGTATTTTTCTGATCTCCTTCAGGCATTCCAGATGATAGTTCACCTTATGCGAACTTTTCCTGCCCTTGAGATACGCAATGTATTCTTCTTTATTCATTTGTGATGAACATGCAGTCACCGAACGAGAAGAAGCGGTAGCGCTCCCTGACTGCCTCCTCATATGCTTTCAAAATGAGTTCCTTTCCCGCAAAGGAACAGATCATCATGATCAGCGTTGACTTGGGAAGATGGAAGTTCGTCAGCATGCAGTCGATCGTATGCCACTCATAGCCCGGGTAGATGAACAGTGCTGTTTCACCCGTGCATGCCTCAAACCTGCCGAACCTGTTCCAGACAGACTCCAGCGTGCGCACACTGGTCGTACCGACAGCGATGATCCTCCGGCCTTCCGCCTTGGCAAGGTTCAGGGCTGCCGCTGTTTCTGCAGACATCTGGTAGACCTCGGAATGCATGACATGTTCTTCAATGGTATCCGTGTCCATCGGACGGAATGTGCCGAGTCCGACATGCAGTGTTACATCCAGGATCTCAACGCCTTTTTCCTTCAGCTTCGCGAATGTCTCATCCGTAAAATGCAGTCCTGCGGTCGGGGCAGCAGCGCTGCCTTCGATCTTCGCGTAGACTGTCTGGTAACGCTCTTTGTCATCGAGCTTTTCCTTGATGTAGGGAGGCAGGGGAACATTTCCCAGCTCATCCAGGATCTCATTGAAGATCCCGTTATACAGCATCTTCATCTGACGAATGCCTTTGTCTCCGATGCCCACGCACTCGGCTCTCAGACGGCCATCATGGAAGGAAACGACGGTTCCGATCTTGACGGTCTTCGCGTTGCCGACAAGACACTCCCAGACATCGTCCTCCAGCTGCTTCAGCAGGAGCACTTCAACATGCGCACCTGTGATCTCCTTTGTGCCGAACAGACGGGCAGGAATGACCCTGGTATTGTTGCGCACGAGAACATCACCAGCATGGAAGTATTCCGTAATATCGGAGAAATGACGGTGTTCAAATGTTCCCTTGTTTTTATGCACCACCAGCATCCTGCTGGCAGTTCTGTCCTTCAGAGGAGTCTGCGCGATCAGCTCCTGAGGAAGTTCATAATCAAACTCACTTGTTTTCATAGGCTGTTAATTAAACATCCGCCGGGGGCGGATGTTCCTTTCCGATTTATTGTAGGAAGAAATGCAGAGAAGTGCAACTAGAAATACGTCCTGCAGAGAACAACACGGCCGATCACCCTGACCGGAAGGGTCCGTACTTCCGTGCCGGAGAAATAGCGGTTCTCTACTTCCGGGTTGGAAGCCTCCAGGATCATGACCTTGTCCTTGACATAGACACGCTTGACAGTCACTTCATCACCGACCATGACAACAGCGATCTTTCCGTTTTCCACGGTATTCGTCTGCTTGACCAGGACAAGCGAACCATCCATGATGCCGTCTCCCTTCATAGAGTCGCCGGTCACCTTCAGGAAGTAATCGCCGCTCTTGCGTTCATCCAGGGAAGCATCTTCTTCGCCAAGGTAATTCTCTTCGGCAAACAGATCGTAGCCGCCCTTAACGAAACCGAGTACAGGGATCTTAATGCTGATCTCCATTCCTTTCAGCAGGGGCTCGATATTGTAGCCCATCATCTCACTGAGCCGTTCCATGACATCGGAAGATACATGCCTGATCTGACCGCTGCTCCAGCGGGAAGCAGTTGAACGGGTAACGCCGACACGACGCGCGATCTCGCTGTCATTGACACCGGTACGCTCTTTGTATTCTTGAATCAAGTCTTTCAGTTCCATGATCCCATTATACTTAATACGCTACTATATTTCAAGGAAGAAAAATATTCGTTGCGTATAATGTTGAAATATGCGACATCCGAGCATATAATGAACCTGCAGGGGCGGTTATGGAAGACAAGGTCATATTTCACATCGACATCAATCACTGCTATGCGCAGATCGAAGAAATGAAGTATCCGGAGCTTCGTTTCATCCCGATGGCAGTGGGAGGCCATGAAGAAAAACGTCATGGCATCATCCTGGCAAAGAATGACCTTGCCAAAAAGGCAGGCATCAAAACAGGGGAGAGCCTGCGGGAAGCATATGAAAAATGTCCCGACCTGCTGATCATACCGCCGGCATATAACGATTACATTTACTACTCGCATGAGATCAGGAAACTGTATCAGGAATATACGGATCATGTGGAACCGTTCGGACTTGACGAGGCATGGCTCGACTTTACGGGCAGTCAGCTGATCTATGGGGATCCCTGCATGACTGCAGGCAGGATCCAGCAGAGAGTCCTGCAGGAATTCGGCCTGACCGTATCTGTAGGGATCTCATGGAACAAAGCATTTGCCAAGCTTGGAAGCGACCTGAAAAAACCAAGCGGGATGACAGTGATCACAAGGGATAACTATAAAAAGATCGTCTGGCCGCTGCCGGCATCGGATCTGCTTTATGTCGGATACGCGACGGAAAAGAAACTCAGGTCCCGGGGCGTATACACGATCGGACAGCTTGCAAACTATCCGGTGCGCTGGCTGAAGGAAAGCATGGGAATTGCCGGGGAAGTAATCTCCGCGTTTGCCAACGGGGAAGACCGCAGCAATGTCGCGGAAACATTTTTCCGCACACCGGTCAAGTCTGTCGGAAATGCCATGACACTGATCCATGACGTGAACGACGCAGACGAACTGCGTCCTGCCATGTATGTGCTTTGCGAAGCTGTCGCATCCAGGCTGAAGGACCACGATATGGAAGGAAGTGTGATCTCCGTCTCCGCCAGATCAGGCGGTCTTGACTGGTACGGGAAACAGCGGAAGATCCCGCAGCCTACCAATGTCAGTGAGGAGATCCTGAAGACCGCAATGGAACTGATCGAAGAGTCATATGACTTTTCCATCCCGTTAAGGGCAGCCGGCGTCAGTGTCTCCCAGCTCCATCCATGGCATTCAAAACGGCAGCTGTCATTGTTTACGGACGAAGAAGCATATGATGATGCCCTGCGGATCGATACGGCAATGGACCGGATCAGGAGCCGGTACGGCTTTTATTCCGTACGCAGGGCATGCACACTGATCGACAGGCCGCTGACTGAATTTGATCCGAAGGGAGACCATACAGTATATCCGATCGGTTATTTCCGGGGAAGGAAGCTGAGCGATGGAATTATATAAACGATATGTGGACGTCATCCTGATGCAGAAACGCACCGGGGATATCACACCGATGTATCTGATCTGGGAAAACGGTCAGAAATATAAAATAGACAAGGTACTGAGCAGGGAGAGAAGAGCATCCCCGGTCGGCGGCTGCGGAATGCGCTATGTATGCCTGATCCAGGGCAACAGAAGAAACCTGTACCAGGAAAAGGATAAATGGTTCATTGAAAGCCATCAGCCGTGAGTCTGATGATAATGGCTATCATTATTGACAAATATCCAGTATGATAGAAGCAGAAGAAACATATCATGTCACTGTCCCGGCAGTTCCGGGAATGAGCAGTGATCATCTGAAAATTCTGCGTAATAACAAAGATCAGGAAGGAGGATCATTTCCATGTTATTTTACAAATGCGAACACTGCGGCAACATGATTGCCCATCTCTACGACTCTGGCGTACGCGTAGTATGCTGCGGAGAAGAAATGAAACCGATCGAACCGAACACATCCGATGGCGCCGGTGAAAAACACGTACCTGTCATCACGGTAGACGGACAGACTGTCACTGTTACGGTAGGCTCCGTTGACCACCCGATGCTTGATGCACATTATATCCAGTGGATCATGCTCGAGACAAAAGAAGGACGTCAGCGCAAGACACTGAAGCCGGGTGAAAAACCTGTTGCTGTATTTGCACTGACAGAAGGTGACTCGGTCGTTGCAGCATATGAATACTGCAACCTGCACGGTCTGTGGAAGTCAGAATAATATCTGACAGGAACAGTTTCATATCCTGACCAATGCCCCGCCAGGCCATGCCCGACGGGGTGTTTTCATGCCGGAAGACCGGTGCATTATGAAGTGCTTTTCTGCAGGCATCTTTGATGAACCATTTGAATGAATATCTTATACTGGAATCAGATAAAGGTTATTCAGACCATAATAACTGTTTCATCCAGACGATCTTTCATTTTACCCGTTTTTACGCTGACATGAGGAGGTAGGAAATATATGTTGGCATATGACAAAATGTACATCAACGGTGAATGGACAGAAGGCACCAGTACAAAAACAATGGAAAACAGATGTCCGATGAACAACGAACTGATCTATTCCTACAGGGCTGCCGGAAAAGAAGATGTAGACCGTGCTTATGCAGCAGCCAAAGCTGCCCAGCCTCTCTGGGCGGCAGTATCACCCGGTGAAAAAGCCGCAATGCTTGAAAAACTGGCAAAAGCGATCGAAGACATGTCGGAAGAAGTTGCCGAAGTACTGATCACAGAAGGCGGCTCGACCGCTCCGAAAGTCGGATTCGAGATCTCAACATGCATCAATATCTGCAAACAGGCTATGGCCTTCCCTTATATGATGCGCGGACAGACAGCACCCTCGGATATTCCGGGAAAACATAATTTCACATTCAAATCCCCAAAAGGCGTGATCGGTGTCATCGCGCCATGGAATGTACCGCTCGTTCTGGCAATGCGTTCCGTCGTTCCGGCAGTGGCTACCGGCAATACAGTCGTCCTGAAGCCGGCAAGCGATACGCCTGCTACAGCATTCCTGATCGGAAAATTCTTTGAAAAAGCAGGCTTCCCGAAAGGCGTATACAACGCGATCGCCGGCAAAGGCAGCGAGATCGGCGACTACTTTGTAGAACACGAAGTTCCGTCCCTGATCAGCTTTACCGGATCGACCGAAGTCGGAAAGAGGATCGGTTCTACAGCCGGCAACATGATCAAAGACGTTTCCCTGGAGCTTGGCGGAAACAACGTTATGCTGGTGCTGAAAAATGCCGATCTGCTCAAAGCGGCAAAAGCAGCGATCTTCGGGACATTCTTCAACCAGGGCCAGGTATGTATGGCACTCAACAGGATCATCATTGAAGAACCTGTATATGACGAATTCGCAAAGATCTTCATTGAAGCAGTCAAACAGGTCAAGGTAGGAGATCCGCATGATCCGGAAGTATTCATCGGACCGATCATCAGCCCTGACCAGGTCAGAAGCATCGAAGGATTTGTCGATGCGACCATCAAAGCCGGCGCAACTGTCGCCCTTGAAGGCAGAACAGAAGGGAACTATATCTATCCATGGGTATTCACAGACTGCACAAATGATATGCCTGCCTGCTGCAATGAAGTATTCGGTCCGGTCATCTGCCTGATCAAAGCCAAAGATGAAGAAGAGGGGATCCGGATCGCAAACGACACGGAATACGGTCTCAGCGGAAGCGTGTTCACGGAAGACCTGTACCATGGCATTGAAGTCGCCAAACGGATCGAAGCAGGCATGACGCATGTCAATGACCAGTCGATCAACGATGAACCGCATATCATGTTCGGCGGTGAAAAGATGTCCGGTGTCGGCAGATTCAATTATCAGTGGGTCGTAGAGAAGTTCACGACCGAAAAATGGATCAGCGTCCAGACAAACGACAGATTCTGATCACAATGAGTGCCGAATCGGTATCACAGAACGAAAAAAGCGCATGTTTATGCGCTTTTGCATATGGCGCAGGAACAGGGATTTGAACCCTGGCACCCTGTTACAGGTCTACAAGCTTTCCAAGCCTGCCTCTTCAACCACTTGAGTATTCCTGCATCTCAATTGTTGCTTTACTATGATACCATAACTTTCAAAAAGTACAACACTGAATTCTTCTAAAATAATACAGGCCTTCTGAAGTTTTTCAGCAATATTTGTATCATGAAATATAAAAATATGCGTGATCGGTTGTAAAATATAAGTACAGGTATTATTGAAACAAATAATTATGATCCAGATAATACGTAATCATTGGAGGAGTATCTTATGAATTGGACAGAAGAGTCTGTACAGGCTGCTGTCGCGAAGCAGCGCAAATTCTTCCAGACCGGTACAACACTTGACATCGACTGGCGTATCAGACAGCTTCAGAGTCTGAAAGCAGCGATGATCAAGTGGACACCGCAGATCCAGGAAGCACTTCATACCGATCTTGGCAGAACAGCGGAAGAAGCTTATTTCTGCGATATCGGCGATGTCATCATGGAGATCAACGAGTGCATCCATGACCTGAAGAAATGGGCAAAACCGGAAACACTGTATTCCGGAATGCTGTGCTTCCCGAGCTTCATTACCAAAGTCTACAAAATGCCGTATGGCGTATCACTGATCATCAGCCCGTTCAACTTCCCGTTCCTGCTGTCCGTAGGCGTACTTGCCGCAGCGATCTCCGGCGGAAATACCGCTGTTATGAAGGCGAGCTCCAAGTCCGTGGAAAGCACAAGAATACTGCAGGAAATGATCAACGAGACATTCCCGCAGGAATTTGTTGTCGTCATTGACGGCGGACATGATATTGCCGACGCATGCCTTGCCCAGAGATTTGACAAAATCTTCTACACAGGCTCACCGAAGGTCGGTATCCATGTCATGACGGAAGCCGCAAAGAACCTGACACCTGTCGCACTGGAACTGGGTGGGGAAACAGGCAACTGGGCAGTCATCAGAAAAGACGCGGATATCAAAGATGCCGCAAGAAAGATCGCATTCTTCAAGATCTGCAATGCCGGACAGATCTGCATCAATATCAACCAGATCGGTGTTGCGGAAGAGATCGCTGATCAGTTTGTTGAAGAACTGAAGAAAGCGATCATCAAACAGATCGGTGAACATGCGATCCTGAACCCCGAATATCCGAAACTGATCGGCAAAAAAGCATATGACTGGTGCGCAAAGGAAGCTGAGGAATACAGGGACCGCATCGTATTCGGCGGAGAAGGGGATCCCGAGAAACTCAGGTATTCACCGACGATCATCTATCCTGTCGGGATCGATGAGCCGATCGTCATGCATGAACTGTTCTGCCCGCTGATCCCGGTCGTACCGTTCAAGGATGACGAGATCGACCAGCTGATGAACACGATCGCAGAAAGAGAGCACGGCCTTGCGCTGTACCTGTTCACAAAAGATATGAAGTGGGCAAAGGAAACCATGCAGAGACAGCAGTACGGCGGCGGATGTGTCAATGAAGTCTGCCTGCACCTGCTCGTCAAAGGCGCGCCGTTCAACGGAACAGGTCATTCCGGCATGGGCGCATACCATGGAGAATGGGGATTCCGTGAATTCACGCATCCTTCCTCAGTACTGTACGGAAGCACAAAATTCAATCTGCCGCTGCGTGAACATCCGTACACCGGTATCAAGAACAAATACAAGATGCCGGTCATGAAGATGTTCCAGAAATAGCAATCGGTCATATGGGTACATATCCCGAAAGGGGTATGTACCTTTTTATAACAAAAAAGACAGCTTCCGCTGTCAGATAAACATTCCCATGATCACACCGGCCAGATAACCGATGATGACATCTTCCGGATAATGGACGCCGCCGATCACCCGGATGACACACTCCAGTGCGCTGAGTATCAGCAGTACGATGCCTGCAGCGGGATATACCGCATAGTATGCCATGGAGATCACCGCCGCACTGAAGGCATGTCTGCTTGGCATGGATTCTCCCTGTTTGTCTTTATGGATGATCGCAGGGATCTGATGGGCAGCATAGGGTCTTGGCCTGTTGATCAGCCTGCGGATCAGTGTGACCAGTACAAAGCCTGTTCCCGGTATGAGCACTGCTTTGAGCAGATGTTCATCATGTTTCAAAAACAGGATCACCAGCAGCACCGGATACAGGACATACATCATGTACGTCAGGATATGATCCGCCAGGCGGACCATACGCATGACATTCTCTGAAGCACGGAACGGAGCGCTGATCTTCTCATAGGTCTGCCGGTAAGAGGACCTGCTCATTTGTGCTGTTCCTGTCTGGCAGCCAGTTCTTTTTTCAGCGCTTCCGCATGTGTTTCCGCCTGGTCCAGCAGTTCTTCGCATCTCATATCACCACTGATCACACGGTCTTCATATTCTTCCGCTGCCAGCTCATAGAAGGTGAGGGCCTGTTCCTTGTCCTGCAGGACGCCATTTCCCAGTTCCATGCATTCCGCCAGGCGCATATGAACATCGGCCAGGGCAAGATAGTCATCGGACATGTAGCTTGCCATCAGGCTGCTCATATACAGCGAGTATGCATAGTTCTGGTCTTTCGGTGCCAGTCCGGGGATCCCTTTGTAATAGAAATCGCCCAGTCTGTAGCTGCCGACAGCGCTGCCCATGTCAGACGCGTCTTCATAGCAGTTCATCGCTTCGGCAAGATCGACCTCTGTTCCGAGACCTTTCTCATAACAAAGACCAAGCTGTTCCTTGGCAATGACATCGCCGAGCGCCGCAGCTTTTTTATAATAGATGAAAGCCTGTCTGTAATTTGTCTGCATACCGAGCCCAAAGAAATAAGCATCGGCTACGTTCGTCAGTACGGAACTGTCGGACGCATACGTTGACTGTTCATCGGTTGTTTCTTCTTCGTATTCCAGCATCATCCTGCTCCTTAGGATCAGATTACCTCTGATAATTGGTGTAATCATAATTCATAACGAATACGAACGCAATCTTTTCGATACTTTGAAAAGTTTAGTTCACGAAAAATTCAGACAGGATATGTAAAATGGATGTAATGGAAAAGAGGGACTGAAATGATACAGGAAGGATATATGCCGTTCAAAGAATGGCAGACATATTACCGGATCGCCGGATCAGAGCATACCGGAAGACCTGCACTAGTGCTTCTGCACGGGGGACCGGGTTCCACGCACAACTATTTTGAACTGCTGGATGAACTGGAAGATACCGGCAGGCAGATCGTGATGTATGACCAGCTTGGATGCGGAAACTCCTATCTGGACGGACATCCCGAATTATGGACGCCTCAACTGTGGACGGAGGAACTCAGACAGCTGACAGAGTTCCTTGGACTGAAGGAATATCATCTGCTGGGTCAGTCTTGGGGAGGAATGCTGGCGATACGCTATATGATCGAAGAACAGCCTGAAGCTGTCCGTTCCCTGATCCTGTCCAGCACACTGCCTTCATCCGCCTTATGGGCACATGAACAGCACAGGCTGATCTCATTCATGCCGGAAGAGGAACAGGAAGCGATCCGTATTGCGGAAGAAACAGGAAACTATGAGGATCCCGCATACCTTGCGGCCAATGACCATTTCATGAAGCTGCACTCATCCGATATTCCGGAAACAGCGCCGGAATGCCTGCGCAGAAAGAAGCGCAGCGGCAGGGAAGCATACGTGTACGGATGGGGTCCGAACGAGTATTCCCCGACAGGCACACTGAAGGATTTTGATTACACGGACCGCCTGCAGGAGATCCGCGTACCGGCACTGATCATATCCGGCACCAATGATCTGTGCACGCCGCTGATCGCCAAAACGATGTACGACAGGATCCCTGATTCAGAGTGGGAGCTCTTTGACGGATGCCGTCACATGGTATTCGCCGAAGCGACTGAACGGTATTGTCAATTGTTAAGAAAATGGATGGAGTCAAAAGACTGAGTCATTTCAGACTGAAAGATGGTACAATAGCACTGTTATGAAAAAGTACAAGATCAAAATCAATGGGAAATATTACAAGGTAAATGTCGACAGACTGCTGATCCTGCTGATCGCGATCCTGTCCGTCAGCCTGGTGCTCGTACTTGTCGGTCACTTTGCGGGCGGCGGGAAGAAGACGGATGATCCGGCTGCCACAGCAGAGATCGCGGATCAGGAAGATCCTGAATACGACGCATCGCAGGGCAAGATCAAGGAATCCGAATTCAGCGGAACGATCCTGTCCAAGACAAAGGACGCTGGCGCAGACTACATTGCCGAAACATTGTTCCTCGGAGACTCCAATACGGCAAGATTCCTGGTGTCATACGATTCCGAAGGCAAGCCCTTTACGACCAGAAACAACACGATCGGTGTCGTAGGCATGGGGATCGATGCGATCTCATCACTTGCCTGCATGCAGTTCTCGACAGGTCTTTATACGATGCCCCAGGCAGTGAAGGTCATCCAGCCGCAGCGCGTCATCATTACCTTCGGTACGAACAACCTGTACGGAAACAGCACCGACGCCTCAGGCTTCATCCAGCGCTACGAACAGCAGCTGAAAAATATCGTTGCCGCATATCCTACCGTAGACCTGATCGTCAACTCGATCCCGCCGGTAGCGAAGGTCAGGGATTATCCCCATGTTACGATGACACAGATCGATGCCTACAACAGGGCGATCGCCGAGATGTGCAAGAAGAATGACTGGAAATACCTGAACTCAGCGGAAACACTGAAGGATGAGAAAACAGGCTATGCTAAAGCCGGCTACCTGTCGAATGACGGGCTGCATTTCTCTTCGACCGGTCTGCAGGCATTGTTCGACTATATCAGGACGCATTCCTGGATCACAAAGGATGATCGTCCCAAACCGCTTGCCAATGTTCCGGCGATCTATGGCGTACCGGACGGACTGATCAAGACGAATCCGCTGAATGACAAAGAGTTCACCGAAGAAGTCACCGGCGGAGATGGACAGACTCCGGCACCTACCGCGGAAACAAAAGAAACACCCAAACCGAAACAGACAGAAGAGCCTGAGGAAACGGAAGAGCCTGAGGAGATCGAGACGCCGGTCCCGGAAGACCCGGAACCACAGCAGCCGGAAGAAACGGTCATTCCGCAGGAACCTGAACCGACACCGGAGCCGACACCGACACCTGTCGTATGCGGTGAGAACGCTTATGAAAGCGGCGGGGCATGTTACTGCAATGAAGGCTATACGGGAGATGCGTATTCTGCCTGCTATGTGATCGTACCTGATCCGACACCGGAACAGGATACAGGCGGCACGGAAGAAACAGGCGAAGAAGAGTCGGGCGGAACATCAGACGAAACATCTTCGGAAGAAGGCTGAGAATGACAAAGATCATCGGTAATCGGTGGTCTTTTTTGATATACTTTTAGGAGGAACAATCAATATCAGAAAGGAATCATTTATATGTATGATGCAGTGATTATCGGTGCCGGCATTACGGGTACGATGCTGGCAAAGGATCTGTCGCGTTATCAGTTAAAAGTGGCTCTGCTGGATAAAGAAAATGACATTGCCAACGGTGCAACCATGGCAAACTCCGCGATCGTGCATACCGGCTATGACCCTGAGGACGGAACGCTCAAGGCGAAGCTCAATGTAGCAGGATGCCGCCTGTACGAGCAGCTGTGCAAAGACCTCGGGTGCATGTACCAGACAGTCGGCGCATGGATCGCCGCTGTCGGAGAAGATGAAGAAGCCAAACTGGACATCCTGGCCGACAGGGCTGAAAGAAGGGATATCCCTTATGAATGGCTGAGCGGGGAAGAAGCGAGACAGCAGGAACCCAACCTGAATGAACAGGTATCCAAAGTGCTCTCATTCCCGACAACAGCGATCATCTATCCCTGGGAAGTGGCGATCGCCTGTGCGGAAACAGCTGTCAGGAACGGTGTTGAGCTTTATCTGAATTCCGAAGTGACAAAGATCGACGAAACAGAAACGGGATATACCGTTCATACACCGGACAGGGAGTTTGAAACAAAGACCGTCATCGATGCGGCAGGCATCGGTGCCGACCAGATCGCCCACATGGTCATGAAAGATCCCGGTTTTGAGATCAAACCCAGAAAAGGCGAATACTATGTCCTGGACCATGACGCGAAATTTGTAAACCACATTATCTTCCCGGTCCCTTCAGACAAGGGAAAGGGCGTACTGGCAGTACCTACAGTACACGGAAATACACTCCTCGGACCGAACTCCGACTACGTACAGGGAACCGTTGATACGGGAAGCACTGTGCAGGGCCTGGACTATGTCCGCGCCAATATTACCAAGACCATGAAGAACGTACCGTTCTACAGAACGATCCGTACGTTTGCCGGACTCCGTCCGTCTTCATCGTCTTCTGATTTCATCATCGAAGAGGCACTGGGACATCCGGGATTCATCCTGGCTGCCAGCATTGAATCACCGGGTCTTGCCAGCGCGCCGGCAGTTTCCCTGTATATCATCGATCTTCTGAAGAAGACGCTGACATTCACGGAAGACCCTGACGCTGTCATGACAAGGAAGGCACCCGTCGTACTGAAGGAACTGTCCGCGGAAGAACGCAATGAACTCATCCGTCAGAACCCGAAATACGGCAGGATCGTCTGCCGCTGCGAACAGGTCAGTGAAGGTGAGATCATCGACTGCCTGCAGGGACCGTGCGGTGCCCGCAGCATCAAAGGCGTCAAGAAACGTGTCAGACCGGGCATGGGCAGGTGCCAGGGCGGATTCTGCGAACCGCTGGTACTCGAAATACTCGCCAGAGAACTGCATAAAGATCCGCAGGAGATCGTACTGGATGGATTGAGATCGAACATCCTGGAAGAGGAGAACCGGTAATATGCGTACATACAGAGCAGTGATCATCGGCGGCGGATCGGCAGGTCTGGCTGCGGCTATTACATTGAAACAGAACGGGATCGACGACATCCTCATCCTGGAAAA
This sequence comes from Solobacterium sp., assembly GCA_024693325.1. Lineage (GTDB taxonomy): Bacteria > Bacillota_I > Bacilli_A > Erysipelotrichales > Erysipelotrichaceae > Bulleidia. Next base: position 28,751 of record JAILLA010000063.1, read on the forward strand.
GGACAGGGAACCGGGCGGTATCCTGCAGCAGTGCATCCATAACGGATTCGGACTGCAGACATTCAAGGAACAGCTCTCAGGTCCGGCATATGCGGAACGGTTCATCGACCAGGCAAGGGAACTTGAGATCCCCATCAAACTGAATACCATGGTCACCCATATGTATCCAGACAGGACGATCGAATACATGAACTCCGAAGAAGGATGCGTCACGATCGGCGCGGATGCCATTATCCTGGCTGTGGGCTGCTATGAGCGCAACCGCGGCGCAGTCGAGATCCCGGGTGAACGTCCTGCAGGCGTCTTTACGGCAGGACAGGCACAGCGCTACCTGAACATCGAAGGCTACATGGTAGGCAAGAAGGTATTCATCCTTGGCTCCGGCGATATCGGCCTGATCATGGCAAGAAGAATGACGCTGGAAGGAGCCAAGGTATACGGCGTTGCGGAACTGATGCCGTATTCCAACGGACTGCCGAGAAACATCCAGCAGTGCCTGAATGACTTCAACATCCCGCTGTATCTGAGCCATACAGTCACACATATCTACGGAAAAGACAGGCTGAGCCGGATCGAACTGTCCCAGGTGGATGAAAACAGAAAACCGATCCCCGGCACACAGCAGTACTTCAATGTCGATACGTTGCTGCTGTCAGTGGGACTGATCCCCGAGAACCATCTTGCGGAAGAAGCAGGCGTCGTACTGGATCCCAGAACACGCGGACCGGTCGTTGATGAAGACTACATGACAAATGTAGAAGGTGTCTTCTCATGCGGCAACGGACTGCATGTGCATGACCTGGTAGACTTCGTTACACTGCAGGCGCAGCGCGCAGGACAGGGTGCAGCCGATTACCTGAAAAACGGACTCAAGCAGAACAAACATGTATTCGTGAAACCGGGAGACGGCATCAGCTATGTCGTTCCTGCAATCGTACATCCCGGCGAAGTGAAGGACAAGAAGGAATTCTTCTTCCGTACAAAAGGACTGGCTGACAAGGCTGTCATCAGGGCAGTCAGTGACGGAAAAGTGATTCGTCAGCTGAACCGCACCAAACTGATGCCTTCCGAGATGGAACGCATTACATTAACAGACAGTCAGCTGAATGAACTGACAGGCGATCTTGTGATCGAGATGGAGGAACTGAAATGACCCAGGAGAAAGAACTGATCTGTGTCAACTGTCCGATGGGATGCCGTGTACATGTCGTGCTGGATGGCAAGGAAGTCATTTCCGTAACAGGCAATACTTGTCCCAGAGGAAAGGAATACGCGATCCAGGAGTGCATACAGCCGATGCGCATCCTGACAAGCACAGTCAGGATCACAGGCGCATCAGCCAGAGTGATCCCTGTCATCACAGAACAGGCGATCCCACTGGAAAAGATGAGTGAAGCGATGCAGGAGATCCGCGCCATGGAAGTACACGCTCCGGTCAGGATCGGAACAGTACTGACGGAGAACCTGGCAGGAACAGGTGTCAGGCTGATCACATCCAGGACGATGTCCTGATCGATCCAGCATAGTGAATGAATAAAGACCGAAGGTCTGGACGGATCTCCGGTCTTCTGTTTTCTGAGTATTGTTTTGTTAAATTGCTGAAAGATCATGCAGTTTCTTTGCGGAGCGGATTCCAGGTTCCTCTTTTGTAGTATAGAAGATAGCAGACAAAGACCGCCATGTTGTGCGAGATCATGCATACCCAGGCAGCGATCAGCCCGAGATGGAACACATGGATGCACAGGAAGGTACCCAGGATACGGATGCACCACATACCGCTGACATTCAGTATGAACGGGACTTTTGTCTGTCCGGCTCCCATCAGCATTCCTTCAATGACAATAGATATGCCGTAGAAGGGTTCCGAACAGGCCACCATGCGCAGTACTTTCGAACAGAGTGCGATGACATCCGGATCATGAGAGAACACGGATACCATCTTCGGCGCAAACAGGAAGAGCAGTGTTCCCGAAATGATCATCATGGACACCTCACAGAAGATGATCATGACAGGCATCTGTTTCAGCCGCTCTTTGTCCCTGGCACCGATCGCGTTGCCTGTTAATGTTGCTGCAGCAGTCATCATGCCGTAGCCGGGGATGTAGAAGGCTGATTCAACGGTATTGGCGATCGTATGTGCAGCAGTAGAAAGACCGCCCAGGGAATTGATCATGGAAGCGAATATCACATATCCGAATGATGTGGCAAACCTCTGCAGCATATTCGGAAGGGCGATCCGCAGACACGGTACCAGTACTTCCGGATCAGGCTTCATCGTCCAGCCAAGAGGAGAGACCTCAGGCTGCCTGAACAGCTTCCAGGTGATCAGTGTTCCGCCCAGTACGAATGCCAGCGCACTTGCGACAGCCGCACCGATCACACCCATGCCGGCACCCCACATCGGTATGGAAAGTCCGAATATATGTAGCGTCCTTGGCTGGTAGATCAGCAGGAAGTTCATTATGACATTGGCAATATTAACGATAACACCGTTTTTCATCGGTGTTTTTGTGTCACCGATCGCTCTGAGAACGGTAGAGAAGACCGTTGTGGCAGCCCTGAACAGCATCGGCAGATACAGGATCAGGAAATACTGACCGGCGATCTGTCTGAGGGAAGGGTCGACCTGCATCCAGACCGGAACCATCTGTGACAGGGAAGCTGTCACAATGGTAAACAGGATGCCTGTGATCAGTACGATCAGAACAGACTGCGCGCTTGCTTTATGAACACGGTCATGATCCTCCGCGCCTTTAGCCTGTGAGATATATGCCAGGAATCCGACGCTCATGGCGGATATCGTCGAGCCGACCAGCCAGTTCACCGTAGTGGTAGATCCGACTGCTGCGGTCGCGTAGGTACCGAGAGAACCGACCATTGCCGTATCGATATACTGCACTGCCACCGACATGAACTGCTCCAGCATGGTAGGCCATGCCAGGGTGAAGATCACAGGGATCAGAGCAGGATTGAATTTCTTCTCTGTTGTTGTCATAACGCAATCAAGTATATCAAATTTTTAAAAAGCAGAAACGGACAGTTTGCATAAATCCAGGAAGGAAAAGAGAGAAGCTGAACGCAGGATCGTTCTCTCCTGAAAAACAGTGTTCTGCAAAGTGTCGCCTTCATGGCGACTTTTCGTTTTCCCGGAACAGGTATGATGCAGGTGTAAGGAGGAACACATTATGAAAAACAGATTGAACACATCCGCCGGCTTCTTCAGATACTTCGCAGTGATCATCGCTGCTATGGTAATGGTATACGGCATCAACACCATCTCCAAAGCCATCGCGCATACTGAGCCGGCTTCAGACAACAGCCTTCATATTTCAGCACAGAACAGTCACAGCACCATCCTGAAAACAGGAACGGAACAGAATGACAGCAGTTCCAAATATGACCCGCTGTCAGGATCTGACATCACATCCGGTAACTCTGAAAAGCTTCTGTCAGAGATGATGACGATCCCTTCCGGAAAGTACGGCACCATGTTCAGGATCGCTTCTGATGTAGAGGACTATTACGGAAACAGGTATGCAAAAGCGTATCTTCTCTCGGGAGACGGGCTCGTAGGGTACTATAATAAAGCTGTGAAATTCAGAAACGACGGCTACAGCTGGCTGAAGGGGCAAGTAGCGTTGGAAAACACAGATTACAATGACCGGGGAATGGAATACGGGTATATGAAGGTCGTCCTGATGGACACCGACGGAAATATCCTTGACAGTACCCAGGAGATCAATGATAAATCCGACAAGAAAGCGGACGTCAATTTCTACATCGGGGATCTTGAAGAATTCGTGATCGCAGTCGACTGCACGGACGGAAGGGCCGGAGGAGGACTGATGACACTGATCGCAAATGACTTTATCGCAGTGAAATAACATTGTGCTGCAAAAGAAAGGAAGAAGACCATGCCATTAAGAATCGTCAGAGATGACATTCTGCAGATCTATGCAGATATAATCGTAAATGCCGCAAGCTTTGAACCGGTGATCGGCAAAGGTACCGAAACAGCGATCTACCAGGCGGCCGGAAGAAAAGAACTTCTGGAACAGAGAAAGAAGATCGGCATTATTAAGGAAGGCGACGCTGCGATCTCACCGGCATTCCGCCTGAATGCTGATTATCTGATCCATACGGTATGTCCGGTATGGAGAGACGGGAAACACGGGGAAGCAGAACTGCTGGCTTCCTGTTACAGGAAAACACTTGCGCTTGCCAAAGAATATGATGCCGCAGTCACAGCGATACCGCTGCTGGCAGCGGGTACACGGTTATTTCCGAATGAACTTGCGCTGGAAGTTGCCGTGGGATGCCTGGAGGAATTCCTGCAGGAAAACGATATGACGATCTATCTTGTCGTTCCCGACAGAAACTCATTCGCGATCGCTTCCGACCTGTTCGATACAGTATCCAGCTACATTGACCGCAACCAGACCGGAATGATGCAGGAACCGGCAGCTCCGCCGGAATACAACGCTGCATCGATGTCTGCTGCACCGTTCCATGATACAGACTGGGAAATGGAAGATACTGTCCAGCTTCCGGTTTACGAAGAAAGCTTTGAACGCCGGGAAAAGCTGTCCTGGTATATCAATCCGCGGAAAGAACAGACATTCCAGGTCAGGCTGCTGAAGCTGATCGACGAATCAGGCGAGACCGATCCGGTCATTTATAAAAGAGCGAATCTTGACCGAAAACTGTTTGCCAAGATCAGGAAGGATGAGAATTATCATCCGGCCAAAAAGACCGCGATCGCTTTTGCATTAGCATTGAAACTGTCCATGGATGATACAGTTGATCTTCTGGAAAGAGCAGGCTTTGCCCTGTCAAAGGCAAGCACATTTGACCTGATCATCCGTTACTGCATCGAAAACAAGATCTACAACATCGTTGAAGTAAACATGATCCTGTTCAGCTTTGATCAGGAACTGCTGTAATCACAGAGGTTATGATGAGAGGAGGCACTGCGTATGTATGATGTATATGGCCACAGGCAGAATTTCTGGTATGAGAATCATCATGAATTATTCGATTTCCTGTGCAGCACAGCTACCGGAAACATGCTGAAGGCGATCGGTCAATATGTATCACCTGAAGCCAGTGTCAGGTTTTACCGGGATATCTTTGCCGGTAAATGGTACAGCAATGAACGGATCGATGACTTCTTTCATGACATCAGCCGGTACATAGATCCTTCTGCTGTCCGTCCGGAGATCATGGGAGCCGCATGCAGTATGCATGCTGAAACAGAAGTACCGCTCACTGCGGATACACTGATCGGTATGGAACTGGTGTATCGTGAATTAACACACATGAATAATTTGCTTGTTTCACCGGATCCTGCATGGTTCGATCCATTCGGCAATTATCTGTTTTATCTGCTGGGCATCAGGATCGATCGTCAGGTCCCTCGTACATTAGAGTTTGACCATGAAAGTGTTAACACCTTCTTTAAGATCGAAGAAATACTTGGCTATGATGAGGATAACCAGGCACTGGCAGACAGGGTGACGATCCCGTCAGAAATGCAGTTCCAGGACAGCTGGTTCAATACATTAAACAACAATGGCGAAGAATTCTTCGGCGTCTCTTTTCCGGAAGGAATGAAAAAACTCAGAAAAGAAAAGCCTTTTGACGCTGACGAGGATGCGTTTGTCAGCCTTGGCTTGGAAAGGGAACTGTTTTATGAGTAAATGCATCGCGTTTGATATGAAAAGTGCGTTTGACGCCTGGGACCACATGAAGCTTGAAACAGTTGAAAACTACGGAGGCCGGGCGTACGGCCATTATCTGCACACCTGGGATGACGGTGAACGGATCCTTGCCCGCTGTAAGAACTGCGGCGGCTATATCCTGATCCAGAGTTCTGAGTTTCACGGAATGGAAGATGATGACTATTATGGCGACTACTTCCCCGTAGACTCACCGGAAGAAGCAGATGAACTGAACCGGAAATATGACGGCTGGGAGATCGAAACGGAATTCCCGGACAGATATCTGATGACGCAGAATCTGTGCGTCATTTACTGGTCCAAGTAACAGCAATGATTCCAAAATACACATGATAAAAGCGTCTGTTTTCAGTTCAGACGCTTGTTTTCTTGATGGATATGACTGTATTTACAGGAACAGTTCCAGGATCAGAACGACCATACAGCAGGTCACTGCAACAGGGAACAGTCCTGCATTCATCCATGCCAGGATGATGCCGATCACAAGGGCAGCGGCACCGGCTAACGGTGACTGTGTTGCCTGGATGATCGCCGGGAATGTCATGACTGCCAGTGTCACATAAGGCACATAGTACAGGAATGACTTCAGGAACCGGTTGGTGATCGGCCTGCGGATCAGTGTCAGGGGAAGCACCCTGATCATGAATGATACCGAAGCCATGATCAGAATATAGATATACGGATTGCGTGTCATGATGCCTCCTCATCTGTGTGCGGGAACAGCAGTGCCGCAATGGTCGAGATACCGATGGTCAGGATGATCGTCCTGGTGCCTGAGCTCAATGCAGAAACAGCAGGCAGCACGGAACACAGCCATGACAGCAGGAAGCTGATCGCTACCAGAACCCCGACGATCCGGTTCTCCCTTGCCGGGGGAATGATGATCGCCAGGAACATGCCGTACAGCGCGACCGAAAGGGCACTGACGATACGGGCAGGCAGCAGGTTTCCCATGATGACGCCAAGCATCGTACCGATCGCCCAGCCGGGGATGGAGCTTGTCATTGCACCGTAGAAATACCATGGGTTCAGCCATCCTTTCCGGGCAATACCGATGCCGAACAGTTCGTCTGTAACATCAAACCCGATCAGGATGCGCTTGGCAACAGGGACATCCGGATGCAGTTTCTGTGACAGGGCTGCGCTCATAAGCAGGTATCTGGCATTGGCGATCAGCGTCATGACGGCGCATTCAATGTACGGTGCGTTCTGCGCGATCAGTGTAAAGACCGCGTATTCACCGGCAGACGCATTCGTACTGAGGCTTGCCAGGAATCCCTGAAAGGGTGTCAGTCCTGCGTTTCTGGCGGCGATGCCCAGTGAAAAGGCAACAGCGAAATAACCGGTACCGATCGGGATACCGTCTTTCAATCCTTCCAGATATTCTTTCCTGTCTTCTGTCTTCATGAATTCCTCACTCTTGAAAATCTTACAGAAAACCCTGAAACGGCGCAATATCAAAATCATATTTTCAGGCAGTTTTCCTGCATGGAACATGTCGAAAATGACAGAGTGTCATAACGGGTGAATTGTATGGAAAATGAACATCTTTTATAATATGTGATGGTGCATATGAACTGCCGATGTCCGTTTTTTTGTATCGTCAGGCAGCTAGAATGATAAACAGAAAGTACGGTGATCATTATGAAATTTATTCATTTATCGGATCTCCATCTTGGAAAGCGTGTCAACGAGTATTCCATGATCGAAGATCAGCAGTATATCCTGACAAAGATCATCAACATCATCGATGAAGAACAGCCTGAAGCTGTCATTCTGGCAGGGGATATCTATGACAAGCCGGTACCTCCCGCCGAGGCAGTGGAACTGTTCGATGATTTCCTGTACAGCCTTGCCAAACGCAAGCTGCAGGTATTTGTGATCAGCGGCAACCATGATTCCCCGGAGCGCCTTGCCTTTGGGAACAGGCTGATCGATGCCAGCGGCATCCATCTGTCACCTGTTTATAACGGGGAAGTCAGACCGGTACCGCTGCAGGATGAATACGGGACGGTTGAAGTGTATATGCTGCCGTTCATCAAACCGGTACATGTACGCAGATACTATCCGGATGAAGAGATCAGCAGTTATACAGACGCGCTGCATACAGCGATCGCACATATGAACGTGGATCCGTCTGTCAGGAACGTCCTTGTGACACATCAGTTCGTGACAGGTGCTTCCCGTTCAGAATCGGAGGAAGTCTCCGTCGGCGGATCGGATAATGTTGACGCATCTGTCTTTGAACCGTTTGATTACACAGCGCTCGGACATATCCATGGACCGCAGAATATCGGCTCGGAAAAGATCCGTTACTGCGGAACGCCTTTGAAGTATTCCTTCTCGGAAGCGCATCATCAGAAATCCGTGACAGTTGTCGAAATGAAGGAAAAGGGAAACATGACCGTTCGCACTGTTGAGCTGATCCCCAAGCGCGATCTTGTTGAACTGAAGGGTACCTATGAAGAAGTGACGAAAAAGAGCTTCTACAAAGGAACGGGATACCAGGAAGACTACACACATATCACACTGACGGATGAAGAGGATATTCCCAATGCCGTATCCAGGCTGCAGGTCATCTATCATAATCTGATGAAACTGGATTACGACAACAAGCGTACAAGAAGCGGACTCCAGCTGGACGGTACCGAGGATGTTGAAAACAAATCGCCTCTGGAACTGTTTGCGGAACTGTATGAAATGCAGAACGGCGCGGAAATGAGTGAAGAACAGAGCAGCTATGTACAGCGTATGATCGAACAGATCTGGGAGGAAGAACGATGAGACCTGTCAAACTGATCATGTCTGCCTTCGGACCTTACGCAGGCAGAACGGAACTGAATATGGACCTGCTCGGAAAAAGCGGTCTGTATCTGATCACGGGTGATACCGGTGCGGGAAAGACAACGATTTTCGACGCGATCATGTTCGCACTCTACGGGGAAGCCAGCGGTGACCACAGAAGCACAGACCTGCTGCGCTCCAAATACGCGAAGCCGGAAACACCCACAGAAGTGGAAATGGTTTTTGAGTACGGTGGAAAACAATACAGGATCAAACGGAATCCCGCGTATACTCGTCCGAAAACAAGAGGAACAGGCTTCACATCCGAGACAGCAAACGCCGAACTGCATTATCCGGACGGAAGGGTCGTTACAAAACTGAAAGAAGTCAACCGTGCCGTAGAAGACATCATCGGCATTGACCGGAATCAGTTTGCCCAGATCGCGATGATCGCTCAGGGGGACTTCCTGAAACTCCTTCTGGCATCCACAGATGAACGCAAAAAGATCCTGCAGAAACTGTTCCATACAAGGATGTACAGCGACCTGCAGGACCGCCTGAAGAAGGATGCCCTGGACCTTGCAAAAGAAAACGACAGGGCAGAAGCCAGCATCCGGCAGTACATCAACGGCATTGCATGCCCTCAGGATGATGTGCTTTCCATTGAGGTGGAAAAGGCAAAAGCCAATGAACTGACGATGGAAGAGAAGATCGATCTTGTCCATAAACTGATCGAACAGGATGAAGAACGGTTCAATGAAGCAGGCAGAAAGATCACTGAACTGGACGAGCAGATCAGTGAACACACAAAGAAACTGACACAGGCAGAACTGCGGCAGAAGACCGAAGAGTCGTTGAAGAACAACAGGGAAAAGCTCCGGAAAGAACAGGAGACCCTGAAGGAACTGGAACAGCACAAGAACGAACAGGAACAGCTGAGATCTCAGGGCAAGCAGTTCAACGACCGTGCTGCCGCAGTCACGGCAGAACTGCCTGAATATACGGAACTGGAAGAGGAACGGAAACAGTACGCCCGTACGGAAAAAGCAATTGCTCTGAACAGGCAGAAACAGCAGACAGGATCAGTTCAGATCAATGAACTGACGGAAGAACTGAAGACACTGAAAGAAGAACAGAAGTCATTGTCCTCGGCAGATGCGGAAGAAGCTTCCCTCAAAGCAGAGCAGGAAAAGCTTCAGACAGTCATACAGAATACCGGGGACCTGAAAAAGGAACTGAACGGGATCAGCACACTGGAAAAAGAACTGAAGCAGCTCCAGGCTGATTACAAGGCAAAGGCACTGTATGCTCAAAAACTGAAAACGGAATACGAACAGAAAAATACAGCATACCTGAACGAACAGGCAGGCATCCTGGCAGAAACACTTGTGGAAGGGGAGCCGTGTCCTGTATGCGGAGCTGTTCATCATCCTTCTCCCGCACACAAATCCGCCTCAGCTCCTTCCAAAGAGGAACTGGATCTGCTGAAAGAGAAGTCACAGGATGCGGATCAGGCTGCGGCTGATGCCAGCACAAAAGCAGGCTCTGTCAAGGCAAGGATCGAAGAAAGACGTTCAGCCGCAGTACGCAGCGCTGCTTCATTGTTCGGCATAGATACATATGAAGAGATCGCCGCTTTCCTGAAAACCAAGGAACAGGAACAGCGTGAGGCAGTCCAGAAACTCAGGATCCGGATGAGTGAGATCAAGGCAAAGATCACCCGTGCCGCCGCGCTTGAAAAACTGATCCCTCAGAAAGAAGGGCAGCTGGATGAGTTGAATAAAAAACAGACTGAACTCGGAAAAGAACAGGCACAGCAGGAAACAAAACAGAAAACAACATCCGCCCGTATCGAACAGCTGGAAGGAAAACTGAAGTGCTCATCAAAGGCTGAAGCGGAAAAACTGATCCGTGATCTGCGTGATCAGGCACTGAAGATCGATCAGGCGATCGAGCAGGCTGTGAAATCATTTACTGACTGCGGAACACGTATCGCCGCACTGGAAGCTGCTGTCCGTGAAGCAGAGAAGTCCCTGAAGGACCAGCCTGCAGGGGACACGGACCGTCTGAAAGCAGAACAGGATGAACTGCAGGAAAGAAGACGTATCCTGAACACCGGACGGCAGACAGTCAGCACCAGGATCACGATCAATCAGGGCATCCTGGAACATATTTCGGAAGGTTCCAAGGAAAAAAATGAGATCGAAACAAAACTCAGATGGATGAAGGCACTCTCCGATACAGCCAACGGAACCGTTTCAGGTAAAGAAAAGATCATGCTGGAAACATATATCCAGATGACCTATTTTGACCGCATCATTGCCAGGGCAAATACAAGACTGCTGGTCATGACAGGCGGGCAGTATGAACTGGTACGCAGAAAAGAAGCTTCCAGTATGAGAAGCCAGAGCGGTCTGGACCTGGATGTTCTCGATCATTACAACGGCACTACAAGAAGCGTCAATTCCCTGTCAGGCGGTGAATCCTTCAAGGCATCCCTGGCTCTGGCGCTCGGTCTGTCCGATGAGATCCAGTCATCTGCAGGCGGGATCAGACTGGATACCATGTTTGTGGATGAAGGCTTTGGTTCCCTGGATGAGGAATCACTGCAGCAGGCTGTCACAGCACTGACAGGTCTTACAGAAGGCAATAAACTGGTAGGCATCATCTCACATGTTGCCGAACTGAAGAGCAGGATCGATAATCAGATCGTTGTCACAAAGGAACGCACAGGCGGCAGTAAGGTAACGATCAATCCGGCATAAGCAGAAAAATGACCTCCCATTTTCATTTAAACTGATACCCGTAAAGAGGACCTGAGTTTGACAACTCAGAGACACCCTTTGCGGGTGTTTTTTGTGAGGTGAAGTATGTCCGGGCATAGGAGACTGACAGAAACAGAATGCGAAATACTGCGACAGAATCCCAATGTA
>JAILLA010000064.1 GCA_024693325.1 Solobacterium sp.
TAGCTCATGATGAGGTGCTTCTTTCTCCAAGAAGCACCGGACGTCCACCCGCCAAGCGGGTGGTTTTTTCGTTTCGCACAACTCCTCTCTTTCCTTCGTATTTCCTTTTCCCTTGTGCTCAACTGTCCACTAGGACGAAAAAAACATCACAGAATGTAAATTCTGTGATGCTGTAGGTTACTTCTGCCAGGGCTGCAGTACTTCCGGTTCTGTATCCAGGAGCGCCAGGTGCTTCTCTGTCAGATACTTTTTCTGAATGATCGCCTCGTAAACATATTCCCGGAAATAGGATTCACTGCATACAAAGATGCCGTTCTTTCCGAGATCCCCGCCCCAGGAGTTTTCGATCTTCCATCTGTCGGGTCTGTCTGACTCATCCAGATTGACGCCCACAAGGATCATGGCATGCGTTCCGGAACTGACTTTGTAATTCAGGCGGTCCTCTTTGTTCATGGAGAACAGTACTCCGCCCATCAGACCTTCATAGTCAAAGCTGTCCGGATCCCAGACACCGCACTGCCTGTCTCCATAGGCTCCGGCATCATTGGAGAACCATACCGGTTCCAGATCCTTCAGCTGCCTGATACAGAGGTCTTCGAGTTCTTCAATCGGAATATTCAGGAAACGGATATCACTGTCCGCCATGGAACCAATGTAATGGAACTGATGCAGGGTATCCATATGCTTATGTTCCGTCGGTTCACATGTAACCATGACATATTCGTCCAGGTTGTGATTCGTGTATTTCTCATAGAATTCCAGCGGTGTGATCTGCACATCACGATGGAATGTTCCCTGGGCAGTCCTGTATTCAAAATCAAATGAATTGACCGGTTCTCCAAATGCAATGCATTCCATCTTGTAGATCTCCGCCATCATTTCCCGTTTGACAGGCTGTGGGTCTTTTCCTTCAGAACAGACTTTGCGCAGAACGGATATATTTTTACGGACCAGATTATTCAGCAGACGCATGAACTGCTCCGTATGTTCCGACTGATATGTTTCAGGCATGACATGAGCAGGAACGATCCCGTATTTCTTCACGAGATCCACTGCCATATTCCAGTATCCCCCGTCATGGAAACCATTCAGAAGATATTCCATCATACGGTCATCCAGAGGTTTATCCGCATTTGCAATGGCAAGTTCCAGCGCATTGTTTGCCTTTTCCAGTTTGTCGTAGAACGCAATATAATTTCCGGAAAGATAAAACTCCTTCATGCCTGTTTTTTCTGCGCACTGTTCACGCAGGATATTCAGTACGGCAAATGCCCAGCATCTGCCTGACTTCTGCTGCGCGGTGATCCCGTGCGTTTCGATCTCCACACTGAATGAACCATTCAGTTTTGCGGCAGACATCGGCAGAAAAGCCAGGTCCTTGAGTTCCGTTCTTGCACAGGCTGCGGTATTTGTCACAGCTGTACGGTCATTTTCATAACCGCTCCGGAACGCTTCAAGCATTTCGTTTGTAATTCCGTTCATATCAGACTCCTCAGAATCCGAATGCAATACCTGCTATCGCAGCAGCGCATATGATCACGATCGGATGGATCTTCGGTTTATACAGATAGAAGGCGAGCAGTACAGCAAACAGGCCGCATGCTTTCCAGTTGAACAGACTCAGCATATTACCGGTTGACTGCCAGACACTCACATTGAGCAGGGAATTGATATAGATGCTCATGACTGCCGCAATGATCAGTCCGCATACTGCCGGACGGAGTCCCTCAAAGACACCGTTGACGATCGGTGAAGTGCGGAACTTTTCCAGAATCTTCGCAACGATGCAGATAACGATAATGCTTGGCGCTACAAGGGAAAGCGTAGCCGCAAGACCGCCGGCAATACCGTACATGTGATAGCCGACATAAGTCGCCATATTGACGCCGATCGGACCGGGCGTCGATTCACTGACAGCGATCATAGTCGTCAGGTCCTCGATCGTGAACCATCCGTACTTCACGGCCATTTCCTTCAGGAACGGGATCGAAGCCAGGCCGCCGCCTACCGCAAACAGACCGGTCTTGAAGAATTCGATGCATAATCTGATGAAATCACTCATTGTGCAGCACCGCCTTTCCTGCGGATCGTACTCAGAACATATCCGACTGCTCCGGCTATGATCACCAGGATCATAGTTGATATATCTGTAAAGTATGACAATGCAAACATGGACAGGCAGATGATCAGCCCGGCTGTTCCTTTGACACCCTTTTTGAAGAGGTTTTTAATTGCCACGAACATCAGGACGCATACAGCGACCTGAATGCCGCGCAGTGCATGCTGAACGACTTCCAGTTCGGAGAAGTTGGAGATCAGTCCGGCAATGACTGAGATGATGATGATCGACGGTGAAACGACACCGAGGGTTGATACGATGCCGCCGATCACACCTTTGATCTTATAGCCGACAAACGTAGCAGTGTTGACCGCGATGATACCAGGTGTTACCTGGCCGATCGCATAATAATCCATGATTTCATCTTCTGTCGCCCAGCGGTGTTTCTCAATGACTTCTTTCTGAATCATCGGCAGCATCGCATATCCGCCTCCGAACGTAAACAAGCCCATCTTGAACCAGGAGACATACAGATCCCATAATACCTTCATCAGGATTCCCCCTTTAAATACTTATAAAAGTTTAGCATCACGGATGTCTTCTGTAAAACAGAACACATGGTTGAACAGACCGGCATATCCTGCCGGAAGACTGTGCTGTTTTTTCATGTCATAAATAGAATTTGAATTATTACTGTCTCCTGCGTATAATTTTTTCATCTTTCAGAGGCAGAAATTATGACAGATATGAAACAAAACAGAACAGGATACGGTACATTGCTGGTCCTGTGTGCTTCCATATTATTTGCAACAGGCGGAGCTGTACTGAAACTGATTCCCTGGTCCGCACTTGCCATTAACGGTGTCAGGAATCTGATCGCCGCTGCTGTGCTTGCTGTATATCTGGTATATACAAAGCATCAGATCCGTTTCAACCGGACAGTACTGACAGGAGCAGTCTCATTCATCGGTGTTACAAGCCTCTTTGTGATCGCAAACAAGATGACGACTGCGGCCAACGCGATCATCCTGCAGTATACATGTCCCGTCTGGATCATTATCATCATGGCACTGCTGTTCCACGAAAAGCCGAAGCGACGGGATGTACTGACTGTCCTGGCTGTCTTTGCAGGTATCCTGTGTTTCTTCTATGACAGTCTTCAGGCCGGTCATCTTGCCGGTGATCTGATCGCAGTACTGTCAGGTATCTTCTATGCAGGCGTATTCATGCTGAATACATTTGAAGAAGGAGATGCCTTCTCATCCATATTGATCGGCGAAGCAGTCAGCGGCATCCTGTTCACACCGCTCCTGCTGAGAGAAACGGTATTCACTCCTGTCATATGGACTGCGGTCATGTTCCTGGGTGTATTCCAGGTAGCTGTCGCGTACATCTGTCTTGCAATAGGAACCAGATATACTTCCGCCATTGCAGCTTCGATCATCGGAAGTATCGAACCGATCCTGAGTCCTGTACTTGTTGCCCTCATATGGCATGAGATCGTGCCCCCGGTATCATTGGCGGGGGCAGCGATCGTGATCATTGCCGTGGCAGTCTATAATATCCTGAAACACAATGACGAAAAACAGCTCTGAAGGAGAGGCACTGCCTCTCTTTTTGTTATACAGGCTTAGAAGCACGCAATATTGGAATCTGTTCTGCTTTCCGTACCACCGACCAGAGTGCCGTTGTCCAGTCTGCGGATAAACTGTCCTCTGCCGAATGAAGTACCATCCAATGCAGTTGTAATAATGTGTCCTCTTGCGGCAAGCTGCTGTGCGATCTGGTTGTTGAATGTCGGCTCAACAGAGAACTGTTTGCCGCTCATCCACTGCCATCTTGGCGCATCCAGTGCCATCTGCGGATTCAGGTTGAAATCGACCGTGTTCATAACGACCTGAACATGTCCCTGCGGCTGCATGTATCCGCCCATGACGCCGAACGGTCCGACTGCTTTCCCGTCTTTCGTCATGAATCCGGGGATGATCGTATGATAGGACTTCTTGCCCGGTTCCAGGACGTTTGCGGCTTCCGGATCCAGGGAGAACTCTTTGCCCCTGTTCTGCAAAGCAACACCATATCCTTCCAGGACAATACCGGAACCGAACCCCTTATAGTTGGACTGGATCAGTGATACCATGTTCCCTTCTCCGTCTGCTGTGCACATATACACAGTTCCGCTCTTCGGGGGCTCCGCAAATGTCGGCAGGCCGGCGGTATCCGTGATCTCTTTTGCCCTGCTTGCGCCGTATTCCGGTCTCAGGAGATCATGATAGTCCACGGTCATCCTGGTCGGGTCTGTCACATAGTGGAAGCCGTCCGCAAACGCGATCTTCATCGCTTCCATCTGTTTATGGTATGTATCCACACATTCCTTCTGCGGGAATTCGAATTCTTTCAGGATATTGAGTGCCATCAATGCAACAATGCCCTGCCCGTTGGGCGGGATCTCCCAGACGTCATAGCCCCTGTAATTCACTGAGATCGGATCTACCCATTTTGATTCATATCCTGCCAGATCACTCAGCTGGAAATAACCGCCGTCACGGCTTGACTGTCTGACCAGCTGTTCCGCGATCTCTCCTTTATAGAAAGCATCACCGTTCGTTTCTGCGATCAGTCTCAATGTTTTTGCATGATTCGGAAGTCTGACGATATCCCCGAAGTGCCAGGATTCCCCGTTATTTGTAAATGTCCTGAACCACTCATCGAATTCAGGTTTCCCGTCAAGGTTCTTATGGAAGATCCGGACAGAACGTTCCCACATTTTTCCAAGCACCGGTCCGATCGGGTATCCCTCTTCTGCATATCTGATCGCAGGTGCCAGATCTTCTTTCAGGGAGAGCTTACCGAATCTGCCGACCAATGTTGCCCATGATTTAACTGCCCCGGGAACCATGATAGGCAGCCATCCGTAATCCGGAATTTTTCCGTCCGGGCAGTCCTTCAGTACAGCCTCACGGCTGATCCCCTTAGGTGAAAAACCGGATGAGTTCAAGCCGTACAGTTTGTCTTTCATCCAGACGAGCGCAAATGAATCCGATCCCAGACCGTTGGCTGTTGGTTCAACAACTGTCAGAGCTGCCGCTGTGGCTACAGCCGCGTCAACCGCATTGCCGCCTTTCATCAGTACTTCAAGTCCTGCAGCACTGGCAAGATTTGAACCTGTTGCGACCATTCCGTTTTTGGCTGTGATACAGTAGCGGTTGCCGGCATATGGCTGATAAAGCTCATCAAACATAATCAAAAACCTCCTGATATGTGATATACGTAGCCTTCCTCACTGCAAACCAGAGAATAGAACCATCTTCCACCGGT
Organism: Solobacterium sp.; assembly: GCA_024693325.1. Lineage (GTDB taxonomy): Bacteria > Bacillota_I > Bacilli_A > Erysipelotrichales > Erysipelotrichaceae > Bulleidia. Next base: position 5,378 of record JAILLA010000064.1, read on the forward strand.
TCGTCAGTTTCGAGTTTCAGCGGTTCAAAACCAACTTTTTTGATGATCCGGGTATTCAAAAGGCGCGCAGGCTCATCCTTCATACTGTAGATATATGGAACATCGATCTTATCCGGTCCGTAACAGGCAATGTCCGGATCCAGGGAGATCACTGAATAAAGGCTGACTGATTCTTTTGACTGTACAGCAAAGGACTCCATGCCGCTGATCATACGGCGGAACAATCCCTGTCTGCGGTACGCTTTTGTCGTATATGCATTCGTATACACCAGCATCTCTGCTGCTTCTTCTTTTCCCGTCTCTGCTTTCAGGATCTCTGTTTCCCAATACAGCCAGTCACTCTCGTCTTCCAGTACAGCACAGACTCTGCTGTCTTTCAGTTCGCTCATGCTGAGAAGATATGCAGCACAGTCCGCAATGACCGTATCGCCTTCAAACACCAGCTGTACCGGACGCCTGAGCCCGTTTTCCTTAATGGAAAAGATCACGCTGACATAACCGCCATTATTATCGACACGGTACAATGTCCGGTCTTTCTCATATTCCGGCATCCATTGTTCCAAAGCACCCGGAATCCACACTTCAATGGTACGAAGTGCTTTTTCCAGGTACGTACGTTCTTCATTCCCCATAACATCATTGTAACAAACATCAGGCTTCCCGGTATGCGATGTGCTTGAAACACATACGCAATCGTAATACACTCATTTTATTGACGGAGATTAGTTTTATGCAGTCAAAACAGACACCCGATCTTGTAAACGGGCCTTTGCTTTACAACATGATCATGTTTGCCATCCCGTTGATGCTGGCGACAGCACTTCAGATGTGCTTCAATGCGGCTGATACGATCGTTGTCGGTAAATTTGCCGGACAGCAGGCATTGGCAGGAGTCGGAGCGACCGGTTCCCTGATCTTCCTTCTGACATCCCTGTTCAACGGACTGAGTATCGGTACAAATGTTATGGCTGCCAGATACATCGGTGCACAGGATCATGAAATGCTGTCAAAAACAGTACACACAGCATACTGTATGGCAGCTGCAGGCGGTCTGTTTCTGACAACGCTTGGCTCGTTCGCTTCAAGACCTCTGCTGGAGCTCATGAATACACCGGCATCCATCATCGATCTCAGTGAACGCTATATGCGCATCTACTTCCTCGGATCACTGCCGATGCTGACATACAATTTCGGTGCTGTCATACTGCGCTCCAAAGGAGACACAAGACGACCGCTCGTATTCCTCGCGATCAGTGGGGTTGTAAATGTCATCCTGAATCTGATCTTTGTGATCGCATTCCATATGAGCACTGCCGGGGTTGCGACAGCTACTGTTATTTCACAGGTCTTGGCCGCATTCATGGTCACGTATGTCCTGATGCATGAGGACGACGCAACCAGACTGATGCTTTCCCAATTGAAGCCGGAAATGGAACTTGTCAAAGAGATCCTGCGAATCGGAATCCCGGCAGGAGTATCCGGCATGATGTTTTCCATATCAAATGTTGTCGTGCAGTCTTCCCTTAATTCATTCAATTCATCCGTGATCGTTGCAGGCAATTCTGCAGCCGCAAATATTGAAAACTTTGTATATATCGGAATGGGTGCTTTTTCCCAGGCTTCCATTACATTCGTTTCACAGAGTATGGGTGCAGAACGTTATGATAACCTGCTGAGGATCGTGAAAATGACTCTTCTGCTGAGCATGAGCTCCGCATTCCTGCTCAGCTCACTTGCGCGATTCAACGGCAATGTTCTTCTTGGTCTCTACACAGATGATCCTGCCGTGATCGAAGCAGGTATCGTACGCCTGAAATACGTTGCATTCTGGCTGATGCTGAACGCATCTCTTGATGTATTCGTCAATGCGGTCAGAGGTATGGGCAATTCCACAATGCCTACCGTGATCATGATGATCGGCATATGCGGTGTCCGTCTGCTCTGGCTGTGGACAGTCTTCCCGATGTACCACACACTGGAAATGATCTATATCTGCTTCCCGATCAGCTGGGCAGTCACCACCATCCTGGAGGGTCTCCTCTGGTATCACGATTATAAAAACCTCATGTCTTTCCAGACAGCATAAGAAAATGACCGGCAGATCATATCAGATATGTACCTGCCGGTTTTATTCACTCCGAATAGTTTTATTTTGGCCTTTTCACAGCATTATTCAGCGATCCGGATGAAGTAATCTGTACTTGTACCGGTGACAGGATCTTTGATGCCGATCCAGAACAGACCTATTACATCACTTCCGAATAATGTTTTCGGCCAGTCAGATGCTTTGCCTGACGTAATATAGACACCGCGGGGATACTGGCCGTAGTATTCCCCGTTTACCGGGAAAGGCCATGCACCGGTTTTATTTCCGTCAATACTGTCGCGTATCATGACGGTGCTGTCCGGCTTCAATGTGATAATATTGACATCATTTGCCGTATATGGTTCTTCATCCCAGGCCTCGTCATAGAATGGCAGATCACCTTTTTCCAGCTTTGCATTGTTGAAAACGATCGTTACAGTCGAAGCATCGATATAAGACACATTGATTCCTGAGAGTCTGATCGTTTCACCTCCAAGCCAGTAAAAGTCAGCTTCTTTCTGAACGATCCTGAACTTCACTGTCTTTGTTCCGCCGTATTCACCGATTCCCTGCAGAACTGCTGTCGCTGTACCCTTTTTGATGTTGTTTGTATAGCTGACAACTTTGTAGTCTACTCCGTATGTCAGGTTTTTGCTGTTGATCACTGCTTTTGAGAAAGACTCTGCATTCAGCCTGATCGCTCTTCCTGTGTATTCCTGGTCCTGGACTGTGAACACTGCTTTAGCAATGTTCTTTGATGCTTCCATTACCTTGTATTCACCGGAGATCGTTCCGCTGTACTTGTCTTTTCCTTCCACTGTGATCCTGATAACAGAACCTGCAGGCACAACACTCTTTGCGTCCAGCGGCTCATAGCTTCCATCTGCATTCTTCAGCTCATATGTGTATGTCTTCTGATAATCTGTTCCTGCTTTCAGTGCTTTTCCATCGGTATCCTTGAGTGCCGGTGTGCTCCTGTACTTGCCGGCAGATGCACTCCAAACAACATCTTTCACTGTCAGGCTTGTCTTTGCAATATTCTTACCGACTACACTGTATGTTTGTTTGAGCGCAGGTGTTCCTTTATAGTTGCCGGCAAATGTCAGGGTAAAGGATGCTGTGTTGTCTCCAAGCTTTGTATTGTTTGCATACTTGACCGTATAGTCTTTTCCTGCTGTCAGCTGTCCAAGCTGCGGATCAGATACTTTGATCGTTGGTTTCGCTCCGCCCTTTGCATATTCAACTGATGCATTATAAGAAACGTCTTCTGCTGTGATGTCTGTTTTGTTCGGTGCGATCGTGAAAGTCACTGTACGGGTACCTGTATATCCGTTGATTCCCTGGATCTTTGCACTTGCCTTGCCCGCATTGACATTGTTTGTATATGATGCGATCTGGTAGTCT
>JAILLA010000079.1 GCA_024693325.1 Solobacterium sp.
GCCTTCGGGACAGCATAGTTATTTGCAGACCAGAAGATGTTCCAGATCGTCTCATTGCTGTAGCCTTTCAGATATTGTTGTATCTCGTGATACTCTTTTTTCGCGTCGTGACCGGGCAGGGTAAACCGTTCCGGCGGGAAAGCCATTTCCATAAATCTCACTGAAGAACGGCCGATCTTCAGCATCAGATAATCCCGGACGCAGATCAGCTTACAGAACCACTTCGGATACTGGTACGGAGCGGTTCCTGCGTCGATGATCGCCTTGTCCACCGGAATTGTCTGAGCGGCCAACAGTCGAATCACCATGCCCCCGCCGAAGCTGAGACCATAGACTGCATCCAGGTGATCAATACCATGCGCATGAAGCCATCCGACCGCCTGGTCTACCGTCCGTTCAACAGAAATAAAGTCATTTTGCTCTTTCGGGTCATGTCCGTCCGGCGTCAGCAGCATTACATGAAAATGCTTTGCCATAGCTTGGGCTGACGGTGTGAAATGGATCCACGGCTCACAGCTGCCCTGGAAGAAGAGAAGATGCCGTTCATGTTCTGTTCCAAACTCACGTATCACCATATCTTTGCCCCTTTCCAGCTTATACGCACGGCATACTTCGTGGTGAAAAAGCGTACCATCAGTCGTTTGTCAGACATCGTATCCTTCTCACAAAAGTGTTATCCGCGCAGGTGTGTCAGAAACCCACACCTGTCGTCTTCGAATTTGTTCATATGCTCTTGCTTCTTTCCCAGCCATCTCCGGCATCCGTTTTATGTCGAACAAATCTGAAGTTGCACAGATCGCCGCCCTGGCAAAGTGTTTTGGTGCGGATGAAGTCAGTGTATGGAAGATTCCCATAGTTGATGATATCCGCATAGCAGCACATGGCCCCGAGCTTCATCAGGTTTCTTTTTCCGAGGATCTTTGCGTAGATACATTCGTTGCACTCAAAACGGAATTCATCCTTCGGATCGTCCCTGTGCCAGGTATAGCGCCAGCCGCAGCCGGATCCTTTCTTAAATCCGAAAGGAACGATCTTTTTCATCAGCGGCAGGAAAAAGCTTTTCCCGGCCAGCTTCTGAATCCCGGATGGATCAAGGAACTTCCACATCTCCTCCGATACGGTCCGATACGCTTCTTCTTCGGAATATCCGTGCTTCTGAAGGACTTCATACAAGGCAATGGATGTAAGGATCTGGGACATATGCGCGTAGTTGCCTTTATCGCAGTATTCTTTTTCTTCCGTCAGCAGATCGTTCATCCTGCTGTAAACATCCTGGCGGATCTTGGCAGGCAAGGTCGGAAAATAGTTCTGATAGCGGCTCGAAGCCGCCATTTGTTTGGGTTCATATTTCTTCATAACCGCTTACTCCATTGCAAACTCGACGCGGGTCAAAAAGAACTTATCACGTTTGGACCTGATGTCCTGCATCCTGAGTTTTCAGATCCATCGACCAGCCTCAATGCGCATACGAGATACATCAGCAGCCACCCGAAGGATTCGAAACCGGAGTCCAGGCCTTCCGCGATATAATTCATCAACTGCCCGAGAAGCGAGATAATGACCGGGTTGCAGATCAGGGCGATCTTCCTGACCGGGAGTTTTCCCTTGACAACTAATCCGATCCATCCGATCGTTACGAACACATCGCAGATCACAAAGCCAAGCCCAAGCGGCACCGCAATGCTTTTCAATACACGGAGGACCATGTCTATCGATGCCTGCAGACTGCCGGTTACTTCCATTCCTGCGTTGAACACGACAGGCAGCATGCAGATCCCGATATGAATGAAAGCAAAGTACAGGATCCCGCCCCAGTTTGCGATCTTAAAGAGCTTATACAGTCTGCTGTCCGCAAGGCTGTATTTTTTCTCCATGACCTTCATCAGTTCTGTTGCCGCCACCGCAAACAGGGCAGCGCAGATAAAGCCGAGGACTGAAGAGACTGCATACCGCCAGTCCGGTACAACATTGGCCGTCATACCCATATAAGCTTCCGGGGAATCTGAAAAGCTGAAGGTACCAAATCCCAACAGATAATCTCCGATCATGGCCAGGATCATGGCATATACGCAAAACAGGATCCTTTGTCTCGAAGTCATCTTTTTCATAATGCGCTCCTCCTGATGGCCGAATCACTCCTATATCTGTGAAGAAGTCGGTTGATACGGGTTAGTTATATCTAACACAACTCAATATTATATTCCATTCCCGG
>JAILLA010000109.1 GCA_024693325.1 Solobacterium sp.
TTGTTACCCATATTTTACCAGTATTACTTACTTCTACAATAAAACAGTGCAATTTTTATCAATTCTGCACTGTTTCTGCAAGACTGACTTCCACACGCTCAAAAGCGGCTTTGGGAGTGGAACTTAACTTTTCACTTCAGCTCTATTATCGACTGTCTGTTAATTCCGATCCGTCATAACAGCCAAAGGACAGGCACTTCTGCCTGTCCCTTATGCTGTTTGAATGATGATATCTATTTCTTACAGTGTCAGTGCACTGTTTAAGTATCTCATTACCTTAGCGCTGATCTTGAACTTCACGGTTTTTGTTCCGCCATAGTTTCCTGTTCCTCTGAGGACCATGGTAGCCGTTCCCTTCTTGACGTTGTTTGTATAGCTGACGATCTCATAATCACCATATGCAAGCTCTGTTCCATTCAGCTTGATCGTGATGTCTTTCTTCGCTACTGTGACTGCTTTTCCGGTATATTCCTGAGGTGCGACTGTGACTGTGGCTTTTGCGATATTCTCGACTGCCTTGATCACTTTGTATGTTCCGCTCAGGCTTCCGGTGTAGTTCTTGATTCCGTTTACTGTGACTTTGATCACTGCTCCTGCAGGCACGATATCCTTTGCGTTGACTGCGTCTCCTGCCATCCTGAATACACTCTGCTTGTTGTTTGTTACCTCAACATCCTCTGCATATGTATACTGGACTGCCTTATCGTATCCTGTTCCTGCTTTGATCACTCCGCCGTCAGTATCCTTGACTGTTACTCCGCTCTTCCACTTGCCGGCTTTTGCGTTCTCTACGACATCATTCACTGTCATCACTGCTTTACCGATATCCTTCGGCTCGACATAGAATGTGTAGTCAGCTGATCCGGAGAAGTTTCCTTTTCCTTTGATCGTAGCTGTAGCTGTTCCGACTGCCTTGTTTGTCTTGTATGTCACTGTATAATCTTTTCCGTTTCTCAGCGTCTTTCCATTATATGTGACTTTAACAGTCGGGATCGCTCCCTTTGCTGCATATTCTGCTGTTTCGCTTACACTGATATCTGTTTCATTGATATTTCTTGCTGTGATTTTGAACGTCTTCTTGACCGTACCTGTGTACTTGCCATCACCATACAGTGTAACTGTTGCTGTTCCGGCATTGGTGTTCTTTGTATACACGATCTGGTAGTCTGTTCCTTCTGTCAGTTCATCACCTGTATTGCTTGTGACCACTGCAGTTTTCAGTTCTTCTCCGGTATATACCTGAGGAACTGCTGTTACAGTGACTGCCTTGCTCAATGCAACACCTGTGATCTTGAATGTCGCTGTTTTGACGCCTGCATAGCTTCCCTTACCGGTCACTACGATCGTAGCAGTTCCGACTTCTTTATTGTTTCTCCAGCTTAATTCGTAGTCTGTTCCTTCAATCAGCTCTGTTGTTCCGATTTTAACGATTGCTGAAGGCTGGAATGCTTCGCCTGTGTACTCAACAGTCTTGATCTCAGGTGTGACCTTTGCCTTGCTCATGAGTGTTGTTGCACCCTTGGCACCAATCGTATACTTGATCTCTTTTGTTCCGCTGTAGTTTACAAGACCTGTCAGTACAAGTGTGTATACTCCTGCCTCTTTCAGTTCTTTTTCTTCTTTTACAGCAACTGTGTAGTCTTTGTTCAGCTTCAGTGTTGTACTTCCGTACTTCACAACAGGTTTCGGTACCAGTACTTTGCCTGTTTCCATGACTGCCAGATCATCTGCCACTGCTTCTGCGAAGTTTCTCGGCATGATCTCGAATGTCTGGGATACTGCTTTCTGGTAGTTGCCTTTGCCTGTTACCGTGACTGTTGCTGTTCCGGCGTTAAGGTTGTTCGTGTATGTTGCCTTGTAATCCTTTGTCGTCAGCAGTGTCTTGTGGTCATAGACTCTCAGCGTGCTGATCGTGATCTTCTTTCCCGTATACCCGACACGCTCAGGTACACCTGCGAACCAGATCTGCTTCGGGATTTCATAATCTACTGCTGCAGCATCTGCTTCTATGACATCGCCCGGATCATCTGCCCAGGAATCACTCTTCACCTGTACTTTGATCTCGAATGCTTCACTGTCTTTGTAACCTTCTTTGACTGCGAACGCACGGATCTGCAGCTCACCTTCTCCGCTGAAGACGATCGGTTCAACATATAACGTGCTGGCTGCAGTAGGTTCGCTTCCGTCTGTTGTGTAGTAGACTGCTGCGCCGTTTGTTGCGCTCTTCAGAACGATCTGATCACCCTTGCTGAGTTTGACATCTGCTGTCAGTTCGTTCAGTGTTCCGTTAACGTAATAGTATGCTTTCGGTGCTTCTGCAGGTTCTGCACCTACGACTGTAACTGCGCATTCATCCTTGAAGGAGCCGTCTTCTGTTGTAACGGTAATGACTGCTGTACCTTCGGATACTGCTGTAACATTTCCTTCAGCATCTACTGTCGCAACAGCTGTGTCACTGCTTTCGAATGTGACTTTCTTGTTTGTTGCATCAGCTGGTGTGATCGTTACCTTCAGGGCACTTGTCTTTCCGGGTCTTAATGTCAGTGTTTCTGTGACGTCAACGCCCTTGACTTTAACAGGTCCGATAACTTTGACTTTGATACTGACAGCCTTGGAGCCTGCTCTAGCTGTAATAGTTGCTTCGCCACCGGATACAGCTGTTACCTTGCCTGTAGCATCGATTGAAGCGATAGACGCATCACTGGATGTCCAGACAACGATATCAGTTGTATTTGCAGGCTTGACAGTAGCTGTAAGCTGAGCTGTTTCACCTTCATTCAGTGTCAGTCCTGCGGCACTCAATGTAATGGATGTTGCAGGAACAGCGGGTACATCTCTCAATATTGCATATCCTTCGTAGTTAGCAACAGCCATTCCAATCTTATTAATGACGTATATATCAATAAATTCATTCTCAGGAATGTTTTTGATATCTTCTTTCGTAAAGTAATAGTATTCTGAATTGTTCAGTACTGATCTGCCTGAAACATTGATGGTCTTGTACAGATGATGTGTTCCTTTCTGGTAGAACCTTATCGTATACGGGAATACCACTTCATCACCGAAACCCATTCCATAATATTGACTATATCCGTTACCGATTGAATATACTGATGAGCTTCCAAGGGTAAGGAAACGTCCGTATTCACTTGAATAATACTGAGGATATGTTCCATCAGCCTGTCGTGTACCACTCAAGTTCTGCGGCGTTACGCCATTTCTTGTAATCTTGAAGTAAAGTCCTACATATTCCTTACTCAGTCCTGAGATGGTCAATGCTCTGTTGCTGTAAGCTGTTATCGTCCATCCGGTGACCGGTGTACCCAATGCATCAAATACTTCAAGCTTATATTTTTGATCTTTCCAGAGTTTTTCCGCAGCATCCGCATTCGCTGCGTGATTCAGTTCCGGAGATGAAAAGTTCAGAGAGAGTGCCGGGTTTTCACTGGCAATTCTGTTTATAAAACTGCCATACATGGAAGTCATATAGAACGTATCCGAGATCACAACTGTGAGCTGTGTGCTTGTATATGTTGTTTTGTCGTCTTTGACTGCCAGTGTGTAATAACCATCTGCATTAAGCGGAGTTGTCAGTGTCCAATTCTTAACTGTATAAGTATTGTAATTGATCTTGTTTCTGACAGCTGTTCCGGTCGTGAAACTGTTTGCTGTACCATATACTGTTCCTGCTCTATCTGTGATCACAAACGCCAGGGTAGCTGTGTCTGCTGCTGTTTCTGCAGGAATACCTGCAACAACATTGTCGATAGATGTTACCTCAGCATCAAATTCACGTTTAGCGATGGTGAGATACGGATTGCCGGTGCCGACTACTGAAGTCGGATAATTAACATACGTACTGTCCGTTTCAGTATCTTCATAGTCACCGTCTTTGATAAAGTATTTGAAATAATATGTCTTACCGCTTACCGGAGTAAATATTTCACCGTTCTGCTTCAGTTTGAAACCTAAAATACAATCTTCATTAATTGTGAATTCTTCTGCTTCACCAACACGGTTGACATCTTTGGTTCTATCACTGCTGTTGTTATATGCAATGACCTTTACGATTTTCTCCGGCTTAGATGTATCCGCTTCGAACTGTTCACGTTTCCAGTTATACCATGAGTCATAAATTGCATATTTGTAACTGTCGTAAGCATAGTAGCCAATTGTTGCGTAGCCAATATTATTAATATAATCGTACCCGTTCTGGGCTTCAAATCTGACCTCAAGATCCAAACTTTCTGCGTTCCAGATGGTGCCGGTCTTCTTCAATTTATATACTGCTGAACTATACCGATAAACAATGTCTGCAGGTTTAGACTCTGTCACCTGTGTACCTTCGTAATACAGTACCGGCCAGATCTTTTCAGTATTGATATTCTCACCCTGCAGTGATACATAAATATACTCACCCTGGGAATTGAAATCATTTGACAGGTATACTCCGGTCAATACTGCAGGGTCTTCAATAGTGTAGACGATCAGACAGTCATTGATCATTAATGTCTGATTGTCAGATGTTGTCAGTCTGACTGAATACTTGCCAGCCTTCAGACGTTTTACAAGATCAATATCAATTCCGCTGATATATGTATATTCTGCACTTTCAGAATAATATATTCCGCCGGGGATGTCATATCTGTGTTCATAGTTGTTACTTGTTGTGTATGTATTAATACTTTCACTGTTTTTCCCTAAAACAGCACCCGATGCATCAACCAGTTCTGCCTTCATGAATGATGCAGAACTGAACTCTTCAGGAAGATAGATTGTGGACACATATATGTAACTTGAGCTGGAAGATACATACCGTGGTTCATTTTCTCTCGTATCTTTTACAAAACTGACATTCTGTGTCCCCTCTTTATATGTTGTACCGAATACATCCTTGATCGTAAATGATGCAGAATAAGCCTTATCATATTCGAATGATGTTTCAAATGCTGTTTCCGCATCCTCTGTCAGGAATACATTGTGGTTGTTGTGACTATAACCGCTGCTGTTATATGCAATATCCGCTGTTTTTCCGTCGATTGTCAAAGAGAGCGTATAACTTCTTCCTCTCTTCATTCCGCCATAGTAAACAACTGCAGTCTTCTTTCCTGCATGATCATAGAATTGAGCAGGAACGATCAGATTTTCATTTCTCTGATACTCTTTGCAATTACTGATCAGGTACTCAAGATCATTAACAGATGCAGGGAACTTAGCTGCTGATACAGTTTCAGGATCGATCAGGTTGTAATTCAGGGAAAGATACTTCAGACCTGTCATTCCGCTCAGATCGGGCAGCACAGTCAGATCGTTATAATCCAGATCAAAGTCTGTAATGCCTGTCATATTCAGGACTGTACTGATATCAGAGATATCCTGCCCCTCTGCAGTAATTCGGGTTAATGATTCTATCTTCTCTACACCCTTCAGAGATTTCAGGGGTTTATCTGCATATATATACAGATAGTTTGACGATTGGTAACTGTTATTGTCACCAGTATTCAGCATAATTCTGATTTCTGTGATGCCGCTGAAATTTGCATTCGTGAGATTGGCATCATCCGCCAGATTGAATGCGTCACGCAGTGCATCATAAAGTTCAGGATCAAAATCACTTTCCGGATATTCAACCAATTCCTTTGTTTTGAATGTCAGCGGTGCATCAGCACTTCCGTCACTCCGAAGCACCTGAGTACCATTTTGATAATACTGATCGGCCTTATAGTATTCATATTCTGTACCCGGGTCGAGATTTCTAAGCGTGGCACTCATTGTTGCCGGCTCATCATCTCCGTAAGAATAAGAAGCATATTGCGATTTATAACTTGTTTCGCCCATCTTTCTGTAATAAATATACGGATTCAGTGAATCCCAGAAATAATAAGGGGCCAGTGAAGCATTAATTACCGCAGTGGTTACATCCGCTTCTGCTGAAATAGAAGTGGATACTGTGGAAACATCTTTTGGAGAGATAGCGATCGCATCGGATGTTATCGGCTTTTCAGTTCCGTCACCTTCACCAACATTAACAACAATGTTGATTCTGTCTCCGTCCTTCAACTGATTGTTCAAAGTGTAATAGTAGAAATCACTATTGTAATTTTGTGTCGGTGTCCATTTGCTTTCAGTACCATCTGAAGCAGTGAGGATGAGGTATTTTCCAAATAGAGTTTCATTATTTGGATTGTTGATTTTGAAGGAAACACGTGATTTGACATAACCATCTTCCACAGTAATATCACTGATCGACACTGCTGTCTGTTCTATTTTTGCAGCTGTTGTAAAACTGAATTTACCGCCGAATTTGTCATATGTACGGGTCGAATAGTTATAATAATAAATCTGCGCATAATAGGTGGTTTCCGGCTTCAGAGGTACATTGTCCTTTCCGGCAATCTCCCAAGTATACGTGTAAGTGTATTTACCATCTAAATATTGATAATCATAATCGTAGTCCCTATAAAAGGTATCTGCATTGTTCAGATCCGTATATGTTACTGTTTCCTTATCAGTCAGTAAAGCATCTGTACTGTCTGTTGAGTAAACAAAATAGGTATTGGAATATCCACTAAAATTTGAATCTGTAACATATTTGATCGTTGCTCCATATGAGGATGCTTCAATTGCAAAAGTTACTTCTGTTTCATCTGCTGTGGCAGCTGATTTTTCAGCCCATACAGCAACCAGAGTTACAGACTCCGTTACCTCAAACGCAGTGAAATCAACCGGTTCTCCGCTTCCTTCCAGGAACCAGCCGACCAGTTACAGTTCTTCGTCGGCGAAAACTTCCGGTACTTCTGTTAAAAGTGTTCCTTCTTCAACAGTCACTGTGAGTGAAGTACTTCCGTCTTCAAAATGTCCATCGCCTGCATCAAATGTAACTTCATACTGTGCTGCAGGTTCTTCTGTTTCTTCAGGTTCTGCTGTTTCTTCAGCAGGTGCTTCTGTCGTTTCGGGTTCAGCTGTTTCTTCTGCAGGCAGAGCTGTTTCTTCCTCAGTCTGTTCCTGTTCAGGCTCAGGTGTTTCCTCTGTCTCTTCAGCAGCTTCTTCCGTTTCTTCAGGCAGAACTTCTTCTGTCGGTTCAGCTTCCTCGACAGTTTCTTCCGTCTGCTCTGCGGTTTCTTCCACCGGTTCTTCAACAGTCTCGGTGACTGCTGTTTCCACCGGCTCTGCTTCTTCAGCATGCAATGTCATCGTGTCCGAAAACATCGTACTGAATGCGAGCATAATACTCAGAATTCCAGTAATTCCTTTCTTAAAGTACATAATTCCTCCCTCCTGTATATTGTCTCAGGTACGATTCACTTCCAAAAAAACTGTCAGATGAATGTTCACATCGACAATACAGAATTTACTGATTTTAATTATAAGGCCCTTTTTACATCCAAACAACAAGTGGCAAAAAAATGGACAGCCTTTTTGGTGCACCAATCCCTGCAGAAATGAAAACGCCGGCTTTTGGCCGACATTTTCCTTCCCCATATATCAACGACTGTTAATTATGAGCAGTCTTCTGATACCTTTCTTTGTACTCTTCCAGAAGTTCATTCAGTTTTGTGATCAGTTCTTTTCTTGTGTAGAACAGCTCGGGTTTCTGGATCAATGACTCCATATAGTCCTGGAACGCTTCAAAATATGAGAATTCATCCAGGCGCATGATCTTCAGTGATCCTGTGCTGTCCAGGAACTGGAACATCAGTGACTGGTCATACAGGAATACGTAGAATCCGTTCTGGACAGGTCCAATCGATTCTTTCAGCACATACAGTTCGTTCTTCTTAATGCTCTTGATATACCGTTCCAGCATCTCGATGCGCTCGTTCATATTCAGCGGTATATACATCTTCGACGGAATGTCTCTGAGCAGACCGTTCTCCATGAAGTCACGGTAGCCTTCAAAACAATGGATCAGTGTGACTTCTCCGCTCTGGATCACCGATCTGTTGTATTTCGTATATGCCAGGACTTCACTGATCAGTTCATCACGCATCGGAATGCCCTGGATGACTTTATCCTTCAGCAGTTCTTCGGTGACATTTGCGAAGAAACAAGGGCACATCTCAAAGATCATCTTCGCGCCTACATTGCTGAAGCTCAGTTCGGCCAGATAATGGAATACCTGCTCCAGATCATCCGCAAATACGATCAGTTTCTTCGAAACGGACAGCGAATCGGAGAACAGCTTCCGGTATTCACTGCAGATCTCAGGATCCGTAATGACCATTGCCCTCCGGTGTCCCCCGGAAAACATGACGACGGTGTTTTCACCGAACAGGATATTCGTGAAGTACGGCAGGAATCTGTCTTCATTTACCGATACCGTTCCGTACTGGTAATAAAAGTTCCTGTTTTTGCCGTAAGCTGCCATCGGCAGGATGTATTTCAGCTTCTTCAGGTTCAGATATCCGCTGTCTTCCCTCATGTATTCGAACGTATCGTCATTAATCACGACGATATAGTCCATTGCAATGTCAGGGTAGTTCTGAAGCGTATTTGCCAGGAAACGCGAGAATCTGTCATCCGTATCGGTAATATACAGCTGCAGCCTGCCGTTTTCTTTCTTGGTTTCAGACAGGATCACTTTATAGAGATAATTCTCCACAGCATCCTGATCATCGATGATCCTGATACTGCGAAGCGGTTCATCGTCGGTTTCAGCCTTCAGTCCCGGAAGCATTTCATTTCTCGCAATCGATGTGCGCAGAAATGCTTCTACCTCTTTCCTTCTGTAATAAACGACCTTCCCTTCCTGCGCGATCTCATAAGCTTCCAGGAATTCCGCTTCTTCGTTCGGTGTCAGCTGAAGATATGCCGACATTTTTCTGACCAGTTCTGCTGAAGCAGGCGTCCTGGATCCCTTCAGGAATTTATACATTGTGGATTTATCAGTATTGCAGTATTTCGCCATACTGATCACATTTTTATTCTTTCTCGTCAAAAATTCTTTTAGCAGACCTGAAAAATCGCTCATTATAGTGCTCCGTATCCGTACTCAAATTGCTTTTTGGATCATTCTTTATGCAACATGAAGTCATCCGATGAATTAACAGCTAATGTTAACGATTAGATTATATCTGTCAAATCGTTCAATAACAATTGGTGGCAAAAAAGTGGACAGACATTTTTGCGGTACTGCATGAAAACATTCATTTGTTCACCTAAATTCAGTAACCAGAAGCCTTCTATCATAATCTGTATCATATTGCCATATCTCATGATGTGTGTTGATAATTATCAAATACAAACAACATATTATTTGCATATTCCCTGATGATATAGTCAATCCAGTATTAACACTGTTTCACAGGTTTCGAAAAAAGAAGCAGTCCAGACATAATTGTCATGGCCAAAAAATCCAGTACGTTCAAATACTGGATTTTCATTTTGTGTACTTTGTATTTCTTCAGTCTCTTGAAAACAGGTCCCTTGTATATACTTTGTCTGCCACATCCTCAAGCTCTTCGCTCATCCTGTTCGTCAGTATGACAT
>JAILLA010000119.1 GCA_024693325.1 Solobacterium sp.
AATCTGTGTCTGGAGGTACTATACCAAACATTACTGAACATTACAACAACATTACTTGGACATTGCAAGTCCTTGTAAACCATTTCGACCAGCTATTTTCATGGCTTCATAAATCGTGTTCCATCGTCTTTATACATAGGCTTTGCACAACATTATACTAACATTATGCAATCATTGGGCTATTGATATACCTAAACTGACGGGAGCAGAAGAAAATTCTGACTCTACTTTTTCTTCTATTTGTATCTGACAATTCCCTATGGTGTTTTCGAAATCATTCGCCTGCGCGTTAAGTGAAGCGTCCGCACTCACGGTTTGTATGTACTCTTTCTTCTGAGGTAAGGATAGCAGAATCAATAATACCAATGGTCACCTTCACAGCGACATCTGATACAAGGTATCCATTGCATGCAGGCTTTTGAACCATCAATACTCACTGAAGATCCGGATACAGGCCATCAGAATCCCTGCATGACGAATGGATTTCCTGATACTTTTGCGCACTTCTGTTTTTGCTTTAACAGCAGCTTTCAACCCCTGCCACACTTCAAACGCCGGAACCGCATCAGCGATTGCTTCCTGAGAGACGGCAAACGGTGAAGCACATTTAACAGACGGCTGATGTGCTTCTGCTTCTCCGCAGAACAGCCTGCCGTTCAGCCGGAACAGAGTAAACCATTCTCCTTCGCTGTAAAACTCAATCCTTCGGCATTCATTCAGGCACATGGAAATACGATTCCAGATATGCCGCGGATCCAGATCACGCTCCAGAATCGGTGCAGGTTCCGGCACATATAATCCAACATAGTTTTCTTCGTCTAGGATATCCTCTATGTTGGAATTCCAGTATTCGACAAACTTGCTGTATTCTTTCTCGCTTCCAAGATAATGGATCGCTGTATGGGCAGGTATAAAATATGCTTCCAGCGTATCAATGCCATCCCTCTTTGCCTTTGCCAGGCGATGATTCCCATCAATCAGATTATAACCGTCCGGAGCTATCTCCACATAAATAAGAGGTCTGGTAAGATCCGCCTGATCAATGTGCTTTTCCTGAAGCTCTCTGCCCCCATAGCTTCGTTTAATCGCCTCGCTGACAGACACAGGAGCTTTGAACACAGAATTCAGAAAAGACTTGTTATCGTTCGAAAGCTCATGATTCTGCAGGTCTTTTATCATGCGGCTGATGTTGTAATTGAAGATTCCGTTCGGGTACCATTCTGTCCGGTCTTTTATATCGAACTCATAAAAATCCGGCCGATAGATCATCTCTCGATATCTGAATGTCATATTATTTCTCCGGCTACCTGTTTTATACATGGTGTGTCTTCACCAGATGGAGCACCGTATCTTTCAGATCCTCGCTGAAACCCGCCAGATCCGATTGAGTGATCACGCCGTCCCCCAGAAGCCTGATAAGGTCCCACCCGACTTGTGATTTCTCCAATTCAAGTTGAACCCCCGGCATGCGTTTGTCTTCCCGGATACGCTTCTCCAAAGCCCAGAACTTCTTTGACGCAGGTTCTTCGCTGCTCAACAGATCGATATATTGCCGTGTGAGACGCTCCATATAAGCTTCCTGCCATTCCGGAAGGCGTTCCCTAAACAGCTTCCAGTCAGCTTTTGAAATATCCGGCATCATTTGCTCCCCCTCATTCATAACTGAGAACACGACAAAAGGTCGTTTTCGATGTTGTCTCCCAAATGCCCTATTATTTCCCTTAGGCACAAGATTTTTCTCCTGTTACCATCTTCCTTCTCGATGAGAAGAGAAAGAAGCTGCTCCTGTAGTTCCGCTTTTTTAAGGCTCTTTACATACTTTTCCAATTCCTTCAGATGCTGCCTCTCCTCTCCCTCCGCTTCCTTTTCCCACTGTTCGACCTGTTTCCGGAAGTTTTCCACAGATCCGGGAACAACAGTAAAATAGAGAGCAACCATATGCTTACAGATTACGCGGCGCCCGGCGGCAAAGGGACAGTCACAGGTGGAACTGCGGGGGTGGCCGACATCAAGATGGATATGATAAAGGTCCGTGCCCTGCACAGTACCGGAATATATATCCGGGCCGATCTGCCTGAACTTCCTGAGTTTTTCTCACTCAAACAGCTTTCTCAGAGCGACTGGTGAATCCGGCCGCTCTTTTTTGCGTTCATATATACATCCTTAAACATCCGTTTCATGCCACCCCCAACAATGACGTTATACGGCATTACCAATCCATCTGATATGATCACGTCTCTGAATGGCATAAACGTTGCCTCAAGTATCAGTGGCATTGGCGCTCCATAAAACATCTCTTCCCAGCTCGATATGATGCCGCTCACCTGATATACTTCTTCATTTTCCAGAGAAATGAAGATCGTACCCTTCTTCAGATGCCGCTCCATCAAAAACTTTCCCTGTATCCGTCGTTTCCAGCTTCGTACGATCTCCTTGTATTCTTCCGGAAGATCGTCGTTTGCTTTCAAGTAGTCTTCTATGGCAGTTACATCAGACCACAGCCTGTCCGCTACCTTTTTCACTTCTGCCGGATCCAGACCCTTTTTTTCAGCGATGTTCTTAAGTTTGCTGCTGACCCGATACTTCCTGTTCACAAAGTCCAGCAGCGGAAGCCATAATCTATAGTACAGCTGTCCATCTTCCTGTGATAAAGTCATCAGTCATTCCTCCGCTTTCAGGAACTCCATGATCTCATCGAATGACCTGGGACTGCTCTCCAAAGCCTTCAGAAGTTCCTGCTTTCTCTGCGCATCTTTCTTTTCAAGAAGCATACGCAGGTCTTTGACCGCTGCATCATATCTGGCTTTTGTCTTCTCGACAGCTTCCTGTGCTTTTTCTATTTTTTCATCAAGAGTGATGGTCTTTCTGGTTCCTGCCATGTGTCCGTCCTCCTGTTATTCCCCGATCCCTGCCAGCAGTTCGCTGAGTTCATTGGCCCTGTTCTTTACAGATCTCGCGTCCATCCTGAATGCACCCAGGATCGTTTTCTGCGTTGCCGTTACCGCGTGGTCCATGCGGTACCTTCCGTCAAGCCCGCGGACCATCTCGATCTTTTCAAGTTCCCTGACTGCAGCCGGTACTGTCATGTAATTCGGCTTTGTTTCCAGATTTTCCAGTTCATCTTTTAACAGCGTATACATCCTGCACCGAACGATCAGCGCGACGAATTCCGTAAAGATCTTTCCTGCGGCTGCCTCGTCGGACTGGACCCGCAGGCTCCTGTTCCCAAGATAGCTCTTATCTCCGGAGAAAAGCTTTTCGGATGCATCCCTGCTCTTGTAAAGATCAAGCGCTTCCTTTGCCGACATCTTTTTTGAGGTGACGATCACGAAGTATCCGCACAGGTCCCGCTCCCTCTCTATTACTTCAGCCTTCTCTTTGGCAAAAAGGAAGACCCTGTCCTCCTCATGGATGAACAGGTCGAAGTACTGACGGTAGCCTTCCCCGATCGTTACCGCTTTGCCCTTCAGCTTCCCAAGGTGTGCCGCCATCCGGTCGATCTTTGCTTCGACCTGTTCCCGCTGGACACTCGCCTTCTGGTCAGAGTAATACAGATGGAAGTACCTTTCTTCTTCATCCGAAGCGTACAGCTGATGCCGGACTGTCATGCCGTATGTCTTGTATTTCCGGATGCTGCATTCCCTCTTGTTTTCAAATTTTCCTTTGTTT
>JAILLA010000020.1 GCA_024693325.1 Solobacterium sp.
GCATCAGGAAGCTGTTGCCCCAGAGCATATGGCCGCCGATACAGCCGTTGAAGCACGGATACAGGATCAGGAGCCGGAAGCTGTTCAGCAGGCTGAATTCAGCCATATCCAGCACGGAAGAGATCTTGTCGAACCCGTCCGCGATCAGGTAATCATCATCTTTGACGATGCGGATCGGGTTGCAGATCTGCAGACCCTTCTTTGCGAAGCAGACAGGGTCTTTCCCCTTCTGCATGTTCCTCCTGATCTTCGGGAATATATCCGCGAGAGCCAGTGAATGATCGCATTCATAGGACTCATCCCCGTACGGATATTTTGCAAGTGCGAGCTTCGCTTCGCATTCGCAGAGGTTGAAGATGCCGACTTTCTTCCCGGGAAGTCTTTTCCGGATCTGGGCTGCAGCGATCTCCGAGTCATAGTTGATCGGCAGGATCGATTCCTGCAGGACCTTGTATTTGCTTGCGATCAGCCGGTTGATGACCGGGCAGAACGAAGAAATAAACGGTGTCCCTTCGGCGGAATATGTCAGCAGCTTCGCTTCTTCTAGTACCTGGGCGCTGTATTCGGTGATATCGACGACTTCGTCGAAGCCGAGCATGCGGATCGCATGGAAGAGGTCTTCCGCTTCATCCAGCGACGAGCAGTGCGAGATCAGCGCGCCGGGGACCATACATACTGTGTATTCGTAATTCTCGATGTCTTCGAGCGTGCTCCCGTGTGCGAGAAGCCCGCGGTTGTGACATGAACGGATGCAGTGACCGCAGTTAATGCACCGGTTATCATCGATCACGATACGGTTATGCCTGGACATACTGAGAGCACTTGTCGGGCATGCCTTGACACATTTCATACATTTGACGCAATGCTCAAGGGTATAGGTAACTACGCTCCCTTTCATCACTTCAGTGCACGGAACGTAAGGGTGAGCGTCGTTCCGGTCTCATCGGATTTAATGTCGAACTGGTCTGCGACACGCATGATATTCGGAATGCCCATGCCGGCACCGAACCCCATCGCCCTGGCCTGTTCGCTGGCTGTACTGAAGCCCGGCGTCATCGCCTTCTCAAGATCGGAGATACCGGGTCCCGGGTCAGCAAATACCAGGGTGATCGTTCCGTCATCCTCCACATCCATCGTCACATTGCCGCCATAGGCATGGATCAGCATATTGATCTCTGATTCATAACTGGCAACAGCGATGTTGCGGAGAACTTTCGGACTGATCCCGATGGCATTCAGCGACTGTTTGATGTTGCTGCTGACCATTCCGGCACTGGCATAGTCGTCGCGTTCGACAACATATTCTTTATGCAGTACGTTTGCCATGAATACTATCCAACCCTTTCGCATAGAGGATCCCGCACGTCTCATACATCGTATAATCGGTGCTGATCGCGCAGAGACCCATATTTCTAGCCATTTCGATCGTATTGTCATCAAGGTACTTGGACCTGACGAATACGATGAATTGCAGATCAAGCATTTCAGCAGTGCGCAGCGTCTGCGCATTGGCAAGGCCGGTGATCAGGATCGTCTTTTCGGGATCGCTCTGGATCATCAGCAGCGCATCACTCATCAGATCAGTCGCAAATGCCACTTCATAATTTCTGGAGCAAACCTCATCATCCCACCGGGCGAGAGGTGCAGCGTTCAGTAAATCAGCGACTTCACGAACCAGCATGCATCAAGCCCTCAGTGAAGCAGCCTTTTCTTCCGCAATGATCTTCTTCAGCGCAGTGAGCAGCTTGTTGTTCTCTGTAGCCAGACCGATCGTATTGCCGTCAACGACTGCTACCGGCGCAAGACCGCATGCACCAAGGCATCTCGTTGCGTCCAGTGAGAATAAGCCGTCGCTGCTTGTGCCGTTGATCGGGGCACCTGTCAGTTCGACTGCCTGGTCGATCAGCTTCTGACCGCCCTTTACATAGCAGGCAGTACCCAGGCATACATTGATGACATGCTTGCCTTTCGGCTCTGTCGTGAACTGGGCATAGAACATAACGACACCGTAGACTTCAGCAACACTGCTGCCGCATGCTTCCGCGATCTTTTCCATCGCTTCGAAAGGAATGTAACCGATCTCGTTCTGCACGTCATGCAGCATGACAATGCAGGGTCCCGGCTCATCCTTGTGTTTGGCAACAATCTCATCGATCTTGGCGATTGCAGCCGGATTAAGCTTTTCCATCCTGTTTCCTCCTTCATTTTTTACATCTTGTCAAAAGATGATCGATGTATGGATGACATATCCTAACGGTCTGCGGACACTTCTTAAACAGAACGCCGGATACGGGTAAGGACCGGGTCTGCCGCTGCCTTCTGTCATGGACGTTTTCGGGCAATAATCACGCCTGCATACATGACAAATAGCATTTTTTACACGACAAAAACCCTTTCCTCAAAACATTATAACATATTCACTATTTCCATCCTATCGTTTTTCATGTCTGTGATATATGTCATGTCGGAAAAATACATAAGATCAAAGCAGAACTCCCCATGTATTTTCCAGATATTTCTGTGTTTCTTCATAGAGTTTCAGGAAGTGCGTGTCCATATGTATTGCAGATACTGGCTTCCGGCTGAAAACTCACGCTGCCTGCTTTCATGTATTCCTGCATCACCCTGTCTGCATCCGGGTCATTCATCAGGATACGGATGAACAATGCCTGTACAGTGTCCTGTATCACAGAAAAAGAACCCTTGGGCCAGATGGGATTCCGGATACCGTGGTTTCCACGGTATCCGGAATCAAACCACCCATGCGATCGGGGTTCGGTTTGATGTAACGATTTCCCTGCGCGGTCTTTCTGACCACACACATATCGTGTATCGATAATTTATTTTGTGATCTTCAGATATTTGACAGTGCTCCATGCGGAATAATACTTTTTGCCGGAGACTGTCTTGTATGTCCTGATCCTGACATAATACGTCTTTCCCTTTGTCAGGCTGGAAATGACTTTCGATACTGTTGTGTTGGCTGCGACCGTAACTGTCTTTGTCGCAGAAGCCGCAAATGAACTGCCTGTCGAATATTGGATCTGGTATCCTGTACCCTTCGCGTTTCTGCCCCATTTCACTGTCAGCTTGCCTGCTGCGCTGTTTGTCAGGGATGAGACCGCAGGTCTTGCAAGTCTGTATGTCACCAGAGAAGCGGACAGTGTGCTCTTGCCTGAAGCATTGTACGCAACGATCTTATATGTATACTTCTGACCGTTCGTATTCGCTTTTGTGTCTACCCAGTTTACGGTACTGCCGCCTGTGATCGTCTTTGCCAGTGCCCCGTCACGATAGATCTTATATCCTGTCGCTCCGGATACCGGCTTCCACGCGATCTTGATCCCGGTCGCCTGGTTCGCTGCGGCGATCTTAGATGTAGCTCCGGGCACAACTGTGATCGTAACTGTTACGGTCTTCTTTTTGTAATTTGATGTTGCGGCTGAAGCTACACTGATCCTGACCGTTCCGACCTTTCTGGCTGTGACCAGTCCTTCGGGAGATACCGTCGCGATCGATGTATCCTGGGATGTATAACTTACTGAGCCCTGTGCTCCGGATACCCTGATCGTCGTCGTTTTGCCTGCTGAGACTAACGTCGATGCAGCTGTTGCTGTAATCGTCTGAGGTGCTTTATTGATCGTAAAGGATGCTGTGCCTGTACCTGCGTAATTGCCTTTCAGTTTTACGGTCACAGTATATTTACCTGCATTGATCCGTCCCGAAGGATAGGAAACAGTATAATCGACATTCTTTGTCAGAGTGACAGCACCGTCTTTTACAGTTGCGGCGGGCTTTTTGGCAGTTCCGTCATATGTATAAGATGTCTCTGCAAGCGTTACAACAGGTGTGATCTCTTTCGGTTCGATCGTGTAGTTCTTAACAACAGTTCCGCTGTATTCACCTGTACCGGTGATGATCACCGCAGCTGTACCGGCATTTATGTTGTCTGCATATGCGGCTGTGTAGTCCGTATCCTGTGTCAGTTCCTGTCCGTCGAGCGTCACAGTCACTTCCGGTTTGTTTTCCGTACCGGAGTATGTGTAACTGATACTGCTCAGAACCACTTCTGCATTATCGATAGGTCTCTGATTCAGTCTGGCAATTGGTTCTGTATAGGTATGCTCAGGGTTGCGTCTGCATGTATGGGTGAGGACTCCCTCTTCCGTATAAGAAGGTTCCCTGGTAACAACACCTTCATCCCAGTCATGTCCAAGAGCTGGAATAACGGTTGATTCAGGTGTTATTTCTTCTGTGCCCTCAGCGTCCGCATAATATCTGCCTTCTTCATCGGTCCAGTATTCCGTATTGCCGTCTTCTTCGCAGGTTGCTTCAGTCGCTTCGACCTTTGTCAGTATGGTTTCAGTTTTCGGAATGACCCTCTCCTCTGTATGGGAAGGATCGTTCATGCATACCCTTCTTTCAAGTCCTTCTTCATCTGCTGCAGCTTCTTTGACAACAGTCCATTCACCCCAAGTATGACCATGCGCAGGAATGACCCAGCTGTTCTCCGCGATTTCGGTTTCCCCGTTTTCATCACTGAAGTATTTGCCGCATTCCGTGCAGGTCCAGTATTCTGTATTGCCGTCTTCCGTACAGCCCGGTTCTTTTCCTTCCGTTTTGACAAGTACGTGGACATGCGTCACTTCCCGAATCGTAAATTCCGCATAGGAAGAACCTGTGAAATTGCCGTTTTCGACAGCCGTAATAACTGCCCTGGCTGTACCCGGATCAACATTATCCTCATAAGTGAGCGTATAGTCTGTGTCTTCACGCAGCAGCAGATCGCCGAGCCGGACTTCTGCCGCAGGTCTCTTCTCCTCACCGTCTGCTTCATATTCCGTTTCAGAAAGTGTGATCTCAGCATTCTGCAGATCAGCCTGCTGAATCATGAAATGTATTGTTCTTTCCCCGGTATAGTTATTCTTTCCGGTAATGATCACTGCTGCCGTTCCGGCATTTATGTTATTCTCATAGACCGCGGTGTAGTCACTGTCAGTGATGACAGCACTGCTGTCGTCTGCCAGCAGCACAGGTACCTGTTCACTGCCGTCATATACAAGATCAGCTGATTCCGTTTCAAAGGAGATATCCTCGCTGTTTACATCACGCGGGCTGACGGAAGGAACAACAGTGGTCTTCACTGTTTTCGTACCGCTTGTGAAAGTTACTTCATATTCTGCAGATGTTCCCACATCGGGACAGTCATCGGAATTCTCATCTGTGACGGTCCATTCACCGGTGACGACTTCATCACCCTGTCTCACTTCACCGTCACCCAGTGTCATTTCGGATACCTTTGTACCATATACACCGGATAATTCAGGTTCGGCAGTGATCTGCAGAGGCTTTTCTGCTTCCTTTACACGGATTTCCTTTTCACAGGAATAGACTGTCTGATCAGAGCCCTTAAGCTCAGCAATAAGAATGATCTTTTCGGATTCTTCATCTTCACCTACTGTAAGGATACCGTCCTCTGAAACAGATGTATTCTCTGACTGCTGATCACGGACACTCCAGTCTGCATCAGTAATACATTCGCAGTCTTTTGTATACATGTTTCCTGTGAAAGAGACTTCTTCACCTTTACAGATCTCATCGATTTCAGGCTCAATGAAAGGACTGCAAACAGGACGGAAGGTCAGCCCTTGGTTCGCAGCAAATGTTTCTGCTGGACTGTTTTTCCATCCGTAGATCTCAACAGACTTATTAGTGCCGAATACGTTAGTACCGAATGTTTTTACGTTATCGGATATATAGAGTTTTTCAATGGCTGAATTCGCAAAAGCACTGTTGCCGATCTTTGTAAGCCCATCGGGAAGATCGATACTTTTAAGAGCGGAACAGTTCGCAAATGCGCTGGTACCGATTTCCGTAATACCTTCATCCAGAATTACATTCTTCAGATTTGCCTTTGCCACATCTGCCGGACTGCTGGAACCTCCAGATACAACTCCGGTCTTCCCCTTTGTATAGTGGATCGTCTGTATGTTCGAGGAATTATGAAATGATCCGTATGTAGTAGTAAAGCCGCTTGACTCAGTTTTTGCATAGGCTGTGAAATCAGCAGGAATCGTTAGTTTAGTCAAAGATAGACAATTCCTAAATGCTTCCGTTCCTATTGTTGTTTCCGGGCCACTAATCTCCAGTTCTTCAATTGCTGAATTACAAAATGCTCTTTCTCTAACTGTTGAAATACTATCCGGAATCTCTATTTTTTTGGCTTCTCCTGATGCGTTATAAAAGCATTCCCTACCAATTGTAGTACCAGCTTTTGAAGGATTGAAAGAATCTAAGGCTTCTGATCCGTACCAGCCCTGATACCCATAGTACATTGAATTGATCCAGAGCTCATACGTTGTCGGTAAATGACCATGGGTTAAGTTTGCCTTCAGTGCAGTACTGTTTTCCTGGAAAAGGAGTGAACATAGATCCATGATCAGGTTTCTGGTATCGGAGAACTGAGTACCGATACAGCTTTCTGCGGAATAAAGATCTTCTTTCGTATTAATGATGATTCCGGTTTCTTTTTCAACTTTTTGCAGTAACTCCTGATTATTAGCAATCCATTCATTCCATTCTTTGCTGCCGGTTTCATAGGGATACAAATAATTCTCTGCATTAATCAGTGCTATTCTCAGATCTTCTGAATCTGAAACTTCCTGAGGTGTTACAGCTGCTTCATACCACATCGGCCCTATATTTATAAGCAGTTTACAAAGTTTGACAATTGAAAGGAAATCTTTATATGTAGTAAGAATTGAAGCATTATTTTTGAAAATGTCATAAGCAGATATGAATTCACCTGCTTTTATTGCCGTGACAAAAGCTGAACGGGCACTCCCATCCAATTCAGTCATTTTGAATTTTTCAGCTAAATAATCAAGGAATATATCTGGTAAACAATCACTGGTATGCGTCAACGCGAAGGTAACAACCGTTTTTACAATAAGCATTTTTTCCGGATCGTTGGCAGCCTCGAGATCAGGCACAATATCGTGTATAAAAGAAACGGTAGGATTGATGTTTGCATAAGAATACTCTTTTCCTACTCTCCTGCTGAACTGTGTCTGTAAATTATAAAAATTGCCGTCCGTTAAGGAAAGTGTTTCTGTTACACCATACCTCTTAAAATCCCATCCTTCTGATTCAAGCGGCATAGCTGGTATAAGGTCATAAGGATTATTGAAGTTATATATATTCTTCAGATTTCCGGTATCGTTCCTTGTTACCGAAGGGCATGCGAAATTATATGAAAAGATATTACTAGCCGGAATTCCTGCGGAATAGTTCGAATCCGTTGACATTAGTCCGGCCAGAAGATTAGAAACCGCTGCACCTCTGCTGTGTCCGGTTGTCCAGACAATAGAATCTGCCCCTTCAACACCAATTTCACGATCTTCCTGGATTATGGTCTTCAATTCATCAGAAATCTCTTTTGCACAAAGATAGAAGGCTCTGTGAAAATTCCCTGTGCCGTAATCAAAGTCTGAATACCATTCAAGATCATCGCAGGTACCCCTTACAACTACCAGGTAGATCGTTTTCCCGTTTGCGGTCTTGCTGCCTATTTCAAAAGCAACATGCTGCCTGTCATAATACGTCATTTTTTCCGTGAACCATTTGGAGGTATACCTCTGTGCATATCCCATCTGGTTATACATGATTGACGACAGCGGTGTTGAACCGGAACGATTATAAACAGCCTCCGAAAGATAAACAGATGCTTTTGCAAGATCCGGCAGAAGCCTGTTTTCATTGCAGTGCTCTGTCAGCATGCTGTCGCAATACTCGAATTCCCCATGAAAACTCTTGTTGACATGATTCTCATACAAAGTAAACGAGATCGTATGAGGAACCGTATTGATCGAATTATCCGTCTCGGCACTTACCTTCCAGACCGATGTCAGAAAAACAAACGGAATCAATACTGCTATTTCCAGAAATAAGAAACCGATCCTCTTCATTGTTCTTTTCATTGATTACCCCCAATCCTTCCCAGCAATCCGGTCACTGTACACAGAGTGTTATCTATACATATGAAAACCTGCAGCAGCTGCACAAACAGCCTGCAGTCCGTGCATTGTACTCTTTATAATTCAGGCTGTACCTGGTCAAAATAATAAAGAATTTATCTGTCTGAATGCTGATGACTTGTCAAAGTGGTTCATTTTCATGTCATTTCCGCAGCAGAACTGCCTTTTTCCCCGTCTGGCTTTCAATACTTGGTCATCATCGGTGCCGCCAACGTAAAAAAGGACTGCTTTGCAGCCCTTCGCATGATTGAATTCAGATCTTCAGAGTCCAGTTGTATGTATCTTCTGCCTTGCCCCACTGGATGCCTGTGAGCGTGTCATACAGATGCTGGGTCAGTTCGCCGATCCTGCCTTCGTTGACGGTATATACCTTGTCCTTGTAGCACAGTTCGCCGATCGGGGATACAACAGCCGCTGTACCGCAGCCCCATGCTTCCTCGAGCGTTCCGTCTGCCATGGACTGGGCGAGCTCGTCGACGCTGAGCAGTCTCTCTTCGACCTTGTAGCCTTCGTTCTTCAGCATCTCAACGATGGATTTCCTTGTGATGCCCGGCAGGATGGAGCCTGTGAGCTTCGGCGTAACTACTGTGCCGCTGATCTTGAACATAACGTTCATCGCGCCGACTTCCTCGATATACTTTCTCTCGACGCCGTCGAGCCACAGTACCTGGGAGTAGCCCTTCTTTTCAGCCCTGTCGCCGGCACGGTTGGAAGCCGCATAGTTGCCGCCGCACTTCGCTTCGCCTGTTCCGCCGCGGACAGCACGGACGTCCTGGTCCTCGATCATGATGGATACGGGGTTGAGGCCTTCCTTGTAGTAGCTGCCTACCGGTGAAAGGATGATCATGAATGTCGCATGATTGACAGCGTGGACACCGAGCGTTTCGTCGTTTCCGAACAGGAACGGACGGATATAGAGGGATGTGCCTTCCGCGGAAGGTACCCAGTCACGGTCGAGATCGATCAGTGTCGTCAGGGCTTCCATGAAATACTCTTCGGGAAGCTCAGGCAGGCACAGTCTGTCGCAGGAGCGGTTGAGCCTTCTTGCATTCTCGAGCGGACGGAACAGCTGGATCTCGCCGTCGGGCCTTCTGTATGCCTTCAGGCCTTCGAAGATCTCTGTGCCGTAATGCAGTGTCGTGCTCGCGGGAGAAAGGGAGATGTTTCCGTAGGGAACGATCCTTGCGTCATGCCAGCCTTCTTCTCTGGAGTAGTCCATGATGAACATGTGATCGGTAAAGATCTTACCGAAACCGAGTGTGCTGCTGTCGGGTTTTTCCTTTAATACCTCAGCGCGTGTGATTTTGATTTCCATAATACCCTTCTTTCCTATCCTTCGTAATTCTTTCCGATTTCCATCATTTTGCGGTTGAGATCCTTCATTTTCGCATGTCTTGCGGAGATGCATTTCTCCAGCGCTGCGTTGACTGTCTCTTCGTTCCAGTCGCCGAGGACTGTAAGTAGCTTGCCCATCAGGATCATGTTTGCCAGCGTCGGCGCACCTTCATCGGATGCGAGCTTCGTTGCGGGCACATAGCATACAGTGACGTCGTCCCTCTCTACTTTTCTTTCGATCAGGCTGCTGTCGACGAGGATGACGCCGCCCTTGCGGACTGCGTTCTCATATTTGTCAAGTGACGGAAGGTTCATCGCCACGAGGACATCCGGGTTCAGTACGATCGGTGCGCCTACCGGCTCATCGCTGATGATGACGCTGCAGTTGGCTGTGCCGCCGCGCATCTCGGGGCCGTAGGACGGGAGCCAGCTGACGTTCTTGCCCTCCAGCAGGCCCTTGGTGGCGAAGTACTTGCCC
>JAILLA010000035.1 GCA_024693325.1 Solobacterium sp.
AAGCGTTCCGGATCCGGTACATAGTATCCGAATACCGTTGCCCTGCCGTTGTCTTCCGCGTTTCTGAGTGCCTGTTTCAGCAGTGTCCGGAAGCCGTTTCCGTAGAAGATGTTGTCACCGAGGATCATGGCGCCCGGTTCCCCTGCCAGGAATTCTTCGCCGAGGATGAATGCCTGGGCAAGTCCGTCCGGACTGGGCTGCACGACATAGGAAAGCGTGATGCCGAACTGGCTTCCGTCTCCCAGCAGTTCCTTGAAGCGCGGCGTATCATCCGGCGTGCTGATAATCAGGATCTCCCGGATCCCGGCAAGCATCAGTGTGCTCAGCGGATAGTAGATCATCGGTTTATCATAGATCGGCAGCAACTGCTTGGACGTCACTTTCGTAAGCGGATAAAGACGTGTACCGCTGCCTCCTGCCAATATAATTCCTTTCATAAAAAGTTCTCCTTTCCATGGATGGTTCTCTATGTCTAGTCTAGCATACTTCTGCCCTCTCCTGTGCCTGAACTGCAGGAACCCTGTTCATGCATGCGCTTACACCAGCTGTTTCTTCCAAAGAACCAGATCTTTTTCTGAAAACAGACGGGATCACCGGATCTGGTATATACTAATTGCATATACCGATATATGAATTGATGGCATGTTTTATTCAAAGTTTTGTATATTCCGCATGATATATTTTTATAGGGGAAAGTTATGGCGTTCAGACTTTATTACAATGATCTGTTTCCGCTCCGGATGATCAACTTTGTCAAAAAGTATCTGGATGAAGGCGGAACGATCGTATTAGAGAACAGGATCCTCAGCCAGCTCTCAAAGCTTCAGGTACTTGATTATTTCTGTCCGGGTCTGTTTATCCGGGAGATCTCTGAAGCAGAGGAAGCCTCCTATAATTATGAGACCTGTTACATTTACGCACCGCGAAAGCAAGGAGTATTGTCGAACTGGGGACCCGAGAAGCAGAAGATCAACGATCTGGAAGACTGTCTTCTCGGAAACAGCAGGAATGAGAAAACGTATAAGAATCACACCGCTGCGCAGAGCATGCTGAGAAGGGCCGTGACCGACCTTGTCACAAGACCTTCTCTTGCCGGCAGTATCGTTTCCAGCCTGCGAAACATCTACGAGATTCATTTGAACGGGGAACAAAAAGATAATGTCAACAAATGGCTTGAACAGCTGATTTCAATATGCGCAGAAGAGCCCACTGCTGTTTTCTGCACGGCTGACCGGACAGACGGCTTTTCTTTTGACAGAAATGTCTATGACTCACTGCTGGAAAGAGCGTCTTCTCTCTATGCAGAAGGCAGCTATGCCAGCTGCTGGACCTGGCTTTGTCTGGGATCGCTGTTCGGGACCTATATCGATCGTTTACTAAAGAAATACAACGCGGATTTTATGATCCAGTCGTCTGATGAGTCAGACGCAGGCGCGTACCGGCTTGTCTCTTCACCTTCCGTGAATGCCAAACCAGGCTTCTGCGGCAGAGACGCATATCTGAAGAAACTGGATGAACTGTTTGATGAAGGAAACCGCGTTGTTTTTCTGTACGGGATCGGCGGCATTGGAAAGACGGAGATCGTCAGGCATTATGCCGCGGTCCATCAGAAGCAGTATGATGTGATCATTTACGCGGAATACGATACCAGTCTGAAAGATCTTGTGATCTCCGAAGTGCCGTTTGAAACACGGCCGTCTATCCAGAGACTGCTCATCGACGGCATTCCGGAAAGTGATGAGGCATTCTTCAAAAGAAAGCTGAACCTGATCAAGAAGGCAGCTGATCAGAGAACGCTGATCATCATCGACAATTTCAACACCGACCGTGATGAAGATCTGCATGATTTCCTGAACGGCAGATACCGCGTGCTGATCACGACGCAGTATGACTATTCCAAGGATCACGCGTCCATCAGGATCAGAGAGATCGAAGACATGGATACGCTCATCCGCATCTTCATGAACAATTATCAGGGATACGCTGTTGAAAAGGACGATCCGGATCTCGAGAAACTGATCCGCTCGGTCAACTGTCATACCTTTACCATTGCCCTGCTTGCCCATCATATGGAAAACAGCGGCCAGACTGCCGGTGAGATGCTGGAAGCGCTGGAACAGGGCGGAATCGCATCCCTGAACGAGCGGGTCTCGCTTCGCAGCCGCAAAAAGGATCTGGCGTATCTGAATCTGACGCAGATGTTCAGGATCTTCGCATTCAGCGAAGAAGAACAGAAAGTGCTGCAGCTGCTGGCTATGATGCCGGTCAGCGGTGTCCCGCCGATGGCATTCAAAGCCTGGGCAGATCTGTCTTCGACCAAAAGCCTCCTGGCTCTGGAAAAGCGGGGCTGGATCATCCGTACCAGCGCCGGCATCGCGCTGCATCCGGTCGTGCAGAAAGTCATCCGGTTCACTCTTCCGGTAAATACAGGACAGATCAAACCGTTCCTGGATCATGTCGCGGATGAACTGGCTGACAAAAATTCCTGGCACTATACCAAGGCAAAGAAGGAACAGTACTGTCTGATCGCCAGAAGCATTCTGTCTGTCGTAAAAGATATCGATCCGAATACATATTATTTCTACGCACGTACAGCCGTGATCATGGGATTTTCCGGATATCCGGAGAGCGCCCTGGACATTGATAAAAAACTGCATCAGTACTGCTGTGAAAACAACGGCATGCATTCATTCGAAACCGCTCGTTCTGCCTTCCGTGTCGGCTGGGCTTTCCTGTTCAATCCGCATCTTGAAAGCGCTCTGGAAAAAGGGATCCGCTGGCTGCTGAACGCAAAAGAAATATTTGATGTCATTCCTCAGGATACGATCGAGAAGAAAGGCATATACAGTGCAGTCCTCACCAACCTTTCAAAAGCATATTTGATCCGTTACAGAAACACAGGCAGTCAGGATGATTTCTCTCAGGCTGCCGGATACGCGGAACAGGCTGTCGCGTTCAGCCGGAAATGGCTGAGCAGTGAGGAAGCATGCAGGAATAAGTATAGCCCTGCGGGAAGTCTTCTCCGACTGGCTGACATAAAAATGGAACTGCAGGAATATGGTCAGGCAGAAGAGCTGGTCAATGAAGCATATTCCATTCTGACTTCACTCTATCAGGCAGATGGTCCGAAAGACCCTGATATTCTCAGTGCTACTTCCCGGAAAGCGACCATCCTTTTCCATCTTGGAAAATATGAAGAATCTCTCGCCCAGATCGAAGAGAATCTGGCTGCGTATCAGGAATTCTACGGCGACAGCAATGCTTCCCAGGTCGATCAGCTGGAGCTGAAGATCCGCAACTGCATCGCACTTGGCGATACAAAAACCGCACTGAAAACAAAAAAGGAAGCTCTGGAGATGGCAAGGAAGATCTATTCCGCTGATTCCAGAAAGCTTCGGGAACTGAATGATATTCTGTAAGCAGAAGTATCCCGGCAGCCCTGTTGGACTGCCGGTTTTTATCTGCTCAGGGATCAATTGTTTACACCGTACCATCCGACGCCTTCATCCTTCCAGCCAAAGCTGATCAAAGCATCGTGTTCTTTCCTGTTGGCAGTGTAGTTGTGGTTGCGGATCGCCAGGCCTGGATTGTACTCTCTGTAAACAGGCACGGATTCTTTATCATCAGAGAACCATCTCACACTTTCTCCGATCCATCCGGCTTTGACCAGCGCATCATACTCTTTCTTGTTCTTCGTATAGTGATGGTCTCCTCCGTTGTTCGGGTTATACAGTCTGTAAACAGGTGTATTGCTTTCTTCAGGCGCATACCAGCCAATGCCTTCATACTTCCATCCGATACTGACTAATACATCTTTTTCTTTTGTATTGCCGGTATAGAAGTGTTCATAGCTGTTCGGGTTATACAGTCTGTGCATCGCGATCGCCTTGACTTCCGGTGTTGCCGCAGGCGTTGGCGCTGGAGTTGGTGCAGGTGTAGGTGTGGGTGTTGGAGCCGGTTCATCCTGAAGGAATGTCACGGTTCCCTGATTCAGAAAGTACCAGTTATGGTAGCCGACATTGTATTGGGTGATGAAGCCTTCCCACTCTGATTCAGGTCCGTCATAAATCACTTCCTGCAGGTCATGGCAGTACATGAAGGCACCCATCCCGATCTTCATCACA
>JAILLA010000098.1 GCA_024693325.1 Solobacterium sp.
GTGTGGGTCGATCCGAATCCGGAAAACAGGAAAGCAATCGCATTGTATGAGCGGCTTGGCTTTCAGCAGAAAGACTTTCCGGAGTACCTGATTTCCGAGGATGAGGAGCAAACCTCAATCTATATGGAACTTCGCAAAAACTGATTCCATACACAACTTCAAATTTTCAGCAATAACACTTATGAGGTATTAGCATTTGGTCTGTTCACACAGATCAACGCATGAAAAAAAGATACACGATCTGCGTATCTTTTTTTCAGATATCAGTAACGCAGCGTCCACAGTCCAAAGGCGATGAGCCATGTCGCCAGGAGCATAACAGCATATACAAGGGGAATGAATTTCATTCCTGCACGGGCAAACCCGTAGAAGTCGTTCGTATGCTTTCCGGGATTAATACCGTTGATCATCAGATTTGATACATACCATATCCCATAGCATGTGACCGGAAGAAGCGCAGGCAATGTGCTTCTGATCGTCATCTGAGGAAGATTCATAAAGAACAGGAAGCAGACAGCCATGCAGAGCGGTCCTGACAGATGAAGTTCAAAATTCGGTCCTTTCAGCATTTCCATATAGCCGTACAGTCTGCCCAGATACAGCATGACCGTCATGAATGTCAGCATCACGCCGACAGCAGCCATCAGGTTCACTTCCGCCAGCATCGGCGGCAGCTCTGTCTCCGGACCGTTTACGATCATAAAAGCGATATTGATCAACGCAGTGATCATCGCAAAGAGATTGGA
The DNA here is from genome assembly GCA_024693325.1 of Solobacterium sp. GTDB lineage: Bacteria > Bacillota_I > Bacilli_A > Erysipelotrichales > Erysipelotrichaceae > Bulleidia. The sequence goes on from JAILLA010000098.1 coordinate 747, forward strand.
TAGAACTGTAAAATACTTCAGAGCCCTGATCCCGTGCTGGAGCAGTTTTCCTTTCTCATGTCCTGCTATAATGCCGTAAAGGCCTCTGATCTCCAATATAACGACCAGTAAATTAACAATGATATTCAGCATATTTCTCACCTGTTTTCATTATACAGATATCGGTCTGCTGTGCACAGATTCTGCCTGAATGGATGATTCCTGTTCCGATATTCAAAGCAGGCCTGTCATGTTTGACACAGCAGTAAGGTCTCCGCAATATACGGCAACAAAGGAAGAACTAGCACATTTTTATACTTATTATGCATTTGTGTAAAGTTTGCAATTTGAAATTCTGTAATAAATAAGGGTTTTCAAAAACGATAAGTACGCTATAATAGCGGCTATGAAATATTTCTGGACACACAGGGACCATATTCCGGAAGGAATGGGTTATGGACAGTTCACGCCGGCGCATCTGATCTGGATCGCGCTGACGACTGTTTTCATCGCAGCCGTTGCATTCCTCTATGCCGGAGCAGGTCCTTCCGAGAAGCTGACCATCCTGCGTTCCATCGCTGTAGCCCTGATGATATCCGAAGTTATCAAAATGGTGCTCATGGCAAAAACAGGTGTCAAGATCAGTGAATATCTGCCTTTGGAGATATGTAGCTTCGGTGCATACTTCACAGTGCTGGACTCGATCAGCGCTTCCAATCCCTTCTTCGGAGTGATGCTGCTGACGCTGTTCATGCCCGGAGCCATCATGGCGATCGTGTTTCCGACCACCCAGGCACTTCCGGCGGTCAACTTCTATACCATTCATCAGTTCCTGTATCACGGACTGATCGTCGCATATGTTGCGGCACGCTTTGTCTGCGGAGAGATACCCCTCGTGTATTCCACCTTGTGGGGATCGATCGCCAGGATCCTGGTGCTGATCGGCATCATGTACGTCGTAGATACGGTATTTGACAAGAACTTCATGTTCCTGCGGGATGCCTATGAAAACCCGATGCTGGAGATCATCCGGAAATACTGCGGGGACGGACCGCGCTATACCATCGGTCTGATCCTGTTCTCGATCTTCGTGATCAACGTATTCTTCTGTATCTTCAAGATCATCATGATCCTGTTCCACATCTGATATAGGAATGACTGAACCTGCAGAAAAGGAGGCATTGCCTCCCCTGCAGGTTTTTTTCTGTTTTCAGATCAGTCCGTAATGCTTCAGACCGTTCCAAACACCATCATCATTGATGCTTGTCGTGACATATTCAGCTGCTGCTTTTGTTTCTTCGAGCGCATTGCCCATGGCAATACCGTGTCCGACAGCTTCCAGCATGCAGATGTCATTTTTGCCGTCACCGAAGCCGTATGTATTTTCGATCGGAACACCCAGTACCTCGGCAACATGTACCAGGGCAGTGCCTTTATCTACGCCAAGCACTGTGATGTCTGCGCTCGGATGAGGACCATGCGGGTTGGCGATCGCAAAGCCGTCAAGCGCTTCCTGGATCACGCCGATCCTGTCAGGCGTTCCAAGATATGCGTCAAATGTATAAACATGCATATGCTCTGCCAGACCGTTCTTCACAAAACCTTTGTCCTGTACCCCGGACATGACTTCATAACCTGCCGGATCTCCTCCGTAGTATCCACCGTCAGTTCCCAGGAATGCATATCCTGCGTCTACCGCATCCATGCGCTTCACGATCTCACGGATCTGCTCGTCATTGAGCGGATGGGAATACAGGACTTCATCCCCTTTGACAGCCAGTCTGCCGTTGCAGCAGATAAATCCGTCCGCATACTGCCCGAAATTCTTCTGTGCATATGCCGGGTTCCGCCCGGTACAGATAAATACAAGGTCTCCGTTTGCACGAAGCAGTCTCAGTCCTTCAGCAGCGCTTTCCGGGACATGTTTTCCCGTAGCCAGTGTACCGTCAATGTCAAAGAAGACGAGATTCATAGGTTGTTCCTCCTGTCATAAAACATAAGTGATCATGATTTCCGGTTCTTCCGGCGTTCTTCCATCTCTTCATAATCATCCAGAAAACTGCGCAGTTCCCCATCTGCCTTGTAGCCCGGGAATGATTCGAGCTGCACTGCATGAATGGAACGGAAAATGTTGTCGTCAACATCCGGATGTGTCTTTTTCAGTTCAGCGATCAGATCCTTGGCCTCTTTCCGTTTTGATGAGACTTCACGTTTGGAAATGCCTTCGGTAAACCTGCATGCACACTGGATGAATTCCAGGTGATTGTATCTGCACCAGTTCAGGATATCCTGTTCCTTGATCCGGTACATCGGCCGGATCAGCTCCATTCCCTCAAAGTTTTCGCTGTGGCATTTCGGAATGATCGTCTCCAGTTTTGAACTGTAGAACATTGCCATAACAGTTGTTTCGATCACATCATTCAGATGATGCCCGAGGGATATTTTATTGCATCCGAAAAGCTTTGCCTGATTGTACAGGTGTCCCCTTCTCATACGTGCGCAGAGATAACAGGGATTTTTGACCTGACGTTCTGCCACAGCAAATATATTCGTCTCAAATACCTGGATGGGAATATCCAGCAGTCTGGCATTATCTTCGATCTTCTGTCTGTTCACCTCATTGTATCCCGGGTCCATGACCAGGAATACCGTTTCAAACGGGATCTCATTGATCTTCTGATAGCACTGCATCATCTTTGCCATCAGCATGCTGTCTTTCCCGCCGGAAATGCATACCGCTATCTTATCGCCCGGCCTGATCAGGTCGTACTGATGGATCGCCGTCACAAAAGGACCCCATAGTTCTTTCCTGTATTTCCGGTAGATCGTACGTTCGATCAGCTGAGCCTGTGTAAACTCTCTTGCCATATGAAAAACTATACTATAAAAGTCCGAAATCCTGCAAAAAAATGACCGTCGGTGCTATTATGAATTTATGGAATTCAAGGAAGAGTTTTACACGGCAGAAGGTGAAATGCCCCTGCTTCAGCTCTTACTGGAACACTACAAGCCCTATCGTGCCAGGGAGCTGATCAGAAACAATCTGGTTCTTGTCAATGACCGTGTCGTCAACAGGAAATCTTTTGTCGTGGTTCCTGGCGACCGCATCATGGCCAATGTTCCCCAGGGAAAAGCGCTTGATCCTGTCCCGGAAAATATCCCCATAGAGATCCTCTATGAGGATGATGAACTGCTTGTCATCAACAAACCGAAGGGCATGCCTGTATCCGGATGTCCGGGTCATTATACCGGGACACTGCAGAATGCGCTCCTTTTCCATATGAATGAGAATTACAGGACCCAGAGCTTCCATTTCCCGCACAGGATCGATATGAATACATCCGGCTGTATCCTGGCAGCCAAAACGAAGAATGCACGCAGGAGTCTTTCCGCCCAGATCAATGATCATACCTGCTGCAGGGAATATTCCGCGCTGACCGAAGGGATCGTGGAAGAAGACAGCGGCACCATTGATCTGCCGATCGGCCGCAGCATTGAAAACCGTCTGAAATACAGCACGGTAAACTGCTATGACGAGAAAGTGTGCATTACGAAATTCCGTGTGCTGGAACGCTTTGAGGACAGCACGCTCCTGCATATCACACTGGAAACAGGCAGGACGCATCAGATCAGGACACATATGGAGGCGATCGGACATCCGATCATAGGTGACACCCTCTATGGAAGCACCGTTGAACCGGAAGGCATTCCGGGACAGACACTGCATGCGGAAAGCATCTCCTTCACACATCCTGTTACAGGTGAAAGAATGATGCTCACAGCACCTCTGCCTGAGTATTTCCGTCATATGATCGAAATCAGAAGATCATGTGCAGACAAGGCTGGATCATAATCGGACATAAAAAAGGATCTCAACGATCCTCTTTTATTATTGGGGGGAAAGAAATTATCACTATCCTCTTCAGGACACTTATAGAATAGCTTTCCTTTGTGAAATACAGGCGCTGATTTTGTGAAAGATTTATGAAATACTTCACATATCATGTATTTTGTACATCAATACCATCCGAACAGCGATCTGTGTTCATCCAGTTCAGCAATTTCTTTCATTTCATCCTCTGTCAGCCGGAAGTCAAAAAGATCGATATTTTCCTTGAGACGTTCCGGTTTCGATGACTTGGCGATCGTGCAGATCCCGTTGTCCAGCAGACTGCGCAATGCGATCTGGGCAGATGTTTTATGATACTTTTCACCGATACGCTTCAGCAGCGGCTCGTCAAATATCTTCCGTCTGCCCTCTGTGAACGGTGCCCATCCCTGCATGACGGTACCATGTGCATGCATCTGTTCCTGCAGATCCTTCTGCATGAAATACACATGGCTTTCCACCTGGTTGACTGCTGGTACGATCCCGCAGTCTTTCACAAAACTGCCGTATTTTTCTTCGTGGAAATTCGAGATGCCGATCGAACGCACCTTTCCTTCCTGCTGTGCCTTTTTCAGTGCCGCATACATTTCCTGTGCTGTGTCATACGGTTCGTGGAGCAGATACAGATCGATATATTCCAGTCCCAGGTCTGTAAGTGAGCGGTCTACCGCTTTTATTACACCATCATATGTTTTATCAGGACTGATGACCTTGCTTGTAATAAACAGTTCATCCCGGCTGACGCCTGAATTTCTGATCCCCTGACCGACTTCTTTTTCATTTCTGTACAGCTGCGCTGTATCGATCAGACGGTAACCTGCATTGACCGCCTGAACAATGGCTTCAACACATGCCGGACCGCGCAGATCCCAGGTTCCCAGGCCGAATACCGGCATCCGGAAACCGTCATTCAATGTGACATATTCCATATCGTTTTCTCCATTCACTCTGTTTTCACTTACAGCTTGATGTTGACCCATTCGCCTTTATTGACCCTTACCGTCAGCATAGCTGCCCTGACGAAAGCATCGATGCCGAATGAGATCCAGGGACCTGTGAAGCCGAACATCATTCCGGGGAACATCCGGTTGACCGGGTAGCAGAACAGCCATGTCATCAGCGGTCTGATTATCAATACGCTGATCAGTGAAACAACAGCGACAAACTTCACATCGCCTGCCCCTCGCAGACAGCCCGACAGTACGACTCTCAGGTTCTGAGGGATGATGCCCACCATCAGGATCAGGAAGCACAGAGAAGCGGCCGCGATGATCGTTTCGTCTGTTGTAAAGAATGTCGGGAAGATATTCCTGCCGAAGAATGTCAGCAGCATGATCGCAAGCGACAAAAACAGCGACAGTCTTCTGACAACGTCCACGTACATCTTCGCTTTTTCCTTTTTCCTGGCGCCGAGTGACTGGCCGACCAATGAGGTACAGGCGGATGCCGTACCGTCACCGACTGTAAAGGCAAGACCGGAGATCTGCTGTACGATCTGGTTCGTCGCATATGCGGATGTGCCGACACCGGCGATCAGCCTGCCGTTCAGCAGGAATCCGACACGCAGGAATACGGACTCGGCGATCGTTCCGCTGCCGACCTGCATCAGGGAATTGACGGTAGCTTTGTCAAACGAGAACTTTGTAAACGGTCTGAGGGAAAGATAATCACCTTTCTTCATCACGACCCTGACTGCCATGATGCACGAGACCAAGGTACCGATCGCGGTCGCGATCGCCGCGCCTCTGACACCAAGGGCGGGAAATCCGAAATGTCCCAGGATCAGGCAGTAATTGAGAAATACATTGACGATATTCGCTGTCATATTGACAGTCATCGTTACTTTGGTACGGCCGATACCGCGCATTGCGGCACAGATACAGAGTGCCCAGCAGTTGAACACGAATGCAAGTGAGATCGTCCGGAAATAGATCACTGCATCTGTCACTGTTTCATCAGAAGCCCCAGCCAGCAGCACCAGCCCTCTGGCCCCGAAATATCCGCCCAATGTGATCGCGATACCGATGAAAGTAATGATCACAAGCGACTGCTTCAGGCATGAAAGCGCAAGATCCTGCCTTCCTTCACCTTTTCTTCTGGCGACGACAGCCGTCGTTCCGACACAGAGTGCCTGCGCCACCAGCAGCATGATCATTCGCGGCTGGGAACACAGACCTACCGACGCGATCGCAGCAGGACCGATCTGTCCGACCATCATCGTGTCAAAGCTGTTCATCAATGTCAGAAGCAGGCCTTCCAGGGCTGCAGGCCAGGCAATGGAAATCAGCTGTCTGTACATATCGGCAGTCGTATCCGAATCTTCATAATTCTGTCTTTGTAAACCGAAAAGAGTCCGGAACAGGATGTTTTCTTCACTCATAACGCCTCGTTTCAAAAACTATTATATATCAAATGCCGTTCATAATGCGGCAGGTGACCGACATCAGAAAAGACTGCACAGATCATTCTGTACAGTCGGGTTTTTCAGGTGAACTGATAATGCATCGGGTCCCTGAGGTAACTGATCAGGAGTTCCATCTCTTCATCCGGAATACATGTATCCGCCATAACGGTATGCCGTTCATCATCTGCCGCGAAGCTGATCAGATGTTCACCGCATGAACGGATGACGGTAATGGTGATCCTGTTCCATTCATCATGACACCGGTAAAGCACGTCGCATGATGTTTTGTCCTGTTCCTGCCGCATGTAGCTGTCCAATGCCATACACAGCTGGCAGATATCATACTTCCTGATGTCCACATCCCATGTGCAGATCGTACGGTCATCTTCATTCAGGGAAACTTCACCGATGTATACATCCGGTGTTTCGTTCAGGATACTGAGATCAAATGAATGATCACTCATCGGCACTCTCCATCATCCATACGATCTGTTCCAGCTCTTCATACGTCAGCGGATACTCGGCAAATCCTGCCTCTGTATCCTGTCCGTACTGCAGGATCGCCCTGAGATCGTCATATAAAGTCAGTTTCAGGATGAATGTGTCGCCCTGCAGATCAAGCTGAACTTCTTCTTCATCATTGTCGAGCCATTCACGGATCTGCACAGCTGCTGACTTCAGACTTTCCGGAACAAAGCACATACGCCATACGGCATATCTTCCCCTGCCCATCCAGAGGATCATGGAATACTCCGCATACAGGTCATTTTCTTCCCTGCGTGCTTCGAAGATACATGATTCATGAAATGTAAATCTGATTGTGTCCATACAACCACCTCCTTCCGAAGAGATCGTACGACAAACAGACCGGCAGAAACCGTCGGGTATGTACGTCCTGCACGCACAGAAAAGGGGTCCGCAGACCCCTTGTCATCAGTTGTTTCCAATCGAATTTTTGAAGGCTGTGTAATTGGCTGTTTCAAAGTCTCTGCAGTATACCGCGAAGACGATCTCCTCAAACAGATGTCCCATCTCAGCGATCAGCTGCTGATATGCCCTTGCGGTGACATCCGGATCGTTCCGGAATGCCCCGCAGCCGAACGCCCCAAGCACAAGCACAGTGTCCTGATGGTGTGCCGCGATGCTCAGGATATGACGGCCGCGCTTCAGATGCAGTTCATACAGCTGTTCATCCGGGATATTACGGTACAAGAGGTTCGGTGCCGCGCATGTCAGTACATCTGTCCGGATCATTTCTTCATGCGGAAGCCTTCTCGGCATATCTTCATCCGTCTTGCATACCACGACATCGCCTGTCCAGATACAGGCATCCGAATACAGCGGATCATGTGTCTTGTTGTTCACACGATAGTAATACGCATCCAGCCAGGGCTGGGTCAGTACCGGATACAATGTGCTGCAGCGGCAGAGACTTTCTTCCTGGGCCATGGCTCCGTTGAGCACACCGCCTCCCGGGCTGGTGGCTGAAGCAAAGTTCAGCACTGCGATCCGTCTGTCCGGATACTTCTTTCTCAGGCGGAAGGCACATTCAAATGTCCGTTCTTTTGTGACTGACACAAGTCCGGAAAGATGCTCTTCCGGAACAGAAGGATGATCCCCTTCACTGTAGAAAACGGTATTCCGGCAGCTCTCTTCAACAGCCTTCTTCAGCATCTCATCCGTCTCATAAAACTCCCGGGTATCCTGAAAGACGGCGATCATCGGTTCTCTGTTCTTTCTCATGAAACCATCCTCCTTTTACTTCTGACGTTTTCTCACATCTTCTTCAATGTCTTTTTTCCAGGCTCCGCTGATCCTTGTTCCTTTCGGAGCCATGCGCATCTCAGCGACCGCTTCTGACATCGCGGCATAATTCAGTCTGGTTCCCACACGGTCGGAAATAAATGTGACCGCCCTGTCTTCGTGGATGCCGAATCTTCCGGCCGCTGCGATCGCGTCCATGTTGGCTCCGAAGAACAGGAATTCCCAGCCGTACTGTTCCTGCTGGCGCATGACCATCCTGCGCACCTGGTCAAATGTGTAATGCCTGCTGGCATTCTCCATGCCATCTGTCGTGATGACGAAGATCGTATGTTCGGGACGATCCTCTTCCCTGGCATATTTGTGGACATTGCCGATATGATGGATCGCTTCTCCCAATGCGTCCAGCAGAGCTGTGCATCCTCTGACATAGTATTCCTTCTCGGTCATCGGACTGATCTTTGAAAGCTCCGCACGGTCATGCAGGACCTCGGCCGTATCGTCGAACAATATCGTAGAAACGAGCACTGTTCCTTCTGTCTTTTTCTGACGTTCTAGAAAAGCGTTGTATCCTCCGATCGTATCCTTTTCCAGGCCTCCCATGGAGCCGCTTCTGTCAAGTATCATGACGATTTCTGTTAAGTTCTTTTTCATTGTCTCTTCCTCTCTTTCCATCCTCATCTTACGTCCGGAAAGAAAGGTGATGGTCGCCTGCCGGGCGACATCTTTAAAGTGTTTCCTGATCGAATTTGAACAGCAGCGCATTGACCTCAAAGATGTTATAGATGTCATTCTCCAGGCAGTATCTGATGACCAGATCAAATACCACGGAGGGTGACAGGGCGAAGCCAGCCCTCGACAGCAGGTCGACCGTGTCATCCAGGCTCAGATGAAGTGCCAGAGCCAGCGCGATCACTGTCTTTTTGGAAGGCTTGTAGTTTTCATTCTTGCGGATCTTCGCAAACAGTTTGCGGTCGATATTCGCAGCTTTGTATACGGACGGATCGGTCCTGCCGCTTGCATCGATCAGGTGCAGCAGCCTGACCTGGAATGTCTGTTCCTTTTTCGGGGACCAGGCATGGCCCGGAGAAGGGAAAGGCACGGGCCTGGAACTCAGACCGGAGGCCTGTTTATTTGCCTGGTTAGGCTGTCTCCTTCTGCGGTATTCCCGTTCTTCCGCGAGTACGACCTGATGTTCTTCAATATAGCTCTCTACACTTTCGAACACCTTTTCCGAAAGTTCAAAAGACTGTTTATCAAATACCACCAGGGTAATGTCCATCTCGTGGTCCATCAGATAGGACTGGATCGCATTAAGTGCCGTTTTCAAGGCAATGTCATTGGGAAACCTGTTTGACCCGGCTGCCATGAGCGGAAAGGCAATGCTTTCGCAATGATAGTCTTCCGCAAGCTTCAATGATCTCTCATAACAGCTTCGGAGCATTTCTGCCTCATGATGCTGTCCGTCGATCCACACCGGGCTGACCGCATGCGCAATGTATTTTGCGTCCAGATCATATGCTTTTGTGACTGCCGCGTCACCCGGGGTGATCTGCCCGATCACCTGCCTTGCCTTCAGCAGTTTCTCACGTCCGGCAGCTTCATACACTGCCGTATCAGTCCCTCCGCCGATAACAGGTTCCGGATTGGCTGTGTTCACGATCATATCCGCTTTCACATTGATAATATTGTTCCTGACGATTTTGAAAGACATAACTACCTCATTTACATAATTGTATCAATTTATTTCAATCATTCTGCAATACTTTTCAGAATGCCTTTTTTCTGTCTTTGATTGTAGTACAATTGTTGGCAAAAGGAGAATTCTGATATGTACAAAACAGAAAGTTTCAAGCCGGATGATTTCAAGCCCGCCCGCTTTGAGTCAGAAGGAACCATTACACTCCGCGGAAATGAGATCCCGTACCATACGGTAAGTGAAGACAATGTATTCTACGGAAAAGACGGCAAAGCCATTGCTTCCATCTTCTCTTATTCCTATTTCCGTTCCGATGTTGAAGACACATCAAGACGTCCTGTTGTTTTCGCTTATAACGGCGGACCCGGCAGTTCTTCCATGTATGTGCATGCCGGATTCCTCGGTGCCAGAAGGATCACATATGGTGAACCCGACCGTCCCAGCGCATTCGGTCCGTTTGAAGTGATCGACAATCCGGACTGCCTGCTGGACATCGCTGACCTGGTCCTGGTCGACCCTGTCGGTGTCGGCTACGGTGTGCTCATCGATGAAGAGGAAGGAAAGAACTTCCTCGGCATCGAAGAAGATGCTGAAGCACTGCTCACATTCATTGAAGCATGGACGAGAAGATATAACCGTACCCTTTCCCCCAAATACCTGGTCGGTGAAAGCTATGGATGCACACGTTCCGCGACTGCTGCAGGCATCGCTGCCAACGGCGGAAAAGAACGCGCATACGGTGTCGCTTTTGACGGCATCGTCATGATCGGCAACACAGTCACTGTCGGCGAATATTTCGGCAAAGAGATCTATGTTGAACCGTCCGTCATCGGATTCCCGACCTATGCAGGCGTCAACTGGTTCCATAACCACCCGACTGACCAGACTGTTGAAGAATTCGTCAAAGAAGCGAAAGCATTTGCCGATACGGAATATGTCCTTGCGCTTTACAAGGGCGAAGCCCTTTCCGAAGAAGAAAAAGAACACATCATCGATCGTGTTACATACTATTCCGGTGTTTCCAGGGAATACCTGCTCCGCAACGGACTGAAGATCAATGACAATACATACCGCCAGGAAGTCCTGAAGAAACAGGGCAAAGCTGTTTCCCGCTATGACGGCCGTATGACAAGACCGCTGCTCAGCCCGGATGTTCTGGAAGAAAAAGACGGTCTCTGGGATGACGCTACAGCTGACCGCTATGATACATACTTCTATTCCGCACTGACAGGCGATCTCCTGCCCCGTCTGAACGTCAAGCTGGACCGCAACTACATCAACATGACCATGTACTACAAGTCATGGAACAAAGAAGCCAAGATGGGTACGACAGCTGACCAGCTCAGACGCGCAATGACCATGAGACCCGGTATGCGCACATTCTTCGCAAACGGATGGTTCGACCTGTGCACGGAATTCGGTTATGTCTACCATACGCTCGATCATGCAAGCCTGCCGAAGGACAGAGTCTTCGTCAAAGGATACTCTTCCGGTCATATGATCTACATCGGTGAAGAAAACGTGCATGAACTCTGCGAAGACATCCGCAAGTTCCTGGAAGGAAAAGATCCCACCAAATAAATGATGAAAGCCGGCGCCGCCGGCTTTTTCATGTGAAAGAAAAAAAGCAGGTTCCTGTCAGCCTGCTTCTGCGGTGCGAATTGCTATACTGCGATTATTTAAATCTATATACAATCCTGCCCGTCGTCAGATCATACGGTGAAAGTTCCACTGTCACTCTGTCTCCGGGAAGGACTCTAATGTGATTCATCCTCATCTTACCCGCGAGTGTCGCGCGAACGACCATACCGTTTACCAGTTCAACTTTGAATGCACTCGGCATGGTATCTACGATGGTTCCTTCAATACTGATTGCTTCATCCTTGCTCAATGTATGCACCTCCTGTCTGCGAAGACATTGTAACAAATTCCAAGTGAAGTTCAATAAGTTAGCTGTAAATTTCAACGAAAAATCATTTTGGGCACAGATTGAAAACAATGTAAATAAAACACCGAAAAAGATGATATTATTCAGCTTTTTTTAATTCTGTTGTTCTTTTGTCCGAATTATGCATTATGATTGTTCAATCCGGAGGTAGCCGCTATGACGATCAAAGATATTGCAAGACTTTCAGGATACAGCATCGGTACAGTTTCACGGGTGATCAACCAGCATCCTGATGTCAGTGAAACAGCCAGGAAAAAGATCCTGGAGATCATTGAGCGTGAGAATTTTCAGCCCAATTCCAACGCGAAGCACCTGAAACAGTCGCATTCCACTCCTATCACGATCATCGTGAAAGGTTCCAGCAACCTGTTTCTGGAAACACTGATGGAGAAGGCTGAGCAGTATCTTGAACAGAACGGTGAAACATCCAACGTTGTCTTCGTCAATGAACGCGACAACGAAGTTCGTCTGGCAGTACAGATCTGTACGGAGCGGAACCCGAAAGGCATTATATTCCTGGGCGGCGCGCTGGAAAACTTCCGCAGAGACTTCCGGCCGATCAATGTACCGTGCGTCCTGATCTCCGGATGGGCAAAGGATCTCGGATATAAAAACCTCTCCAGCTTCACAACGAACGACTATGATGGAGCGCGTCAGGCTGCGAAGCTTCTGACGGAAAACGGACACCGCAGGTTCCTGATCATCGGAGGATACCGCAGTGAAGAAGCAGACCAGGTCTCCAGCCAGCGGCTGAACGGATTCCTTTCGGTACTGAAAGAAAGAAACATCCCGTTTGATCAGGATAGCCAGTATGTTGAGACCATGTTCACGATGGAAGACGGATATGAAAAAGCACTTCAGGCACTGCAGCGGTTCCCCGACACCACGGCAGTCTTCGGACTGTCTGACCTGGTAGCTGTGGGCATCATGCGGGCAGCGCATGATCTGGGCAAAAACATACCGGAAGATCTTTCCGTTGTCGGATATGACGGGATCGCATATACGGGGTACACCGTTCCGAGACTGACCACGATCAGGCAGAATATCGAACGTCTGGTCAGTGAAGGAGTTGACGACCTGCTGTTCAGGATCAGTTATAAAAAAACAGCTGCACATAAACAGATCATTGCTGATCCGGTGCTCCATGAAAGCATCAGGGATCTGAACAGATAAACCGATCATGCTCAAAAGAAGCCTTTCCGGCTTCTTTCGTTTGTATTCAGGATGCTGCTGTACTTTTATACCGCTTCTTTTCCGAGTTTCCGGTATACAACAAAGTACATGGTGATGAAGCATGCCAGACCGCCCAGGGCGTTGCTGACGGGCTCGGCAGCGAATACGCCGTTAACACCCATCAGTTTCGGCAGGAGCACAGTCAGCGGAGCCACGATAAATGCTTTTCTCAGCAGGGAGAAGAAGATCGCGTATTTTGACTTTCCGAGTGACTGGAATGTGGTCTGTCCCGACATCTGGAATGACATCAGAGGGAAACCGAAGAAATAGATATGCATTGCGCTGATACCCGGTGTGATCATTGCCGCATCTGAAGAAAACAGACGGATAAAGAAACCCGGAAAGAGGAATACGATGAGCCATGCGCATACCGTATAGGCAGATCCGATCAGTGTCATGAATCGGATCGCAGATTTGACGCGTCCGTATTCTTTTGCGCCGTAGTTGTATCCGATCACAGGCTGTGCGCCGCCGGTCATGCCGGATACCGGCAGGGAAAGGATCTCCCTGACGGAATTCAATACAGTCATGACGCCTACATACAGGTCTCCGCCGTAGATGCTTAATGTACGGTTGCATAATACCTGTACAAGACAGTTGGTACCCTGCATGACAAATCCTGCGGTACCGACCTTGATGATCTCAGATGCCATGGAAGGAACGATACGGAAATTGTGCTGTTTCAGCCTGACCGGTATCGTATCTTTCAGAAGGAACCGGACGACCCATACAGCAGAAACCACCTGTGAGATCACGGTAGCTGCCGCAGCACCGCGTACACCCATGTTGAATCCGAAGATAAATAACGGGTCAAGGATCAGGTTCAGTACGGCGCCGATCATGACCGTCAGCATTCCCATCCTGGGGAATCCCTGCGCATTGATAAAACCGTTCATGCCCGTAGCGGTCATTGAGAAGAGCGTACCGAGCAGATAGATTTGCAGATACTGGTCTGCATATGCATAGCTTGCGTCACTTGCGCCGAACGCATAGAGGATCGGCTTTCGGAATACATAGCATACAGCCATCAGTACGATGGATGTCACTGCCAAAAGACACGCGGTCGTTCCCATCAGCTTCTCGGCGCGTTCCTCATCCTTTGCACCGCGGGCGATCGAAAACAGAGGCGTTCCGCCGGTCCCGTACAGATTGGTAAAGGCTGCGATCAGCGTGATGATCGGGAACGTAATACCCACGCCTGTCAGGGCCATACTGCCGTGTCCCGGCAGATGTCCAAGATAGATCCTGTCTACGATATTGTAAAGAAGATGTACCAGCTGGGCGACTGTCAGCGGAAGTGCCTGTGCCAGTATCAGGTTTGATATCTTTCCCTTTGAAAAATCCAGATTCTTCATGTTTCCCTCAATGTTTTTTGTCTCCATCATAACAAAAGTACCGGATGCTTTTGAGGGATCCGGTACTGTGTCTGTTCTTTTTCAATTACTGCAGATAAATGTATCCGAGACAGGTCTGGCCGGTCCAAGGCAGTGCGTCAAGCGGTACCCAGCGTTCATAATACTGTCCCATATAATTGCCTTCTTTGATATAGACCATTCCGTCGCCGACTTCTGTTACAAACGCAACATGTCCGACATAAACTGCTACTGAATATACAGCCGGTTCACTTCCGGTAGGATAACCGTCACGCTGTGCATACCACAGCCAGTCTCCCGCCATGCCCCAGCCGGGCAGTGCGATACCGAGTGTATCATATACGAGCTGCCATGCGCCCCATGTACAGTTGCCCCAGCCGCCGTAATAAGGGTTGCTGCCGCCGCCTGTTACAGGTGCTCCGTTTCCGCCGGTATACCAGTCTCCGCTGCCGGAATTGTCGTCACCGCTTCCGTTGTCCTCACCTGCTGCAGGTGTCGGTGTCGGAGTGGGCTTCGGTTTTGTCTTCTCGTAAGAGAGTGCGATGCTGTTTTTGACATTGTCAAGCACAGCTGTATTCTGGTTCATCTCTTCAATGATCTGGACCGTCTGTGAATCCGCGGTCTTCAGCTGTTCCTGATACTGTGCCTGAAGTGATGTCAGTTCATCCTTGCTGGCTACCAGCGCAGACTGCTGTGCATTCAGGAGACTCTTTCCGGATTCCAGATTCATCTGGACGACCTTCAGGTCATTCTGTTCAGCCAGGAGTTCTTCCTGCATCTCGTTCAGTTTGACATAGCTGGCATTCATTTCTTCCAGGATCGTTGAGTCATACTCATAGATATCTGACAGACCGCCTGCGATCCTTACGAAATCACTGAATGACTGTGCTCCCATGAGTACATCCAGGAACTGATTCAGACGCATCGTTCCCTGATTCGCAGACATACGGTTCTTCATACGCTGCTTGAGGGATTCGATCTGTGCCTTTTCCAGTTCGATCTGTTCCTCACTGTCTTTGATCTGGATCATCAGTTCATCGGACTGTTTGTTGGCACCGCCGATCTGCAGGTTCAGGTCATCCATCATGCTGTTCAGGCCATCGATCTGGGCTGAATATTCAGCTGATTTTGCCGTATATGAATCGATCGTTGCCGTAATACCCTGTTTGCTGGAATCCAGTTCACTCAGTTTTACTGTCAGTTCCTTGTTTCTCTGCTCAATGAAATCAGCATATGCCTGACAGGAATCCTGCTGTTCTTCAGACAGTGAATCCTGGTTCATGCACTGCATGTTCCAATAAGCGGAGTCCGTATATTCAGGTTCAGCTTCAACAGTGACCGCCGGCTGCAGACCGATGATCATTGAAAGCGAACATAAAAACGTTACTGTTCTTCTAATCTTTCTCATAGCAAAACGATTATAACGATTTCACGGCAAAACAGCAACCTTTCCGCATGAAAACTTTGTGAAGAATATCGGTATTTTTGTGTGAATATGTCATTTCTTAAGATTTGTAAATATTTTTCCGGTCGTTTTCTTTCTGCCTTCTGCGCGGCTCAGATCTGCGTTTAAGCCAACCTTAAAATGTTTTCTGCGGTCTGAACTCACCAAAACAGCTGTACGCTGTTAAAATAAAGATGGAACATCGTTTCCGGAGGTTTAACTATGTGGAGAAGGATCTTAAGAGGAGCTGCAGCTGCCGCAACACTGGCTGCTGTCGCGTATCTCAGTACAAAGGATGATCAGGTGCTTTGCAATACCCCTGAAGTATATTTTGCCATCACGGGCTTTGACCATGAAGAGACAGGTTTCTATACGTTTGTCAGGTTGCGGAACAAAACCGGAAAACGGATGATCTTCCGCTGTGTCAGGCCGTCTGTGCTTGGCTACAGCGTGCCTGTGGATTTCACTCAGGAAGTCGGTCCGCATGAAACAGTGACCGGAAACTTCTGGATCAACATTGAATTCATGAATCGTTACGGGATCAAGTCTGTTGATGAACTGTCATTCTGGCTGGAGGTGACCGAACCGTCTTCAGGCAGGACATTGATCAATGCAAAATACAGTTTATCGCCTACGGGAAAAGCAGGATATCAGCTGACTTATCCTCCCACAAAGCATACGGATACGGAAACTGTCTTTGCGGACAATGAGGATCTGTATTTTACGGTTCTGGGCTGGCGTATTACCGATACCGGTACATTTGTCGTTGATGTCCTGACAAAAAACAGGACCAAAGATGTCCTGCATACAGAATGGTCCGATGTGATCGTCAACGGGAAACTTCCGAAACAGATGATCGTACTTGAACAGGAGATGGACCCCGGCATCATCAATGCGGCAGCACTCCCGCTGTTCAATAACTTCTTCAAGGAGAACGATCTGAAAATGTGTGTCGGTGAAGAAGGGATCAGGGATATCGCATTTACATTCAGGGCATTTACAAAGGAAAACAAGACACTCGTATGTGAAAAACAGGTCCTTTGGACACTTCCCGGAGAACCTGACGGACTGAATGTCTGAACAGAATACCGATCTTACAATAAATAAGCCGATTACATGAGTATGCCAATGGAGGGTATACTCTTTTAAGAATTCAGAGATTGAAAACGGCTTTTTTCAAAGGTTTCACATGCAAACAAAATGATTTTTTCTGCTTCCTGCCGGTACGCCTCTGTGTCTTCCTCAGACCGAACTGAAACAGACAAAATAGCTGAAAGAAAAAAAGAACCGATATAAAGAAGTGAATATATGTAACACCGGGAGAGTGTTCAGTAATCAAACATCTCTCCCGGTGTTATATTGCCTTTATTTTAATAAGCTTGTCCTGGTTGTA
>JAILLA010000005.1 GCA_024693325.1 Solobacterium sp.
TTGATAATAAGCGCATTAACAACAGCTACATTGAAAGCCGTAATAATCAGATAGAGAAGCTGATACTGAACGCAAATGGCTTTACTAATTTCAAACGTACACGTAATCGCATTCTGTACTGTCTTAACAAGAACGATACATTTAAAATTTAAACAATATGAAAAGTGGTTTATGGATGTTGGCAGAAACTGTATTGGTTTCTGCTTTTTCTATAAACCACCTTAATGTTATAGGTCTGGCACCCGTTGTTATAGCTTCACCACCATGTGTTAAAGCTTAGCCACCATTTGTTATAGCCGGTGCCACCACGGATGTTAGAATCCCCCAAAAAACACCCTGCAGGCTGTGCATTACAGCATGCAGAGTGCTATGAATGTTCGTTTATCTGTTGAACCAGTTCTTGAAGAGATATCTTCCTACACCGTCCTCGGTGACGCCATATTCCGTGACATCCTGAGCGATCGCCTTGACGGTATCCGCACCGTTGATCATGCAGACACCCCAGCCTGCTGTTTTCAGCAGATCGATGTCATTTTCCATGTCTCCGAACGCAATGAATTCTGACAGAGGAATGTTGTATTTCTCGCTGAACTGACGCAGTGCCAATCCTTTATTGATATGCGGGTCGATAAATTCGATCGTAACGTGGTTCGGACCTTCAAATGTCTTGACACAGACATAATTCTCGGACGGATGTGCATTTACCACAGCCATGACCTCGGGCATATCCTCCGGCTTGACATGGACTTCTATTTTACCCGTATCGAACCGGCTGACATAATCGACATCCCCGATCGTTACAACAGAATTGTTTCGCTGCTGGGAATCGATCAGGAAAGCATCCATATGGAGTGCGGAAATATCATCATAGCCCTGGTTGTATACGATCACATTCAGGGGAAGCGGTGCAAGGAAACTGACAATGTCATGAACATCCTCTTTTTTCAGCTGGTAGTATTTTTCGATCTCACCTTCATTTTTGTCGTAAAGTTCTCCGCCGTTCATGCCGATGACGTAATCGAAATCGAATCCGAGTTCCCATTCCTGGGCACGGTTGATGATCCGCTTATCCAGCGGTCTGCCGGAAGCCACACCGATCAGCACACCTTCTTTATGAAGACGCTGGAATGCCTTTCTTGTCTCAGGCATCAGGTTGCCGCCCTTCAGTGCAAGTGTACCGTCAATATCAGCCGCTAGAACAGATATCTTTTCAATCATAAATCAGCCTCCTGTAAGTTGCTGTAAAAGAATATTAAGCTGCTGCAGGTGCTGTAACTTCGTCGTCAGACAGGTCACTTGTCAGACCTGTAACGGAAGACTTCGCTGTATTGCAGCAATGGTCTGCCATACGTTCGATGGTGCTGAGAATATCGCAGTATACGGAAGATGCTACATGGGATGTGCATTCGCCGTTGACCATACGTGTGTAATGATCCTGGCGGGCTGTTGCTTCCATCTCGTCCATCCTGTGCTCTTTTTCAAGAAGTTTTGCATAAAGTGCTTCATCATTTGAAACAAAGATCTCAGCGGTATCATCAAACATATCGATCAGCAGTTCCATCATCTGATTGACACTTGCTGCGCCTTCAACAGTCAGTTCTTCGTTGCGTTCAAAGATCTCATGGAAGAATTCCCAGAGATTTGCGGACAGGTCACCGATACGCTCGATATTCTTGACCGCATCCAGATATGCACGGCAGTCCTTCTTGTCCTGATCCGTCAGATTCGGACGGATGGATAGCTGGATCAGGTAGTCCGTGATCTGCTCATCAAAGTGGTTGATCGTAGCTTCTCTCTGTTCAAGTTTGCTGACATCTTCATCCGTTCCCTTTTCATTGATATATCTGGTCGTTTCAGACATATTGTAACGGACAACGTCGACCATCTTCAGAACAGCCTGCTGGATCGCGCTGATCGCAGCAGAAGGCAGGATCGTAGCAATGTTTCTGTCGAGTTCATCAATATTGACTTCGATGGATGTAGGTTCTTCACCCGGAACGATCTTACGGACAAGTCCGACGATCTGATCTGTGAACGGAAGCATGATCAATGTTGTAACTGTTTTGAAGATAATGTTGGCGACCGCGATCTGCATCATCGGATTCATTCCCGAAGCGATCGACATGATGAATGAAGAATACGGTTTCAGGATCAGCATACCGACTACACAGCCCATCACGTTGATCAATGTATGAAGTGCTGCAGTACGTTTTCCGGAGATCGATCCGCCGATCGATGCCAGGATACCTGTCATCGTCGTACCGACATTGGCACCGAACATGAACGGAAGCGCTGCGGCAAACGTGATCGCTCCTGCCTGATAGAGTTTCTGGGCAACACCGATCGTTGCGGCAGAAGACTGAACGGCTGCTGTCAGACCGATACCTGTCAGCATCGCCGCGATCGGATTATCACTCATCTTGAGCGCGAAGCTTTCAAATGCCGGCATTGCCTTGAGTGCTGCGAGCGCATCACCCATAAAGGCCATTCCCATGAAGATCATGGCAAATCCCAGAACGACGTTTCCTGAGAGAATGATCTTATGCTTCTTTGCGAAGCATATCAGCATTGCGCCGACGAATGCGATGTACATTGCATATTTTTCAATGCTCAATGAGATCAGGAACGATGTGACCGTTGTACCGATCGCAGCACCGAGGATGATTCCCGATGCCTGTTCCAGTGTCATCAGTCCTGCTCTGACAAGACCGATCGAGATCGCTGAAGTAGCTGATGAAGACTGCAGAATAATCGTGATCACAATACCGATCAGAAGTGCAGAGATCTTGTTTGATGTGAAGCGGTTGATGTAGTCGCGCAGCTTATCACCGGCAACTGCCTTCAAGCCATCCCCCATAAACTTGATGCCAAACATGAACAGGCCGAAACCGCCAAGTATCATGCCCCAATCCAAACCCATATTTTTTCCTCCTGTATAAAAACAGCCGATCCGGCCGCATAGTATCTTCTGATTCTTTCGAAGGAACTCATGCACCGGTAAAAAACCATTATGAGTCTCATCATTTCAAGGCAAACCGGGTATTCTCCGTGATGACGATCTGCCTGCGTAAAAACGCCGATTACTCCCTCATTATGGTTATCATAACATAATTATCCGCAATACATTCAAAACGTTTCGTATTTGCCTTCCGCGATTTGCCGTATATATTTATGTTTTTTCTCACAAACAGGTGCATTACCGCCTTTCTGCATATCCGGCATAATGAACAAAACAAAATTCCATCATCACTTATTTCGTTATACAATGTGGATATGGCAAAAGTACATCAAAAAATCAAACTGTCATCGTTTCAGATCATTTTGGGAAGCTTTCTGCTGATCATCCTGGTAGGGACCGGCCTGCTGTGTCTGCCCTTCGCAACAGAGTCAGGACATAGTCCTCAGTTCCTTGAGGCGCTGTTTACAGCCACTTCAGCGACCTGTGTTACCGGTCTGATCGTTCAGGACACGGCGACCTTCTGGTCCGGATTCGGACAGATCGTCATTATTGTACTGATCCAGATCGGAGGCATGGGCGTTGTCACGATGGCAATGGCGCTGGCTGTTATATCCGGCAAAAAGATCAGTCTGTTTGAGCGGAGCATTATGCAGGATTCGATCTCAGCCGACCAGGTCGGGGGCATCCTGAAACTGACGCGGTTCATCATACTGGGAAGCCTTATGTTCGAACTGCTTGGAGCTGTACTGCTGCTGCCGGTATTCCTGAAGACCTATGCGTTTACACCGGCGCTCGGACATTCCATGTTCCATGCCATCTCCGCATTCTGCAATGCAGGATTCGATCTGATGGGTGATGTTGAAAAATACAGTTCATTCACCGCCTATGCCGGCAATATCCATCTGAATACCGTTGTCATCCTGCTGATCGTGATCGGCGGCATCGGTTTCAGGACATGGGATGATATCAGAACAAACAAAACAAATTTCCGCAGATACCGTCTGCAGTCAAAACTGATCCTCTGCACATCGCTGATCCTGATCGTTCTTCCGGCGGTCTACTTCTTCTGTGCGGAATTCAGTGAACTTCCGTTCAAAGACAGGATCCTGTATTCACTGTTCCAGTCTGTCACGACCAGAACAGCCGGATTCAATACCGCTGACCAGAATACGCTCAGCGGGGCAGGACTGATCCTGACGATCATGCTGATGCTGATCGGCGGATCACCCGGATCAACAGCCGGCGGTATGAAAACCACAACATTTGCGATCCTTTCCCTGTCCGCCCTGTCTGTATTCAGGCACCATGATGATGCCACGATATTCGGCAGAAGAATCCCCGCGGAAACTGTACGGAACGCAACAGCGATCTTCGTCCTGTATTTTGAACTGTTCTTAGGCGCAGCCTGCATCATCAGCAGAATCGAAGGAATTCCTATTCTGACCTGTATGTATGAAACTGCCTCAGCGATCGGAACGGTCGGTATGACAATGGGTATTACCCCTCAGCTTGGCACGGTATCACGCTGCATTATCATCTTCCTGATGATCTTCGGCCGTGTCGGGGGTCTTACAATGATCTATGCTACACTCCCTTCCAGCAGAAAGTTTGCCAGCAAGCTTCCGCAGGAATCGGTTAACGTCGGATAAGAGAGGAAACAGATATTTACATGAAAAATATATTATTGGTAGGTGCAGGAAAATTCGGCCAGCTGACGGCCAAACGCATGAATGAACTTGGACATGACATCATGGCCATTGACAGCAATGAGGAACATATCAACGAGATCCTCCCTTATGTCACACATGCCCTGATCGGGGATGCAACAAAACGGGAATTCCTCGAAACGATCGGAGTTACCGATTTCGATGTTGCAATCGTTGCGATCGGGGATGACTTCCAGAGCTCTCTGGAAACAACTTCCCTGGTAAAGGAACTCGGTGCGCCGCTGGTAGTTGCCAGAGCATCAAGCGATGTCCATAAAAAATTCCTGCTGCGCAACGGGGCTGATGAGATCATCTACCCGGAACAGCAGCTGGCAGACTGGACAGCCATCCGCTACAGCTTCAACCACATCAAGGACTTTATCCCTCTGGAAGGTCCGTATTCCATCTTTGAAGTAGAGATCCCGGAAACATGGATCGGCAAAACACTTGCCCAGCTGGATCTTCGCCGCAAATTCAGCGTTAACGTGATCGCTATCAGAAGAGATGAAGGTCTGATGGCAGACATGAACCCGGATGATCCTTTCAGCAAAGGCGGGACAGTCCTGGTCATCGGCAAAGACGCTGATGTTCAGAAATGCTTCAAAATGTAAAACAGGCATACTAAAAAGCTGATGGATCACAACCCACCAGCTTTTTGTGTGTTTATTTTTCGATCAGGCAGACACCAACATTTCCTTCGGCATCTTTGGTATATCCGTACCACACACCTGTTTCCGGTGTCAGGAATGTCGTTTCCTGTCCGGCTTCATCACAGTGCGCAGCAAACTGTTCAGCCATTCTGTCCAGTTCATCATAGGAGAAGTGCTGCTGATGTTCGGGAACAGCTGTCTTAGCGTGAACTTCCGCAATGAATCTGCCCATCGGACCGCAGTCCGGGTTCCTGCGGTTTCCGCCGAAGCTTGCGCCGGCAACCTGATACATGAACAGATCCGGCTTCGCATCACGGTAGAAGTACTTTCTTGTCTCAAAGCCTCTGCCGTCCGGCCCCATCTGGGAGTTCCAGAGCAGGATGGTAAAGCCTTCATCAGTCGTGATCTTGACGTTCATCAGTTCACGTTCATATACCCATTTCCAGAGCTTGAAGAAGTCAACATTGCCTTCTGCATCCTGGTAGAGCTTGCCGCTGGCACCTGCCAGAGGATTGACGGCTCTGCCGACGTTATGGTTGCTGCGGCATGTTTCGATGGTTACGCCATCAAACTCAAACTTATCATGAGCTCCTGCCTCAGTGAAATAGTGTGAGAAGTAATCTACATTCTGATCAACGATCACGGAAGGGATCGTATGTTCAGGAATAATGATCTGTGCCAGCGGGTACTTTTCAAGTACTTCTGCAAGATTTCCTGTGTGATCAAAGTGTCCGTGAGTGAGCAGAATGACATCTGCTCCGTTGACCCATTCACCGGCAGGCAGATCTGTCGGTGTATATTTATACTCATTGTGGGCATCATTGGGATCATCGAAATAAGGGTCCATGACGATCGTCTTGCCGTTAGGCAGTACAAATTCATAGAAGTTGACGCCGCTCCATCTGAGCTTAACAAGTACGCTGGGATCATTCCACTGTTTAACCGGTAATGTTTTTCTGTCGAATACTTTGGAACTCATGATAGTCTCCTTTTTTATTTTGTTAAATATCTAATCAGAAGCAGGGAATCAGTGTCATCGTGATCGCAACGGAAGCGATGCAGATGATCAGTGAAGGCAGCCAGCCCATCTTCAGCAGGTCTTTCTGGTCATATCCGCCGAAGCCCATCATCAGAGGTACTGTAGCTGTAGCGGAAGGTGTCAGGAACGCTGTCAGTGAAGCAGCACTCAGAAGGATCAGCGGTCCTACCGGGTTGGCACCAAGCGCCTTGCATGTCAGGATGATGATCGGAACGAAGATGTTTCCGACTGACTGGTTCTGCATCACCTGTGTCAGCAGGAACGGGATGATGAAGAATGCAGCACCGATCACATAGCTGTTGTGTGTTCCGCCCAGTGCGTCCGCAAGCTTCGCACCGATCAGGTCGCCGAGTCCGCATTCGACCATTGCGCCGCCTACAGACAATGCCGCAATCAGCATCAGTACGATCATGAACGGAACAGCATTCGTAGCTTCTTTCGGTTTCAGTACACCTGTAACGACTTCCAGTGTTGCGCCTGTCATAGCTACCTGCCAGTTGGCAAGTCCGAGCTTGCTGGAGAAGATCAGTCCGAGTGTTGTCAGAGCGAACAGGAAGTAGCCAAGGAATTCTCTTGTCGGATCAAGCGGTTCCTGCTTGTTGGCACCTGTGTGCCTGGAAGAGGAAGCTGTGATCGGAACGGAAGGCTGATCCGGAGCGAACTTCGGAGCGATGAAGATCGCATATGCCAGGATGATGATGGCTGAGAGGATACGTCCCTTGAAGGGATCCAGCAGCTGCATCTGGTAATCAGTATAACCATAGGATTCCAGGTAGCCGTTCTGGGTAGCGAATGTCGTAGCGCCTGTACCGATCGGAAGGACGTTGCATGTACCGACAGCGACAAGACCCATTGAGAAGATCGCCTTGGAAGGACTGACGCCTGCTTCTTCACAGGTAGCGCTGAGCATCGGAGCCATGATCGTGAATACAGCTACAGGGCTGGGAATGAGATTGGAAAGCAGGAAGGTAACAGCCATATAGCCTGCCATCATGACAGTGAAGTTGCCGCCTGCGATCTTATAGACAGCGCTGGAAAGTTTATTGACAGCCTGAGTGCGGTTGAAGCCTGCCGCAACGATGAACATGCCTGTAATGAGGAGGACGTTCTGGTTGGCGAAGTTGGCAAGGACATTCTTTGCAGGAACAAGACCTGACCAGGCAGTGAGCATGATCGCGCAGAGAGCGACGACACCGTTGGTGGTGTGTAGCTTCTTGGCAAATACGTAGCCCCCGATCAGGAAGACGAATAAGCCCAGACAGATGTACATTTGAGTTGTCATATTGTTCTCCCTTCTTCAAATATGTTATAAGTTCTGACAAATTTTCCGCCTTGTGAAATACGATTTCCCCTTTCGTATCTTAGGTTTTTTATAAGAAGTTCAGAACTTGTATCCGCTTACAATATAACAACTCTGTTTGTCTATGACTAATACCGCAAAACAGCCAAACTTATACAGTTTTGTTATAAGTCCGGCTGCTTATCATCTTTTCAGTCCTTCCTCAGGCACTTCAGCAGTGCTTTAAACTTTTCGGTTTCTTCGAACCCCCTGCGGCAGACAAGATATCTCCATCTTTCCTGGTCCTGTGCAGGATCAAGGATCGCCCTTCTTGATTCATCAGCCATCCACCATGATGTCTTTTCAGAGTCACCATCCATCACCAGAACATATGTACCGATCCCGTCATCTGACAGTTTCAGTCTCTGATACATATTTTCTTCTTCAATGATGCGTACATTAAGTCCGTAAGTTTCTACCAGACGATCAAACTGTGCACGGCTGGCAGAGCCTTTTTTATTAACGGCAAACCTTTCTCCATTCAGGTCTTCCACTCTCAGCATGGGATTCTTCTGGTCATCCCTTTTAAATGCTTTTTGACTTAATGCCGAACCTTTGGCGATATAGAAACATGTATTCATTTTTGTTTCTTTTTCATAATGAAGTTCATCGTAAAACTCTGAGACATTGATGAGCGCAGCATCGATCTCTCCGTAAAGAACAGACTGATGAAGCTGCCTGCTGCTGGCAGTCATCGTTTCGATCTGGAATTCCGGTGCATTCAGATAAAACCACCTCATCATCTCTCCGGTCAGATTGACTGCCTGCTGCGGGGCGACACCAAACAGTATGCGGTTTGTACTCTTTTTCTTATGCCGTTCGATCTGCAGGACAAGATTCTCATTCACCAGCATGATCTCTTTTGCGGCCTGGTAAAACATCTCACCCTCTTCAGTCAGTCTGATCTTCTTTCCCTGTGTCCGGTCAAACAGAGTGATCCCGTATTCTTCCTCCACTTTCTGAACACATCTGCTCAGTGCAGGCTGCGCAATGTACAGTTTTTCTGCCGCTTTATTCATACTTCCGGTATCCACCACCGTGATGATCTTCCTGATATCATCTATTGTCATAACTGAAATCCTCCCGGGATCCTTCTGTTTCCATCATACGATGAATCCGCAAAAGTATCCAATCGGCTTTAAAAAAAGCACGGACAAGCCGTGCCTCCGGATATTAATGACAGTAATCAATGAATTCAATGATGCCTTCTTCAACATCCTCTTTGATATCAGCGTAGTTATGGATCTCATGACGGTATCCCGTATAGAGTACCGTAGTGACCTCATTGCCGTTGTCTGCCAGCCAGTTAGCTGTCTGATACACGCCTGTGCCATACTGACCTACAGGGTCCTGATCACCGGCAATATTGTAGACCGGCAGTTTGGCAGGAACCTTTGCGGCCCATTCTTTTCCTGTGATGCTCTTCATCATCTGCATGAAATAGAGCCATGCGAGATTGCTTGTAGGTTTTGTGAATGCGTCAAACGGATCCTGGGCATGGTCATTCTGAACGTACGGGTCATCGCAGATCCATTCATTTCCGAGCTTCACGCCCTCTTTGCACCTGCCGAACATCCATCCCATCAGCATACCGCCCAGTGAAGGATCGGATTCCGCACCTTTTCCTTCATCGACCAGTTTCTGTACGGCAGCGATGCCTTCATCCAGATTCGGCCATACGCCTGTTGTACCGCAGATCACAGCTCCGCTCAGATCATCACCGTATTTTGCCATGTACTGTCTTGTAATGAAGGAGCCCATGCTGTGACCGAACATGAAGTACGGAAGATCAGGATACTTCTCAACAGTGAGGTCATGCAGTTTCTTCTCATCTTCCATCATTGTTTCGGGACCTTTGGTTCCCCAGTCACCCCAGGTGTCATTTTCCAGTGCCGTTTTTCCGTGTCCGACATGATCATCAGCAGCTACGATATAGCCAGCTTCCATAAAGCTCGTGATCATATGCAGATAACGTCTTGAATGTTCACCGAATCCATGGACCAACTGGATGATCCCTTCCGGTCTGCATGCCGGGACATAGATCCAGCCATAGACCTGGTCCCTTTCGTTGAATGATAAAAACTTTACTTCGTGCAGCATTATATATTTTCCTTTCCGGCAAATTGCCTGTCTGTTAATTCCATTGTAGCAGTGAAGAGAGAGAAAAGCATAAAATCCCATCGGATTTATGATGCTTTAGGCTGAATTCTGCAGATAACTGTATACTATGGAAAATCAGGCATTGATCGCATTTCGCAGAGAGCTCATTGTAAAGACGGTACAGGCAAAATGAAAGCTTCATCGATATATAAACCGTACTGCGGAATACATAGCCTCAAGACTTTCACGAAAAAATGTTCACGAAAAAGCGATAATTTGTGTAAAAATTTCTTGCATCAATCTGATGAAGAGAGTATATTATAGGAGCACGCCTCAATAGCTCAGTCGGTAGAGCACTTGGCTGTTAACCAGGGTGTCACAGGTTCGAGTCCTGTTTGAGGCGCCATATATGAAAAGACCGGTATTCGATGGAGTATCGGTTTTTTCGTTAATGGCGGATTTTTCGTACATGCATATCAGCAATAATATAGTCGAAGGAAGGTGCGGGAATGATGATCAATCGAACATATCAATATACAGTTAATTATGTAGTAGCCGAATTAAAGCAGCTTCTGAAAGAAGATATCCCGCAGGAATACAAAGATTGGGCAAGGGATGGAATTACCTATGTTGAAAGGAATCCGGACGCGGATGTTCTTGATTTTCCGAACAACATATTTGCGTATATGAGAAAAGATCCGATGCCGCCGATGGTAAGAGAACTTGTTGAAGGGATCTACCTGCAGGGGATCAGTAAAGGCAGCGGCATCGCTGCCTGCAATCTTGGAGCACTGTATTACACAGGACAGATCGGAGAACAGTCCTATCAGAAAGCCATGGATCTGTATGAGATCGCAGCGGATACGGGGGATATACAGGCGATCGAAAACCTTGGCTACTGTTATTACTATGGACGGAACTGCGAAGTCGATTATCAGAAAGCTTATGAGTGCTTTGCGAAAGGCGCTTTCCGGGGCAGGATCATATCCTTATATAAGATCGGTGATATGTACAAGAACGGTTATTATGCTGAAAAAGATCCGGCACAGGCATACAGTATTTATTCCCGCTGTATTGACATGATCAACAATGATCCGGAATCCACAAAAGACGGTGATGCAGATGTTTATATCAGATACGCAGAATGTTATTTAAATGGTATCGGCTGTGAACCGGATATATTAAAAGCATTATTCTGGGCACAGCGGGCAGAGTATGAATTCAGAGTCAGGGAATCTGCCGGCCAGCCTTTCGCAAGGCATGGTATCGAATGGGCAGTCAAGCTGATCGCGGAATGCCGTCATATCTTGGACAGGGTAGTCAATATTCAACAGCCAAGCTGAAAAAAAGAATAACACCTGCGTAGGTGTTACTCTGTCATGAATTCACCGCAGTCCTGACTCAGTTCAGGACTGTTCTTCTTCATTGATGTTCATATGCATGATACTGCGGTATTTTGATCCCGGTGTGCGTTCCAGCTCAAACGGCTCCCCTTCCGGTGTCGGGTAGGAATCGATCAGAGAGCGTATCATCTGCTTTTCATCTTCATTCAATCTGAATGAGAAGATCCTGTCGTTATCCTTTACATGAGCAGAAGAGCGGATACCGATGATCGCAGCCGCAACGTCTTCCTGTTCAAGAATATATCTTGTGGCGACCTGGGATACCGAAACACCATGTACATCAGCGATCGAATGCAGCAGCTGCAGGAGTTTCTGGTAGCCGTCCCATCCCAATGAATCATCGATGATCTGCAGGTATTTCACCTGTGACCTTGTTTCAGGCACAACACTTTCACGTGTTCGTCCCATATATCTGTCGGCCAGGAAGCCGCCTGCCAGCGTTCCGTAACAGACCAGTCTGATCCCATGTTCACTGCAGTATTTCTGCAGTGTTTTTTCCGTTCTCCTGTCAAACAAGGAATACTGCGTCTGGCATGAGACGACAGGAATACCTGCATCCACCAGCATGGCCAGATGTTCCGTATCAAAATTCGTCACCGCTACATTACGGATTTTCCCCTTTTCTTTCAATGCTTTGAGGTGACCTGCTGTTTCGATCATTCCAGGTACTTCATAATCCCACCAGTGGAACTGAACGACGTCCAGGATCTCCTTGTTCAATCGCATTAAGGAACGGTCAATAATGCTTTCCGTAAACGCGAAATCGACTTTGGAAAGGTATTCCAGGTCAGGCACATATTTGGTATGTACCTGGATATCGCCTTCATGGTAATCACCTGTTTGTTTCAGTTCACTGATAAAGGAACCGATAAACTCTTC
This sequence comes from Solobacterium sp., assembly GCA_024693325.1. Classification (GTDB taxonomy): domain Bacteria; phylum Bacillota_I; class Bacilli_A; order Erysipelotrichales; family Erysipelotrichaceae; genus Bulleidia. The sequence continues at coordinate 12,076 of JAILLA010000005.1, forward strand.
TGCACCGGTATAAATATCAGCGCAGTCAAACGTCGTAAAGCCAAGCTCCTTTAACTCATAAAATGCTTTCCGGATATCACTGAAATCAAGCTCCCTGTCCAGGCTGTGCCCCTGGGAAAGCTGCCAGCATCCGTTCAGCACCCTGCTGATCCGGTAACCGGGTGATAATTCGTATTTTTCAGCTGTCATGATGTTCCTCCTGTCCTTCAAGCGGTACAACTGTTACTTCACTGTGATGAAAGATCCTTTTCCCTGTACGTGTAATATGGAACCTGGCTCCGCAGTTGGGATCAGGACACGCAATATATGCATCTGTCGTCATCCAGTCATTCGGATCAGTAACCCTCTGTTTTGCCGGAAGAAGCGGCAGGATGGCACTGAGCGCATACATGGAAAACGTATTCGTTTCGGGAAAGATCAGGTTCTCACCCTGTACCAGGAAATAATCTCCTGCATGATGTGAACAGACAAATGGTCTGTCTGTCTCCACAGTTTCTACCTTGAGATCATATAATTCAAATGCATCATTCATAAAAGTGCCTCATCGATATTCACATTATAATTTACAATGAAGGTATGAATACAATATTATGCATCGGTGACAGTATCACCGCCGGCTGGCCGTACGGAGCGGACTGTGCGTACAGCGGATATCTGAAAAATGATCATACGACCGTCAACAGAGGCGTTCCCGGGGAAACAACACGACGGATCATGCTGAGGTTTGAACGGGAATTGATTTTATCCGGTGCAGACATTGTGCTGATCATGGCAGGCACCAATGACGCAATGTCCCCCGGAAGTCGGGTACAGGATACATTGGAATGCATGAAGCGTATGATACAGACGGCACGACAGAACCATGCTGAACCTGTCGTACTGACATGTCTGATCCCGGACGAACAGGCAGTTCCTGAATGGTTTGTTGATATCGAACCGGTCAGGAATTTCCTGAATGAATACAACCGTCGGCTCATGGAATACTGCGGTAATGAACATGTCAGCGTGATCTGTACACATACTGTATCACCCGGCTACATTGACGGCGTTCATCCGGACAAAAACGGATACCGGACGCTGGGAGAATATATCAGCAGAGAATTCAGAAATCTGTTATCTTTACAGCAGGACAGAACGGAGGAAACACAATGAAAACAGATGCCATCATCTTTGATATCGACGGAACGCTGACAGACAGTACTGACGCTGTTATCAGAGCGTGGAACAGAAAACTGGGAGAGCAGGATCTTCCGTATGTTCCGCTGAACAGAGAGCTCGCTTCCTCACTGATGGGAAAGACTATGGATGACTGGGCACTGGCTGTCATGCCGGAAGTCCCTCTGACTGTATCCAGAGAGGTCTTAGGACATCTGGAAGCTGAAGAGAATCATGAGATCCGGACAAACGGGACGAACCTCTATCCCGATGTCAGGGAAACCTTTGAACTGCTTAGCAGGGATTATGACCTGTACATCCTTTCCAACTGCGGACAGGGATATATTGAAGCTGTTATGGCATACGGCGGACTTGATCCTTACGTCAAAGGACACCTCTGCTTCGGAGACAACGGTCTGGACAAACAGGACAATCTCAGAAAGATGGTAACTGATTACCATATGCAGAATCCTGTATATGTCGGTGATACACAGAAGGACGCAGACTGCTGTGCGATCGCGGATGTTCCGTTCATCTTTGTATCATACGGATTCGGCAGTGTACCCGATGCGCTGTACAGGGCAGATTCCATGAAAGAACTGCCTGATGTGATCAGGGCAATGCCGGAATAAAACAGAAAATACAGCTTCGGTCTTCACTCTGGTTCGACCTCAGAAAGAAGACCGTTTTTCATAATACCAATACAGCATATGTTTGCTGTTCTCACAACATTAAGAAACAGAGAGCCCCCTGAATCTGACAGCAGGCTCAAAACAGGCTATAATAGTGGCAATGTATGATTTCGGAGGCATAAATATGAAATTGAACAGATTATTACTGATGGCAGTGACAGCCTCACTGATCACCGGCTGCCAGGCACCTGCGAAAACAGAAAAAGAACTCCCCCTTCCGGAACTTGAATCCGGCATGAGAGGAGAGCTCGGGATCGATAAGAACATCAATGAAGCCACGATCGATGAATACCTGTCACGTGACAACAGCGTATACCGTGATGTTCGCATGCTGAAAGACGAAGCGAATTATGAAGCGATCGGAGGAGACAGCTATCTCTCAGGATATGTAGACGGATTCGAAGTCGTTCCGTATCCGTATTTGTGCAATGTCGTTGGTCTTCCTGAAGAAGTCGGTGAATCCTATACCGGAAAGACACTGTTCACATTAGGGAAAGAAGGAAGTCTTTGGGAAAACTACGAAGAATCCATGGATATCCTGGAATACTATTTCCCGAAAGACAAAACGATCTTTCTGATGTGCGGAGGCGGCGGATACGCAGGCATGACAAAGCACCTGCTCGTGTCTCTTGGCTGGGATGAAAACAAGATCTACAACACCGGCGGGTACTGGTATTACGAAGGAAAAAACAACGTGGAGATCAAACGGGAGGAAAACGGAAAAGTCTATTATGACTTTTACAAGGTCCCCTATCACTACATTGATTTCGATTCCCTGCATCCGCTGCGTGAAGAGGAGCCTTCACCCGAGCCGACAGAAGAAGCTTCTGCTGAAGTGGTACCGGAGTCAGACTATCTGACAACTGTGGCTGACGGCAAAGAACTGAACAGCCTGATCGATGCGGGAAAACGTTTCGTCCTGTATGTCTATCTGCCCGGATGCACGAGCTGTGCTTCATTCAAACCGATCTTTGAGGCTGTTGCCAGGACCGGTCAGGCAGATTTCCGTCAGGTATCATATACAGATCTGAAGGATACTGAAACTCCTGTGACAAGCATCGTTGAATACACCCCTTCCGTATTTGTATTTGAAGGCGGTGAAGTCAAAGCATATCTGAACCCTGTATCTGATGAGGATCTCCCCTATTACAAGACTACCCAGGCATTCTCCGAATGGCTCTCACAGTATATGGACATTGATGTGGTCACATCTGATATGGTCAACGGAAATACAGAATGTGATGACTCCTGCAGCGTGGAAATGACATTTGACAACTGATGAGGTCCAAATGATGGCGGAGCATGCATATTATCTGCTGGGCATTGACGGAGGCGGTACAAAAACAAGATTCAAGCTGACCGGCAATGCAGGAAACACAGTCCGTGAAACAGTGCTGGGTCCTTCCAATCCGAATGATATCGGTGTGGAAAGAACGAACGAAACACTGCGCAGCGGGATCAGAACAGTTCTCGATGATATCCCTGCAGAAACAGTATATGCATATGCCGGTATTGCGGGTGCCGCATCCGGAAGGAACCGTGATGCTGTATGTGCCTGCATGCAGGAGTTTGGATTTGCCGAATCAGATGCAGGCGGGGATGTTGAAAACATCCTATCTGCCGGATTGAACGGTCATGACGGCATGATCCTGATCCTTGGCACAGGTATCTGCGCATTCTCTGTAAAGGATGGCATAAGATACCGTACAGGAGGCTGGGGATATCTGCTTGATAAGGGAGGCAGCGGCTATAACTACGGCTGTGATGTGCTGAACGCTTACTACTCAGCCATTGACCACACCGGCAGTGATACACTTCTGTCAGATCTGGTTGAACGGAAAACAGATATGAACAGTTCTCAGCTGCTGACAAAGATCTATGAGCTCGGAAAGCCATATATTGCGTCATTTGCGCCGCTTGCCTTTGAAGCAGCGGAACTGGGCGACCGGACAGCCCGTGGTATCATCTCCGGAAATATTCAGGCGACCGTCCGGATCATTGAAACAGGTCTGAGGCCGTTTGCCGGAAAACCGGTTCCCGTCGTTCTTTCAGGAGGACTGACAGAAAACAGGAAACTGATCGGAATGATACGTGAACAGCTGCCGGCTGAAACAGATGAAATGGTCAGGATACTCTCTGTTCCACCTGTTGACGGAGCATTGCTGAATGCGGAAAAACTTGTCCATGACCGTTTGAAAAACAAATAAAAGACTTGCAGAAATTGCCGCGGACAGCGGCAATTTTAAATATTGGCATTGTGTTTTCTGTTGAACCGTTATTATTTCTTATATAATATTAGTTAAGGAAACAAGCAAAGGAGAAATATAAATATGGGTTTAATTCAGGCAGCGCTGAGCGCAGCAACAAGCACACTGGGCGATCAGTGGAAAGAGTATTTCTATTGCGAAGCAATACCCAACAACATCATTGCTGTCAAAGGACATAAACGCACAAGCGGTTTTTCCAGCAATCGCGGCAATGACAATATCATTACTGACGGCTCCGTGATCGCAGTGGCAGATGGCCAGTGCATGATCATTGTTGAACAGGGCAAAGTAGTTGATATCTGCTCCGAACCGGGTGAATACAAATATGATTCAGCTACAGAACCTTCCATCTTTACAAGCACACTGTCCGATGGCGTTAAGAACACATTCGCACAGATCGGCAAGAGATTCATGTATGGCGGACAGCCGGCTGAGGATCAGAGGATCTACTACTTCAACATGAAGGAACTGGTTGGCCAGAAATACGGCACAGCTTCCCCGATCCCTTTCAGAGTTCTTGATGAAAGAGCCGGTATCGATATCGACATTTCCCTGAAATGCTTCGGTGAATACAGTCTGAAAGTAACAGACCCGATCCTGTTCTATACAAACGTATGCGGCAACTTCAAAGATACATATCCTGTATCCAATATTGAAAGCATGCTGAAGAGCGAACTGCTCACAGCACTGCAGCCTGCATTCGCAAAGATCGGTGCTTCCGGTGTCAGATATTCCGCACTGCTGGCTCATACAACTGATCTGTGCAACATCCTGAACGATGAACTCTCAGAGAAATGGGCAAAAACAAGAGGCATCGAGATCGAAAGCTTCGGCATCAACAGCATCAAGGCTGACGAAGCTGATGAAGCTCTGCTGAAGAAGATGCAGGCACAGGCTGCTTATACGAACCAGGCTCTTGGAACAGCTGCTTATGTCAATGCTGTTACACAGTCCATGGTCGATGCAGCGAACAACCCGAACGGCGCAGCTATGGGATTTGTTGGTCTGAACGCAGCTCAGAACGCAGGCGCAGCAGCTAATATCGGTGCTCTGTATCAGAACCAGGCACCCGCTCAGCCGGTACCTGCACAGGCAGCTATGAATCCTGCAGCAGGCAGCTGGACATGCCCGACTTGCGGTCAGGTCGGTACAGGCAACTTCTGCACGAACTGCGGTACCAAGAGACCGGCTCTTGAATGGACATGCCCGACTTGCGGTCAGGTCCAGACAGGCAACTTCTGCACAAACTGCGGAACTAAGAGACCCCAGTAAAAAAAACATTCTCAGTGACGCCGTCTCTTAACGGGCACGGCGTCATTTTTCATCATAGGAGGAGGTTGACTCATGGCTGAACAGGTCACTAATTACCAATGTCCTAACTGCGGCGGTCCGCTCCACTTTGATTCTGCTACACAGCAGCTAAAATGCGATTACTGTGATTCATTGTTTACTCCTCAGGAAGTTGAGGATTATTACAGTGAAGCAAACCAGCAGGCTTTAAGTGTTGAATCAAACAACTGGGAAAGTGAAACCGGACAGTGGACAGAGGAGGAAGCTGCCAATCTCGCTGCATATAACTGCCCTTCCTGCGGTGCCAGACTGATCTGTGACTCGCATACAGGTGCTTCCAGCTGTCCTTACTGTGGCAATCCGACGATCGTTCCGATGCAGTTTGACGGTGCTCTGAAGCCCAGATATGTGCTTCCTTTCCAGCTTGAAAAGGAAGAAGCAGTCAGAAGGCTCCAGCAGTTCTATAAAGGAAAGCCCTTTGTACCGAAGGCATTTACCGAAACCAATCATATCGAAGAGATCAAAGGCGTTTATGTTCCCTTCTGGCTGTATGATGCGACTGTTGAGGCCAGAATGACATACCATGCGACCAGGGCAACGACACACAGAGAGGGAGACTACTCTGTTACGACCACATCCCACTTCCAGGTCGCAAGAAACGGTATCCTGACATTTGAAAAAGTGCCTGCGGATGCCAGTTCCAAGATGCCTGACGAATACATGGATGCTGTTGAACCGTTTGATTACAGCAGACTGGTACCGTTCCAGATGTCATATCTTGCCGGATATATGGCTGACAGATACGACATCGATAAAGATGAAGATGAGAAACGTACGAATGAACGGATGTACAACAGTACTATATCCGCAATGAACCGTACTGTTTCCGGATATTCCACAGCTGTCCCTCAGAGACAGGATATCCGCTTCATTTCCGGAAACGCATCCTATGCCTTCCTGCCTGTATGGGTATTGAGTACAAGATGGAACGGAAAACCGTATCTGTTTGTCATGAACGGACAGAGCGGAAAGATGATCGGTGACCTGCCTGTGGACAACGGGAAGTTCCTGCTCTATTTCCTGGTGATCGCAGCATTGCTGTTCGCGGCGATCTTCGGGATCCTGTCAATGTAGGTGGTGCCGTATGAACATGAAGAAAATAGTGCTCGGCACGCTCTGCGCAGGATGCGCAGCGATCTTCCTGACAGCCGATATCAAAGCTGACAGTGAGGAATTTGTCAGAGATGAATACGGTCTTCTGAGTACAGATGAAGTACAGGAACTGAACAGCTACGGTGCTGAACTGTACGAAAACAGACAGTGCGGTGTATATCTGCGTGTCACGAATGATCTGGCAGGTTATACCTACGCAGATGATTACGTCGAAAACGTATATGTTGTAGAAGAACTTGGCTATGGTGATGACCATTCAGGTATCCTTCTGCTCGTCTCCATGGAGGAACATGATTATGCGATCACCGTTTACGGTTCCGCATATGACGTGTTCACCGATCCTGTTGTGGATGATATAGAGGAAGATCTTGTAAGGTATCTTTCCAGCGGAAACTGGTATCGTGCATTCCGGACATATTATGAAGAATGCGACAGGATCCTGGAAAACTACACATATCATGAGATCGAATACGATACGGATGACTTTATCGTCATTGACGGTCCCGGTTCGGAGCCGGAGCCTGAACACCGGGGCGTTGATCCGCTTCCCGTAGGGATCGGATCCCTGGTCACATCGCTGATGATCTGTCTGGGCCTGCGTTCCAAGAATAAAACGACCGGTGTCAAACATTCTGCAGGTTCGTATCTTGAAGATGTACGCCTGACAAAGAAACTGGATATCTTCACACATAATACTGTCTCACGTGTGAAGGTAGCTGATTCCAGCGATCATAACCGTCCCTCAGGAGGTGTTACCACTTCCTATCACAGCAGCGGATTCCATACTCACAGCGGAAAATTCTGATAAAAAGGACCTGGGTCATCATGTGACTCAGGTCTTTCATTTACAGCAGGGCATTGCCTTATTTCCTGACAGCGACAGCAATCCCGTCTCCTTTGTCAGGATAATAGATCGAATCGAATCGTTCATCCTTCAGCAGGTCATTGCGGAACTTCAGGATTTTATGAGCCATCTGGACCGTGCTCCGGTTCTGTGACAGTTCATTGTTGTCAACGATCCCATGGAATGCCAGGTTATCGAATATGAATACAGTCCCTTCATGAGAATTATCCATATAGTGTTCCAGATATCTTCCGTACTGTGATTTAGCGGCATCGATGAATATCAGATCGTAGACAGCCATCGTGACGTAATCAGCGCCGTCACATTGATGAACATAGATCCTGTCGGACAGATGCTGGTCAGAAATGTTCTGAATCGCTGCTGTTACACATGCAGGATCGATCTCAACGGTATCTATGACGATATCTTCCCTGACAGAGGCCATCTGGATCGCAGAATAGCCGATAGCTGTCCCGATCTCCAGTATTTTCTGGATCTCAGGATGTTCTTTTATATACTGTTTCAGGAATTCGATCCCGTCATCCTTCATGATGGGGATCCCGTCCGCACGGGCTGCATCATGGATATCTTTCAAACTCTTCATCAGTTCTTAAGGCTGTGCATCGGTGCCGGGATCCTGCCGCCGCGGTCAACCATGACCTTCGGGCTGACATTTCTCACAGGCATAACCGGTCCGTAACCAAGCAGTCCTCCGAATTCAAGCGTATCACCGGCCTGTTTGCCGATCGCAGGGATCAGTCTGCAGGCTGTTGTCTTGTTGTTGATCATTCCGATCGCTGCTTCATCCGCAATGATCGCTGAGATCGTCTCAGCAGATGTATCATCCGGCAGAACGATCATATCCAGACCTACTGAGCATACAGCTGTCATCGCTTCCAGTTTTTCCAGGCAAAGCGTACCGTTTGCGGCCGCATCGATCATGCCCTGGTCTTCGGACACCGGTATGAATGCGCCGGAAAGTCCGCCCACGCTTGAGCTTGCCATGACGCCGCCCTTTTTCACGGCATCATTCAGCATAGCCAGGCAGGCAGTTGTGCCGGGGCCTCCGACCTGTTCGAGACCGATCTCTTCCAGGATCCGGGCGACTGAGTCGCCGACTGCCGGGGTCGGTGCCAGAGAAAGGTCAACGATACCGAAGGGAATACCGAGTCTGCGGCTGGCTTCTGTGCCGACCAGCTGACCCATACGGGTGATCTTGAATGCTGTTTTCTTGATGATCTCTGCGATCTCATTCATGGATGCCTTTGGACCTGCCTGTCTGACAGCCTCCCGGACAACTCCGGGACCGGAAACACCGACGTTCAATACACAGTCAGGTTCCGATATACCATGGAATGCTCCGGCCATAAACGGATTGTCTTCGACCGCATTGCAGAAAACGACCAGTTTTGCGGCACCGAAACAGTTATTGTCCTTTGTCAGTTCTGCCGCTTCACGTACGATCCTGCCCATTGTCTTGACCGCATCCATATTGATGCCGGCTTTGGTGCTTCCGATATTGACGGAAGAACATACAAGATCCGTACAGGCAAGTGCTTCCGGAATGGAATTCATCAGAAGCTCATCACCGGGCGTGGTACCCTTTTGGACAAGTGCGGAATATCCGCCGATGAAGTTGACACCTGTTTCCTTAGCTGCCTCATCCAGCGCGATCGCGTATTTCTTGCAGTCTCCCCCGGAAACGGATGCCAGCAGGGCGATCGGTGTAACGGAGATCCTGCAGTTGACGATCGGGATGCCGTATTCCTTGGAAATATCACGGCATGTCTTTACCAGGTCTTTCGCTTTGTTTCTGATCTTCTCCTTGATCTTCCGGCACGATACATCGATATCAGTATCTGCACAATCCAGCAGGGAAATACCCATGGTGACCGTACGGATATCCAGACACTCTTCATCGATCATCCGGATCGTTTCAAGAATGTTGTTCTCTCTGATCACTGCCATATGTTATACCGTATGCATTGCATCGAAGATCTCTTCGTGCATGACATGTATCTGCAGTCCTTCCTGTTTTCCGGCATTTTCGATCTCTGTGATGACTTCACTGAAATCACCGATATCATCGGGGATCTCAACGATCATAATCATCGTAAACAGATCCTGAAGAACCTTTTGTGTAACATCAACGATATTGATATTCTTTTCCGCACAGCGTGTTGCGACAAAAGCCAGAATACCCGGCCGGTCTTTTCCGACTGTCGATATAACTGCTCTCATTTTCAGTTTCCTCCTGTATATGAAGTCAGATCATCTATGGATAATCCGCAGTAATATAATTCCATTTTCAGGAAATCACGCACATTGCGGATCATTTCGATCGTTTCTTCCGTACATGTACTGCTTCCTGTATCAGATGCAAAGTCATAATTGCAGGTGCTGCCGAATCCGCCTGCATCACCGCGCCAGCTGTAAACATAGCTGCTTGTGTGATTCAGATAAATGAATAGACTGTTGTTAAAGTCAAACCGGTATGATTCACCATCGTTGTACTCTGCAAGATATGTACCATCTGTCTGTTCTGTATAACCAAGCCTGTAGACCAGCCTCTTTTTCAGCGTTTCTATCAGATCGGTCCCGGCGGAGTCGGCTTCCGTGTCATAGTCTGATATTTCGTCAACGTCGATCTCGGAATAATGCAGATATTCTCCTGTTACAGCCATGGCCTGCTCTGTCAGACCGATATTTGTTGACCCGACCGAAGAATAAATACAGGAGCTGTCATAAAGAACATCTACATCCATCCCCTGGACTTTAATTGCGGATATGAATTCCGCCGCTTCGGAGATAATATCTCCCGACGGGCTGAATGTCTGGGTAATGATTCCCTGTTTCACATCAAATCCCTCGGCATCTTTGACACCGTAGAAGTCATAATGTCCCGTAAACCATTTTTCCGCAGCTTGATCTGTCAGGATCACCTTATATAACGTATTAGTGCCGTCCATTTCCCGGGAAATGGAACCGATATCCTTCTCAGGTATATCTGCCGGTTCCAGCGGTATGAGCATCAGGTCCTCTACATCATTGATGCGCATGTCATCATAATAGTTCACATTGTTGTATGTGATGTACAGGCGGTCATTATAAAACCATCCGGACAGCGATGAATCCATGCCATCAGAGCTGTAGTTCTGCCTGAGGTGTGCCTTCGGATCCTGTTTCAGATCCTGTACTGCTATGATGCCGTCCATATAATAATGGCTGACCGAGGTGTTTTCATGACTCATGTCATATGTACACCTTACTTCTGCCGTCCATGAATCAGCATCCTTCAGGCTTCCGGATACGTTGTTATATTCACTTGTGATCTCACTGGTCTCAGCAGACGGTGTTTCCGCCTCAGCGGTACTTCCAGCAGTATTCTGCGGACCATTGGCCGGTGAAGCACACCCGGCAAGACACAATGCCAATAAGAGTGATATTTTTCTTTTCATTTCTGTATTCTGTTCAGATCATATTTCAGTCGCTGATATCATCATCCAGGACGATCACCGTATCCCATTCCGGGTAACGGTCAGCGATCTCTGCCTGTATATCATGCAGGACAGCCATTCTGTCTGCCGCAAAATCGATCACGATATCAAATGTCATATGTTTCGGGTCCGTCTTTGCGCGGAATCCGTGGATCTGCAGTACCTCGTCATGTGATGTGACGATCCTGGTTATATTCGTCCTCAGTTCAGCGATCTCATCATTTGTCGTATTAACGGAGTAGATACCGATCGCTGTCATAATGACACCATGTTTTTTCAGTACATTCTGCTGGATCCTGCGGGACATCGCGTCGATCTGATCCGCATTGACTGTATCATTTACTTCTACATGGACAGAGCCCTGCAGGTTATCCGGTCCATAGCTGTTTAAAAACAGATCATAGGCTCCGAGTGCGAGCGGGTCTTCACTGATCGTCTGCTTCAGTTCACGTGACAGGTCTCCGGAAATACGCTGTCCGAGAATGTCATCCACAGTATCCATCAGAAGCTCAATGCCTGATTTGATGATCATAACAGCGATCACCAGTCCGACATATGCCTCGAGAGAGATATGCGCAAACATATAGATCAAAGCTGTACCAAGTACCGATAATGACAGAACAGCATCGTTCCTTGCATCTTCGCCTGATGCGATCAGCGAACCGCTGTTGACCTTTTCACCTGTATGCTTGACATAATTACCAAGCACCAGTTTCACAAGTACGGATGCGGCGAGTATGATCAGGGTAACTGTTGTATAATCAGCTGTTTCAGGATGAATGATCTTCTTGACTGATTCCACAAAAGAAGTAATGCCGGCATAAAGTACGATCGCCGATATGATGGCAGCACTGATATATTCGATTCTCCCGTAACCATACGGATGTTTTTTATCAGGCTTCTTGGAAGCCAGTTTTGTTCCGACGATCGTGATCACCGAAGATAACGCGTCACTCAGATTGTTGACCGCATCCAGAACGACAGCGATCGAACCGGCCGCAAGTCCTACCATTGCTTTAAATCCTGCCAGGATGATATTTGCGGCAATTCCGATCAGACTGGTTCTGACGATCACCTGATCACGCTGACCGGTAATTTCATTTTCTATATGAGCCATGATCCTTTCTCCTAAATTAAAACCGGTTTACCAATCTTCTCAGTAAACCGGTCATTTTAATTAAACCAGTTCGATGAATGCCATCGGAGCAGAGTCACCGTGGCGGAAACCTGTCTTAACAACACGTGTATATCCACCATTGCGATCCTTATACTTCGGAGCTACTTCATCAAAGAGCTTCTGCAGCACTGTCTGCTGTGTCTTTTCATCTGCTACTACATTTCTGATGTAAGCTGCAGCCTGACGACGGGCAGCCAGATCACCTTTTTTACCGAGAGTGATCAATTCATCTACAACAGAACGCATATCCTTAGCTTTTGCTTCTGTTGTCTCTACGCGGCCGTAGAGAATTACTGATGTAGCCAGATTGCGCATCATTGCTTTACGATGATCCGCAGTTCTTCCGAATTTACGGTTCCACATAGTTCATTCCTCCTGTTAGTCGAAGGACTTGAAGCCCATACCGAGTTCGGAGAGCTTGTCCTTAACCTCTTTTAACGATTTCTTTCCGAGGTTGCGAACTCTCATCATCTCATCCTCGGTCTTCTGTGTCAGTTCATCAACAGTCTGAATGCCAGCGCGCTTCAGGCAGTTGTAAGAACGGACGGACAGATCCAGATCTTCGATCATTAACTGACGTCCCTTGTTAGGCGCTTCAGTTCCGCCTTCATTGATAACGTCTTCCATGCCAAGTACTTCATCATTGATTCCCGCAACAATATCGAGATGATCAATCAGGATCTTGGCAGACATAGCAATTGCTTTCTGCGGATTGATCGAGCCATCTGTCCAGACTTCAATAGTCAGAGCATCATACTTTGCGTCCTGTCCGACACGTGTCGGTTCAACGTTATAGGATACTCTCTGTACAGGTGTGTAGATAGAATCTGTAAACACAGTTCCGATTCCCTGGGAATTACCCTGATTGGCCTGTTTATTCACATCACTTCCGACGTAGCCGCGGCCATTCTTAGCCTTCAGCTCCATTTCAAGTGTTGCATCTTTTTCAAGGTGCGCAATCTCAAGATCCTTGTTCAGGATCTCTACCTGGGCAGGACAGATGATATCACTGGCTGTCACCGTGCAGGGTCCCTTTGCGGAGATCTGCAGGGTATAGATTTCATCATCCTCAATCTTCATGATCAGCTGCTTCAGCTGCAGGATGATCATTGATACATCTTCACGGACGCCCGGAATCGTTGTGAACTCGTGATATACACCATCGACTTTAATGGAGAATACCGCGGCTCCCGGCAGGGAGGACAGCAGGACTCTGCGGAGCGCATTCCCGATTGTAGTTCCGAAACCTCTCTCCAGCGGGGAAAGTTCGAATTTTCCGTAGTTATCTGATTCCACGTACTCTTTGACTTCAAAATCGGCGCGTTCAAATTTCTGCATGCATCAATCCTCCTCTTCTCTCGATTAACCGCGCGGTCTCTTCGGCGGACGGCATCCGTTATGAGGGATAGGTGTTACATCATTAATAGCTGTAATCTCAAGTCCAGCTGTCTGCAGTGAACGGACTGCAGCTTCACGGCCGGGACCGGGTCCCTTAACATTAACTTCTACTGTCTTCAAGCCCTGCATGACTGCGGCTTTAGCAGCTGCTTCAGCACAAAGCTGAGCAACATACGGTGTTGACTTACGGGAACCTTTGTAACCCAGTGCACCAGCGGAGCTCCAGGAAATAACATTACCCGCTTCATCAGCGATCGTAACGATCGTGTTATTGAATGTCGAATGGATGTGAGCGACACCCTTGACTATATTGCGCTTAACTTTCTTTTTACGCACAACAGTTTTCTTTGTGTTCTTAGCCATTTAAATGTCCCTCCATTACTTCTTCTTGTTCGCTACAGTACGACGAGGTCCCTTACGTGTACGGGCATTTGTACGTGTACGCTGTCCGCGTACAGGGAGTCCTCTTCTGTGGCGAAGTCCACGATAGCATCCGATTTCCATCAGACGCTTAACATTCAGCGCGCGCTCACGACGCAGGTCGCCTTCTGTCTTGATGAGATCGACCTTCTGACGGATCGCATTTTCCTGCGCGTCTGTCAGATCTTTTGTTCTGATATCTTCGCTGATTCCGCATTCTTTCAGAATCTGCTTAGCTGTTGTCGGTCCAATACCATAAATATAGGTTAAGGATACAACGATACGTTTATTGTTCGGAATATCCACACCAGCAATACGTGCCATAGTTTAATCTTCCTCCTGATTAACCCTGTCTCTGCTTATGCTTAGGGTTTTCGCAGATTACCATTACAACGCCTCTGCGTCTGATAATTCTGCATTTGTCGCAAATAGGTTTTACTGACGGTCTTACCTTCATTTTGTCTGCCTCCCGGACTTACACTGTCCTCAGGTATTCTTTTTGCTTGTTCCTGTAGGTTTAAGCCCACGTGTTCGTTCAAGACGGAATTATCACAGAGATCCTATGGCCTGGTAAAATGCGGATGTAGAGCATCCGGATTTTACCAGCAACGTGAGCATGAATCTCATGTCCGTTCCGTAATTCCGACTGCACAGCACAGTGCCATGTTGGCTGCCCAGACCCATTTCATGCATGAGTCCCTAACATGGGGATAGGTGCGAGCACTCACTATTGTACTCGCACCACCCTACATTATGCAACCTTTGATAAAGCTTTTTTTACATCTTCGAAGACTTCTGCCGCAGGTTTTCCTGCATCGATTCTTTCTACAACACCCAGCTTGTCAAAATAGTCAATGACAGGCTTTGTGCTGTTCTCATATTCATCCATGCGCTGGCGGAGTTTTTCAACTGTGTCGTCTTTACGCTGCTGCAGTTCGCCGCCGCATTCGTCACAGATTCCTTCAACCTTGCTCGGATGACCTTTGATGTGATAGATCGCTCCGCAGTTCGGGCAGATACGTCTTCCTGTGATACGGTCAACCAGAATGTCGAATCCTACTTCAAGAGCGATTACGCATTCAACCGGTTTTCCGATCTTAGCGGCTATTTCGCCGAATGCCTCAGCCTGTACAAGAGTACGAGGGAAGCCATCCAGGAGATAGCCCTTCTGACAATCAGGTTCGAGCAGTCTCTTTTCAACCATTGCATTGATGACTCCGTCGGGTACAAGCTTGCCGGCATCCATATAGGACTTGGCTTCTTTACCGAGTTCTGTGCCATTGCGAACGTTTTCTCTTAACATGTCGCCGGTAGAGATGTGCGGAATGTCGTATTCTTTGACGATACGTTCCGACATTGTTCCTTTACCCGCTCCTGCGGGTCCCATGATCAGAATGTTCATGACTGCTCCTCCATAATTATCATTTTTATTTTCTGAATCCGTGATACTGTTTCTGAGTCATCTGACCCTTCAGCTGGGAGATGGTTTCCATCGCTACACCGACAACGATGATGATACCGGTGCCTCCTACCGAAACGGAAGTGGAGAGCGGTGTAAACATCGGCAGCAGGTAAGGGATAACAGCAATGATGACCAATGCTGTGGCGCCCAGAACAGTGATTCGGTTGATGACTTTTTTCAGGTACGTTTTTGTTTCAGTACCCGGACGGATACCCGGAATATAAGCTCCGGATTTTCCGAGGTTTTCCGCAACCTTCTCCGGATCGATCTGCAGATCCGTGTAGAAGAATGTAAACAGGAAGATCAGGACTGCATAGAGAATGAGTCCGAACGGCTTCTGGAGGCTGAGGATATTGCTCAGCTTCTGATAAGCACTGTAGTTTACAAAGCTCAGGATGATCTGCGGTGCGGTTATGATCGAAGAAGCGAAGATAACCGGGATTACAGATGCGGAATTGATCCTGAACGGAAGATATGTGATGTCATTCGCGCCGCGGTTCGAGCTTCCGGTATACTGGATCGGAATCTTTCTGACCGCCAGCTGCATGATCACCACGCCGACGATGACAACCAGATAGAGCAATACATACAGTGCGAACATAAGGACACCGTTGAATACGGCACTCTGTGATGTTCCGGCAACCATAATGTTGAACACCTGGCTGAAGTTAGCCGGCATATTGGATACGATACCTGCGAAGATAATGATCGAAATACCGTTTCCGATACCTTTCATACTGATCCTGTCACCGATCCAGAGCAGGAACATCGTACCTGCTGTCAGGATCGTTGCAGTGAACAGATATGTTGAGAATCTTGAGTTCTCCAGAATCGCATACTGCTTGTCAAAGCCGTATGTCATCGAGAAGGACTGTACAAGTGCCAGCACGCAGCCAAGATATCTAGTGATCCTGTCCATCTGCTGTCTTCCCTGCTGACCGGATTTTGTCATCTCAGTCAGCGCGGGAATTACATCCATGCTTAACAGCTGGATAATAATGCTGGCAGTAATGTACGGTGATACGCCGAGAGCGAATACCGACATTCTTTCGAAAGCTCCGCCTCCGAGCATATTCATCATAGCCAGAATGGAGTTGTCGGAAATCTGTGCCGACAGCTTTGCAGCGTCAACACCTGGAACCGGAATCGCCGCACCGATGCGATAGATCAGCAGCATGAGCAGTGTAAAGAGGATCTTGTTGCGGATCTCTTTATTCTTGAACATGCCGGCGAACATGCGCATCATATTACAGCACCTCGGCTGTTCCGCCTGCTTCTTCGATTGCTTTCAGTGCAGATTTAGAAAACTTTGCAGCCTTAACAGTCAGTTTCTTTTCCAAACCGCCTTCTCCGAGGATCTTGACACCGTCAAGTTCCTTTTTCACAAGGCCGGCAGCCTTGAGTGCTTCTGTATCAACAGTAACACCATCCTCAAAACGGTTCAGATCTTTGACGTTGACGATTGCATATTCCTTACGTGTGAAGTTTGTGAATCCACGTTTCGGGAATCTCTTATATGCAGGTGTCTGGCCGCCTTCAAATCCGATGGAAACACCGCCGCCGCTGCGGGCATTCTGGCCTTTATGACCTTTTCCGGCAGTTTTACCCTGACCGGAGCCCTGGCCTCTGCCGATACGCTTTGATACAAAACGTGCGCCGTCAGCTGCCTTCATTTCATTCAGCTTCATTGATTAGCCTCCTTATCGAACTTCTGCGACCTTCAGATCGCGCAGTTTAGCAACATCGTTTACAGTACGCATGCTCTTGAGAGCGTCCAGTGTAGCGTAAACTACATTGACTGCTGTACGGCTTCCGATAACCTTGGAGAGAACATCGCTGATGCCTGCCAGTTCGAGAATGGAACGGACAGCACCGCCGGCGATAACTCCGGTACCGGGAGCAGCAGGCTTCAGAAGAACTGAGCTTGCTCCATGTTTGCCGATTGCTGTATGCGGTACAGTACGGTTGTTTTCAACCAGCTGTACGCGGAATACGTTTTTATTTGCAGCTTCTGTTGCTTTTCTGATTGCATCAGGTACTTCAGCTGCTTTTCCCATACCGAATCCGACTCTGCCCTTATGGTCGCCGATAACAACCAGAGCAGCGAAACGCATTCTGCGTCCGCCCTTTACAGTCTTGCTGACACGGTTAATGGATACTACCACATCATCGAACTCTTTGGGTTCGCGAGGTCTCCTGAATGCTTTACGTTCGTTTGCCATTATGATCTGTTCCCCCTTAGAATTTCAGTCCTGCTTCTCTTGCAGCATCTGCAAGAGCCTGGACTCTTCCGTGATAGACGTAACCGCCACGGTCGAAACGTACGGATTCGATATTAGCAGCGAGGCACTTCTTAGCGATGTCTTCGCCGACCTTCTTGGCAGCTTCAACATTTCCGCCGTTTTCCAGCTTCAGCACGAGGCTGCTGGAAGACAGGAGTGTTTTCCCTGTTGTATCATCAATAATCTGAGCATAAATCTGCTTGTTGGAACGGAACACGTTCAGCCTAGGGCTCTCGGGAGTTCCGCTGACAACTCTGCGGACACGAGCGTGTCTGCGGAGACGTTCTTCATTTTTCTTAGTTCTTTTCAGCATCTTACTCTCTCCTTCCCATTACTTCTTAGCAGCTGTCTTGCCTTCCTTACGGCGTACATGTTCATCCTTATAACGGACACCCTTTCCACCATACGGTTCAGGCTTCTTAGCTGATCTGACGACTGCTGCGAACTGTCCGACACGCTGCTTATCGATACCAGTAATGGTAATTGTAGTAGCATCCGGTACAGTAACCTTGAGATCCTCAGGAACCGTGAATTCAACCGGGTGGGAATAGCCGAGGTTTAATGTCAGCTTATTGCCTGCCAGAGCTGCACGGTAACCGATACCAACGATCTGCAGTGTCTTTGTGTATTCCTTGTCACAGCCTTCGATCATGGTAGCGAGCAGAGCTCTTGTTGTACCATGGAGCTGTTTTGTAACTTTCTCTTCATTCGGACGGCTGACTGTCAGTGTTGTGCCATCGATAGAGATGTTCATCAGCGGTGAGAACTTCCGTGTCAGAGTTCCTTTGGAACCCTTGACCGTCACCTCATTGCCTTCAGCGACAGTCACTTCGACGCCGGAAGGAATGGTAATCGCTTTATTTCCGATACGTGACATTTCGTTTTCCTTTCTCTAAATTACCACACGTAAGCGATAACTTCGCCGCCCGTGTGCTTTTTGCGTGCATCTCTGTCAGTCATCATGCCATCACTTGTGGAGATGATTGCAATTCCCAGGCCGTTCAGTACGGAAGGAACTTCATTGTTCTTTGCGTAAACGCGCAGACCGGGTTTGGAGATACGTTTGATTCCTGAAATAACGGACTTCTTTTCGCCTGTGTATTTCAGTGTAACTGTCATCTTTTTATCAATGCCTTCACCTGTTACAGCATAGTTTTCAATGTAGCCTTCAGCCTTCAGAATTCTGGCGATTTCTACCTTGACCTTTGAAACGGGAGTAACTTCAACTGTATCCATGTGTGCCTGAACGCCGTTGCGGATTCTTGTGAGCATATCGGCGATAGGATCTGTCATATTCATAGTCTTTGTTCCTCCTTATTCTTACCAGCTGGCCTTCTTGACACCGGGGATCTGTCCCTGGTAAGCCAGTTCACGGAAACAGATACGGCAAAGCTTATACTTTCTTAATACTGAATGCGGGCGTCCGCAGCGTTCGCAGCGCGTATATTCTCTTGTGGAGAACTTTGCAGGACGGCTCTGCTTAACTTTTAATGATGTTTTTGCCATTTTTCAGCCCTCCTTATTTAGCAAACGGCATGCCCAGCTTTTCCAGCAGTGCATATGCTTCCTGGTTTGTCTGTGCTGTAGTAACGATAACGATATCGAGACCACGAACCTTGTTGACCTTGTCGAAGTTGATTTCCGGGAAGATCAGCTGTTCTTTAACGCCCAGCGTATAGTTGCCGCGGCCGTCAAATGCTGTTGTGCTGACACCGCGGAAGTCACGAACACGCGGCAGGGAAATGTTGAACAGCTTGTCAAGGAATTCATACATACGCTCGCCGCGCAGCGTGACCTTGCAGCCGATGGACATTCCTTCACGCAGCTTGAAGTTCGCGATGGACTTCTTAGCCTTTGTGATGACCGGCTTCTGACCGGAGATCTGTGTCATTTCAGCTACTGCATCTTCAAGAAGCTTCGGGTTAGCGATAGCATCGCCAACACCCATGTTGAGGACGACTTTTTCAAGTCTCGGAGCCTGCATCGGTGTTGTGTAGTTGAACTGTTTGATCAGGGCAGGTTTGACTGTCTCTCTGTATTTTTCTTCAAGACGATTCATTACTTCTTATCCTCCTTGATCTCATTTCCGGTCTTCTTGTTATAACGGACCTTGTCTTTGCCTGTTCCTTTATAACCAACACGGCCAGCCTGCTTCGCCTTTGTATCATAGATCATGACATTGCTGACATGGATCGGCGCTTCAGTCTCAACGATGCCGCCTTCAGGATTTTCCTGAGTCGGCTTCAGAGCCTTCTTGACCATATTTACGCCTTCGACGATGACACGGTTGCTTCTGGGAGAAACAGCTGTGACTTCACCGATTGTTCCTTTGTAATGGCCGCTGATGACCATTACTGTATCACCTGTTTTAATTTTCATATGTCCGGCTCCTTTCTTACAGAACTTCCGGAGCCAGTGACACGATCTTCATATATCCTTTGTCACGAAGCTCTCTTGCAACAGGGCCGAAAATACGTGTTCCGACCGGTGTCAAGTCCTCTTTAATGATAACTGCAGCATTATCATCGAATTTGATATAACTGCCATTGTCACGGCGCAGACCGTAAGCTGTACGTACGATAACGCACTTAACGACCTGACCCTGCTTGACGCTTCCGTTCGGAAGTGCCTTCTTTACTGAGCAGACGACAACATCACCAATGGTAGCGCTCTTTCTGCGGCTGCCGCCCAGGCAGCGGATTACGAGCAGTTCTTTCGCACCGGTATTGTCAGCGACTCTCAATCTGGTTTCATTCTGAATCATTGCTTTCTCCTCCTGGTGTTTAAAGAACAACTGCCTTTTCAACGATACGGACGAGGCGGAAATGCTTGTCCTTGCTGAGAGGTCTTGTTTCCATGATCTCTACTGTATCGCCTACATGTGCTTCATTGTTTTCGTCATGTACCTTGAATTTGTTGGAATATTTTACCTGTCTGCCATATAAAGGATGGCTCATTTTGGTATCGATTCTAACGACAACTGTCTTGTCCATTTTGTCGGACACGACTACGCCGCGCAATACCTTACGGTTATTTCTTTCTTCCATATCCATGCCCTCCTTTATTTAGCCTCTTTGGCCATCTCACGTTCTGTGAGGACAGTCTTGATTCTTGCGATCGTCTTACGAACGTCCTTCATGCGTGCCGGATTCTCAAGAGAACCGGTAGCCTGTGCAAAGCGGAGTCCGTAGAGTTCTTCAGTCAGACTTGTGATCTGCTTGTTGAGCTCATCATTGCTCATATCTCTGATTTCTTTAACGTTCATAGCTTACTTTACCTGCTCTCTCTTGATAAAGCGTGTTTTGACGCAAAGCTTGTTCGCTGCAAGTCTTAAAGCTTCGCGAGCTACTTCTTCGCTAACACCACCGATTTCAAACATGATGCGGCCTGCCTGAACAACTGCTACCCAGTGATCAGGAGCACCTTTACCGGAACCCATACGTACTTCGAGAGGTTTCTTGGTCTTTGCCAGATGCGGGAAGATCTTGATCCAGACTTTACCGCCACGGTCCATATAACGTGTCATGGCGACACGGGCAGCCTCGATCTGAGCGCTGCTTACATATCCGCCCTCGTCTGCTACGATACCGTAATCGCCGAATGCGAGTTCACGGCCAGCCTTAGCTCTGCCTTCGTAGCTGATACGATGAGGTCTTCTGTATTTTGTTCTGTTAGGCATCAACATAATTACTCGTTACCTCCTTCTGCAGCAGGTGCCGGAGCAGCAGGACGCTGCTGTGCATTTGCTGCATTGCGGCGGTCGCCACGGGAGTTGTTTCTTCTGTCACGGTTGCCGCGGCCGTTTCTGCGGTCGCCTCTTGCCGGACGGGAAGGAGCCTCAGGTTCTTTGACCATCTGTCCCGGGAGAACTTCGCCACGGCAGATCCAGACTTTGACGCCGATCTTGCCGTATGTTGTATGTGCTTCAGCATGCGCATAGTCGATATCACTGCGCAGTGTATGAAGAGGAACGACACCCTGTGAATATCCCTCGTCACGAGCGATTTCTGCTCCGCCCAGACGGCCGGATGCCAGAGTCTTGATTCCCTTTGCGCCGGAACGCATTGTCTGCTGAATTGCTTTCTTCTGAGCAATACGGAAGGACTGACGAGCTTCCAGCTGTTCGCAGATCTTACGTGCAACCAGAGTTGCATCGAGATCAGGATTAGCTACAGGAAGAACTTCGATCTTGATCGCCTTGCCGTCTGTCAGTTTTGTCAGGTCAGCCTTCAGGCTTTCCATCTTATCTTTTCCGGCAGCGTCTTTTCCTACCATTGCACCCGGACGTGCGCAGCGAACCAGGATCTTAGCATCCTGCTTGCCTGTACGTTCGATTTCAAAGCGGGAAACATACGCATCCTTCAGCTTTTCGCCGAGGAACTTACGGATTTTGACATCTTCGTTCAGAAGATCTCCAAAATCAGCTTTTTCTGCATACCATCTGGACTCCCAGTCACGGATGACACCAACACGCAGACCAATCGGGCTAACTTTCTGTCCCATATTTCGATCTTCCTCCCTTATCTCTCGTCAGAAACCACTACAGTGATGTGGCTCGTTCTCTTAAGAATCTGTGAAGCACTTCCCTTTGCACGGGGCATGAAACGCTTCAGTGTGATACCCTCGTCTGCATAGCATGCCTTGACATACAGTGCATCGTGATCGAGGTTGAAGTTGTGCGTTGCATTTGCTGCAGCGGATTTTACGACTTTTGCAATCGCGTTGGATGCATGGTTCGGTGTGAACTGCAGGATCGCAAGAGCTTCGTCAACATTCTTGCCGCGGATCGTATCCAGTACAAGACGTACTTTACGGGGAGTGTAACGAACTGTTTTTGCTGTTGCTTTAACGTCCATCTTTGTTCTCCTCCTTATCCCTTACGATCGGTCTTGTTGTCACCGTGACCGCCGTATTTACGTGTCGGTGCAAATTCACCGAGTTTATGTCCGACCATATCTTCTGTTACATAGACCGGAATGTGTTCCTTGCCGTTGTAAACAGCGAATGTGTGCTCCACGAAGTTCGGGAAGATCACTGAACGGCGGGACCATGTCTTGATGACTTCTTTCTTGTTGGACGCATTCAGTGCTTCTACCTTTTTCATCAGGTGTTCATCACAGAACGGGCCTTTTTTAATGCTTCTTGACATTTTTCATCTCTCCTTTCAGTTACTTGCTCTTCCTTCTCGTCATGATAAGAGCGTCGGATGCCTTCTTGTGCTTACGTGTCTTAACACCCATAGCCTTTTTGCCCCAAGGTGTCATAGGAGACTTACGTCCGATAGGAGTACGTCCCTCACCGCCGCCATGAGGATGGTCAACAGGGTTCATCGCGGAGCCGCGGACTGTCGGGCGGATGCCCATCCATCTTGTACGGCCTGCTTTACCGATGCTGATCAGGTTATAGTCTTCGTTGCCGACAACACCGATCGTTGCACGGCAGTTATTGCGGACCTTGCGGACTTCACCGGAGCTCAGACGCAGTGTTGCGTACGGGCCGTCGAAGCCGAGGATCTGTGCGGAGCAGCCGGCAGCTCTTGCCATCTGTCCACCCTTGCCAGGTACCAGCTCAACGTTGTGAACGAATGTACCTTCAGGGATGCTCTTGAGTTCCATAGCATTTCCGACCTTGATGTCAACTGCAGGTCCGGAAACGATTCTCTGTCCGACATTCAGCTGCTGCGGGCAGATGATGTAACGCTTTTCACCATCCAGATAGTTGATCAGAGCGATGTTTGCATTACGGTTAGGATCGTACTCGATCGCCGCAACGATTCCTTCAACACCGTCCTTGTTTCTCTTGAAATCGATGATTCTGTACTTCTGTTTGGCACCGCCACCCTGATGTCTTGTTGTGATGCGGCCTGTATTGCCGCGTCCGCCATGCTTTTTCTTGGGTTCCAGCAGGCTCTTTTCAGGAGTGGACTTTGTGATCCGATCGTTTGCCAGGGTGCTCATGTTGCGGCGCCCGTTGGTCGTCGGCTTATATTTTTTAATTGCCATTTTCCTTTACTTTCCTTTCGCATTTATCCGGAGATAGCGAGTTCCTCCGATAGTTGATTCTTTTTTATACTTCAGGGTACAGGTTGATTTCCTGTCCTTCAGGGAGCGTTACAATAGCCTTGCGTACTGTATTTGTCTTGCCGACATAGCGTCCCATTCTCTTTGTCTTTGCATGAACATTGACGATGTTCACCTTGACCGGTGTAATGCCGTAGATTTCTTTGATCGCGATAGCAACTGCTGTCTTGTTTGTTCCTTTAGCGACCTCGAATGTTACCTTATTACCGTTCTCTGCCAGTTCGTTTGTTTTTTCTGTAACGATCGGGCGGATAATGATCTCACGTGCGTTCATCAGGCAAATACCTCCCCTGCTCTAGCAGCGGCAGCTTCTGTCATAACCAGTCTGTCTGCATTGACGATGTCATATACATTCAGTTCAGCGACGGAAACGACCAGTGCGTTCGGAATGTTGCGCATGGAGATGAATGCGTTGTCATAATCTTCGGAAGCGTCCGCAACGAACAGTGTCTTGCGGTCGAAGCCGAATGCATTCAGGAGCGCAACTGCTTTCTTTGTTTTCATTTCAGCGAAGCTCAGGTTTTCGATAACTGTCAGTTCGCTGTTTGCAAGCTTTTCACTCAGTGCGGAACGGAGTGCAAGTCTTCTTACCTTACGGTTGAGCTTGATTCCGTACTTGCGGGGATGCGGACCGAATGCGATCGCGCCGCCTCTCCACTGTGTAGCTCTCGTGGAACCCTGACGTGCACGGCCTGTGCCCTTCTGGCGGAACGGCTTTTTACCTGTGCCGGAAACGAAAGCTCTTGTCTTTGTGGAGTGAGTGCCCTGTCTCAGACCTGCCTGGTAAGCCAGGATCGTGTCATAGATAGCCTGCTGATTCGGAGTGATTCCGAATACTGCATCATTCAGTTCGATTGATTTAACAACCGCAGCTTCCTGATTAAATACATCAATCTTGGACATTATTCACCCTCCTCTGCTGCAGGCGCGTAGGAGATCAGTTCAACTGCCGGAACGGATTTGACCGGTTTAACAGTTGTTTTGATCTCAACCAGACCCTTGCGGGGACCCGGAACGTTGCCTTTGATCAGGATATATCCTTCTTCAGCATTTACTTTGATCACTGTCAGATTCTGATTTGTTGTTGTGAATCCACCTTCCTGACCAGGCATCGGTGTATTCTTTTCGATTCTGCCGTTGTTACGGCCTGTTGTAGCAAGGGAACCAACGTGTCTGATGTTCTTGGAACCACCATGACTCTTAGGTCCCATATGTCCGTTGTTGCGGACGATTACACCATTGTAACCTTTACCTTTGCTCGTTCCTGTAACATCGACGATGTCACCTGCCGCAAAGATGTCTGCTTTTACTTCAGCACCAACTTCCAGTCCGTAGAGTTCATCAGCTTTGAATTCGCGGATGTAGTGCTTCGGAGCTGTGTTAGCTTTTTCGCAATGTCCGATAGCTGCTTTTGCAGCGCGGGATGCTTTGACATCTTCATAGCCGAGCTGGACAGCTTCATAGCCATCGTTTTCTTTTGTCTTCTTCTGCAGCACAACGTTCGGTTCTACTTCAATGACTGTAACCGGAATCAGTTTTCCGTCTACTGTGAAGACCTGTGTCATGCCGAGCTTACGTCCTAAGATACCTTTCATCTGTATTCACCCGGTTCCTTTCCTTACAGCTTAATCTCGATGTCAACACCGCTGGGCAGATCCAGTCTGCTCAGAGCGTCGATTGTTTCAGCGCTCGGGCCGATAATCTCAATTAATCTCTTGTGTGTGCGGATCTCGAACTGTTCGCGGGAATCCTTGTACTTATGAACAGCACGCAGGACTGTAACGACTTCTCTTTCAGTCGGCAGCGGAACAGGTCCGGTGATCTTCTTTGCACCGTGGCTGGCTGCTGTTTCAACGATCTTCTTGCTTGCAGCATCCAGACTTCTGTTCTCGTAAGCTTTCAAACGAATTCTTACTGAGTTCTTTGCCATGAATTTTTCCTCCTTATATTCACTCCGTCTTTGCTTTTCAAGACGGATCGCTCCGCGGAAATTCCCCGGTTTTCACGTTGTCCGTAGCAACGGCTTCCAGCGTGCCGGCAACCTCCCGCCTCTACGCGAGTGCCCCAATATAGTAACACCCATTAATACCTAAATCAACCTTTTTTTATCGGTTTTTTTGCACTTTTTTCAAATTTGAACCCTGCCCCGTCAAAGGTGCTGTTTCTGCCTTTTTTACAAGCGCTTACATGCCTGAAATGTTCCGAAAAACCGAAATTTTTGGCATTTTTGTAGTGTTTCCGTCAGGTTTCGCGGTATATTCCGGCCGGTATGACGGAAAAACAGTCAATTGAACGCACGTCTGTAAATCGGTATCATTAAATTGACCGTACCCTTTCCGGGTACATTGGAAAGAAGGCTGAGTCACATGATCTATACCGTTACACTGAACCCCGCACTCGACTATGTCGTTCAGACACCGCATTTTAAAACAGGTCAGATCAACCGCAATACTAGTGAGCATATCTATTTCGGAGGCAAAGGCATCAATGTCTCCTGTATTCTGAAGGAACTCGGAGTGGAGAGCACTGCGGTCGGTTTTATTGCAGGCTTTACCGGAAAAGCTCTCAGGGATGGTTTGTCAGCCATGCAGATCCGTACTGATCTTGTTGAAGTGTCCGAAGGTATGACCAGGATCAATGTAAAGGTCAGGTCGGCGGACGATGAGACAGAGATCAACGGAATGGGTCCTGTGATCACGGATGCCGATCTCCGGATATTGACGGAGCGTCTGAAAAAAGCAGGTCCCGGAGATACGCTTGTCATTTCCGGCAGTATTCCCTCCTGTTTGAGCAGCCGGACATATGAAGAGATCCTGGAAGAGATTGAGCCGGGCGTCAGACTGGTCGTGGATGCGGAAAAAGGACTGCTGCTGAATATCCTCAGATTCCGCCCGTTCCTGATCAAGCCCAACAGCATTGAACTGGGACAGATGTTCGATACCATCCTGAACACAAAAGAAGAGATCATTACATATGCCCGAAAGCTTCAGGAACTGGGTGCCCGCAATGTTCTGGTATCCATGGCTGCGGAAGGCGCCCTGCTGCTGGATGAGAACGGGGATGTCCACGAACAGAGAGCAGCCAGGGGAACCGTTGTCAATTCTGTCGGCGCAGGCGATTCCATGGTTGCCGGATTTCTGGCAGGTTTTCTTGAAACCGGGTCATATGATCATGCGCTGAAGCTCGGTACAGCATGCGGCGGCGCGACCGCATTTCATTCCGGCCTTGCGTCAAAAGAACAGATCGATGAGATCATGGAGATATTATGAGATATACGATCCTGTGCTACGGTGATTCCAATACCTATGGTTATATCCCGGCTGGTGAAGGAAAGCGGTATGACGAAGATACGCGCTGGACATGCCGTCTGCAGAAGCAGCTTGGAAACGAATTTTATGTGATCGAAGAAGGATGCAGCGGAAGGACGACCGATGTTGATGACCCTGATGCGCCGTGGAAAAACGGCATGAGCGGTCTGCTCATCTCCCTGCATACGCATAAACCGATCGATCTGATCATTTTGATGCTGGGGACGAATGACCTGAAAACCAGCTTTCACAGAGATGCGGAAACGATCGCTGCCGCAGCAGCATCCATTGGCAGAAAGGCTCTCAGCTACCTGAGCGTCAAACAGGAATCTGTCCCAAAGATCCTGTTCCTCTGTCCGCCCCATCTGTATGAACATG
The DNA here is from genome assembly GCA_024693325.1 of Solobacterium sp. Lineage (GTDB taxonomy): Bacteria > Bacillota_I > Bacilli_A > Erysipelotrichales > Erysipelotrichaceae > Bulleidia. The sequence continues at coordinate 39,499 of JAILLA010000005.1, forward strand.
TCGGAGATGGTGTATTCGGGGAAGAATTCTCCCATGAATCTTATCTTGTCTCCCTGCAGCTGCCTGAATATTACCGGAAACAGGCAGAACTGAACGGATTTATCTTTATGGATACTTCCCGTTTCCTGACCTCTTCCGAAACTGACGGCGTCCATCTTACACCCGAAGCACATGCAAGACTGGCTGATGAACTGTCTGCTCTCATCAAAGCAAGGAGGTTCTTATGATCAGAGGCGTACACCACATTTCCATGAACTGTTCCGAGGAACAGCTTCCGGAAGCGAAACATTTCTACAGCGATCTGCTCGGACTTCAGATCGTCCGTGAATGGCCGAAAGGCATAATGATCGAAGCCGGAAACTGCTGGATCGAGATCATGATCGGTGATGCAAACCGTCTGAAAGGAGCTGTCCGTCATTTTGCATTCTATGTAGATGATACTGATGAAACAGCTGCCCGTCTTTCGGAAGCAGGCTATGAACTGTTCGACGGGCCAAGAGATATCTGTATTGCCAGCGAACCGCCTGTACCTGCCCGCATTGCATTTGTACGCGGTCCGTTAGGTGAAGAAGTCGAACTGTTTAACGACAGATCTGTCAATGCCGGGAGGTTCATAAACAACTGAAACATTCCAGCCGGAAACAAAAAAGCCGTGAGTATTACTGATGATTGATCAATCAGTACTCACGGTTTTCATTTCAGCGTTTCAGACGGAATTTCAGATACGGATTTTCAAGTGCTGTGTCAAACATGACTGTCAGGATCCTGTAGGAATAGCTTCCCTCAGCCATCATGACCAGTGTTTTCTGGTCCAGGCAGATCTCAGTCTCATGATGTATCTCGCTCAGGCAGTCATGCAGCGCATCAAGATTTTTGCCATAGTAATCTGCGAACGAGAAGACTTCCTGCAGATAAGCATGAGCTGTCTCTTTATCCTGGCACAGTCTTGTACCGTCCAGCTCGATCGTCCATTTCATGTTATGGTTCCTCCCCATACAGAAGTTCAAATGTCTCATAATGATCAGGCGTATACCAGATCAGTCCGTCATTTGAATAAATGATGCGTTCCGCTCCCCTGCTCCGTTCGTGCAGGGTATTGATATCGCACTCATAGTAGATCCGCCCATCAACATCAGGCAGATTGCCTTCATAATTGCTGTAAACATCGCCGCCGATGCATTTCCCTTTGATCTTCCTGTTCAGCGCGCCGGAAGTCCATCCTTTTCTGCGGGCCTGTTTCTTGGTCATGAAGTTTGAAGGAAGCTTTCCGTACTGATAAAGATACAGCGCAACTTCTTCCTTACTGTCATATGTTCCGTTCTCATCAAGCAGTTTCTCTGTCGGGGTCGGAACCGGATCAGGGGCAATCGACGGATCAGGATCCGATGTCACCTGGATCACCGGCAGATCTGTTGATACGGGCTCTGCTGTCACAGTCACCGGAGCAGCTGTCGGCTCAGGCGCAGGATGTGTGCAGGCGGACAGAACCAGACTGAACACAGCCATAAACAGCAGTACAAACGTCCTCAGCTGTTTCTTCATACGCCACCTCCTTGTTATAAGCAGATTATACAGGAACGAGCGTAAAAAAAAGATACCCCGGAGGATATCTTTCTTTAAGTTCAGTCGATTACTGTTCGATTTCTGTGATGGAACCGGAACCTACTGTACGTCCACCTTCACGGATGGAGAACTTTGTTCCCTGTTCAACAGCGATCGGAGCCAGAAGTTCAACTTCCATGACAACGTTGTCGCCAGGCATGCACATTTCTGTGCCTTCAGGAAGTCTGATAACGCCTGTAACGTCTGTTGTACGGAAATAGAACTGAGGACGATAGTTGGAAACGAACGGTGTATGACGTCCGCCTTCTTCCTTAGTCAGAACGTAAACCTGAGCCTTGAACTTTGTATGAGGTGTAACGGAACCCGGCTTAGCGAGAACCTGTCCACGCTCAACTTCGTCACGGTTAACACCACGGAGCAGAGCACCGATGTTGTCACCAGCCTGAGCAAAGTCAAGAGTCTTACGGAACATTTCGATACCTGTAACGACAGTTGTTCTTGTCTCTTTGAGACCAACGATTTCAACCTGGTCGTTGAGGTTCAGCTTACCACGTTCTACACGGCCTGTAGCAACAGTACCACGGCCTGTGATCGTGAAGACGTCTTCAACAGCCATCAGGAACGGCTTGTCGAATTCGTGTGCAGGTGTCGGGATCCATTCATCAACAGCGTCGAGGAGTTCCTGGATCGGAGCGAGCCAGTCAGGATCACCTTCGAGAGCCTTCAGAGCGGAACCACGAATGATCGGTGTATCATCGCCTTCGAATCCATATTCGGAAAGAAGGTCACGAACTTCCATTTCAACGAGGTCGATCAGTTCAGGATCGTCAACCATGTCGCACTTGTTCAGGAATACGACCATCTTAGGTACGCCTACCTGACGGGACAGCAGGATGTGCTCACGTGTCTGAGGCATCGGTCCGTCTGTAGCAGCAACTACGAGGATAGCGCCGTCCATCTGAGCAGCACCAGTGATCATGTTCTTGACATAGTCAGCATGACCTGGGCAGTCTACGTGTGCATAGTGACGTGTTTTTGTTGAGTACTCAACGTGAGCAGTATTGATCGTGATACCACGAGCTTTTTCTTCCGGTGCGCCGTCGATCTGATCATAAGCTTCGAACTTAGCGGAACCAGCTTCAGGGTGCTCAGCGAGATACTTGGTGATTGCGGCCGTCAGCGTTGTTTTGCCATGGTCGACATGACCGATCGTACCGATATTTACATGATCGAGTGAGCGGTCAAACTTTTGCTTTGCCATAATGGGTTTTCCTCCTGATTTAATCAATTTATGTGCGTAATCATTTTATGATAAACACATTCCATTTGCAATAATTACTTAGTACTGTTCTTTTCGATGATTTCCTTAGCGATGCTCTTAGGTACTTCCTCGTAGTGATCTGTCTGCATAATGTAAGTGCCGCGTCCCTGTGTAATGGAACGGAGATCTGTTACATAGCCGAACATTTCGCTCAGAGGTACATAACTGGAAATCTTGATTGCGTTGCCGGTCTCTTCCTGCATACGGATCTGACCTCTTCTCTTTACGATGTCTCCCATGACGGAGCCAAGGTAATCAGACGGTGCAGTTACGTCTACACGCATGATCGGTTCGAGAATGACAGGGTTGCACTTCTTTGCGGCTTCCTTCAGAGCGAGGGATGCTGCAATCTTGTACGCCTGTTCAGATGAGTCGACATCATGATAGGAACCGTCGAACAGTACCGCTTTGATGTCTACGACCGGATAGCCTGCGATGAGGCCGTTTCCGAGCGCATCTTCCAGACCCTGCTGTGTCGGTTTGATGTATTCCTTCGGAACACTTCCGCCGACTGTTTCATCCGCGAATTCAAAGCCTTTGCCTTCATTCGGGCTGAAACGGATCCATACATGACCATACTGACCATGACCGCCGGACTGACGAACGAATTTACCTTCGCACTCAGCTTCGCTGCGGATCGTTTCACGGTAAGCAACCTGAGGAGCACCGGCAGTAGCTTCTACCTTAAACTCTCTCTTCATACGGTCCATGATGATATCCAGCTGCAGTTCACCGACACCGGCGATGATCGTCTGTCCTGTTTCTTCATCGGTATATGTACGGAATGTCGGGTCTTCTTCAGCCAGCTTAGCCAGGGCGTTGTCCATCTTCTGGGCATCAGCCTTTGTCTTGGGCTCAACTGACATCTGGATGACCGGCTCCGGGAATACCATGGATTCCAGGATGATCGGGCTGTCTTCAGCACACAGCGTATCACCGGTTGTGGTGTTCTTGAGACCTACCGCACCAGCGATGTCGCCGGCAAATACTTCCGTGATATCTGTACGGTGGTTAGCGTGCATACGGACGATACGTCCCAGACGCTCTCTCTTGTTCTTTGTAGCATTCAGCACATAGCTGCCGGCTGTGATCGTACCGGAGTATACACGGAAATATGTCAGTCTTCCGACGAATGGATCGGTAGCGACCTTAAATGCAAGGGCGCTGAACGGCTGTTTGTCATCCGGAATACGTTCTGCTTCTTCTCCGTCTGTCAGATGTCCCTTGATTGCAGGGATGTCTGTCGGAGCAGGCAGATAATCAACAACTGCGTCAAGCAGGAGCTGAACACCTTTATTCTTATAGGCGGAACCGCACATTACAGGGAAGAATTCGGAAGTCAGCACGCCCTTACGGATCGCACCCTTGATCTCTTCTACTGTAGGATCTTCGCCTTCAAGAACCTTCATCATCAGATCATCGTCATAGTCAGCAAGTGCTTCCAGCATAGCCATACGCATTTCCTGAGCCTGATCCTGATACTGTTCTTCGACCTCTGTGATCTGAATGTCTGTTCCCAGGTCATTCATATACATTTCCTGTTTCATGGTAACGAGGTCGATAATTCCGCGGAAGCTGCTTTCAGCGCCGATCGGCATCTGGATAGCTGCAGCCTTGGCACCAAGACGGTCGCCGATGGATTTGACGCTCATATAGAAGTCAGCACCTGTAGCGTCCATCTTATTGGAGAATACGATACGCGGAACTCTGTATTCTGTTGCCTGTCTCCAGACTGTTTCAGTCTGAGGTTCAACACCGGCCTTGGAGTCCAGGACAGTAACAGCACCGTCCAGTACTCGCAGGGAACGTTCAACTTCAGCAGTGAAGTCTACGTGGCCTGGTGTATCGATAATATTGATCTGGCAGTCTTTCCACTGACATGTGGTAGCTGCAGAAGTGATCGTGATACCGCGTTCCTGTTCCTGTGCCATCCAGTCCATCTGGGAAGCACCGTCATGCGTCTCACCGATCTTGTAGATTTTACCTGTGTAATACAGAATACGCTCAGTCGTTGTCGTTTTGCCGGCATCGATGTGCGCCATGATTCCAATATTACGGACTTTGTTTAACGGGAACTCTCTGGGCATAAATCGCTCCTTTCAATATGGAAGTTCAAGTTCATTATTACCAGCGATAGTGAGCAAAAGCCTTGTTTGCTTCAGCCATCTTGTGCGTGTCTTCCTTCTTCTTCACAGATGCACCTGTTCCGTTTGCGGCATCCATAATTTCATTGGCAAGTCTCTGTTCCATTGTTCTTTCATGACGGAGTCTTGCGTAGTTGACGATCCAGCGGAGACCAAGTGTGAGTTTTCTTTCAGCACTTACTTCTACCGGAACCTGATAGTTGGCACCACCGACACGGCGAACCTTCAGTTCGAGCATCGGCATAACGTTTGCCAGTGCCTTTTCGAATACTTCCATAGCATTCTGGCCTGTTTTGGACTCGATGAGTGCAAATGCATCATAGAGAATCGTCTGTGCAGTACCGCGCTTGCCGTCGATCATGATCTTGTTGATCAGCTTTGTGACCAGCTTTGAGTTATAGACGGGATCGGGCAGTACATCACGCTTTGCTATATATCCTTTTCTGGGCATGTCTGTTCACCTCACTTATTTCTTTGCCTTGGGCTTCTTAGCGCCATAGCGGGAACGGGCCTGGTTACGATCGTTTACACCAGCGCAGTCCAGTGTACCGCGGATGATATGATAACGAACACCAGGGAGATCCTTAACACGGCCGCCGCGGATCATAACGACGGAGTGTTCCTGGAGGTTGTGTCCGACACCCGGAATATATGCTGTAACTTCCATGCCGTTGGAAAGACGTACACGGGCATACTTACGAAGCGCGGAGTTCGGCTTTTTAGGAGTCATTGTACCAACACGGGTGCAGACGCCTCTCTTCTGCGGACTGCTGATCCTTGTCGGCTTTTTCTGCAGACTGTTGAAGCCCCTGTTCAGTGCCGGGGATTTTGACTTGTAGACTTTATCGGTACGACCTTTGCGTACCAGCTGATTAATTGTAGGCATTACTACTCCTTCCTTTGTGCACACATTTCCAAGCGTGCCATTTCTCAGCCTTATGATAGGCTTTGCACACAGCAAAGCCTTTTTTTCGCCAAGCAGATAGATAATACACTCGGTATAACTGAAAGTCAACGCTTTTTTTCAAAATCATCACGTACTGCCTATTCCGTGGTATCATATTGATAATAGAGGTACAAAATGGAGCAGATCAGAATCGCAGTACTCGGACCGGGACGGATCAGTCACCGTTTTCTGAAGGGTATGCGCTGCGTTGATGATGCAGCGGTTACAGCATTCGCGTCCAGACATCCGGACAATGTTGCTGAGTACGCCCGTGAAGAAGGGATCAGCAGGATCCTTTCGTATGAGGATATGTACCGTGACAGTGATATTGACGCGGTATACATTTCGACCCCGAACTATGTCCATGCGCAGCAGATCGAAGCGTGTCTTCTGAACGGCAAGCATGTCATCTGCGAAAAGCCTGCCTTTATCACCGCGGCTGATGCGGAACGTCTCTATAAACTGGCACAGGAAAAGCATCTGGTACTGATGGAAGCACAGAAAGGCATGTTCAATCCATGTCTGGCAAAGATCAAAGAATGGATCGGCGCCGGCAGGATCGGCGAAGTGAAAGCAGCGGAAGCCTCATACTGTGCCGCCTCCTATCCAAACACCGATCACTGGGTCATGACCACTCCCGGAGCAGGCTGCGCATTTGATCTTGGCGGTTACCCTCTCAGCGCGCTGCTCGCATTGTTTCCGCAGGAATTCAAAACAATGCACCGGACAGATGTCACTGAGAACGGCTGCCCTGTAACGGTATCCTGGCAGATGCTGAATACCGATGATATACTTTTGACAGCATGGTGTTCATTCCGCTACCGCGGGGACAACACGCTGCGCATCCACGGATCCCAAGGATCCATCGAATGCCGTGATTTCTGGAAAGCTCACCGTGCCGTGCTGCACACAAAAGACGGTGACGAAGAATTCACAGCTGATTTTGAAAGTGAGTTCACTTTCCAGCAGAAACATTTTATCGAACTGATCCGGAACAAAGCTCCGTACAGCCCGGTCATCCATCCGGAACTGTCAGTCAGATTAACAAGGCTGCTCGAGGAAACGCCTGAGGCGAAATAGAAAGAAGGTACATATGCCTGCAAACAAAGTATGTGATTTCTGCCTGTCAGAATCAAAAGGTCTCTTCAGCAAATACGAGACCCTGCCCGACGGACATATGATCTGCAGAAACTGCAAACAGAAGATCCGCAGATACAATCTCCCTGTTGAGTATGACCTGTTTCAGCTGCTTGTCGTATCAGACCCGTATATGCGGGAAATGATCATGGGCAACTACCTGGAACAGCATACCGCAGATGAAACGATCGTAAAATTCTTTCCGCAGCCTCCCTATCAGCTGCATAAAGGCGAACACCTGATCAATGAGACCGACGCTTCCATCAAAGTTTCAAAGGCCGGTATACCTTATACAGTAGCCGTTGATGTCATCGGAAACATCACCGGACACATGATCAACGATATCCCCGACGCGCCTGCCGGAGTAGAAGCGGAAGTGGTCAAAGGAAAGCTCTATGAAACAGATATTGCGCTGTACTTCATTTCCGAGCATTTCATCAACTGCCACAGGCTGAGCGATATGGTAAGGACCGGTGATGATCCGGCAGCCATTCATGTCCTGGAAAAGAAGCTGACATTCACATACAGCACGGAGAACACAGACATGTTCTTCATGAGGGATACGCTGTATCACAAGATCGTTGCTGCACAGGCAAACAAAAAGCAGAATCTGATCTACATCAACAGTGAAAACACCATGACGCTGACACCCGGCATCTATTCCGTTCCGAGAAACATCAGAGCAGGAACGTATTACATTTCAGCGCTCAATGACCTCGGACTGAACCTGAGGGATGTCAACGGACATCTGCACGATATCAGCAATCTTGAACGCGTTATGCTGAATGAAGGCACACTGCTTGAATGCACAGGTGAATATCAGCTGCGCATCAACCCCAAGAAAACCACGCCTGAAGAATAAACAAGGAGCTTCTGAAAATCTAATTCAGAAGCGCTTTTTATTTTATAAAAATACAGCACGGCAGTCATGCTGTGCTGTATTCGTTCTGATCATTTCAGTATTGTTCCGTCTGCCAGTGTGATCGTATAACCGTTATAGCTGATCGTTCCGCTGTTGTCCAGAGTACTGATGACACAGTCCCCTGTCAGCGTCCATACACTGTCTTTTTCAACAGTCACATGCACCCCCGCGTCCGGAGAAGATCCTCCTTCTTCATTATCGGTGATGACAATGGAACCGCTGAACGAAGAACTGCCGGCAAGTGTCAGGTCCAGACCTGATATCGTATCCACAACGATATCTCCTTCCAGCACCTGATCCTCTGCTGTCATTTCAACATGCGCACCGTTTGCGCCGGCTGTTCCCCATCCGTGGGAAGCGTTGTTGCCTGTTATGGTCATGAGATTTCCGGAGCTGTTTGTCTGTTTCACATTGCTGAGATACACAACTGCAGATGTATTTGTAATGAAGAACATATCACCGCTGCCCGATACCAGTGAACCGCCGGTCATAGAGAAGGAAGAAGTACCGACATCCGCATCACCTGACATGGACTGATAGATCATGACGTTATGAATATTGATGTCTGAACTGGCTCCCTGTGTGCTCATATTGCCGCTGACATCACAGTTTTCAAGCCGGATGGAATTCTTTCCTTCAATGACCAGCGCTTCCGAATTAACTGCCGTCAGTTCCGCATTCCTGACTGTAATATCAGCCGTTGAATAAACAGCAGGTGAATTGAGGCCGCTGCTGGTATATGTACCGCCGTCAACAATGACCGTACCGCCGCCTCTGTCTGAACGGATCGCTGCGGATGAATTTCCCTCAGTTTCCACTGTCAGGCGTGATGCGATCGTTGTGCCTCCGCCTGTTGTCTGGATCCCTCCGGAATTATCCGCTTTCGTCCTGATCGTACTGTCACTGATCGTGACGGTCGTACCGCCGCCATAACTGAACACACCGTTTCCATTCCGCGCATCCGATGATATATCAGCATTCACGATCGTCACATCTGCTCCGTTCGTCGCAAGGAGCGCTGCATTGACTCCGTAAAAATCTCCGTTTTCGGCATTGGATGAAGAACCTGCATCCTTACGGACAGTGATCCCGTTCAATGTCACTTCTGCTCCGTCCACCCTCAAGGCATTCTCATCATCGCCCGTGGACACATATATTTCTGAGGAATATGATCCGTCTTCAATGATCGTATTGGCAGAAGTTCCCTGAGTCACCTCAGAACTTCCTCCACCGGGTCTGCCTGCAGTATGAACACCGGCCGGACTGATGCTTTCAACGCTGCCGTCCGCCGCAAATACGATCTCTACATAATCTCCTGCTGACAGTTCGGTATCTGTCTCGACCGTGATCGCGTCGCCTGTTGCAACAAAGATACCTTCGGGCATATTACCCGGGAAATCATCACCACCAGGTTTTTCCGGAGGCTGTCCATCAGGTTTGTCCTGACCGTTTTTGCCCGGCATGCCTCCCGCAGGTCCTGATTGTGAATTACCACCTGGCATTCCGCTGCCTGGCATGTCTGTTTCCATATTTCCGCTGATCGTTCCGCTGTCATATACCATCTGGCCGGGTATAATCTCTGCTGTATTGCCGGAAACTGCAGTTACCTGACCGGTAACCGTCTTTCCCGCATATTCATTCCTGCTGTCTGTTTCTTTTGTCTCCTCAGTTTCTGTTATCTCATCGGCCTGTACTGCATTCTCTGAACACCCGCTCAGCAGGATCAGTGCTGCCAGAAATGTCATTGCTGTCTTATTCATAAAGGATACCTTCCTTTCACGGTTATTAATGTAATCCCGTAATTTCAATTTCATCGGAACACTGTGTGAAGTTTTGGTGAATCCTTAAAAAACACCGGATCGTGTACAGAGTCACATCATCCGGTGTATCTTTCATGTTTATTTCAGGATCATTCCATATCCAGCGGTACTTTCCTGTCCGGTTTCGGGAATTCACGGTCCAGCAGATCACATTCCTCCTGTGTCAGGATGATCTCTGCCGCATCCCGGTTTGCGCTAGTATGAGCGACCGAGGATGCCTTGGGGATCGGGATCACGTCATCTCTCAGCAGTGTGAATGCCAGCAGGATCTGCATCACCGTCCTGCCCTTGGCTTCGGCTATTTCCTGCAGAACCCGGCTGCTCAGAAGCTTCTGCTTCAGACGTCCGGCCTGTGCCAGAGGACAATAAGCCATCATCGGAATGCCGTGTTCATTCATAAACGGAAGCAGATCATACTCAACACCTCTGCTGCCAAGATGATAAAGCACCTGGTTTACCTGGCACTGGTCCCCGTTTCTGACATCAAGCAGTTCCTTCATATCCGCGGTATCAAAATTGGAAACTCCCCAGCGAAGGATCTTTCCCTGCTGTTTGAGTTCTTCCATACACTCTACAGTTTCCGCCAGCGGTACACTTCCGCGCCAATGCAGCAGGTACAGGTCCAGATGATCCGTTCCCATCCGCTCCAGTGAATCTTCACAGCTTCTGAAGATATTCTTTCTGCCTGCATTCCAGGGATATACTTTGGACACCAGAAACAGATCATTTCGGTTATAGGGCCTGATCGCATCCCCGACCAGTTCTTCTGCCGCACCGTCCCCGTACATCTCGGCAGTATCGATCAGTGTCATTCCATGATCGATCCCCCAGCGGAGTGCTTCCACTTCGCTATCATATATGGCTGTCGATTCCCCCATGTTCCAGGTACCCTGGCCAAGCTGTGGGATCAATGTCGTGTCATGCAGCTTTACTGTTCTCATTTCTGTTATCCTCTATTCAATATGGTATACGGGCCGGAACTGTTTCTGCACAGCTCCTCAGAATACCGCACAGGCAGGTGTCCGCTTATGGTTCACATTATACGGGTTATCTTCATGAAATGTGTGTTTAATGCTTTCCGGGCAGTTTAAAAACCGGATGCGTATGAGCATCCGGTCTCTGAGCTGAGATTTAAGAATGATTATTTCTTAGCTGCTTTTTTTGTTGTTCTCTTAGCTGCCTTTTTAGGAGCAGGTGCAGGGTCAGCGGACAGAGCCTTGACATTGTAGAATGCCTTCTTGCCCTTGTACTGAGAAACAGTTCCGAGTTCTTCTTCGATCCTCATCAGCTGGTTGTACTTAGCAATACGGTCTGTACGGCTCATGGAACCAGTCTTGATCTGACCGGCGTTGACACCAACTACCAGGTCAGCGATCGTTGTATCTTCTGTTTCACCGGAACGGTGGGAAACGACAGCTGTGTACTTAGCTTCCTTAGCCATTTCGATTGCATCCAGAGTTTCTGTCAGTGTACCGATCTGGTTAACTTTGATCAGAACGGAGTTAGCTGCGCCGAGTTCGATACCCTTCTTGATGAATGTTGTGTTTGTAACGAACAGGTCATCACCAACGAGCTGGATCTTGTCGCCGAGACGCTTTGTGAGTTCTACCCAGCCATCCCAGTCATTTTCAGCAAGGCCGTCTTCGAGGGAGATCAGCGGATACTTTTCGACCCACTTCTCATAGAGTTCGATCATGTCTTCGGAAGACTTGTCGCCTTCACCGGAACGAGCGAGAACATAGCATCCCTTTTCTGCATCATAGAATTCGGAGGAAGCTGCGTCCATAGCGAAGCATACGTCTGTGCCGGGTTTGTATCCAGCTGCTTCTACTGCTTCGAGCATGAGAGCCAGAGGGCCTTCATTTCCGAGTGTTTCCAGCGGTCCGTTTCCACCAGGAATGGAGGACGGAGCATAACCGCCTTCGTCACCGACTGCTGTGTTGTATCCATACTTCTTCAGGACTTTAGCCAGTGCATGGAAGATTTCAGCACCCATACGGATAGCGCCGCGGAATGTTTCTGCGCCTACAGGCATGATCATGTATTCCTGTACGTCGGAAGCGGAGTCAGCGTGTTTGCCGCCGTTCAGAACGTTCATCATCGGAACAGGGAGAACCTTTGCGTTTGCGCCGCCGATATATTTGTAGAGCGGTTCGCCATAGAAGTCAGCTGCAGCTCTTGCGCAAGCCAGTGAAACAGCCAGAGTAGCATTCGCACCCAGGTTGGACTTGAACGGTGTGCCATCGAGTTCCAGCATTACTTTATCGATAGCTGTCTGTTCTGTAACATCCATGCCGAGGATAGCCGGAGCGATCTTTGTATTAACGTTTTCAACTGCTTTCAGAGTACCCTTTCCACCGAAACGTGTCTTGTCGCCATCACGAAGTTCGATAGCTTCACGTTCACCTGTGGAAGCGCCGGACGGAACGATTGCGCGTCCCCATGCGCCTGATTCTGTTGTGACTTCTGCTTCAACTGTCGGATTGCCGCGGGAGTCGATTACTTCACGTGCATAAACACTTACGATACTAGGCATTTTGATTTTGTCCTCCTTGTAATACCTTGATCAATATTCCCGGAGATCATTTCTCCGAAAGAACCTTTATTTTGTTGCGTCAATGATTTCCTTGAAGGAATCAACCTTCAGTGATGCTCCGCCGATCAGCGCGCCGTCGATGTCAGGGCAAGCCATATATTCTTTGATGTTTGTGGGCTTGACACTTCCGCCATACTGTACGCGTACTGCTTCAGCTGTTGCTTCGTCATAGAGAGCCTTGACATTGTCGCGGACGCACTTGCAGCAGTCTTCAGCGATCTCTTTTGTCGCGCTCTTGCCTGTGCCGATCGCCCAGATGGGTTCATATGCGATGACCATCTTGGCAACTTCTTCACCGGTCAGTCCTGCCAGGGATCCTTCCAGCTGGGATTTGATGACGTTAGCTGTTTCACCTGCATCATACTGTGCCTCGGTTTCACCGATGCAGAGGATCGGGATGATGTTGTCAGCCAGCAGTCTCTTTGCCTTGGCAGCGCATGCAGCGTCTGTTTCAGCATAGTATGTTCTTCTCTCGGAGTGGCCGATAATGCAGTAAGTAATACCTACTTCCTTCAGCATCGGAACGGATACTTCACCCGTATAAGCGCCGCTGTCCTTTTCATTGCAGTTTTCAGCTGCGATGATCAGGTTCTTGGCGTTTCTGACGCATACATCCAGGTCAACATACGGAGCGCCGATACCGTAATCAGCTGCTTCTGTTCCTGTGAGAACTTCTTCGATACCCTTCATGAAGACTTCTGCTTCTGAAGGAGTTTTGTTCATCTTCCAGTTACCGACAATAATGGGTTTTCTTGCCATATTTAATTATTTCTCGGGAATAATAGCTACGCCCGGGAGCTCCTTTCCTTCCATGTATTCGAGGGAAGCGCCGCCGCCTGTGGAGATGTGGGAGAACTTCTCTGCGAATCCGAGGTTCTTAGCTGCGGATGCGGAATCGCCGCCGCCGATGATCGTTGTAGCGCCTTCAAGCTCAGCAAGAGTCTTGCAGACTTCGACTGTACCTACAGCGAAACGAGGATCTTCGAATACACCCATCGGTCCGTTCCAGAATACTGTCTTAGCACCTTCGAGTTCCTTCTTGAAGAGTTCGATCGTTTCAGGACCAATGTCGAGACCCATGAATCCTTCAGGAATTTCACCGGCTTTGACAGTCTTGATCTCTGTCGGGTTGGAGAAGTCGTTGGCAACGACTGTGTCGATCGGAAGGATCAGTTTGCCTTCGCCCTTTGCGAGGAATTCTTTAGCCAGATCGATCTTGTCTGCTTCAAGCAGGGATGTACCGATCTCGCCGCCCATTGCCTTGGAGAATGTATAGGACATGCCGCCGCCGATGATGACTTTATCAGCGATCTTCAGCAGGTTTTCGATGACGCCGATCTTGTCGGATACTTTAGCGCCGCCGAGAATTGCAACGAACGGTCTCTGAGGATCATTCAGTGCGCCGCCGAGAACGTTCAGTTCCTTTTCAACAAGGAAGCCTACTGCGCCGGGCAGATGTGTCGGGATACCGACTGTGGAAGCGTGTGCTCTGTGTACGGAACCGAATGCATCGCATACGAACAGATCGCCCAGGGATGCCCAATAAGCACCGAGTTCGGGATCGTTCTTGGATTCACCCTTTTCATAACGTGTGTTCTGCATCAGAACGATCTCGCCTTCTTTCAGCTCAGCTACTGCTGCTTCGAGTTCAGGACCGCGTGTTGCGTTTACAAAACGAACCGGTGCGCTCTGCAGTTTAGCCAGGCAGTCAGCAACGATGCTCATATCGTTCTTAGCCTTATCTTCATCAGTTTTTACCTTGCCCAGATGGCTCAGAAGAATGACCTTTGCGCCGTTTTCTGTCAGATAGTTGATTGTAGGGAGGGCAGCGCGGACACGATTATCATCCGTGATTACCCCGTTCTTGTGAGGGACATTAAAGTCAACGCGAACGATAACGCGCTTGCCTTTAACATCCAGATCTTTGACTGTTACTTTTGCCATGAAGAATCCTCCTTTTTGCGTAACAATTATATCATCCGCTTAATATTCCAGTAAACGGAGACAGCCAAATTTGTGTAACTGTTCACATAAAATTTCTACACCGGATCAACGATTGTAAACCCATTATGATACCCGCCTCAGGATCAGCAGGATCATTGCACAGCCAAGCAGTCCGGACAGGACTGCCATGACCGTATTTCCCTCTTTTATATATTTTAACACCTGCCGCACTGTCATAAATACCCAAACAGCACCAAGTATATAAAGCAGTATCTTTGTATCGACGATTCCAAGCATATACAGCGCCAGGATCACCAGCGCGATCGCGCTCATGATCATTCTGTATGTTTTGTCCTGTTCCATATTCTATCTTTCCGTCCTGTCACCAGATCTCTACAGCTCCGGGATATACTGTCCAGACATTCTGGAACGTTTTGTATGATACCCAGTAAAGACCGTCATTTCTTCCTGTCGGATCTGCCACAAGGAAGCTGTTGTTTCCTTCATCATAGCCGTACAGAGTCATGACGCAGACATTTGTTTTATAAGCACCCCAGGGATAATTGACAGACTGTGTCGCCTGGAACGCATTGGTCAGCCATACAACAACGGGATGTCCTTCCAGGATGCAGCTGATCAGGTCTTCCATCTCGCAGCCGCTGATATTTTTCGCTGAGCCGTAGTTGTTTGCCCATGTTTCAAGTGCTTCCGGAAGAATGCCGTCGATCTGCTCGGTATCGGTCCAGAGATCTCCCGCAAAGCCGGTGACCGGCGTTCCGTCAGTGGAATACGGGATGTTCTTGATAAAGGACGCAAAGTTATAATCCAGTGCATGTCCTGCCGACTGCAGTGCCATCAGCAGTGAAGCCGCTTCCGTTCCGTTCACCAGACCGAGATCCTTCTGATTGATCAGGTTCATGACCTTGATCTCCGCATAAGTCAGTTCCTTCCATTCGGCATAGAAGGTCACATCCTCCGTGACATCAAAAGATCCGGAATACGGGTTGGTAAAATTACGGTCATAGAACCAGCCCTGGAAACCGTATCCTTCCCTGGAGATCGTCAGGGACGGCATGGAAAAAGACTCACCGTATTTCAGTGTGATGGGTTCGATCGGTTCGGCACCGTTTGTTTCAAATGAGATCGTTCTTGTCTGTTTGGACCAGGATGCGTACAGTACGAGGTCTTCCGTCACCTTGTCATTCTTATCCCATTTCGCGGAAAGATCGGGACTGGAATACCAGCCTTCAAACGTATATCCTTCACGCACCGGGTCTTCCACTTCGACCGGATGATTCTTATCTACCATGACGGGCATGATCTGTTCCCCGCCGCGGGTGTCAAATGATACGGAATATTGTACACTCTGCTTCGTTGAACATCCTGCAGAGATCATTAATACGAAAATCAGAAAAAGTCTGCACCAGCGTTTCATTCAGGCCGTCTCCCTTTTTGCCGCATGCATGGACACATGCATTCCTTTCTGTATTTTACACCAAATACATATCATTCGCATCAAAAAAGAGAGACCGCACACACGGTACAGTCTCCCTGTTCTTCTGATTAATCAGGCCAGTTGCAGATCTGATAATAGAGTTCTTCGTAGATAGCAGCAGATTTATCCCAGGATACATCTGTTGTCATCGCGCTCTTGATCAGGCCCTTCCAGCCGGGTTTGTTGTTGTAGAACTGTTCTACAGCATAACGGATGGTGTAAACCATATCGTCGGCATTTGCAGCCCAGAAGCTGAATCCATTGCCTTCGCCTGTGTACTGGTTGAACGGCTGTACGGTATCCTTAAGTCCGCCTGTTTCACGAACCAGCGGCAGAGTACCGTAATGCATTGCGTTCAGCTGACCGATTCCGCAAGGTTCATAGAGTGAAGGCATCAGGAAGATATCAGCGCCTGCATAGATGCGGTGTGCCAGTTCTTCGTTGTATCCGTTGTAGAATACAGCCTTGCCCTTGAACGAATTTTCCATCCAGCGGAATGCGTTCTCGGCATTTGTTTCACCGGAACCCAGTACGGCAAACTGGATATCCATGCCCATGATCTCATGGAGACGGTCTGTGATCAGATAGATACCCTTCTGATTTGTCAGTCTGGATACCAGACCGATCAGCGGTACATCATCTCTGACTTCAAGTCCGAGTTCTTCCTGCAGGGCATTCTTGTTTGCCTTCTTGCCGGAAACATAGCTTCTCAGATCATAGTTCTTTACCAGATGCGGGTCGGTCTTCGGGTTCCATGTATCTGTATCGATACCGTTGACGATGCCCCAGAGGTCATCTCTTCTGTAGCGCAGGATGGAATCCATTCTCTCACCGAATGCTTCAGTCAGGATCTCGTTGGCATATGTCGGCGAAACGGTCGTGATCTTGTCCGCATATACGATACCGGCTTTCATGAAGCTGATACCTGTATCGAACTTGATCGATCCGTTGTCAAAGTAGTAGTAATCAAGGCCCAGGCATGTCGGCAGCATATCTACGCCGAAGTTGCCCTGGAATGCCAGATTGTGGATCGTATAGACATGCTTGATCTGCTGGTATCTCTGATCATCCGCATAGCATGCATGGCAGATCAGCGGGATCATACCCGTCTGCCAGTCGTTGCTGTGGATGACATTCGGCCACCAGTTGATGAAATAGATCATGTCCAGTACAGCTCTCTGGAAGAAAGCGAAGCGTTCACCGTCATCATCATAGCCGTACAGCGCAGGTCTCTCGAAATATCCCTGGTGTTCAATGAAGTAATAAACAACATTGTCTACCGTGCAGGAATAGTATGTTGCCGGCTGGTCGATCCATCCTGAATGGACACGGATCGTTCCCAGACGGATCAGCTTGTCATAATGCTTCTCAATGACTTTGCTGTAAAGCGGAAGAACGACACGGACATCGTGGCCGCGCTGAGCAAGTGCCTTCGGCAGCGCGCCGATGACATCCGCAAGGCCGCCGGTCTTGATAAACGGCAGACCTTCACCCGCAACAAACAGAATTGATCTTGACATAAACGGTCTCCTCCTAGATGCGGTCTCTGCGTTTTACGTATACAGGGTTCTCGTCAGTGCCTTCCAGCTTCTTGACATGATGCACGATCGCGTACTTGTCAACGATGACATGATCAAGCTTAGCTTTTTCACCGATATATGCGCCCGGAAGAATGATGGAGTCTTTTACTTCTGCACCCTTGCGGATCGTTACGTTTCTGCTGATGACAGAACCTTCAACCTTGCCTTCGATGACACAGCCGTTGGCGATGAGTGAGTCGGTTACTTCAGCAGTTTCTGTATAGCGTGTCGGGCAGGAATCGTTTGTATGTGTGTAGATCGGCCATTCAGGCTTGACCAGTGAAACGGATTCATCACGGTCACGGAGTTCCATGCTTGTGCGATAGTATTCAGGCAGAGAATTCAGGCAGGATACATAACCCTTGACGCCGTATCCGCGGATATCCAGTGTACCGGCCTGTTCAGCCAGAATATCCTTGAACCAGTACAGAGAAGATGTCTTGGCTGCTTTTTCAACCAGTTCAATGAACAGCTTCTTTGTCATGACATAAGCTTCGAGGGAGACATTTCTTGTCTTGTAGTTGCCGCGGTTCTTTGCGAACTCTGTGACTTTCTTTTCTTTGTCAAGCATCAGTACGTCGCAGCCGAGGAATCTGTTCTTTGCTTCGGTCGTAGCCTTGTAAAGAACTGTTACGTCAGCCTTGGAATCGATATGTGCTTTCAGAACAGGGTTGAAGTCGAGTGAGTATACAAAGTAGCTGGGTGCTACGATGACATACGGATTCGGATCTTCTTCAATGTACTGCATATTCAGGATGAAGTTTGCAATATCATGATTGTAAACCGGTGAGGAGAATGACTTCTCGCCGAAGAGAATACGCAGCTTTCCACGCTTGGAATTGATGTTGTAAAGTGTTCCGTCACCCAGGTGATCGAACAGGTTACGCGGTTTTTCCTTGCAGTAAACATGAACGTTGCTGATGCCGGAATTGGTCATGTTGCTGAGGATGAAGTCAATAACACGATAACGTCCCAGGAACGCGATTGCAGGAACGGGTCTGAATTCACCAAGTCCTTCAATGTTCGCTGTATCGTCTTCAAAATTGATAATACCTAATGCACGCATGATCTATCCTCCTACTCTGATTCCTTTGCAACAAGCTGGATGTGTTCGCTGTCAGCACTGCCGAGTACAGCTCCTGCCGGGACAACAACATCATCCGCAATGATGCAGCGGGTAACTTTAGCACCTTCGCCTACAACAGCGCCCGGCATAATGACGGAGTCAAGGACCTTTGCGCGTTCTTCGACTGTGCAGTTCGTACCCAGTACGGAATTCTTGACGTCACCAAGGACAACGCTTCCCTGTGTGACATAACTGTTTTCCACATGCGCATCAGCGCCGATATACTGCGGAAGTGAATTGACGTCTTCTGTGTAGATCTTCCATGTAGCGTCACCCAGATCAAGCTCTGAATTTGCATTCAGCAGATCCATGTTTGCTTCCCACAGGGAATCGATCGTTCCTACATCCTTCCAGTAGCCCTTGAATCTGTAAGCGACGAGCTTTTTCTTGTCGTTCAGATAAGCCGGAATGATGTCCTTACCGAAGTCGTGATTGGATTTCTCATTCTTCAGGTCTTCCAGCAGATACTTTCTCAGTGTCTGATAGGAGAAGATGTAGATACCCATGGATGCCAGATTGCTCTTCGGTTTCTTCGGTTTTTCTTCGAATTCAACGATTGTGTCCTGCGCGTCGCAGTTCATGATACCGAAACGGGAAGCCTCTTTCAGAGGTACTTCAAGAACAGCGATCGTAGCATCTGCTTTCTTTTCCTTGTGATAAGTAAGCATCTTATCGTAGTTCATCTTGTAAATGTGGTCGCCGGAAAGAATCAGGACATACTCGGGATCAACAGAATCAAGGAAATCGATATTCTGTGTGATCGCATCAGCTGTTCCGAGATATACCTGGAAATTCGCCTGATCACGTTCACGCGGTGTCAGAACAAAAACACCGCCATCGTTTGTGTCTAATCCCCAATTATGATCTTTTGCAACGTAGGAGTTCAACAATACTGATTCATATTGCGTCAGTACTCCTACAGTGCTGATTGATGAATTAGCACAGTTGCTGAGCGGGAAATCAATAATACGGTACTTCCCGCCGAAATGTACCGCCGGTTTTGCCACTTTCTTAGTCAGTTCAAAAAGACGTGTCCCTCTTCCTCCTGCAAGAATCATGGCCACCATACTGTTTGCTCGCATAATTACCTCCTGCACAAACATGTTACCGCTTTCATTATAATACCATGAACTCACTCATGGCTAACAGTTTCCGTTTCATTTAAAAATAAATTACCCGTTTCAGCAAAAAGAACCGGATCGTCTGTTCCGGTTCTGATATGAAAGTATTTATTCCGATTCTGTCATCAGGTATTCCCTGACAACACTGATAAAGTAAAGCGAACCGGTAATGACTGCCGTTCCGTCTTTCCCGGCATATTCCCTGGCTTTGGCAACGGCTTCTTTCCAGTCCGTGACCAGTTCCGCACCGTCGACCAGATATGTCTGAGCATGGTCTGCCCTGTACATATCAAACTCCGTTACGAGCAGCCTGTCGCATGACCTAGCCAGCATTTCCGCCATCATGACGCCGCGTTTGTCACGCAGTGCGGCAAATACGCATACCAGCGGCCGCTGTACTGTCTGCAGTGATTCGGTCAGCGCCGCAATGCCATGTGTATTGTGTGCACCGTCCAGGATCACTCTCGGGTGTTCTCCGACCGTTTCAAATCTTCCCTTCCACATGCTTGTCTTTATGGCATTCTTCACTTCCGGAGAGGAAATATCGATATCCAGCAGCCTTGCTGCAGTCAGCGCAAGCACTGCGTTTTCCCGCTGGTACAGCGCGTCCGTAGACATCTCATATACCTCACCCGAAATGATGATGCTGTTGTTTTCTCCCGGCAGGTAATCCAGCGGTCTGTACAGTTTTGTGTGATGGTTTTCCGCTTCCTGCTCGATGACCGCCATTGCTTCATCAGGAATGTTTCCGGCCAGTACACGGGAATCATCATGGATGATACCTGCCTTCTGCCAGGCGATCTTTCCAAGCGTATCTCCCAGGCGTTCCATATGATCAAACCCGACTGTCGTGATCACCGACAGTTCCGGCTCATCCAGTACGTTCGTGCTGTCGTATCTTCCGCCCAGTCCGCATTCGATCACCGCAATGTCGACCTGTTCATCCCTGAACCAGCTGAAGGCGATCAGGACATCGATCTCAAACATGGAAAGATCCTGTTCATTGATCAGGTCATAGTACCTGTTCAGGTATCCCATGAATGTTTCACCGGGGATCCACTGTCCGTTGATCCGGATCCTGTCCAGATGCGAGATCAGGTGAGGTGAAGTAAACATGCCCGTCTTTTTTCCCTGTGATATCAGGATATCACTCAGATAATTGACGAACGATCCCTTACCGTTGGTACCGGCAGTATGCACAGTCCCGAATGTATTCTGCGGACTGCCGATCGATGCAAGGAACTTTTTCATATCTTCCGGATCATGGGAATGTCCATGTCTGGACATCACCCATTCCAGTGCTTTCTCAACTTCCGTGAACATAAAGATTCGGGATCTGCCAGCTGACAGCTTCCTTTCCATGTCCGGTCAGGAAGGCGTTTGCCTTTGAGAAATGTCTGCATCCGAAGAAGCCGTTGTACGCCGAAAGCGGCGATGGATGGGCGGCTTCAAGTACAAGATGCTTCGAACGGTCGATCATCTGTGCCTTTGCGCGTGCGGGTCTTCCCCACAGCATGAACACAACAGGATCTTCTTTTGCGTTGATGCGCTCGATCGCATGATCCGTGAATGTCTCCCAGCCCTGCCGCGCATGCGACATCGGTCTGGAATCCGCTACGGTCAGGATCGTATTGAGCAGGAATACTCCCTGCTGTGCCCAGGGCATCAGATAACCGTTGTCGGGAATATAGCATCCAAGATCCGTGTTCAGTTCCTGAAATATATTCTGCAGGCTGGGCGGGATGCGCACGCCCGGATTGACGGAGAAGCACATACCATGTGCCTGTCCTTTCTGGTGATACGGGTCCTGTCCGAGTATGACCACCCTGATATCAGGCAGATCAGCCGTTTCAAAGGCTGAGAACACCTGGACTTTCGGGGGATATACCGGTCCGTTTTCATAGGCTTCATGAACAAACGCAGCCAGAGGCTTGAAATACGGCTGCTGGAATTCGTTCTGAAGCCATGGATACCATTCGTTATGCTTCATAGATCACCTCATGCAGTGAAAGGATTCTTTTTCTTTGTCCTGATAATGAACCAGAGCACCAGCGCAGCTGCGATGGCAAACCCGCCGATCGCAAAGATTCCGTATTTCATGTTGTTTTCCCTGGATTCTTCCATTCCGCCGATCGCGATATACGGTACCAGGTTCGCTGATTCAGTATTGAGCGTCTGCCCGTTTGTCAGTCTGCTGACCCATTCGTTCAGGTCTGATTCAACAACTTCAAAATCACGGTCACCGTATGTCAGAAGCACGCGGTTGAATTCAACAGGATCAAAATCATCTCCGAGTGTTTCTTCGGCACGGTATCTCAGGGCCAGGAACTGCGCCAGACCGCATCCGTAATTCAGCAGTCTGCCCGGCGTATCGACAGCTTCGTTGTAAAGATCCTGCGCGATCTCACTGTTCAGATACATTTTGTCCAGTTCATTCGCGACATCGGACAGGCTCCAGCCCAATACGTTGACGCCGATATCGATGACACACGGTGCCATGTATCCGATGATGGTCATACTCTTGAGGTATTCCCTCTGCGTGCGTGAAAGACCGCTGTAATCAAGCTGGTTTACTTCCGTATACATTGCCCAGCCTTCCGTATAGCCGCCATGGCTCAGGACACTGCGCACCGGGTTGGGATGCGTGTTCAGGAACCAGGTGATCTGATACTGGTGTCCGGGAAAGCCTTCATGTGAAAGCGTCATGTAAAGATCATTCGTATCATCGATGGCACTGTCATTGACTCGGATCACATTCACATCCGTCGCGTCAATGCACGGTGTCAGATAATATGCCACGATGTTGGGGTTTGTAATGGAAGGATCCAGATAGGAAACGGTGAATTCCGTATTGGCTCCTTCAGGATAATCCTGCAGTCTGCCTGCCAGATAGTTCAGTGTCTCTTCGGCATCGCTTGTTTTGACCTGCTCGCCGGTATCATCGTATCTCTGGCTCATGAGCTTGTAGATCTCGTTGATGACCATCGTCCTGCAGAGATCCATCAGTTCTTCCGGTGATTTGGAAGAGCTTGTTTCCGTGGCGAGGAATACACGGTAATAATCAGCACCATCTTCGTATTCACAGAGTCCTCCGGAAACGGAACGTGATCCTCTCAGCTTTTCCAGTTCATCCGATACGTGCTGATATGCGGGGATGTAATGATTCAGGATCAGGTCTTCATTCCGCTTGATGTAATCCTGTTTCTCCTGTGCACTCAGTTCATCCATCGCATTGATATCCGTCGCAAAGTCGACTACCAGCGGGTTGTTTTCTGTTTCAGCAGTGAATTTGGCAATGTTTTCCTGCAGCTGGTCGAGTGCATTGATTGTCAGGAAGTGACCGCGTGAAGCCTGCTCACGGGTTACTTCCAGTGCCTTTTCCAGATATTCCGGGGTTTCCTCGATCAGTGTCAGGTAATCGTCTACATCCTGCTTGGAGTAGAAAATAAACTCTGTGAAGTTCGTGATCAGGGCTTCGCTTACCCCGTCTACCGGGCTGAACAGCTCGGTGTAGTCTTCCGCGTATTTTTCGGATTCAATGCTGAGTTCCAGGTCTCTTTCAAGGATGATGTAGTCATGCTGCTGGGTCTTGGACAGCTTGTCATAGTCAAATGAATGCAGTTCATCCAGATATTCCTGCAGCTCCTCGGTCTCACCGAATTCGATCTCTCCGATCGTTGCTTCCGGACGAG
This sequence comes from Solobacterium sp., assembly GCA_024693325.1. Classification (GTDB taxonomy): domain Bacteria; phylum Bacillota_I; class Bacilli_A; order Erysipelotrichales; family Erysipelotrichaceae; genus Bulleidia. The sequence continues at coordinate 62,906 of JAILLA010000005.1, forward strand.
CCAGTCCCATGGATCCATAGTCCTTTACGGTATAATGCATCGACAGGAAATCGGATTCTACCGTCTCCGCAAAAATATCCGTCAGGAATTCATCAAACTCCTTGTCCCCTTCTTCTTCCGCCTTTGTATGAATGCCGGGGAACATCAATATAAATGCCATTGCGATGGCTGTTATTTTCCTTGCCTGATATTTCATCTTCGCACCTCCTGAAGATCTTACCTACATGATAACAAATCGCGATTAAAAAGTGGATTGCAGTATCCAATAGTTAAAAATTGACATTTCCCGGAATAACCGGGAACAGAAAAAGGAAGTGTTCCGTGTTTCTCCGGCGCACTTCCTGTTATTCGTTCAGATCAGAAGCGCTGCTACGACACTGCATGCTTCGATATGTATTTCATTCTTTGTCTCAGCATGTGCTCCGCCGTTTTCATCAAAGATGATCCTGTACGACATATCGTTATAGTAGTACGTATATGCCTGCATGCTGGGGTTGATCAGGACCCTGATGCCTCTGCCTGAAGCACCGGGTTCCGCATAGTTGATGTCGTACTGCAGCACGCCGTTGTCAAGGACATATGTCTTTACGAACCGCTTGACATCATCTCCCGTAGCCAGACGGAATGCCGGATAAAACTGTCTTGTCCGGATCGCCGCGCGTGTATATTCCACTACATCATAGTTGAACAGCATTCTTTCCCAGTTCATGCCGTTGACCGCGTCTCCGGCATTATAAGAGTTGGAGTTGTCCTGCTTGGTACCGCAGAATTCAATGCCCGAATGCAGGAACGGAACGCCCTGTGCGAACAGTGTGCATGCGATCATCATCTTCTGGCGTTTCTTTCGGAGTTCACGCGGTTCTTCGCTGCAGCATGCGTGCATCTTGTCCCACAGCGTCGCGTTGTCATGCGTCTCAATGGCATTGATGCTCTTGACGGGATGGTCAAAGCGCATGAAGTACGGAGCTCCCATCGTATTGCCGCTCAATACGCCGCAGGCTTCATAGATCAGTCCGGAGTTGCCTGTCAGATAACCCTTTGCGCTCTTCTGGTTGTCGCTTGTGCTTCCTTTGAGCACATCACGGAATGTATCGTTGAAATGGGCGACACCCGGCATCTTGTCCTGGTTGAATATCTTTGCCTTCAGTTCATCATTCAAAGCAGTCGGCATATCCCAGCCTTCGCCGTATACAAGGGCATCAGGCTTGATCTTCAATGTTTCCTGACGGATCAGGTTCATCGTGTGGATGTCTATGATACCCATCAGGTCAAAACGGAATCCGTCAACACCGTACGTCTTCATCAGGAATCTGATCGCGTGCAGGAACAGGTTCCGCATCATGGGACGCAGTGAGTTCAGGTCATTGCCGCAGAATGAACCGTTTGAAAGACCGCCGGACTGGTTGTACCTGAAATAATAGTACGGAACGGCCGCTTCCAGACAGTTCTCGTGCGTCTCATACATATGGTTGAACACAAGGTCAAGCGTGACCCTGATGTTGTTTTTATGCAGTGTTGTGACCAGTTTGCGGAATTCCATCATTCTCGCATACGGGTCATTGGGACTGATGGAATAGGAACCTTCGAGCGTCATGAACTGCTGGACGTCATAGCCCCAGTTATAACCCCATTCCGGGTGGAATTCATCGACCGTCGCAAAATCAAGCACAGGCTGCAGCTGGACATGCGTGACGCCCAGACTGACCAGGTAATCAAGACCGGTGGACTTGCCTTTCAGCTGTGTGCCTTTTTCTATGAATGCCGCATATGTACCGCGTTTCTGGACATGACCGTCATCGACAGGATTGCTGGTGAGGTCCCTGACGTTGGTCTCATAGATCACCGCGTCAGCAGGTGTCCTGACTCTTGTCTTGACTTCATAATCCTTGATGGATTCTACTGCCGCAAGATTGATGACCGCGCTCTCTTTTCCGTTAGCATTGGAACTGACACCGTACGGATCCGTACACTCGACGATCTCCCCGTTGCGGTTGACCAGGTAAACGTATGTCGCACGTCTGAGATCACCGGACCATTTTGCCCGCCAGACGCCCTGGTTTGTCCTGCGCATGCTGAGGATATGGACTTTGCGCTCATGCTTGATGCGCACCATGACCTCAACAGCTGTCGGTGCCCATAAAGCAAAGGTCGTATACGAAAGATGATAAACTGCTCCCAGGTCATTTCCGTCATATGTAAACATCCGGTCGAATTCAGGTTTCTGTACGATATACCTAAATTTTACTTCCACCTGTTTCCCATGCGATTCCCTGACGTAGTAACGAAAGCCCATCTGAAGATCGGAAGGGATCACCAGTTCGTATACGACCTCATCATGGCGTTCTTCAACGTTGCGGATGATACAGTCCCAGGAATTTCCTTTTTCATCGGAAAGATGAAATTCATTGGTTCTTCCGCCAAAGAAATTCCTGGAAAGATAAACAGTGATCTTCCCATAATCATCAACATATGCATTCATTACGGACATAACTTCCCCCGAGCTGTCTAAAGCATTGTAAGTATACGATTTGAGAGCCGATTAAGCAAACAGAATCCGTTATGAATCAAAGAGATTTCACCTTTTCTGTTTTTTCGGCATGTTTGCGGCATGTAAACCAGATTGCTGCGAACGGTGCAATGCGGATCGAGAGCTTATGATCGAACCCGTTTACGGGTTCTTCACGCTTTTCAGCCTTGATCGGTTCAAAGTTACACATGTTGCAACCATCATAGATATCCTTTTCCGAATTCAGGATCTCTTTGTACGTTCCTGCCTGAGGAACGGAAATATCATAGTTTTCATAGGACGCAGGCGTCATGTTCAGAACACACACCAGATACTCCTTTTCGTCCTCGCGATAGAAGGTATAAACAGACTGCTTCGAATTATCCGCGTCGAGCCATCTGAATCCCTGACGGTCATATTCATATTTGCTGAGACTGCTGTGCGCGAAGTAGATCTTGTTCAGATCCGTGAAGTATCTCAGGAACGCGTCATGCGCCGGATAGCTCAGCAGGAACCAGTCAAGTTCCTTCGCTTCGTCAAACTCACGGAAGGAAGCAATCTCATTGCCCATGAAGTTCAGCTTTTTGCCGGGATGCGCATACATATATGCATACAGATTCCTTGCCTGGGCAAATTTCTGTTCGTAAGTGCCCCACATACGGTCGACGACAGTATGCTTGCCGTGGACATTCTCATCATGGCTCAGCGGCATGATAAAGCGCTCAGAATAGAAATACGCCATGGAGAACGTGATCTTGTGATGATCCCAGTGCCTGTAGATCGGATCGGTACTGTAATACTTGAGCGTATCGTTCATCCACCCGAGATCCCACTTATAGTCGAATCCCAGACCATTGTCCAGTGTGGACGCTGTTACCTTCGGGTAATCGGAGCTGTCTTCCGCTATCAGCATGAGTCCGCTGAATTCCTTGCTGAGGTAGTAATTCATGCGCTTCATGAAGATCAATGAACCCTCATTGACACCGCGGTCACGGTTTCCGCCCCAGTAGATGAGATTGGATACGGCGTCGATACGGATCCCGTCCACATGATAGACATCGCACCAGAATGCGGCCGCGCTCATCAGGAATGAACGGACTTCTTCGCTCCAGAGGTCAAAGTTGTTCGTTCCCCACTGCGATTCCGCGTCGGAAGCCTTCTGGTATTCATACAGAGGTTCTCCGTCGAACAGTCTCAGTCCATGTGCGTCTTTGACAAAATGGACAGGTACCATATCAATAATAATACCAATTCCCGCTTTATGCGCAGCGTTAACCAGATCGGCGAATTCCGTCGGATTGCCGTATCTGGATGTGACGGAATAATATCCGCTTGCCTGATAGCCCCAGGAACCGTCGAACGGATACTCATTCAGCGGCATCAGTTCGATATGGGTAAATCCATGTTCCTTGACGTAAGGGATCAGTTCATCCTTCAGCATTCCGTACGTATACGGGTACTCCCCGTTCCGCTTCCATCCGCCGGCATATGCTTCATATATGCTGACAGGCTTGTCAAAATTCTTGGTGCGCTTCTTCATCCAGCTGCTGTCTGACCATTTGATCTTCTCATAGTCATACAGCTTTGAAGCTGTTTCAGGTCTTGTTTCACTGTAAAAAGCATACGGATCGGCTTTGTCGAATACGTTTCCGTTCCTGTCCTCGATCCTGTATTTATATGTTTCCCATTCTCTTACACCCGGAACAAATACGCTCCATACACCGGTAAAGCCTGTCCGCTGCATGATTGCTTCATATCCGTTCCAGTCATTGAAGCTTCCGACGACACTGACGCTCCTCGCATGCGGTGCGTATACAGTAAAACGCACTCCGCGGGTCCCTTCGTAGACAAAATGAGCGCCAAAAAACTTATATGCGTCAAGGCAGTGACCCTGATGAAAACTCTCAATGATACGTGTCGTATCCATATTTACCCCCTGTAGTGATAACAGAATAAAAATATAATAACAGACATCAACTGTTTCTCATTTATATTTATCAAACATTTTTTACTTTTTTTCCAACCCCTGAATGAGTCAGCACAAATACTGCCATCAGTGCCGCAAATACAGCACAGGCATTCACCAGAACATCCTGCCGGATAATGCCCTCCGACGATAAATACCTGCATATGACGGCAACATAGCCCAATGTACACAGTGTGACCGTCAGTACAAGCAGGAAGATCTCCCCGGCATGGATCAGGAAGAGATCTTTCTTCTCAAATCCAAGCTGTTCCAGCTGATGATCCCAGGCATTCCTGACGCCTGCTTCGCTCCGGAACGTCACGATGAGCAGAAATACGATCTGCAGCATGGACAGCGCGTATACGATCTGGATCAGATGCTGTTTGAACAGGTCACCTTCCGTGTACGGGAACAGCGCATGCAGGAATACCCCGTTCATGAAGATCAGGAAGATGATGAAACGGTAAAACTGCAGATCATAGCGGTACATCCCGCCTGTGATCATGTTCCTTGCGTTTCTGAATGCCCGTTTTCTGCCGATCAGCTTCAGCAGCGGTTCCGCTGTTTCATGCAGAAGACGCCAGAAAGCATAGATGCTGATGCCGCAGAACAGGACAGGTTCCTGCGATCCGGTATGGATCAGCGCTGCCGGAGCCAGAAACAGGACAAACCATAGCACCCTCGACATGATCTGTTTCCGTTTCTCCGACTCTTCTGTCGGATTGCCGAAGCGTACCATGGACTGATATTCCACAGGCCTGGCACTCCGGGAAGCGTTCAGCAGCATCGCCGCGGAGTTGATATAGGTAAAACTGACATTCAGCAGGGCAGCCCATCCGGCAAGGAACAGGATGCATCCGATCCCTCCGATATTCCCGAAAGCACTGATCTCGAAGACGACACTGTCCGGGAAATACAGCTGCAGGCCTTTCAGCACCAGCGTGGAGACAAGCAGGCTGAGGATCGTGGCAGCCGCGAACAGGATGAGCACCTGGAGGATCAGGTACAGGGATATGCTTGTCTGTGATATGCCCAGTGAACTCCTGAGAGCCAGCTCCCTGGCTTTGCTGCGGGAAAACAGCTGGTTGGCGGACAGCACCATGGCACAGGAAAGCACCAGGATATAGAAACTGAGACCGACGATCATATAATCCGATTCCCCGGTCAGACGGAAAGCATCCTGGGCGGCAGTGATATTGAAATAGACCAGGATCTCGCTGCAGGCAAAAACAAGGGACAGGAAATACATCACTGCCTGCTGTTTCTGGTCCTTCAATGATTTCAAGGCAAGGCGCATCATATACTCAGCAGACCCTCGTTTTCCGCATCCTGGAGCGCATTGATCTCACGCAGATATTCCTTCTGGGTCATTTCCCCGCGGATGACCTCATGTTCGATGGAGCCGTCGCGGATCATGATCATCCTTTTTGAGAAAGAGGCTACCAGGGGATCATGCGTTACCATGATGATCGTGACTCCCTGCTCATCATTCAGCTGCTTCATGATCTTCATCAGTTCAAAAGAGTTGCTGCTGTCCAGGGCTCCTGTCGGTTCATCTGCCATGATGATATCCGGTTCATGGATCAGCGCACGGCAGATCGCAGCACGCTGACGCTGCCCGACAGAGCATTCATACGGATATTTGTTCAGGATATCCGTGATCTGAAAACGCTCAGCCAGTTCTTCCAGACGTTCCGTGATCTTTCTGCGGTCTGTTTTCAGCATCGCTGCGGACAGACCGATATTCTCATAGATCGTCTCCGTATCAAGGAGGTTGAATTCCTGGAAAACAAAGCCGAGATGTTCCCGGCGGAAGCGGGCGACTTCATTGCTGTTCATCTGACGGACATCTTTTCCCATGAGCTTTACGGTACCGCCCGTATAGAAATCCAGGGTCGACAGCACATTGATGAATGTGCTCTTGCCCGAACCGGAAGGCCCCATGACCGTAACAAAATCCCCTTCATCCGCATGAAAGGTCACTTTGTTGAGGGCGGCAGTCTCCACCGGTGTACCGTAGTTATATATTTTCATCAGATCTTTTGTTTCTATGATCCGCTCCATATCCGTACTCCTTATACAAAAAAGCAAGGGATCACTCCCCTGCCTTTTCAGTTTTGCATTCTTTTAATTATGCAATGACCTTCTGAGCGCGAAGAACTTCTTCGATCGTCTTGACAGCGGCGTCTTCGTCATCACCTTCACATGTGATCGTGATTTCGGACTGTGTCGGAATGCCAAGGGACATAACGCCCATGATGGACTTCATGTTAACTGTGCGGCCTTTGAAAGCAACTTTGACATCGCTCTTGAATTTGCTAGCAGCGTTTACAGCTACTGTAGCCGGACGTGCGTGGAGTCCAACGGGATCCACTACTGTTACTGAAATCTGTTTCATGATTAATTTTCCTCCTGCTTGCTGATGATATTTTAACTCAATGAATAAGGCTTTACAAGCGGTTACATTTTTAAGAAAAACCCCTGTTACATAATAAATGTCAAAATTGACGCAGTTATCAATGCCGGAAGCATATTTGCCACTTTCACATGGAACGGACAGAACAGATTGATGCCGACACAGAAGATCAGAATGGAACCGACCATGGAAAGATTGGCGATCACAGCATCCGTCATCACCCCTGCCAGAATGGACGCCAGAAGCGTGATGCCGCCTTCCAGCAGCAGGATCGGGATGGCTGAAAACAGTGCGCCGATACCCATGGTTGCCGTAAATACCATGACGATCGGAAGGTCCAGGATCGCTTTCGTGTACAGCATGGAAGGATCATGAAGGATGCCGTCCTTCATGGAGCCGACGATCGCCATCGCGCCGATGCAGATCGTTAATGATGTGCTGACAAACGCCTCAATAAAGCGCGAGTCCTTGGAGCCTGCCTTTTCCTTCAGCCAGCCGCCGAACTTTTCAAACTGGTCTTCGATCTTCAGGAATTCCCCGATCAGGGCTCCTGAAGCCATGGACAGGGAAAGCAGGATCGCCCCCTGGGAAGAGATGGCACCGTCCGTGATGACAAGCATCTTTTCCAGTGCTCCGGCAATACCGATAAACATGACCGACACACCGAGTGCGGACATGATGATCTTTTCATATGACTCATTCAGTCCCTTTTTCAGCAGCAGTCCCAGGATCCCTCCTGCGATAACTGCCAGCGTATTAACAATTGAACCCATAACTATCCTCACTGACTGTAACATCATACTCTTTTTTCCGGAAAAGTGTGACCAATACTCAATGAAAGCTGTGTTATAGTGCGAAGGGGGGATCTGCCTTATGAAAAAGACACTGCTTATTATCCTGCCGCTGCTGCTTGCAGGATGCGGAGGAAACGCCAAGGCAGGCAGCGGATCATATGCTGCCGATTACGATACTTCATATAACACTTCAGCTGCTTACGAATCAGCAGCGTATGACGAAGAAGCTCCTGAGTACGCCAGAGAAGAGTCCGGCGCCGGAACAAGCGCAGCCATACCTGCCGAACAGAAGAGCGCGGAAACACTCAGCAAGACCGAGGAAAAGATCGTCTATACGGGCAATATCAATGTTGAGACGACCGACTATCAGGCCAGCCTGGCCGCTCTGACCGAACTTGAAACAAAATATAATGCCGTCGTAACATCTTCCGATGAAAGCACATACAACAATAACCGGCATTATCTGTACCTGACTGTACGTGTTCCTTCCGGTCAGTTCCATGAATTCATGAATGGTTCCTCCGTACTCGGTGCTGTCCGCAACCAGTCCATCAATCGTTCGGATATTACGAAAGCCTACAATGACCATACGATCGAAGCGGACGCCCTGAAGATCCAGCTGACACGCCTGCAGGAAATGCTGGCAAAGGCTGAAACCATCGAGGACATGCTCGCGATCGAGGACAGGCTGCTCAATGTTGAAACAAGACTGAATCAGCTGAACAGCGTCATTGACAACATGGATATGGATGTTGCCTATTCTACAGTCAACATCTCCATCAACGAAGTCGTCCAGTATTCACCGGGCACCAAGAAAGACGCTACATTCCTCGACAGACTGAAGATCGCGTTTGAAGATTCCTGGGAGATCACAAGGAACTTTGTTGAAACAGTGCTCTTCACATTGATCAGATACTTCCCTGTCATCGTCATTCTCTCCGCCCTGTACTACGCATTCAGACGCTGGAGAGCAGCTCATCCGCGTTCCGGCGGCAAGGGCTTCTCAATGCCGTTCAGGAAGAAGAACAAAGACACAGGGCATACTGAAAAAAGCGATAACTGAGCCATGCATGCAGGAGAAGACGACCATGAAAAAAACGATTCTGATCCTGCTGGCTGTCCTGATGACCGGCGGCTGTTCACGGCCGCAGCCCACGGTCATTGAAGAGACAGCTCCCCCGCAGGATATGACGCCGGCACCGTCCGTTGAAACAAAGACAGTGACCCTGGAAAGCGATGAACACATCATCACCTTTGAGATCCCCGTCACCTGTACGGCAGAAGAGATCATGCTGGAACAGGCAAAGGAGATCCTGATCAAAGACGGGGCAAATGAGATCATTTCCGTCGGCACCGGTTTCTTCGGTGTCTGCGGTACCGGTCTCACTGAGAAAAGGACGACGATCAATGACAAGGCAGTGACCGTCGGATACTATGACGGCAATCCGGAATGGTCATTCGCGGTATTCACGTCGGAAACACCAAGGGTCTATGCCATCAGCCGTATATATGAAGGTGATCAGTCTTCTGCAGACATGATCCTTCAGAGCATTCAGATCAGATAAATATCATTCAGAAGACAAAAAAAGAGGATTGAAGCGGAGTGTTTCAATCCTTTATTTGTGATACGGTTCATGATTCATGATCTTGAATGCGCGATAGATCTGTTCCAGTACGATGACCCTGCACAGCTGATGCGGGAATGTATTGTCGGAGAGCTTCCATCTGAAATCAGCTCTCTGCTTTACCGCATCGCTCAGTCCGAGCGAACCGCCGATCACGAATGTGATCCTGCTCTGTCCGTGTGTCTGAAGCTCGGTGATCTTCCGGGCAAGAGCTTCGGAATCACATGTTTCCCCTGCCAGATCCAGCAGGATGACATAATCATTCGGGCGGACTGCCTTCAGGAGGCGTTCCCCTTCAATTTCCATGACCTTTCTGTTATCTGCTTCAGAATTGTTCTGGGGCGCCTTTTCATCCTGTACCTCGATCACTTCTGTTTTGTCATATGCGCCGATCCGTTTCAGGTATTCGGAAGCTCCGTCCTTCATCCACTTCTCGCGCATCTTTCCGCATGCGATCACCCTGATCATTGCATTACCACAGACAGCTCGACGGTATTCTGACCGCGTATGATCTGCAGTGTCGTACTGTCTTCCGGATTCATATCATACAGTGTACGCATCAGATCAGCATGGTTTCCGATTTGGTTTTCACCGATACCCGTCAGGATATCCCCTACTGCGATGCCGGCTTCTTCTGCAGGAGAATCCGGTGCCACATAGTGAATATAGACACCCGTGATCTGATCGAGCGACAGATTCAGTGCGCTCTTCTGATACAGTTCCATTTCACTGACATCCATGCCGATCACACCCAGATATGCCCTGGTAGCGTATCCGCTCTCATAGATATCCTTGACGATCAGCTGTATCTCGTTTGCGGCAACCCCGTATGCCATACCGGTCGTAGAGGCTGCTGTTGTCAGTGTCTGGGACAGGATCGCGGCGATCTCCCCGCTCAGGTTCAGCAGCGGACCGCCCGTATTTGTCTGATTGATGGATGCGTCAGATTCGATCACGCTCAATACCCACGGAGGAGCTGTTTCGTCACCCGGACGGTTCATGAATCCCGGCTGGGATACAACACCGAAGCTGACGGTATTGTGCTGGGTGTCGGCTCTTCTGGAACCGATCGCCACCATGTATTCACCCTGATGGACCTTGTCGGAATCCGTGAATTTCATGGGTTCCGCAATAAACTCGGGATATGTTCTCAGCAGGGCAAGGTCTGACCTGCTGTCACTGCCAAGTACGATCGCATCCAGTTCAATGCCGTTGTCGAAACGTACGATGACCCTGACATCATCCTCAAGGATCCTCGCATTGGTCAGGATATCGCAGTGATCGCTTGCGCTTTCATAAATGATGCCTGTAATGGTTCTGACCCGTTCCGTCTCCAGGTAGGAGGTCACGGAAACAAGACCGGGCTGTGCATTCGAAGCGATCTCCGTCACATCGGTCGCATAGCTGTTGACCGTATGATTGATATAGGTCGTCCCGTTGACTGTCTCGGGGATCTCCCCTTCCGGCTCTTCCTTTTCCAGAAGCTTATATGTCAGCCATCCGTTCCATCCCAGCAATACAGCTAACGCTGCCAGGATCAGTTTTTTCATTCCGGTCACCTCCTCGGATCATTTCATACTGTCCTGCCGCACAGATCACAAGATCTTTCCTGACACTGCCAAGACGGCGGAGACGTTCTGCCGTAACACCGAGCGCCAGATTCCGTTCATTGGCTTCCTGTGAAAGGTGGGCAAGGACCACCATTTTTGTTTTTGGTGTAACTGCGTGCTCCAGGATGGACGCGCAGTCTTCATTGCAGAGATGTCCGGTATCCGAAAAGATACGGGCCTTGAGAAACTGCGGCCTGTGCGTAGCCATGAGCATCTCCACATCATGATTGCTTTCAAGAATATAAATATCGGCTCCGGTGATCAGGGGAATGTATTCCTCCTTCAGATATCCGGTATCCGTGATGTATACGAGTTTGCTGTTCCATGTCTCGAGAATATAACCCACGGTAGGTCCTGCGTCGTGCGACAGTGCCAGCGGCGTTACAGTTACATGCTCGATCTGGAATCTCTGCATCGGTCTTACCCGGTGGGTGCTGATCCCCGGCAGATCTACCGGAGAATAGATCTCGAGTTCACTGAACATTCTGATCTGGGCAATGTGATCTGTATGATCATGCGTGATCAGTACAGCATCCAGATCCGCCGGATCGAACTTCAATCGTTCAAAGCAGCTGTTCAGATATTTTCTGGTCGTTCCGCAGTCGATCATCAGGCTGGTGTTTTCATCCTTGTAAAGGAAACAGTTCCCTTTTGATCCGCTTGCAAGCAGTGCAAATTTCATCAGTGCATCCCCGAACAATCCAGGAACCCGTTGCATGGATTCAGCTTGGTTCCGTTATATGCGATGTAGAAATGGACATGCGGTCCGGTCGCCCTTCCCGTCATTCCGATGTCTCCGATGTAGTCACCTTTATCAACGACCGAACCTGCAGGTATCGGGCTCGGCGCGATCATATGACCGTAATATGACGTATAGCCGTCTCCGTGATCGATGACGACATAGTTGCCGCTGATATAGTTGTAGGCATTCTCAATGACCGTACCTCTGTCTGCGGCATAGATCTTATCCCATTTGTTGTATGCGTTCTGGATATCGATCGCCTCATGTCCCCAGTAACATCCCCAGTAACAGGAAATGATCACGTTCTCGACAGGCCATCTGTAAGTTCCGGTACCGACGCCGGGTATGACAAGCGTACCGACGCCGATGACTTCATCAACGGCCTGCAGTGTATCAACACTGCTGACCAGCGTACCTGAAACCAGGACGCCGTTGATCCATTTCTCGGAATAAAGAGAATTCTTTGAACCGCTGATGCCTTTTGTCAGCAGGGCTGTTTTTCCTTCACGGAGCGTTTCATCCTCGGTGTAAATCGTTTCCGGATAGATCTCTTCTTTCTTCATCCGTTCCATCGTTACGGTTACGTCAAAGATCGGATCAAAATATGTTACGCACAGCTGTTCGCCTTCACTCAGGACCTGGTCTGTGCTGCTGATCTTATCGCGGTTGATGTTCATGACCTGGGTAGCGGAAAGACCGCCGTTCTTGGAACCGACACCTGCTACGGTATCGTATTTCTGCACGGTATAGTATTCCTTCTCGGTATGTCCGCTGTACTCGATGTATTCCAGGACTTCCGCCTCGTCCGTCATGATCTCTTCAGCTTTGGCATAGTCTTCCTTGATCTCAACATTCTGGCTGACCGTGATGCCTACAGCGTGGCTTCCATATGTCTTCAGTTCAGGAACAGACTGTCCGCTTCTCAGCAGCCTGAGCGACTCCGTATCCACAAAATAAGACAGATATGTTTCCATCGCTCTTTCATAGATCTGCTGGTCGCTGACATAGATCTGCGCGTAAACACCATGCTCATCGGAAAACTCAACAGCTGTCGTACGTACGGTAAACAGGTCGTTCCGTGTCAGGTATTCGAAGATCTTGTCATCAATGTTCTCATAGTTGAAGTAGCTCTGCTCCGAAGCGAGAAATACATCGTTGCTGAGGCTGATGTCGGAACCCGGGAAACGCGCCTCGTAATCGGTCTTGTACACTTCCTTCAGGAAGGCATCCAGTGACTGCCGCGAGCTCAGGACACCGATCAGTTTTCCGCTGTCATAGATCCTGTGTATCTCATGCAGTGTTGTACCGGCAGAAGAGTTCTGTGAGATCAGGCTGCGTTCCTTTTCGCCGATCTGCGCATATGAGTTTTCGCCCTCTCCGCTGAAATAAGGTATGCCGAAAACGATCAGCGCTGCTGCAATTAAGCATCCCAGTATTGTCAGTAATCGTTTCATACCTTCAGTTCTCCATTACGGTTCTTTTGTCAGTTCGATATTCATCAAAGCGTTCGTTGACGCTTCAAATGCGACGGTGATCCTTCTCGTCGCACCGTTTCTGTGCTTGGCAATATTGATCTCCAGCGGCTCACTGGCATCCGGATCAAGATTGTCCTTCATTTCCTGGTTGTAGTAAGACTCTCTGTACAGCATCATGACGATATCCGCATCCTGCTCGATCGCACCTGATTCACGAAGGTCGGAAAGCTGCGGATGCTTGTTCTCACGCTGCTCAACAGAACGGCTCAGCTGGGAAAGCGCAATGACCGGAATACCCAGTTCACGCGCAAGAGCTTTCAGGTTTCGCGAGATCTCCGATACTTCCTGCTGTCTGTTCACTTCTCCCCTGCCGCCGGAATTGCCGGTGATCAGCTGGATATAGTCGATCAGCACCAGGGACAGTCCCTGTTCCGCCTGCAGACGGCGGCACTTGCTGAAGATGTCGGAGGTCTTGATGCCGGGTGTATCGTCTACGTACAGCTTGAGCATCTTGAGCTCACCTGCCGCTTCATTGACGCGGTTCCATTCATCGTTGGTCAGATAACCGGTCTTCAGTTTGTCGCCGGCCACCCTGCTGCGCGCGCTCAGCAGTCTCATTGCCAGCTGTTCGGCAGCCATTTCCAGCGAGAAGATGGCGACTGCCTGTTTGGGCTGGTACAGCGCGACATTGAGCGCCAGGTTCAGGGCTACCGCAGTCTTTCCCATGGAAGGGCGGGCTGCCAGAATGATCAGGTCACCCCTCTGCAGACCATGGGTCACATGGTCCAGGTCACGGAATCCCGTTTTCAGACCGGTGATGTCGGAATGGTTGTCCGACATCTTCTGGATCTGATCCAGCACGCTTGTCATCAGTTCCGGGGAACCCTTGAATTCCGATACGCGTCTGCTTCTTGATACATCCAGGATCGCCTTTTCCGACTGGTCCAGATACTCATTGATATCCGCCTGGCCGCTGGTACCCTCTTCCACGATCGACTGCGCTGTTTCGATCAGTTTTCTCAGCACCGCCTTATCATGGATCAGGGCTACATAGTGCTTCGTATTGTGGCTTGTTACCGCAGCGTCCGTCAATGAAGTCAGATACGCGAAGCCTCCAACCAGCTCCAGCTGTCCCATATCCTTCAGACGGGTGGATACCGTTGTCAGATCGACCGGAGACCCTTCGTGATACAGCGAAGAGACCGCAGTAAAAATACGGCGGTTTACATCGACGAAAAAGTCTTCTTCACTCAATCCTTCTTCCATACCGGTCCTTGCGGCATTCGGATACACCATCATGGTGCCCAGCAGGCTGGCTTCCGCTTCCGGTGCTGAAGGCAGTACACCTACAGGCATATGTTTACTCGCTTCCCTTTAACTGGATATTCAGTGTTGCGACAACACCTTTATAAAGTTCGACCCTGACCTTTGTTACACCCAGACCTGTGATCGGGGCTGTGTCAAGGAACTTCTTCTTGTCGACCTTGATATTCTGCTTCTGCAGTTCCTGGACGATCTGCTTTGTTGAAACAGATCCGAATACCTTGCCGTCTTTGCCGGTATTGACCTGGAATGTAAATGTTTTCTTTGCAAGCTCATCCGCCAGAGCCTGTGCTTCCGCACGGTTCTTTTCGTCAAGCTTCTTTTCGTCTTCCTTCTGAATGGCAAGGATCTCCATGGAACGCTCTGTGGACGGTACAGCCAGTCCCCTGGCGATCAGGTAATTTCTTGCATAACCGTCGGAAACATCAACGATCTCGCCGCGTTTTCCGACTTTCTTCACATCAGTTTTCAGTATTACTTTCATTTGATTCAGCCTCCCCGAAATAATCTTCCAATACATCAAGCAGTTCCTTATGCACATCATCGATGCTGCATCTGGGTCTCTGCATGGCAGCGGCTGTCATATGGCCGCCTCCGTTCATACGCTCCATGATCACCTGTACATTGATCTTTCCGTTGGAGCGGGCACTGATCGCTGTTTCGTTATCATCGTCATCCGCAATGACGAACACTGCTTCCACGCCCTGGACCTGCAGCAGCGTATCTGCTGTCTGGCTCATCATGGCACGTGACAGGACGGTGCCTTTCACCGGTGTGATCACCACACCGTTCTCATAGATCTGGCTTCCGGACAATGCGTTTGTTTTCTGTTCAAACTGCTCATAGGTGTCCTTGAGGTACTCGCCGACCATCATCGGATCAGCACCGTATCTGCGCAGCGCGCTGGCAGCGTCGAAGGTCCTCGTACCGGTACGGACACGGAAGTTCCTCGTATCGATCGTCATGCCCGCCAGCATGATCGTTGCGTCAAGCGGGCTCAGTTCGATCCTGTTGGAAATGTACGGAAGCAGTTCCGTGATCAGTTCGCAGGCACTGCTGGCGCCCGCTTCAATATACAGGAACATCGGTTTCACACCGATCTCTGTGGATCTGCGGTGGTGATCGATGATCGCGATCTTCTTTGCTTTTTCCAGCACCTTGGATCCGTTGGACTGCTTGAGGTTATGATGATCGACCATGATCACAAGCGTATTGTCCTGCAGCTGGTTCAGTGCTTCGTTTTCAGTGACAAAATTGACTTCCTGAGTCAGTTCCTCCAGGTTTTCCGATATCACGGCACCCAGTTTTTCTTCGATGCCGCCGGTCTTGGCAATGATGCAGCACGGTTTATGCAGTGCCTCGGCGATCCTTGCCGCACCGATCGCAGAACCGATGCAGTCAAAGTCCGCATTCCTGTGTCCGCAGATAATGACATTGGAGCTTCTCAGGATCATTTCCCTGAGCGTATGCGCCATGACTCGGACTCTGACACGGCTGCGCTTCTCGGTAGCTTCGGAAGAGCCTCCGAAGTACTGGACATCTTCTCCGGCTGTCTGCACAGCGACCTGGTCGCCGCCGCGGCTCTGGGCAAGATCAAGGAGCTTGACGACCATTTCATCCAGTTCTTCATAACTGTCCGCTCCTCTGGCAAATGCCATGGAGAGCGTGATCGAAACTTCCTGTTTCTGGGCAGCCTTGCGGACTGTATTCAGTACCTGGAAATGGTCTGCCATCAGCGCGCTGAAGATCTTTTCATTCAGCACCAGCAGGTACCGGTAGTTATTGATCCTCTTTACGAGGATGCCGTGTTCCCTGCAGTATTCCGTCAGCGGTGTGCGTACGGCGACATTGATTGCTGATACGACCGCTTCATCTTCGTACTGCGTACTTTCTTCATAGTTATCAAGCGATGCCATACCGATAATGGCGCGGCTGTCCTGATACAGACTGCGGTACTCTTCCCTGTCCGTTACATCCCGGAAATACAGGATCGGTCCGTCTTCCGCACGTGTGACTTCATACCATCTGTCATCCAGGCGTACGCGCTCGGAATCACTGCTTCCGCTGATCAGATCCTCTGCCTCGGGCAGCCATACAAGCAGCTTTCTGCCGACACGGTTGATGCCGCGTTCTTTGAACAGGTCGCTCATCCATGTGATGATGTGCTCATCATCATAGAACAGGATACCGACCTGGCCGTACATGAATGCGTCCTTGCTGGTAAGGTCCAGCATTTCACCGACACCTGCGGAATGCTCCACCGTGAAGTTTTCAAAATGGTCCAGAAGGTACCAGCTGAGGATCGCTTCCGCCGCAAATACAAGGACAGACACAAAAGCGGTCTTCCCCATTGCTGCCCAGAACAGGGCAATAAGACCTGCCTGAACTGCCAGAACGATCAGGACTGTTCTTCTGAATTCAGTCATTTTTTTCTGCATTTGTTGTATCTCCTTCCAGCAGCTTCTGATGGATGTCCGTCGTGATATACAGGAAGCCAATTACAGCCATCATCATCGGCGCTGTGAAAAGCAGCAGGAAAGCAAGCAGTCCGACCAGAGGGGAACCTTTTCTTCTCCTGCGTGAAAACAGTATCAGTATAAATATGCATCCGAAGGCAAGCAGATATACAACGCCCAGCATTCCGAGTCCGACGCACGCATTCTGGACCAGCGGGTCGGCAAACGGCTTCAGCATTGCATATTCATATGCCATAAATCCGGCAAATCCCAGATAGCCGGTCCATTTGGGAGGATAGTAGTAAGCGACCGGTTTGAGCGGTTCTACCCGCAGGCGCAGACGCTTCATCATGATCCTGGAAAGCAGATGCGTAACAAGTCCTTCCAGAATACCCGTCACAACAGCACCGACGATCAGCAGTGTCTTCAGTGTCTCGGCGTTCGTCAGTGAGGAAGGGACCGCAACGCCTGAAGCTGCCGCGGTATTTTCCATCATGTTCTGCAGAAACGTAATGTCTTCCGTCAGATTGTAGCCGAAGAAGGCTGCTAGCACGACCATACTGATGACATTGACAAACACGGCGATCAGGATTGCGCTGATGATCAGATGTTCAGCCGGTTTATGATCGTGAACTCCTGCTCCGTAGATCAGACCAAGCAGGCCTTCCGCCGCGATATAGAACAGCATCTGCGGACCGCTGATGATAAACGCGAGGAACGACATCGCCGCAAGGACCATCCAGCTGTCTTTCATTCCGTACTTTGTGGAAAAGAATACCATCGGGAGCGGAAGCACGAACATAAAAGACCCGGAAAACAATCCGCCGAGAAAACGGTCTGCGACAAGCATCACACCAATGATCGCGCACATCATCGCGCCGTCTGTAATTTTTCTTACGTTACTGTTCATTTCTGCTCCTGAGTATACTAAAAACAAATCATCCGGAATCGGACGCAGTTTATTATAGCATACTCCGAAATATCAACACCCAATGACGTGTGATTTTCAGAATTCCGTCACAAAAGCCGGCTTTCGCCGGCAGTGTTTACTCTTCGGGCAGCTCAGCCATGATCGACTGTCTGTTATATTCATCAAGGTAGTAGAAGTTCAGATGCATGTCCTGGTTCAGGTAGTAATATTCCTTGAAGCCCCATATGTGGTCAACATCTTCTTCATAATCAATGTTGGCAGAATGGATCGTTCCAAGAGGATATGCCAGGAACCAGGCCTCTCCCGCGTCGGGACGTTTCTGGTAATATCTGACCTGGGCAATGCGGACAATGTTGATCAGGTGGACCTGGTAATAGATCCTTCCGAAATGCGCGAAGCCAAGCAGCACACCGGCAGCGCACAGGCATGTCAGTGCCTTTTCCGGCCTGAGGCGCAACGGAAGCTCACGCAGCAGCAGGCTTGTCAGGGCGATCATGCAGTAAACGCCGTATACCGCAGTACGTTCCGGGAAGCTCGGTGAAAGCACCATGATCCCGTCAGCCGCAAGACAGCCCAGCACCAGGAATACCTGCAGCGGATCGCTGCGCAGCACATAGACCAGCGTTCCGTACCAGATGATGCACCAGAGCGTATCGATGAAGGGATTCGCAAATCCGTTCGTCCATGTCAGGACCAGTTCTGCCGCAAATACCGCAGTGCACAAAAGATCGGTACGGCTTCTGTTTTCCCGGAACCACAGTTTTGCGGCCATGATCAGACAAAGACATGTATTGACCGCATCCGCAAAATACAGCGACATATAAAGGAACGGTTTCCAGTTGTTCACGATGCGTGACAGATTCAGCGCTTCCGTCTGTGAGAAATCATCTTCCAGTCTGACTGCTGTTCCCGGTGCCAGGAACATGATCAGGCAGCCGATGACCGCGCAGCCAAGCAGGATCCACAGATTCCTGTCGCATTTTTTCATATACAGCGCATATACGACTGCCGCAAAGTTTGTAAACGCCAGCAGTACCGACATGTTTTCCATATGAAGCGGTATGATGATGCTCAGAATGGCCATGATGATCACGCTGCCTGCGGACTTCCTGTCCTCAAACAGATATCCTTTCAGCAGGATCAGATGGATCAGCCAGAGCGGGATCGGTATAAAGTAAGCCGCATATCCTACGGCGAACGTATAGGTCTGTGTACGGATCATTCTCGGTACCGTCAGGACCAGGAATACAGCAAACAGAACGTCCGAGGTCCGGTACGGCTTCCTCTCCAGTTTCAGAACAGACCATACCGTCAGGACCATCAGGAGCGCTCCGGAGATCTCCCATATGATCTTGTGGTCTGTGAATACAAAGCCCCAGAATTCACTCAGGACTCTGCCTGACCATGTCATATACGCGTATACCGTCTGGGCGATGACATTGGAATAGCGCACCTCACTGGCATAGATCCAGTCGTCTCCGGCCAGCGGGGACCAGTGAAATATCAGCACAAAAAACAGAAACAGAATGACATATACCGCATATTCCACTGCGTTTCTTTTTTCAAACCGCATAATACCTCCCCGGATCTTTACATAATATGTTACCCGTATTTCAGGCAAAACAAAAGCCGTCATTTCTGACGGCAATGTGCTTGTTACTCTCCGACGTAAGGCAGGAGTGCCATCTGACGGGCGCGCTTGATCGCAACAGCCAGCATACGCTGATACTTTGCCTTTGTGCCCGTGACACGTCTCGGAAGGATCTTTCCGTTTGTGCCAATGAACTTCTTCAGAAGTTCGACATCCTTATAGTCGATATAGGTGATGTTGTTTTTTGTAAAGTAGCAAACTTTACGGCCACCCATTCTCTGCTTCCTGTAAGCCATGTTTTTCTCCTTCGTTTCTTAGAAAGGCAGGTCATCGCTTGAAATATCAAGACCCGGCCCTGTGTTAAAGTCAGCACTATTGAAATCATTTGTTCCGAACGGATCGTTCTGCGGTTCATTCTGGTAGGAAGGATAAGCCGGAGCTGTGTCCTGCCTTGCCTGAGACTGAGAACGTGATTCCAGGAGCTGAACGTGATCAGCTACGACTTCTGTTACATATACACGCTTACCGTCGCGGTCATCGTAATTGCGGGTCTGGATCCTTCCCTCAACAGCGACCATCGCGCCTTTGCGTGCATAGGAGCCAAGGAAATCAGCTGTCTGTCTCCAGGCAACACAGCTGATGAAATCAGCTGTCTGCTGGCCCTGATTCTGCTGATCTCTGGAAACGCGGCGATCACAGGCAACTGTGAATGATGCTACAGAAAGATTACTCTGAGTCTTTCTGACTTCTACATCCTTCGTCAGTCTGCCCACTAATTCGACACGATTCACTTCTTTGCCTCCTGAACCGGAGCTTCGTCACGGGTAATCAGGAAACGAACAACACTTGCGTTGATACGCATCAGACGGTCAAATTCTGCTACGCATTCGTTGTCGGCCTCAAAGTTTACTACTACATAGTAACCTTTGGTCATGTCGTCAATCTCGTAAGCGAAGTCGCGCATGCCCCACTCGTTTGTCTTTGTGATCTTTCCGCCGTGGTCTGTGATAATTCCAGCCAGGGATTCGATCAGAGCAGTGCGCTTTTCTTCTTCAACATTCGCATTGACGATGTACATGACTTCATACTTTTTCATCTTGTACACCTCCTTCTGGTCTATACGGCCATTTCTGGCAAGGAGCAGATTTCTCTACTCGCGAAGAAGATTATAGCGGAACAGAGACACAAAGGCAATCATTTTTTTGCGTCATTATGCATATTTTCATTTATACCTGTTCCTGCAGAGTTATCAGTTGTCTTTCCTGATCCGTCAAAATACAGCAATACGATCGCAGACAAAAAAGATCTCCCGGAAATCTGTCCCGAAGAGATCCTTGCTGTATTACTTTTCTTCTTCCTGGTCCAGCTTTACCAGGACCTTCTCTACACGGTGGTCACCCATCGCAAGAACTGTCAGGGTAAATCCATGGTCATGGAATGAATTTCCCGGCTTGGGGAATGTTCCGAAGTGCTCGACCGTCCAGCCGCCGACTGTTTCGCTCTCACAGTCGAAATTGTCTTCGCGGATCCCGAGCAGATCCAGGAAGCTTGTGATCGGCATATCACCGTCGATCTCATATTCCGTTTCTGTTCTCTGCACCACTTCATCCTGGACGGTATCGCTTTCGTCCCAGATGTCGCCGACGACCTGCTCAAGGACATCTTCCATGGAAATGATACCCTGTGTTCCGCCGTACTCGTCGACAACGACCGCGAGATGCTGTCTGGCCTTGCGGAACGTATTCAGTACTTCCGGAAGCCTTGTCGTTTTATAGACATAGCACGGTTCCATCAGAAGTGACCGGATATCCACATAATCATTCTCTGTCAGTGCCTTCAGGAATCTGTTCATATGCAGGACACCGATAATATGGTCAATACTATCTTCATATACGGGAATCCGCGTATAGTGCGTTTCCTCAATGACATCCAGGATATCTTCCCAGGCGCTGTCAATGTCGACCGCAAGCACATCGACCCTGGCTGTCATCGCTTCAGAAGCGGAGACATCCGAGAAATGGATCGCAGCCTGTACAAGCTCGCTCTCTTCTTCGTCGATGACATCTTCGTTTTCCGCTGTTTCAATGATCGACTGCAGTTCCTCCACCTTTTCGTCAGTGTCTTCCGGATCCGCTTCCCCTTTCATAAACAGGGTCAGCAGATTCACCAGGCCGACAACGATTACCACGACCGGCTTCAGGAGGAACATCAGGATCCTGATGGGATATGCGTATTTCATTGCAAACCTGTTTGCGCCTTTTTTAACGGTGATCTTGGGAATGGTCTCGCCGAAGATAATGACAAGAACGGTCAGCACAAGTGTCGCAAGCCAGGTCATTTCATCGCTTCCTGTCAGCAGCAGGACCGCGACTGTAGCGAGGGATGAGCTGGCGATATTGACAAGGTTGTTGCCGATCAGGATCGAACTCAGCGCGTCATCAAAATGCTCGGCAATATAGACAGCGATGGCTGCCGGTACGGAACCGGCATCACGCTCATTCTCCAGACGGAGCAGGTTGCAGGAAGAATACGCCATTTCTGCGCCGGAGAAGAAATTGGACAGATAAATGCACAGGACGATTCCCGCAATTACGAAATAGATCGTCATACTGTTTCCTCTCCTTCCTTCTTTTCCTTCGGCAGCCTGATCATGACCTTAAGGATCCTGTTGTGGTCCATGCTGGCAACAGATACCTTCAGTCCGTGATAGTCAAAGGATTCCTGTACCGAGGGCACTTCCTGGAAGTGTTCAAATACCCATTCACCGATACGCTTGTTGGAAAGTGTTTCATCCTCTTCCGGGTTGTCAAAGCCGATATTCCAGAATGTATCGGTCACCGTTTCCTCGGCATCCACGAGCCAGCTGCCGTTTTTCAGATCGATGCAGGGATCTTCCACAACATCATCTTCATCCCAGATATCACCGACCAGTGTCTCCAGGATATCTTCCGTTGTTACAATGCCGACAGTGCCGCCGTAATGGTCCGTAACGATCGCAATACTCTGTCTTTCACGGCTCATTTTCGGAAGCAGTTCATCGATCTTGGCATTTTCCGTTACATAGAACGGTTCATCGAGCATGGAACGTACGTCGACTGAAGCACCTTCCTTCAGATAAGAACGGATATACTTTCTGATCTGAAGAATACCGATGATGTGGTCGATATTTCCTTCGTATACAGGCAGACGGCTGTGATTCTGGGTACGGATCACATCCAGCATCTCCTCGGGTGAAGCGTCGATATCAAGTGCGCATACATCCACACGCGGTGTCAGGATGCTTTCTACAGTCAGGTCATTGAATTCAAGTGCCGACGAAATGAGGTCCCCGTGTTCTTCATCGAGAGTACCTTCTTCCGTCATATCTTCAATGATGTCCTGGATCTCTTCTTCCGTTGCCGAGACCGGCGGGTCTCCTTTGACGAATCTGGACGCAAAGGTTCCGATCGCCGCAAGCAGCAGGGAAACCGGGCGGAACAGCCCGATCAGGAATGTCAGGAACGGTATGCACCACAGGGACAGCTTTTCACTGTATTTCTTGGCAATGCTTTTCGGCAGCATCTCTGCCGCAAAGAATACGACAAGGGATGTGATCAGCGTTGACAAGGTTACAGCAGAAAGACCCCAGCGTTTCGTCACCTCCACCGTTACGATGGACGCGACCGCCAGGTGCGCTATATTCGTGCAGATCAGCAGTGTGCTGATCGTACGGTCAAAATTATCCAAAGCATCCAGGACTTGCTGTGCTTTCTGATCTCCTCGGTCCGCAAGCGTTTTCATTCTGACCTTCGAAACCGATGCCAGAGCTGTCTCGCTGACCGCAGCAAAATCCGCAAATAATATCAGCAGTATCGTAATAAGCAGGGGCGTTATACTACCGCCATCATCCATAGGAAGCTTCCTCCTTCTGTGCCTAAGGGACAAATATAGCAAAATAGTATTCGAAAACAATATACCTGTCAAGAAACCAGGCAAAAACAGAGGTGTTCAGGCCTCTGTTTCACGTTTCATATCAAATTGCGACAGGAATCTTTCAATACGCTCACAGGCTGTTTTCAGTTCTTCCAGACTGTACGCATAGGACATTCTGACATATCCTTCCCCGCTCGGTCCGAAAGCCGTGCCGGGGATGATGCATACTTTCTCTTCCTGCAGCAGACGCAGGCAGAAGTCATAGCTGCTCAGTCCTGTGGGTTTGATATTGGCAAATACGTAGAAGGCACCTTCCGGCAGCGGTGTATACAGACCCATCCTGTTCAGCTGTGCTGTCAGGAAATTCCTGCGGTTCTTGAATGACTCGAAATGGTGCTCGATGTCCGAGTCACTGCGCGCACCGATCGCCTCGATCGCAGAGAACTGGGCGGGAGTTGCCGGTCCCATCGTCGAATACTGGTGTATGGAGTTGCATGCGTGGATCATGTCCGCATCCGCGATCATGTAGCCAAGTCTCCATCCTGTCATTGACCACGCCTTGGAAAAACCGCTGACGATCACGAGCTGGTCGCGGATCTCCGTGAACGAACCGATCGAATACGGCTTCTGGTCATATGTCAGCTCCAGATAGATCTCATCGGCAACGATGAGGATGTCATGCTGTTTCAGGATCGGAATGACCTTTTCATAGTCTTCACGGGTCATGATCCCGCCCGTCGGATTGCTCGGGTAATTCAGGATGATCATCTTGGTGCGGTCGGTAATGCACGCCTCAAGCGCTTCAGGCGTCAGTTTGAAGCCGTCTTCTTCCCTGAGTTTCAGGTATACGGGTTTCGCTTCAGCCAGCAGGACTGCCGGCTCATATGCCACATAACCCGGATCCAGCACGATGCATTCATCGCCGGGGTTCAGGACAGACCTGGCAACCAGGTCGATCGCTTCACTGGCACCGACTGTTACAAGTACGTTGGACACATCATAACCGGTCACATTGAAGCGTCTTTCATAATATCTGACGATCCCGGAACGCAGTCTTGTCAGACCGAGTGTGGGCGGATAATAAGTCCTTCCCTTTTCGATCGCATAGATACCTTCTTCCGAAATATGCCACGGTGTCAGGAAATCAGGTTCGCCGACACTCAGCGAGATCACATTATCGACCGTTTTGGCGAGATTGAAGAACTGCCAGAGAAGCGAGTCGGAGATCGGCCTTACACGGCTGCTCAGAAAACGTTCAGCACTCATGGCTGTACCAGCTTTCTCTCATCCAGGACTTCTTCATCATCCAGTATGATCCCGGCAACTTTATACTGTTTCAGCAGGAAACATGTCACGGTAGCTGTCACGCCTTCGATCGGGGCAAGCTTCATGGCAACAAAGTCAGAGACTTCACGCATGGTCTTTCCTTCGATCATAACAAGGAACTCACTTCCGCCGCTTGTCAGATACAGATTCGTCACTTCGGAAAAACGCGCGATCCTCCGTGCGATCCTGTCATATCCGGTATCTCTCTCAGGCTTGGCACTGACCTGGATCACTGCGCTGCAGTGGTCTGTGTTCGCTTTATCCCAGTTGATGACTGTATGGTATCCGCAGATAATGTGGTCTTTTTCAAGACGTGTCTTAACACGCTCTACTTCGTTTTCGTCTTCGTTCATGATGTCCGCCAGATCGCGTACCGTGATCCGGGGATCGTTTTCAAGAACTCTCAGCAGCCTTTTCTCATCCATCTTCCATTCCTCCTGAAAATACAGAATTTATTCTAGCACCTGCATCAGACGCAAAAAAGCATATTCATCAGAAAACTTCATGCAGGACCGCGTAATGGTCCTTCCTTATGTAAACGATGAACATCAGACCTCATGCCCGGTTTTTTCATATACTGGCGGGAATCGGATAAAATTGCGTATATTATAAGCAGATGAAAGGATGTTCTATGCACCGCAAATCCTCAGAAATAACGGAAGAAACAGTATATCAGACTTATCTGATGATCCGCAGAAAGAAAGAAGAGCGAAAACTGCGCGACAGTTTTCTGAAGCAGAAATTCAACCGGCTCCCCTCAAAGGACGCATCCCGTAAATATCTGGCGTCGGAAGAATACCTGCAGGCGGTCGACCGGTATTTTCAGGAAACAGAGGAACTGAAATATCTGAGGCTTCCGCCGGAGCAGCAGGATGAAGCGATCAGAAATGAATATGCTTCATTCAGGGAGTTTATTGAAAACGACCTGAAAAACGGAAAACGTATCCGCGGCTACGAGCACTATGTATTTGTGCTGAACAGAAAGAAGAGAAAAGAATTTCTGAAGACTGCCGGGGATCTTGCCGAACAGGTCTGGAAAGAGAGAAAGCATGAAATCCTGAAGGATATTTTCCGCTCTGCAGACCGCGGTTTCCGGGAAAAGAACCTGTATTACTTCCGCGAGACGAACGGATGGCCTGCAAGTCCGATGGCCCCCGTTAAGCTGAATATTGATTGTTTTCCTCTGTTCTTTGAACAGATCAATCTCCTGTTCAACATTGCGAAATTCCTGAAGATCCCCGGAGAGTATACCTATGTTGATACACTGTTCGCAGCATATCTGACCCAGTGGATCCTGAAACATACACCGGGGATCGCAGATCTTGGTCAGAAAGAGAGATCCGGACTGTACGATTTCATTCTGCAGTCTGACATACCAGGCAAACTGATCGATGAGATCCTTGCCCGCTATACACAGGAAAAAGTATCATCACTCGTATCCCACAGCACGGTCTACCGCACAGCAGAAACTGAGTACAACGAACATGCCGCGCGTGAGAAAAAACTGCGTACAACGATACTGGAAACCATTCCCGACCGTTATACCGACATGTTCCCGCTTGCCCGCAGCCTGCACCGGAAGTTCGTGATCCATGTCGGACCGACCAATTCCGGCAAAACCCATGATGCGGTGCACCGTCTTGCCGAGACATCCCGGGGCATTTACCTGGCGCCTTTGCGGCTGATGGCCTATGAGCAGTATGAAAATATCAAGAACCTGACCGGCAGCTGTACGATGATCACAGGTGAGGAAGAGATCCGGGAAGAAGGTTCCGTCTTTACGGCATCAACGATCGAAATGCTGGATACGACCTATCACTATGAATGCGCCGTCATTGATGAAGCACAGATGATCGGTGACCGTTCCAGAGGCGGTTCCTGGTCCGCTGCCATGTACGGTCTGTACGCGGATGAGATCCAGGTCTGCACAGCTCCGGAAGCGCTTGACCTGCTGATCCGGATCGTCGAAGACTGCCATGATGAGTACACCGTCATCCGCCATGAACGCTTTACACCGCTGATCGCGGAAGAAACGACCTTTGACAGCAGTCTGAAAGACGCAGAAAAAGGCGACGCGCTGATCGTTTTCTCACGCCGGAATGTACATGCGGTTGCGGCGGAACTGCAGAGAATGAACCGTACCGTATCCATCATCTACGGCGCATTGCCGTATGATGTACGCCATAATGAAGCGCGTAAGTTCGCGGAAGGAGAAACCGAACTGCTTGTCGCTACCGATGCGGTCGGCATGGGCATGAACCTGCCGATCCAGAGGATCGTGTTCCTTGAAATGCAGAAATTCGACGGTTACGGAAAACGGTTCCTGACCTCTTCCGAGGTCCTGCAGATCGCCGGAAGAGCCGGCAGAAAAGGTCTTTACGATACCGGTTATGCCGCGTCAGCCGAAGACCGCAGGCGCTTCCTGAAGCTGTTTCATTCCGAGCCGAAGAAAGTCCAGAAAGCATACATCTCCTTTCCCGACATCCTGCTGAAACTGGACTGCCCGCTCTCGGAAACACTGGAGCGGTGGAAGAACATGGAAGTCCTGGAAGGACTGCTGAAAGGCGATATCGATGACCAGATCGATCTGGCAAAAGCAGCCGAGACGTATCTGAAGGACAAGGGGCTGATCTATCAGCTCGTCATGATCCCGTTTGATATCCGTACTCCCGAGCTTTGGGATACCTGGATGGATCTTGTCCGTCATGAAGCGCAGGAAAAGCACTGTGATCTTTCCGGTTATCTCGAGCATGCCCGGTATACGGTCTCCTATGGTGATATCCAGGAGCTGGAAGTCGAATACCGGCGCATGGACCTGCTGTACGGATACAGCAGAAGGATCACCCGGGATACAGGATCCTGTGAGATCATATCCGGGATCCGCCAGGACCTGTCCGCAGCGATCATGCGGATCCTGTCAGAGCAGAAACTGACGCCGAAAAAATGCAGAAGATGCGGAAAAGAGCTTTCCTGGAACTATCCTTTCAGCATCTGCTATGACTGCCATATCAAAGAAGACATGCCATACCGGATCAGAGGTGCCGGATAACGTTGCTCCTCGTGCGATCTGAAAACAAAAAATGCGGGATTGCAGAATTTGGATTCAAATCTGTATTCCCGCGTTTTTATATCGTTTGAAGTGATGCGATCACTCGTTTTCGTCCGTTCCGGAGTCCTGTCTGCCAAGCAGATAAGCAGGGATCAGGGCACCTGCCAGAAGGATGCATACACCGCTGCCCAGCATTCCCAGAGCTGTTCCCGGTGTTACCCTCACATGATACTGTCCGAGCATTTCAGCAGGACTGATCTCCGTGAAGCAGTTCTCCTCCGAGATCCACTGGAGCACTCTTTCTGCTGCCGGTTCTTCACCGGCATACATTTCAAACCGGTCCAGATACCTGCTCATGAGCTTTTCCGTGCCGGAAGACAAGGCAGTTCCTGCACCTAAAGCCAGGATCAGGCCTGCAGCTGCCGGGATCACCAGCATTGACAGGATCCGCCTGTACAGCTGTCCGGTCTTTTCTTTCCGGTTTCTGATCACCAGTGCGGACGCAAGCGCCACAATGACGATCATGGCTGCGGTCAGGATCCCGACCATCACCCGGGTAAAGAATATACTCATATCAAGCGGCCTGACCAGCGCTTCGAAACGCTCCGTACCGTCGTTCAGGAATGTATAGTCAGCGAGTTTTCCCGCGTTGTCTTTGATAAACGCCTCTGTGTGAAGAGGATCGTCGATCAGAAATACAACACTGTCCGGTTCCGGTTCGGGAGATTCTTCATTCCTGTTTCCTGCCGCACCCTGTCTTCTCCAGTATTCCTGTTCAAGCGCTTGATCCTCCGCAAGTTCCCTTTCCAGCGTACCTGCGGGAATGACCACCGTGTTGGCCGGGGATTCGCATGGGCTCATGGTCCAGTATTGTTCGCTTTGCGGATCAACGACATTCTGTGTCTCATAGACACCGACGACCGTCAATGTCATTCCAAAGCCGGAAATATCCATGCCGGCGCTTTCCATATCTGCAGCTTCCCTGCTTCCCGCAAAATCAACACGGAAACTGTCACCCGGCTTCAATCCGTTCAGATCAGCCAGTTCTGCCGTGATCAGGGCATTCGGTGAGGCATCTGCGGTATCGGAATCATCCAGAAATCTGCCTTCCCGCAGCGTCCACGTGCCTTCAGCTATTTCGATCAATGCAGGATAACGGACGGCACAGATCATGATGTCAGGTTCCTGCCAGAACACTTCACCGCCGCCTTCATCGATATAGGAGCCGATCCCGTCCTCACTGCCTGCAGGTACGTGATGAAACCCGGATGAATATACCGGAGCGGACGTAATGAAATTCACAGCAGTGACCCTTTCATCCTCCGCGATCATTTCTGCCGTTTCCTGCGACAGGTGAGGATAGTTCTGGTATTCACGGCTGAATTCATCGTCATCATCAATGGTGCTGATGTGCTCCCAGAAACCGTCATGATCGACCTCATAGCTGACAGCTGCGCGCATGGTCTTTCTGGCAAACGTCTTTGCTGTCTGCGCTGCAGAAGAAACAGCCAGTGACAGGATCAGGAGTATCCCGGACACAAAAAAGGCCGCAGAAAACATGGTCGTTCTTGTCTTATGCTGTTTGATATCGTTCCACATCTGTTTCATAGCACTCATCATTTCCGAAAGCCGCTGAAGCTGAATTCATTGTAGCACAACAAAAAAAGATCAGTTTAGATAAACCGATCCAGAAATGCTGTAAGACAGCAGACTGTTTTCATTCCTGATTCAAAACCAGATGTGTCATCCTGATCAGGTCTTCCCTGCAGATCTCCGGATCCGCAGGTTCATTCCTTGTCAATGACGCATGGATCACACTGGTGTACGTATACAGCAGTTCCAGCATCATCCGCAGATCGTTCTGTTTCCTTGTCTCATCAGTAATATGGTCCAGACTAGTTCTCATCCGCATGATCAGATCATTGCTGTCATCAGACAGCGAAGGCCATTTCAGGTCGGTGCCGAGGAATCTGAACATAACGCTTTTTTCTTTTCCCTGTGCAATCAGTTCATCAAGAATACTGACCATCAGTTCTTCCGCAGTCGTGTCGCTCGAGTCATATAATGCGGAATAAATACGATCGCATGCCTGTTTGGAACAATGATCGACCAGATCGTCATAGATCGCGTTTTTATCGCTGAAATACAGATAGAATGTGCCTTTTGCGACTCCGGCTTTTGTACAGATATCATTGATCGCGGTATTCATAAAGCCTTTTTCATTGAAACACTCAAAAGCAGCCGCCATCATTCGTCGCTTTTTATCGGCTTTTTTTTCATCAAGTTTCATACCATTGCTTCCCCTCAATTGTATTACTCATGCAGGCTATACAGAAAAGTCGGATAAGACCTGTGAAAACGGTCTTCCAAGGTAGATACGGTATTTTGCCATCAGTGCAGCCGGATCTGCATGCATATTCTGGTTGAAATATACTTCAACCAGCTCGATGCAGGAATTTACGGCAAGCCTGACAAACAGTCTCTTGTCCCTCCAGGTCACATGTTCATTTTTGTCCTTCAGGTACTTCGCTGTGCGTTCTGTGAAAACATCTGTCAGAAGGGTCTTCAGTTTCTCCTGATACGCCTGATAGTATCCGGATTCGTAGATCTTTGTGACATACATGCTCTGCTCTTTAAACGCTTCCAGCAGATCCATCAGTGCAGCGGGGATCGCATCCAGTTCATCAGGATGTTTTTCAAACACCTTTTTCAGCTGTTTTTCCAATGTATCCTCAACATATTCCTGAACCGAGCTGAAGTGATAGTAGAATGCAGGGCGTGTGATTCCTGCTGTTGTAGTCAAATCACTGACAGTAATACTATCCAGGGAACGATCCTGTAATAATGTTTCCAGTGCTGCTCTCATTTTCCGGTCAAACTTCTTGGGCATACAGCCTCCTCATACAAGGCTTAGGCAACGATGAATAATAGGAATGCATAGATGGAGAAGGCACTACCTCAGTTTGGCCTCATGCTGATATTTATGACAATAATATACAGTTGTCAAATAATATTATATCATCAGTATGAATTTGATGCTTTATTGTAATGAGAAAAATTGTCATTTGTTTGAATATCGCCTAGATTTTTTTCAGAAATTTTTCAATATTTACAGAAATAGCCTTCCCGAAATATCGCTTATACTGCTCTATGCGGTTATCAGGTTCTTTTGACATGGATGATTCCAGATCATTTCTGAGCAATCCAAAGATCGTCCCTGAAATAAAATCAATAAGGGCCGCTTTATCATCCTCATCGGGATCCACAGGAAGCTTCTTCAAATGTCTTGCCAGCACTTTTTCTGTTTCGTCTGTGATGCTGTCATACAGACAGTCAAGATACATTCCCCGTTTCTCGGATTTCATAATGGCATCCATAATGATCCGGTTCTCCCGGAAATAAAGCATGCCCTGCTCCGCTGCAGGCAGGAGTTTATTGATGTTGTTTCCGCAGTCATCAGTCATTTCCTTTACATGTTTCCGAATCTGCCCGCAGATATAATCAGGTACGTTTTTTGCATGGTAATAGAAAGCCTGCTTCGTCAAACCAAGTTCATTGGTAATATCTGTCGCAGAGATACTGTCCAGATCTTTGATTTTCAGCAGTTTCACTAATGTTTCATGTGTTTTTTGTTCGAACCGGCTGCTCATACTGTCCCTCTCATTTCTAAAAAATAACGGAAAGCAGCGAATATAGCTCACAAAACTGTACTATTCGTCATTTTTATTTTGTATTTACTGTGTTTTTTAGTGTATCAATGTCTACAATTCAACGATGATTAAACTGACATAACACATGCGAATAGTAACATAATTTTCGGTCAAATGATACCGTTGTGTAAAAAAATGTTTTTTATAATGGTTTTTTTAACGAACATTCATTTGGCTGATGACCAATATTTTTAGGTAGACATTTCAAAAATTCCGGACAATATATAACTCTCATTCCCTCTGCCGCACCCTTGCGTAAAACGCTGATAACGACATTCCGGAAAGATAAGCCGCATCCCGCGGAGATATCTTTTTTTGTTTCCATTCCATGTAGATCTCCTCAAAGTCTTCAGGCTCTTTGATGCGCGGTCTTCCGAATGTAACTCCTTTGGCCTTCGCTGCGGCGATTCCTTCTGCCTGTCTCTGTTTGATATTGTGGCGTTCGTTTTCCGCCACAAAGGACAACAGCTGCAGCACAATGTCGCTCAGGAATGTGCCAAGCAGATCTTTTCCCTGGCGTGTGTCCAGAAGCGGCATATCGATCACTGCAATATCTGCTTTTTTCTCTTTCGTAATGATCCGCCACTGGTTCTGGATCTCCTCGTAATTTCTTCCGAGCCGATCGATCGATTTTACATAGATAAGGTCTCCCGGTCTGATGATCTTCATCAGTTTGAGGTATTCCGGTCTGCAGAAATCTTTGCCTGATTGTTTGTCAATAAATACGTGATCCTGTTCAACACTCAGTTCCCGTATTGCAATCAGCTGTCTGTCTTCATTTTGATCTTTTGAACTGACACGAACGTAACCATAGATTTCCATTACGGTGTAAACCTCCATTACACACTTTGATAAAGAAAAATTAACATACGATCGCATCCTGCCGGTGCAATGTGCATTTTTGTTTTTTTAATTCCGACACCCCCTTTGTAAAAGAAAACGGGCTTTGAGCATATCCCGGTAACATTTTTCCTTCCTTACACTCAACGTCCGTTTTACCTTTGATATTTCAGTTTATTTGAGCAGAACACACGGTCAGACCATGGTTCTACAATGTGAATTTACATGATTTCCGT
Source organism: Solobacterium sp. (assembly GCA_024693325.1). GTDB lineage: Bacteria > Bacillota_I > Bacilli_A > Erysipelotrichales > Erysipelotrichaceae > Bulleidia. The sequence continues at coordinate 95,414 of JAILLA010000005.1, forward strand.
TCCCATTTCAAGCACATTATGAATTGCGGTCAGAACTGATGATGACGTTCCATGTAAGCCCTGATCCATTCTGTGTCTGCCGGTATGTTTCCGTTTTCCTTTACAAGATATACGCAGGGATCCTTTGTATCGGATGCTGTTACAAAGGAAAATTCACTGATGTTGCTGAAAGCTCCGCAGTCACCGTTCTTTGATACTGCAATCACGCTCAGATCCCCGGCACTTCCCCTGGCTTTTTTCAGCCTGCTGTCGAGGCTTTTCACTGCCAGTTCACAGGCTTCCTGTGCGGTATGATCTTCTTTCATCAAACGGACAGTTTCATATGAGATACAGCCCTTCATCAGATCTTCCCCAAGTCCTGTTGCTGCAGCGGCTCCAACCAGGGAATCAGCGTAAAACCCGCTTCCTGCCAGCGGAGAATCTCCCACCCTGCCGGGCAGCTTCATGAACAGCCCGGATGTGGATGTTCCGGCATAAATGTTACCTGCCTCATCCAGCACAAGAGCGCCAACGGTATCATGTCCCCGGTATGCCAGGTGCGTCTGCTGAACTGCCTGTTTCCACCGGCTGATGGAAAGTTCCGTGCGCATATCTTTCTGTTCAAAGCCATGTTCTGCCGCATAAGCTTCCGCGCCGCCGCCTGCCAGCACATTATTCAATTCGCTGCTGCTCAGGCTTCTTGCAATGCGGAACGGTGACGCAAAGCCGGATATGCTCATAACAGCTCCGGTATTCAGTGTTGTGCCATCCATAAATCCGGCATCCAGCCTGACATTCCCGTCACGGTCAGGCAGCCCGCCGTATCCTACCGATGTAAATCCCGGATTGCTTTCCACATCCGTGATCAGTGTTTCCAGCGCATCCGCACCGTCGGCACCGCCTTTCAGCATTTCTGCCGCTTTCCTGACTCCGTCCAGTGCCATGCACCATGTCGCCGTGATCACCCACATAAACAGACCTCCGATCCATTATCATAATCTTCCGATAAAAAAATCCGGCAGTAAATACCGGATATGCTGATTATCTGAAGCGGATTTCCCGCATGACTTCTTCGATTTCTTCGAGTGAGAGAGATTTTGAATGAGCTTCCGACTTCTTTTCGTCTTCTTTTCTTTCTTCTTCGACCTTGTTTTCCATTATCTCTTCCTCCACACAACTAAAATCATAAAAAAATTTTTTTGATAATACAATGCTTGAAATATATTCTTGTCAGTGATTCTTTCAGATTTCACAAAATAACTGCCGGCTATGAAAAACCGACAGTTTTTTTCAATTATTCGTCCTCGTCACCGCCTGCACTGAACGCAAAGTCGTTCATCAGAACTACACCGTTTTTGGCTTCTGCTGCCACATGACGGAGTTCTTCTTCTGTTGCGTCCTCAGGAAGCGTAGCTGCCGTAATCAGCATCGGAAAATTCATACCGGCAAATACATAGGTGTTCGGTCTGGAAATACACGGAGTGACAAGCTGGTTGACGCTGCCGCCCATGATATCCGTAAAGATCAGTACCTGGTCTTCATCACTGACGCCTGCCCAGAACTTTTCAAGCTCTGTTTTCGGGTCTAGATCATTTTCATACGCATTGATCGCAGTGCAGTTATCACCGCCGATCCCGAAATAAGACATAGTACTCAGCATACCGCCGGCAAGTCCGAAATGACTGATCAGCAAAATCTTTCTCATGGTGTTTACCCTCCAGTTACATTCTTATTATAGTCGTCTGTCTGCACGCTCTATTTCACGGATTGTGGTATCATTCGTGAAATTTCAGATATGACGGATCCTGTGCCTGTATTTTCTGATGATATCTTCGTTGTTATAGCCGTCAATATTCTGTGATTGGAACACATACGGACGGATGCCTTTTTCAAGGCATCTCCTGATCGTTTCCGTTGCGGCGATATTGACCAGGTTCATTCCAACGATACTTGACGCCGGTCCGGTCCGGATTCCGTCAAATTCCATCAGGCCATCCCCGCCGGGACAGCAGTTGTCGATCACAAGATCAACGCATTCAAGCAGCTTCCTGCCGCTGGAGTGCCTGCTGACAGTCTTTTCTGACTGTTCAACATTGGTGATCGCAGCTGTGAAGATCCCTTCCTTCCGGCATCTCATTGCCATTTCGATCGGCATGGCATTCCGGCCGGAGTTGGAACAGATGATCATAATATCGCCCGGTTCGATATCATAGATATCAAAGATAATATCACTGACGCCGCTCACCCGTTCGATCTCACTTGAGCGTCTTGCGCCCTGCGACAGCAGAACCGCATTATCCAGGATCGCGTCAACATTGGCCAGTCCTCCGGCTCTGTCAAACAGTTCCATACCGATCATATGACCGTGTCCTGTGCCGAATGTATGGATCAGTTTATCCTCTTCAACTGTCCGTATCATTTCACGGATCAGTATTTCCAGCGCGTCGTGATTTTTCTCTTCTGCTTTCCGCATCGTTTCAATGATCAGCTCAGTATATTCGTAACTCATAGCATTTATCTCCGTTAATTTAAAAATACTACTAATACGGTTTTCATGTAATAACACATTCACGTAATAATTGCCTTCATAAAAAATGAAACCCGGACCTTATATCCGGGCTGTCATTATAAGTACTGATCCTCTCCGCGAGACAGATCGAGTTCATCCTCGTCACTTGTTTCCTCGACTTCTTCTTCATCTTCGTCGTCGACATCCGTGACTGCATGTACTTCTTCAAATTTTCTGCGTGATCTCAGATCCCAAACATTTCCTTTCAGAGACGCGAACCTTGAATCGAGCATCATCTCGGAATAGAAACTTGCCTTTTTGCGGCTGCGCTTTTCCTCGGGGATCTCAAGTATTTCAGCGACTTTCTTCCAGATCTCGGAAAAAGGCAGTTCACTTCCCGCCTCGGAAAGGATGCTGTAGGCTACATCTGTCTTTGTTGCTTTTGCCATAGTAGATAATGTTTCTCCTTACATATGCACTGGCGCACTGACACCGATACTGTCGAGTGCATTTTTTAATGTGATCTCACACGCATTGACCAATGCAAGGCGCTGAGCTGAAAGTTCAGGGTTCTGCGGATCAATGACTTTACTGTCGTTGTAGAAACTGTGGAATGCCTGCGCAAAGCGGGCAATGTAGTTGACCATCTTATGCGGTGTCCTGGCAGCTGCAGCATCTGCCACGGTTTTTTCAAATTCTCCCATCTGCTTCATCAGGGTCTTTTCTTTTTCCGTTGTAAGCAGATCGAATGTTTCCGCCGGTCTGATGTCTCCGGCCTTTTCCATGACCGAGCACATTCTGGCATGCGCGTACTGTGCGTAGTATACAGGATTGTCGTTGGACTGCTTGACTGCCATATCCAGGTCGAAATCCATCTGTGTATCTCCGGCTCTTGAAGCGAAGTAGTATCTGACCGCATCTACGCCTGCTTCATCCAGCAGGTCACGCAGAGCGACAGCTTTTCCGGAACGTTTGGACAGTTTGAATTCCTCACCGTCCTTGATCATCCTGGCCATCTGAATGATGTCAACATTCAGTTTATCAGGTTCATGTCCGAGTGCCTGTATCGCCGCCTTAAGACGTGCAATATAGCCATGGTGATCTGCACCGAACAGGTCGACCAGCTGGTCGTATCCTCTGTCCAGCTTATCCAGATGATAAGCGATGTCAGGTGTGAAATATGTATAGCTTCCGTCGCTCTTGACAAGGACTCTGTCCTTATCATCGCCGAAGTCCGTTGTACGCAGCCACAGAGCGCCGTCCTGGGTATATGTATGGCCTTCTGCTGCCAGGGTATCCAGAGCCTTCTGTACGAGGCCTCTGTTTCTGATATCCTGTTCGCTGGTCCAGACATCGAACTCAACACGGAATTCCTTCAGGTCAGCCTGAAGCTTTTCGAGCTCTGCTTTCAGACCGTATGCGCGGAAGAACGGGTAGCTTTCTTCAGGATCCGTATCCTGATACTTGTCACCGATCTCTGCCCTGATGCGCTTTGCAATGTTGATCAGGTCGGATCCATGATATCCATCCTCAGGTACCTGCGCGTCTTTGCCGCATTCCTGCAGATATCTTGCCTGCAGTGAACGTGCCATATTGTTGATCTGGTTTCCGGCATCATTGACATAATACTCACGTGTCACATCGTATCCTGCCATCTTCAGCAGACGGGTAATGGAATCGCCCATTGCCGCGCCGCGTGCATGTCCGGGATGGAGATCCCCGGTCGGGTTCGCGGATACATATTCAACGTTGATCTTCTTTCCTTTGCCGGCATCAGAACAGCCGAAACGTTCGCCCTCCTTCAGCACTTTTGTAATGATAGCTGTCAGCGAGTCCTCTTTCATGAATACATTCATGAAGCCGGGTCCGGCGATCTCGATACGTTCAGCGCCTACGGCATCGCAGTCAAAGCATTCCACGATCTTTGCGGCAGCGTCTCTGGGCTTCATGCCTGCGCGCTTTGCAAACTTCATTGCCGTATTTGCCGCATAGTCTCCGTGCGCCTTATCTCTTGAAAGATTCAGTTCCACTTCCTCCGGTCTGATTTCCATACCTAAAGCTTTTGAAGCAGCACCTGCAAATTCCTTCTTCAGTTTTTCTTCCAACTCACTCATTCTGCAGCTCCTTTGATGTTCCAGGTCAGACGCTGATGCAGTACGATATCACCGCCGCTCAGCACCTGATATTCAACACTCCAGCAATCATCGTTTTTGAGCCAGCTGTTCAGTCTCGTTTCAAGTTTCATTACCCCGAAAGGACTCTCAACTATACTCTCTGACGGACGCATCGGTGTCAGTTTTGTAATGCTGGTGATCTCAGCTTTCCGCTTCAATATGATCTCACGGTCAGTGAATGTTACTTCATGAAGATATCCGGGAGCCTGCAGTTCACGATAGACAAGTCTGTCGCCTTTCAGATCTCCCGTTCCGTCTGCCAGAAGTGTTTCACTGCCTTCGAGCATATCTAATTGTGTCAGCGAAATGTGGATCAGCATAGTTACCTGCTAAATTATACAAAAGGGTGTCGTCTTGTCAATAACTAACATGCCTGCATATTTTTACTTTTACTTTTTTTAGTCCGCAGCTCTTTGAAGGCCGGCAGAAACATATCAAAGAGTGACAAAAACTTTCGTGCTCCCTGAGGGATGCTGTCCCGGATCATGCAGATGAATTGACTGCTTTATGCTCCATTATTATATTTGGTTTATGGAATTCTAATGTTAAGGAGACAATATGACCGAGATCAGAAAGATCAATGAACAGACCTGGATATTTGATGAAGGCGGCGTTTATTTTTACCTGCTCTGCGGAGATGAGACCGCTCTGCTTCTGGACAGCGGGATGCACACGGAAAATATCAGGGAACTTGCCGGAACACTGACTGACCTTCCCCTGGTGCTGATGAACACACATGCGGACCGGGACCATATCGGCGGAAATCATGAATTCGAATGGTTCTATATGGATCCTGCAGAAGCTTCAAACTTCTATAACACGCAGAAGGGAACCGGGCTGATACGGCCGGTCTGGCACGGGGATATCATCAGTCTCGGAAACCGGGATCTGGAGGTGATCGCCCTTCCCGGACATACGCCCGGCAGTATTGCGGTCCTGGACAGAAAATACCGTGCGCTTTTCAGCGGTGACCCGATCCAGGACGGACGTATCTTCATGTTCGGCGTGCAGCGGGAAATGCATGCCTACCGGCTCAGCCTGAAACGGCTTGATGCTTACCGGAATGATTTCGATGAGATCTATCCGTGCCATGGTTCCGTGCCTGTATATCCGGCTCTCATCGATGAACTGTACGAAGCTTCCGGAAAAGTCCTGGAACGTTCACTGCCGTTCACCGAGGACAGCAGCAGGTTCGGCACGCCCATCCGGGTGTATCACGCAGGATGCGCGGATTTCATAACAGACCCCGAATGATCAGAACAGTATTCTGTTTTCAGTGAAAAGTCTCATATCACACTTGTTCAAGAAAAAAGAGATGGAATAATGATATGTACCCAGAATTCTGGACATATTGAATAACTAGACAATAACAGAATTTGAGATGGATGTTTCCCTGTATTTAACAGGGGACATCCATTTTGTTTTTGCCTGTATCCGATCATTGTTGTAATAGGCAATATACTCATCTACTGCCTGGCCGAACTGTTCGAATGTTTGGTATTGCGATTCATATCCATAAAACATCTCGTTCTTCATTCTCCCGAAAAATGTTTCCATGATACAGTTGTCGATGCAATTGCCTTTTCTGGACATGGACTGGATGATGCCCTTATCCTGCAGCACCTGATGATAATGCATCATCTGATACTGCCACCCCTGATCGGAATGGAAGATCAGGCCTTTCACGTTCGGATGAGTCTTGAAGGCTTTATCCAGCATATTGGTGATCTGTTCATAGTTCGGATGAAGGGAGAGATCATAAGAGATGATCTCGTTGGTATACATATCGAGGATCGGCGACAGATAACACTTGCCAAACGGAAGATTGAACTGCGTGACATCGGTCGTCCATTTCTCGTTTGGTGCTGATGCCGTAAAATCCCGGTTGATTACGTTATCCGCAATCTTTCCGACCTCTCCTTTATAGGAATGATATTTCTGCTTTGGCCTTTTCCCCTTAAGATCGTACTTCCTCATCAATCGCTGCACTTTCTTGTGATTGACGTTAAAGCCGCGGTTGACTAATTCATGACAGACTCTTCTGACACCGTATCGGCCTTTGTGCTCTTCGAAGATATTCCGGATCTCGTCAATGATCTCCTGATTCTTGATCGCATCTATGTCCGGCTTACTCTGCTCATAGTAGTAAGTGGATTTTGGCAACCCTGATATTTTAAGCAGATCAGTTAATCGGTATCCTTCTTTCCGGAGTCCTCTGACGATTCCTGCTTTTTCGCCTTGACTGATGACTCCGCCTGTTTCTGTACAATCAAGGCTCTCAATTTTTTTAAATATTCATTTTCTGCTCGCAGATACTCATTCTGTCTTCGAAGCAGTATCAGTTCTTCTCTTTCGCTTGCGGTCAGTTCTTTTGGTTTCTTCTCTTTACTCATGATCGGATCCTTCGGCTTTCTGCCTTTTCTCAATTGTAATCCGTCATAGCCATATAATTTATATTTTCTGACCCATTGTGATAATTGCCCGTCACTAATCCCTGCTTCTATGGCAACTGAAAAGATTGAATTTCCTGCCAACACTTTAGAGACCAGTTCAAATCGTTCTTCAACAGACCAGTCCTTATTTGTTAGTTTGTGTTTGAGTCCATCAAGTCCGTGCAGATCATAGATTCTGGACCATAATAAAATTCTATTGTGGAATACTTTCTCACTGGCTCCAGACCATTCTGGCTTCTTTGTCCACTTTCCTTGTTTGTAATCTTCCACACATTTCAGTTTGAATTTCCAGTCATATTTCATACAAAAATACCCCCTTACTGGTTTGTCCAGCTTTGGGGGTACATATCATAACACATGCTGTTTAGTCCATCTCTTTCAATTTACAGTCAGTCTGCCTTATTGCAGAATATCAATCGATTTCGGGAAAGTATACGCGGTTGTCACTGCCTGCCGGACCGTTCACAAGGGAGTTGACGATGTTGCTGGCAGAAGACAGTTCCAGGATCTCTCCGGTGTGCATCCGCACCCAGATCCCGCCCGATCTTTTTCCGCTGTACGGGATATAGGGACGCTGGTCCACTTCATCCTTCAGGAAATAGTATTTCAGGTCATATCCTGCAGCCTTCAGCTTTGCCCGGATCACCTTGTTGCCCTTCGGCGTATTTTCACAATACTGGAAGAGACGCCGGTTCGTCAGGCGGAGCGCCAGATCCCTGACGACAGGATCGTCCGCTTTTGTCAGCATCGCGAATCCATAGCCGCAGGCATATTCATCCAGTGCAAAATACTGCTCCAGAGTGAGCTTCTTTTTCTGTACCAGAGGCCTGAATTCGGGAAGCGTTTCCGGCCACTGTCCCATTTTATCCAGATCCCTCAGCCTGATGAACAGCTCCCACAGCATCAGTTCATAGCACCGTGCTGTCGGATGATAGTACACCTGCCAGTACATGTGGTATCTGGACATGATGTAGTTTTCCACGGCATAGGTGCCGCTTTCCTTGACCACGATCCGCCCGTCGCTGACCCTCAGGATCCTGAGGATACGCTCAATATCAAACGCGCCGTATGTCGTGCCTGTAAAGTAGGCGTCTCTCAGCAGATAATCCATGCGGTCCGCGTCAAGCTGAGATGATACGAGCTGCGGCAGGATCGGGTTTTTCGACTTGTGGCGGATCACGTCAGCCACTTCTTTTGCCAGGCCTTCCGCGGTGTTTTCCAGGATCCCCCGGATCTCGGGGTCTTCCTCTATGATGCGGCATGTATATTCTTCATGGGATGTGCCCGAGACCTTCTCAAATGCATGTGAATACGGGCCGTGACCGATATCATGCATCAGTCCTGCCAGCATTGCCGTGAGCTTCTCCCGTTCTGTCAGGGCATTCGAAATGTCCGGCACCTCAGTTACCATTCTCCTGACGATCTCATAGACGCCCAGGGAATGGCCGAATCTGGTGTGGTCTGCGGTATGGTAGACCATGTATGCGCCGCCAAGCTGCCTGATCCTGCGGAGTCTCTGAAACCAGGCAGAGTTGATGCACTGCCATACTGCCTCATAATCTACATGGATATATCCATGCACAGGGTCACGGAGCACCTTGACTTCATCGGTTTTCCGGAACATCGCTCAGTCCTCTTCCAGAAGCACGACAGCCTGTGCCATGACGCCTTCCATCCGTCCGACAAAGCCCATGCCTTCTCCTCTTGTTGCTTTTACGGAAATACGGGAAATATCACACCCGAGGGCATCCGCGAAGTTTTGGCGCATTGCCTGGATATGCGGAGCCATCTTCGGTTTCTCGATCAGTACCAGACTGTCAACATTGCCGATATGATAGCCTCTTTCCCTCATCATATCCGCAACTGCTTTCAGGATGATCTGGGAATTCACACCCTTCCATTTGGGGTCTGTATCGGGGAACCAGTGTCCCAGATCGCCCAAAGCAAGAGCACCGAGGATCGCCTCTGCCACAGCATGTGTCAGCGCATCGGCGTCACTGTGTCCCAGCAGACCTTTTTCAAACGGGATCTCGACCCCGCCGAGTATCAGTTTTCGTCCTTCCGCAAGACGATGAATATCAGTTGATTGTCCGATTCTCATATCAGTCACCTGCCTATATCAGAATTATACAGTACGGGGCTTATAATGTGCCTGCTCTTTCTGGAGCCATCTGCTGTGGAAATAGTAAAATCCGGTAAACAGCGCAGCCAGGACCCAGGTAAAACTGTAGCAGTATCCGACCAGACTGATCTCATGCCATTTGGGCATCGTGAATGCCAGGAAGATCTGTCTCAGGACAACAAATGAAATGATCGATGTCATCATCGGCACGCTGCTGTGCCCGCTCGCACGCAGGGCGGAAGAGAAGATCTGGTGGAAACAAAGGAAGACATAGAACGGACACATGATCCGGATCAGTCCTGCGCCGGCTTCGATCACTTCGGGATCGGATGAGAACATGCGGATACATACAGGCGCATTGGTGTATATGATCACGCCCATGACCGCGACTGCGGTGATCGACATTGCCAAAGCAGCCCGCACGCCCTTTCTGACACGTTCAAATTCACCGGCACCGAGATTCTGTCCGCAGAATGTCGTAGCTGCCAGCGCGAAGCTGTTGACCGGCAGACCGATGAAGTTATCGAATTTGTTGGCACTTGAGAATCCTGCTATGGATGCGGAACCGAAGGAATTGATATAGCCCATGACGATGACATTTGAAACAGACACGACGACACCCTGTACGCCTGCCGGAACACCGATCCTGACGATCTCCTTCAGGATCGCAAAGTTCAGTCTCAGCTGGCTGAGTCTCAGTTTGTACTCGGCTTCTGTCCGCATCAGGACGGTAATGACAAGTACCATCGAAACACCCTGGCATATGATCGTAGCCAGCGCAGCCCCGACAACACCGATCCCGATCACCCTGACGAACAGAATATCCAGCAGGACATTCAGTATGGATGACGCGATCAGGAAATAGAGCGGATGCCGGGAATCACCGACAGCCTGCAGGATACCCGTTGAGCTGTTGTATACCGTAACGAAAATATTGCCCAGGAAATATACCCTCAGATAGGCCGCTGCCTGTGCAAATACATCTGCCGGTGTACCGATCATATTCAGGAATACCGGCGTCATCGTCACGCCCAGCACACTGAGAAAGAGTCCGAATATCATGGCAAACAGGATAAAGGAATGGATCGCTTCACTCATTTTCCTGTGATGACCTGCGCCGTAATATCTGGATACGACAACACCTGCACCGGTTGCCAGTCCCTGGAAGAACGCGATCAGCAGATTGATGACCGGAGAACTGGCGCCGACTGCAGCCAGTGCTTCTTTTCCGACATAATTGCCGACGATAATGGAGTCGATTGTGTTGTACATCAGCTGGAAGAAATTACCCAGCAGGAGCGGTATGGCGAATATCAGGATCCGCTTGTAAATATTGCCGCTCGTCATTAATCCTTTGTTCATGTGTTTTCCTCAATGCAAAGTATACTAGACCAACGGTATACAGTTGTTAACCTGATAAAAAGAATCTGATATGTTTCAATCAGATTCCTGTAACAATTTCTGAAAACCGATGCGGGGAGCCCCGTCCTGCATGTATACCCTGCCGCACGGAACAAATCCTTCCTTCTGCAGTGCTTTCTGCATGGATAAATTCAGGTCGTGGGTATCGGCACGCAGATTGCGGTAACCGCCCTCCAGGGCAAGTTTTCCGGCATGCCGGAAAAACATACCGGCATAACCGTGTCCGCGTGTAGAAACAAGCACAGCGATCCTGTGAATGACTGCATAGTCCTCATCGTTCAGCCATGCCCCGTTTTCAATATATGTATAGTTCGGATCACGCTCCAGCCTGATACAGCAGGTACCGACGATCTGTCCGTTTTCTTCCATCACCCATGATGCGTCGTCTTTGATATCCTGACGGATGGAGTCCGCGTTGGGATAACCGTTCTGCCACTGCGGAATGCCCCTGGCTTTCAGGTCAGCCCTGGCATTCTCGATCACTTCCATGACAGCCGGAATATCCTTTTCTTCTGTTCTTCTGATCATGCGTCTTAAAGCTTGATGAACTGTTCAACGTCCAGAACAAATACCGTTGCACCGCCGACCTGTACTTCGACAGGGAATGACGCGTATCTGCCGATGTCATAGCTTGCGGAAGACGGAACGATCTCTGTGCGGCGTTTGGATTCCTTGCCGATCAGTTCAATGCAGTAATCGACCTTCTCGTCTTCTGTACCTGCAATGATCGTTGTGTTGCCTGCTCTGAGAAAACCGCCTGTTGTGGCCAGACGTGTTACGGAATAGCCGTTCTTTGTCAAAGCGGAGGAGACGTTTGATGCATCGTCATTCGACACGATCGCCAGTATCAATTTCATATTACTCTTACCTCTCAGTTGCTTTTTTATATTCTAGCATGTATATCTGCAGGGTTGTTGAAATACACCTGCATCACATCTTTATACATTAAAGCGGAAGAATACGACATCCCCGTCTTTCATCGGATATTCTTTTCCTTCCAGACGGATCTTTCCGTGTTCCTTTAAGGACGCTTCCGTTTTGTATTCCATCAGATCGTCGTAGCTGTAGATCTCGGCACGGATAAAGCCCTTTTCAAAGTCAGTATGGATGATGCCTGCGCACTGCGGTGCCAGCATTCCTTCACGGAATGTCCAGGCACGGCATTCCGGTTCACCGACCGTAAAGAATGTACGCAGACCAAGCAGATGATACGCTGCACGGATGATCTGGTCCAGACCGGAACGTTCGATCCCGAGTTCATCGAGGAACTCACGTTTTTCCTCTTTGGAAAGGCCTGCCAGCTCTTCTTCCATCTTCGCGCAGATCGCGATGCATTCGCTTCCTTCGGAATCCGCAAACTTTTTCACAGCTGCGTAATACTCATTGGCCTCCGGTTCATTGATCTCTACATCACTCATGTTTGCCACATAAATGACCGGTTTGCCTGTCAGCAGTCCGTAGTTTTTCAGATATTCGCGGTCAGTATCATTCAGTTCAAGCAGACGTACCGGTGTTCCTGCGACCAGGGCATCCTTCAGCTTCACAAGCGTTGCATACTCCTGTACGGCATCCTTTTCCTTGGTCTGTGCTTTTCTCTGTACCTTTGAGATCCTGTTTTCCACAGTATCCAGGTCCGCAATGCAAAGCTCCAGGTTGATCTCGTCAATATCGCGGATCGGATCAACGGATCCTTCCACGTGCATGATATCATCGTCCTCAAAGCACCTGACGACATGGCAGATCGCATCAGTCTGCCTGATGTGAGACAGGAACTGGTTTCCCAGACCTTCACCGCGGGAAGCACCCTTTACCAGTCCCGCAATATCCGTAAATTCAAATGTTGTGTAGATCGTACGCTTCGGATGGAACAGTTCCACGATATTGTCCATGCGATCATCCGGCACTTCGACAACGCCAACGTTCGGCGCGATCGTTGCGAACGGATAGTTCTCTGCCAGAACCTGGCTGTTCGTGATCGCATTGAACAATGTGGATTTGCCGACATTCGGCAGACCTACGATTCCTGCTGTTAAAGCCATAAAAGACCTTCCTTTCAATCTTCACTGACGTGTTCGATCACACGCTTCAGTTTGCGCTCAAATTCATGACGCTCGAACATGATCACTGCTCCGCATCCCTGACATTTGATCTTTATATCAGCGCCCATCCTGATCACATTCCAGTATTTGGATTTATGGCAAGGATGTTCCTTTTTCATTTCAACTACATCACCTAATCCATATTCAGGTACGATCATAGTTTCCTCCTGTATGCCTTCAGTGTGTTTGACAGCAGCGAACAGATCGTCATCGGACCGACACCTTTCGGGACAGGCGTGATCGCTCCGGCAATGTTCTGAGCTGCCTCAAAATCCACATCACCGCAGAGATGCCCGTCTTCCAGTCTGTTGACGCCGACATCTACGACATACGCACCTTCTTTGATATACTCAGCTGTAAAATACTTCGGCCTGCCGATCGCCGCAACAAGAATATCGGCATTCCGGCAGATCTCTTTCAGATCCTTTGTATGTGAATGACATACGGTCACCGTTGCGTTGGCGTTCATCAGAAGCCTTGCGACAGGTGCTCCGACAAGCTTTGAACGTCCGACAACGACTGCTGTCTTTCCGTCCGGGTCGCAGCCCATTTCCTGCAGGATCTGCATGATGCCGATCGGTGTGCACGGCACAAATCCGTCCAGTCCGGAATGGAGCAGACCGACATTGACAGGGTGCAGACCGTCCACATCCTTGTTGGGATCAACAAGCTGTATTGCGCGTGTCTCATTCAGGCCGTGTCCTTTGGGCAGCGGCAGCTGAATCAGGATTCCGTCGATCTCAGGATCTTCGTTCAGTTCGGTGATTGCCTGTTCGAGCTCATCCTGCGAAGTCTCCTCAGGCATGTGGTTCAGCTTCAAGCTGATCCCGACTGCTTCGGCAGCTTTTTTCTTTCCTCTGACATAGGAAACTGACGCAGGATTGTCGCCGACAAGTATAACACCAAGCCGCGGCGCGCGCATGCCCTTTGAAAGATAACCGGCGATCTCCTCCTTCATTTCTTCTTTCAGTCTGCGGGATAACTCACTCCCGTAAATAACAACTGCCATTCCGTCCTCCTATAATGTATCGCTGTCCAGCATGATCGTTACAGGTCCGTCATTCAGCAGACGGACTTTCATTTCTGCGCCGAAGATCCCTTCTTCTACCCGGAAGCCCTGAGATCTGATGTATTCATTGAAATACAGATACATCTTTTTTGCGTGTTCCGGTTTGCCTGCCTTATCAAAGCTCGGCCTGTTTCCCTTTTTGCAGTCAGCATACAGTGTGAACTGCGAGATGGATAATATCGCACCGTCTGCCTGTGCAAGCGACAGATTCATCTTGCCTGCCGCATCTTCAAATATTCTCAGCTTCATGATCTTGTCTGCCATCTTTCTGACATCCGCTTCAGTGTCTTCGTCCCTGATGCCCACAAGGATCATGAATCCGGTTCCGATCGCACCATGTACGTTTCCATCGATCGTAACAGATGCTTCGCTTACTCTTTGTATGACTGTTTTCATACCCACAAGTATACCGAAAAATGCATGTAAGCGGTATGATTATGGGAATTTTGTATGAAATTATTATTTTGCTTGCTTTTTCTTTCCGGGAACACTAAAATCCCGATTATGACTTACAAAAGTACGAAAAAAAGAGTACTGTCGCTTATTCCGGTACTGTCATATGTGCTTGCGGGCACACCCGTGATCAGTGCTGAAGAGCTCAGCGACAGCAATACAGAGCTCCAGGTCATCGAACTGGAATCCTCTGATATACAGCCGCTTGAAACGATCAAGCATGCAGTTCTGTCTCAGTATTACGATGAATACGATACAGAAAACGCAGTCATCAGTGTCAGCCCGTTCTCACAGGTATCTGCCGGTCTGAATTCCGTTGTCGTCAATATCGACTTCGTAAACGATGATGAAGGCGTCGGTACAGCACTGTCCGTGCCCGTCCTGATCAGGAACATCCTGTCGGACGATCCTTCGATCCTGCTGACATCGGAAACAGTGTCAGTCAAAAAGAATTCCGAATTTGATCCGCTTGAATATATTGCGGAGATCACAGACGGTTCCGGTTCCGGTATCCTGCCGGCACTCAGCGTTGACAGCAATGTCGATACGAAAACGAACGGAACTTACACTGTAAACTATACAGTCACAAACATGCACGGTCATTCCGCCTCAGCTGCACTGGAGGTAGAAGTATATACACCGGTCCTTGCGCCGGGTGAAAATGTGGATCTTTCCACACTGATGATCAACGATGACGGATCCGTGTATGCAATGTTTGAAGCCATCAATGCGGTGCGTGCAGCCTATGGCCTGTACCCGTATGTGCTGGCGAGCGATGCAGGCATGACTGCTTCCGCGATCCGTGCACAGGAATGCACATATTTCCTCAGCCATACAAGACCTGACGGAACACCGTATCATACGGTCATGGCACAGGTCGGTGAACCTCACGGTTCCATGGTCTGGGAGATCCTGGTCGCCTACGGCAATTCCGTAGAATCCAACCTGAACTGGTGGCTGAACGAACCCGGACACGCAGCCTGCGTACTCGGTACGTTCGGAACGATCATATCGATCGGTCATTCCGGAAATGTCTGGGAAGCAATGGTCTATTAACAAAATTGAGCAGCTCTTGATGAACTGCTCTTTTTTCATGTTTCAGTATTCAAATGTGCATTCCCAATGTCCTCTGACCGGGAGGTCCTGATCGGCTTTTTTGGATCCTTTGAATTCCGTGATCACAAGACGGCAAGTGCCATGTTCCTGCAAAGTCAGAGGTATGATGATCTCAACTGTGCCCTCAGATGCTTCAGACCATTCCGCAGGTTCGTTTTCCATAACGGTATTTCCTGCAGGATCAAGGACTTCGTATCCAGTGATCGTCCACTCTTCGATCTCACTGTACGGTACTGTATCCGGGCACTGCAGCGTTAAATGCAGTGCGTCTTCTTCCGCAAAAACACTGACATTGATTTCCTGATCTGCATTTTCATAGACTGTTCCGGTAACTGCACCGTTCCGGTTTGTAACATCGCGGAAGAATCCCTTCAGCGAACCGGCGGAAACCATGACTGTTCCTGCAAGACAGATGCAGAGTACTGTGACTGCTGCCGCCATACGTGGAATATATATTTTTTTCATCAAACTGTTCTCCTGTTTCCGGGTATATTTATGGTTCTGTTCCAGGATACCGGACAGCATGCGTTCATCAGCGGAATCATCCGGTCCGATCTTGTTCCATGACCGGATCAGTTTATCGTTCTTCATCGAAGTCTTCACCTGACCTTTCTTTCAGAAGCCTGCGTGCTTCATGCATATAGTTTCTGATCGTTGACTGCGGTCTGCCGAGCATTCCGGCGATCTCCGCGCTGCTGTATCCTTCATAGTAGTAAAGATAAACAACTGTCTTGTATTTATCCGGGAGAGCCATGACAGCCTGCATAAGACTGTCAGCTTCGGAATGGTCAGGACTCTGAAGTTCATAATGATCATCAATGTCCTCATGTCTGCGCCACCAATAGCGCAAAGCATTTCGGCAGACATTTTCCGCTGTCCGGATCAGCCATGCTTTCTCATGCTGTTGATTTTCAAATACCGGAGCTTTTCTGATCATCTGAACGAATGTATCCTGAACTACATCCTCTGTGTCAGCAGTATTTTTCATATACGCATAGCAGACCCGGTAAACAGTCTGCCGGTGACGCATATAGATTTCCGTGATCTCTTTGTCCGTACGCAGCAAAGTTTCCTTCATCCTGTCTGACCTCCCTTCACTATTAATACAATCGGACACGCTGAAGTGTCGGATAGATTTTCGATTTTTATTATTATACGTACGAAAAAGGGGCTGTTAAAAAACCTCGGTTAAATTAGCCGAAGTTTAATGGCCCCTTTTCTTGTATTTATACGAAGATTTTGCCTTTTGATTATCTGTTTTTTTCTTCTTTTTCGAAACTCTTTTTACCAGGCGTTTTGCGCTTGG
>JAILLA010000013.1 GCA_024693325.1 Solobacterium sp.
TGTTACGTCTATTCTCGACGTTATCGAGGTTGAGCACTTGCAATCTTCCGTAAAGTGGCGAAATACGCCTTTACGATAATATGTCTCTTTGTCAATTACTTTATAATTCATTTTCTTCACCCTTACAAACTTCGATTTGTCTCTCACAGCTTCTTTACCTGTTTCTTTTGATGATAAAAATACAATGACAGGCAAAGTGCAATAACACCCGCTGTCAGCCCGTTCCACACAAACATCATATGATTGCTTTCTGCCCAATCATAAAGATAAGAAAGCGGCGGAACTGCGCTGAGCAGCGTCATCACCGCTGCTGCCAGAACTGCAGCCACAGTGATCATCAATATTTTCATGGCTGTTCCATTCCTCATACTGTATCCTCCACTGACAGCGATACTCTATGATCAGCGTACCCGGACAAGCACACAGATCCCGATCGTATCCGGTCATTGATACCATTTTGTTCCGGCAAGGGAATCCGTGATCATGGCTTTGCAGAACACGTCCGGAAGATCCGGGAACTCCTTCTTCAGCAGGGCAGCAGCTTTCCGTCCGGATATCTGGTGTTCCCTGATCCTGTCTGCCAGTTCCAAAGAACATTCTTCAATTTCTCTGGTCAGGAAGATGACCGGTTCATTTCTGTGCCGGAAGTGATCATTGACCGTTTCCATGACTGCATCTCTTTCTGTTTCAGACAGCCGGTTCTTCCGTTTGTCTTCAGGAAGATCCCACGGCCATATTACGCGGTCTTCCTTTTCCAGCCAGAACATTTCATATGGATCACCCAGGAAATAGCTGACCATGGCTTCACCAGGGATCCTGACGGTCTGATCTCCATAATACACATCAGCGCTTGATCTGCTGCTGATCCTGGTCCCTGTGATCCGCCATTTTTCATCCTGCATGTCCCGCAAATCCTCCATGGATCGTATTCATCCGAATCAATGAATATCCCTGATCTGCCTGCGTTTCCCGCAGGCCTGTTATCGTAAAAACCTCAGTTCTTCCCTGCATTTGTACCTGTGAGGCAGAACGAGTGAAGATTTTTATGAACGTACTGTATTGACGAGATACCGGATGACCTCAGCAGGGTATTTTCCCGATGCTGTTTCACCGGTAACCATGACGGAGGATGCTCCGTCCAGGACAGCATTGTAGATGTCGCTGACCTCTGCACGGGTAGGGACAGGACTGTTTTCCATGGATGCCAGCATCTGTGTGACGACCATGAACGGACGTCCTGCTTCCCGGCATTTCCTGCTGAGATATTTCTGGACCCTGGGAAGTTCCCATAAAGGCATCGCATTGCCGAGATCTCCTCTGGCGATCACGATCTCATCACACTCCGGGATCAGTTCATCGATCTTGTTGACACCGTCCATGTTCTCGATCTTGGCAAAGATGCGTATCTGCTCATTGCCTGTTTCCTTCAAAGCCCGGCGAAGATCGATCAGGTCCTGCTTTCCTCTGACAAATGGCAGCATCACTCCGTATACCCCGTATTCCCGGGCGTGCGAGAGGTTTTCCATATCCGCTTCCGTCAAAGTCGGCAGATGGAATGACTTTCCGGGTACGGCAAGTGACTTCCTGGATGAGAGCCTTCCTCCCCGCAGTACTTCCGCAAGGATACATTGGGGCCGCTTCTCTATTGCTTTGAGAAGGATCTTCCCGTCATCAAGGAGAATTTCATCGTTTTCCCGGATCTCATTCAAAATGACCGGAGAAACAGGGATATCCTGTCCCAGGAGAACGGTATCATGGTCCTCCAGGAGGACAGTCTCCGGCAGGATGCCGATCCTCACTTCAGGTCCCTGCAGGTCGATCAGCAGCTTTGCGTGTTCACCGCCGGAAGAACGCATGAGACGTATCATCCTGTCAGCCTGTACAAGAGACATATGGGAAAGGTTGAGGCGCATTCCCGTCATGCCAAGCTCAAACATTTTCTGAAGTATCATCCGGTCCGCGCAGGCAGGACCGAGAGTTCCGTATATTTCGATCATGAATGCAGTATAACACAGCGGTTTCATAAACGGGCTGCGTTCATAACCGAAGTCACTGCTTTCCACGCTGATGATTGTAATTTTGCGGTGTTCGTGATAAAACTGCTTTAGGGTAATAAAGCCACAGGAAAACTGAAATCATCTCGGAAGATGGATGCAGAAGAGACCGCTCTGCGGCGCCGAAGAAGATCATTGCGATAAAAACTTTCAGGCAAAAGGACTGCATCCGGACGAATCTCCGGAAAGCCGAATCACTCAGCACCGACGATGCAATCCCGTACAGGGAGAATCTTTCAGGTCAAGAAACGGAGCGCGCAAAGGTTTCTTTGTGCGCTTTATTCTGTTACGAAGGAGTGTAATCTATGGAAAAGAAAACGGTTCTGTATGACTGTCATACCGCGCTGAATGCCCGGATCGTTCCGTTCGCAGGTTTTCTGATGCCTGTGCAGTATACGGATATCCTGGAGGAACACATGGCTGTCCGTGAGAAAGCCGGTCTGTTCGACGTTTCGCACATGGGTGAGATCATGCTGGAAGGGGAAGATGCCGTCAAGAATCTGAACCATCTTCTGACAAACGACTATACGGTCATGAAGACAGGCAAGGTCCGCTACAGCCCGATGTGCTATGAAAACGGGGGCGTCGTGGATGATCTGCTTGTCTACAAAATGGGTGAAACGAAATACCTGATCGTTGTGAACGCGTCAAACAAGGACAAAGACTATGAATGGATGAAGCAGAATGTATCCGGCAATGTCACGCTGAAGGACATTTCCGATGAAGTGGCACAGGTCGCGCTGCAGGGTCCGCTGTCCGACCGGGTGATGGAGAAACTGACAGACCTGGAAACACTGCCGAAGAAATACTATTCATTCATGGAAAATATCGATGTCGGCGGGATCTGCTGTCTCGTTTCCCAGACCGGCTATACCGGTGAGTTCGGGTATGAGATCTACTGCCCGGCTGAAAAAGGCGTACAGCTGTGGAATATGCTGATGGAAGCAGGAAAAGATATCGGTCTGCTGCCGTGCGGACTCGGCGCAAGAGATACGCTCCGCCTGGAAGCCGCAATGCCGCTGTACGGACATGAGATGGACGAGACCATTACGCCGCTGGAGACGGGACTTGGTTTTGCTGTCAAAATGAATAAAGAAGAATTCATCGGAAAGAAAGCGTTGGAAGAAAAAGGAGAGCCTGCGATCACAAGAGTCGGTCTGAAGGTGACCGGCCGCGGGATCGTGCGCGAGCATATGGACGTGCTGAAGGACGGAAACAAAGTCGGACATACCACTTCCGGAACATTCCTTCCGTACCTGAAGGGCGCTTATGCGATGGCACTGATCGACAGATCACTGGCTGAAACAGGAACACCTCTTACCGTACTGGTCAGGGGCAGAGAGATCGCATGTGAAGTAACGGAACTGCCGTTTTATAAAAGGGGAGAATAATCATATGAAAACACCTGTAGAACTGAAGTACACAGCAACCCATGAATGGGTCAAAGAAGACAACGGAACATATCTGATGGGAATCACAGACTATGCGCAGGACCAGCTCGGAAGCCTTGTTTACATCAATCTTCCGATGGAAGGTGATGCAATGACAGCAGGCGAAGCATTCTGCGATGTTGAAAGCGTTAAGGCTGTCTCTGACATCATGGCTCCGCTGAGCGGAACCGTAACGGAAGTGAACGGAGAACTCGAAGATGCTCCGCAGAAGCTGAATGAAGACCCGTACGGCGCATGGATCTGCCGTTTTGAGGCTGAAGGTGAAGCAGAAGGACTGCTGAGCGCGGAGGAATACGCTGCGCTGTGTGAGAAGGAAGCGAAATAATGGGAAACTATTTGTCTGTAAATGATACGGACAGAAAGCTCATGCTTGAAAAGATCGGGACATCGGATCTGATGGAACTGTACAGTGATGTCCCGGCTGATCTGATTTTGAAGGAACCGCTCAGCCTTCCGGAAGGAAAGGCGGAAATGCAGGTCCGGAAGTTCATGAGACAGCTGTCCGCGGAAAACAAGGTATACCCGGTGATCTTCCGCGGTGCCGGTGCATACCGTCACTATATCCCGGCGATCGTGGACCAGGTCGCTTCCAAAGAGACTTTCCTGACGGCATATACGCCGTATCAGCCCGAGATCTCGCAGGGCATCCTGCAGTCGATCTTTGAATATCAGACGATGATCTGTGAACTGACCGGAATGGATGTATCCAACGCGACGGTCTATGACGGCGCAACAGCGGCAGCGGAAGCTGCTGCCATGTGCAGGGACCGCAGAAGGAATACGGTCCTTGTCTCGGAAGCAGTCAATCCGGAGACCATTGAAGTCGTGAAGACTTACTGCTGGGCAGCCGGAACGAAGGTCGTTATGGTTCCTGCTTCAGCAGGCGTTACGGATACGGAAGCGCTCAGGGATCTCATCAATGCCGAAACAGCAGCCGTACTGATCCAGAACCCGAATTACCTGGGATGCCTGGAACATGCGGAAGAGATCGCTGAAGTGACACACGGCGCCAAGGCAAAACTGATCATGAGCGTTGATCCGATCGCCGCAGCCATTCTGAAGACACCGCGTGAATACGGCGCAGATATCGCGGTCGGAGAAGGACAGCCTTTGGGCATGCCGCTGTCATACGGCGGACCGTATCTCGGCTTCATGGCTGCGACAAAGGAAATGATGCGCAAACTTCCCGGCAGGATCGTCGGAGAAACAACGGACGACCGCGGAAACAAGGCATATGTCCTGACCCTCCAGGCACGTGAACAGCATATCCGCCGTGAAAAGGCATCCAGCAATATCTGCTCAAATGAAGCGCTGTGTGCGCTGAGGGCGGCGGTATATATGGCTGCCATGGGCAGAAACGGGATGCGCGAAGCAGCTTCACAGTGTGTTTCCAAGGCGCATTATCTGCAGAAACTGCTTGAAGAAGCCGGCTTCACACGGAAGTATGAAGGCGAATTTTTCCATGAATTCGTTACGGACAGCCCGTATCCGGCTGCGCAGGTCAATGCTGTACTGGACAAGCATGATATCCTGGGCGGACTCCAACTGCCGGACGGATCGATCCTGTGGTGCGTGACCGAATGCAATACGAAGGAAGAAATCGACAGGATGGTCTCCATCCTGAAGGAGGAACTGGCATGAAGCTCCTGTTTGAAAAGTCCGTTCCCGGAACAGGCGGATGCTATATTCCGTCATGTGATGTAGAAGCATATACACTCGGTTCATCTTACCTGCGTACAAAGGAAGCAGAGCTTCCCGAGATCAGTGAAAATGACCTGAGCCGTCATTATTCGGCTCTGGAACGCCGTGCATACGGTGTCAATGATGGATTCTACCCGCTTGGCAGCTGCACGATGAAATACAATCCGAAGATCAACGAAGTATGTGCCGGACTGGAGGGCTTTACGGACGTTCATCCGCTGCAGCCGCTGGATACGGTGCAGGGATGCCGGAAGGTCCTGGATCTGTGCGCACAGTATCTGTGTGAGATCACCGGCATGGATGCCATGACGCTGGCTCCGGCAGCCGGCGCCCACGGTGAATTCACCGGCATGATGCTGATCAAGAAATACCATGAACTGCGCGGCGATACAAAGCGCACTAAAGTGATCGTACCCGACAGCTCACACGGAACCAATCCGGCGACAGGTACGATGAACGGTTTCCAGGTCATCAGCATTCCTTCAACACCGGACGGATATGTCGATCTGGAAGCTCTGAAAGCAGCCGTAAATGATGAGACCGCTGGACTGATGCTTACCAACCCGAACACGCTCGGCCTGTTTGACAGGAATATCTGTGAGATCACAAGGATCGTGCATGAGGCAGGCGGACTCTGCTACTATGACGGCGCAAATATGAACCCGGTCATGGGTATCGTGCGTCCCGGTGACATGGGATTTGACTGTATCCATCTGAACCTGCACAAGACATTCTCCACCCCGCACGGGGGCGGCGGACCCGGTGCCGGCGCAGTCGGCTGTAAGGCGTTCCTGCAGGAATACCTGCCGTATGATACGGAAAAGAACGAACACTCTGCCGGCAAGGTCAGAAGCTTCCACGGAAACTTCCTGGTCGTTGTCAAAGCACTGGCATATATCCTTTCCCTCGGAAAGGAAGGCATACCGGAAGCTGCGAAGACAGCAGTCCTGAATGCGAATTACCTCAAGAGCCTCCTGAGCGGGACTTATACGATGGCGCAGTCAGGTTTCTGCATGCATGAATTTGTCATGACGCTTGAAGAGGAACATAAAGAAAAGGGATTCAGCGCGCTGGAGATTGCCAAAGGTCTGCTTGACCGCGGCATCCATCCGCCGACGATGTATTTCCCTCTGATCGTTCATGAAGCGCTGATGGCAGAGCCGACTGAGACTGAAAGCAGACAGACGCTTGAAGAAGCAGCGCGTATCTTCCTGGAAGTTTATGCAGAGGCATGCGCTGATCCGGAATCGATGCATCATAAACCGGAAAAGACCGTGATCGGCAGACCGGACGAAGTACAGGCTGCGAGAAAACCTGTTCTGCGCTGGTATGCGGAGGGCATAGACGATGCAGTATGATCTGATCGTCATCGGCGGCGGTCCGGGCGGATACCCGGCTGCGCTGTATGCGGCAGGACATGGTCTGAAAACTGCTTTGTTTGAACAGAAAGAACTGGGCGGGACATGCCTGAACAGGGGATGCATCCCGACCAAAGCACTGCTGCACAGTACGGAACAGCTGCGTGAGATGCGTACTTCACCTGTTTTTGAAGGAATGCCTCAGCTGAATGTCAGCGGACTGTATGAGAAAAAGGACAGTATCGTGTCCGGACTGCGTGAGGGGATCGGAAAACAGCTTGCTGCGGCAGGCGTGGAAGTGATCAATGGTCATGCGGTGATCAGGGACGGTCATACTGTCGTCTGTGAAGGGACAGAATACAGCACGGAGAATATCCTGATCGCTTCCGGTTCCGTACCTGCGGCACTGAGGATCAGCGGGATCACACTTCCGGGTGTGATCGACAGCGACAGGCTCTTTGCGGACCTGCCTGAACACATCGGAAAGCTGACGATCGTCGGCGGCGGTGTGATCGGCTGTGAAATGGCTTCGGTCTTCGCGGAACTGGGCAGTGAAGTAACGGTCCTGGAATACCAGCCGTACCTGCTTCCCTTGATGGATCGTGAGATCGGACGAAGCCTGCAGCCTATCCTGAAAAAGCGGAATATCAATGTGCAGTGCGGTGCAGAAGTATATGAGATCGTACAGGATGGTGAAGCCCTGAACTGTCACTACCGGGTAAAAGGAAAAGAACAGTCCGTACAGGCTGACCTGATCCTGGTATGTACCGGCAGAAAGACGGATCTTACTGACCTGTTTGAAGATCCGCATCTGGTGGAATCTGACCGCGGCATCATTGTCGATGATTCATTCAGAACGACTGCAGAAGGGATATGGGCTGTCGGTGATGTGATCCATGGCAGTATCAAGCTTGCTCATGCGGCAGAGGTACAGTCGCTGTATGCTGCAGCGCTGATCGCGGGGCAGACACCTCAGACGGATCCGAAGGTCATTCCTGCCTGTGTCTATACCTCACCTGAGATCGCGTCAGTCGGAATGACACAGGAAGAAGCGAAGGAAAAAGGACTCGATGTGCTTTCGAAGAAAGCAACTATGAGCGCGAATGCCAGGTCGCTGATCGCAGAAGCGGAGCGCGGGTTTATCAAGATCGTGTATGACCATGACGGAAAACTGCTCGGCGCACACCTGATGTGTGAGAGAGCTTCCGATATGATCGCTGAATATACGACAGCGATCGTAAACGGGCTGACCGTCGGACAGCTGGCTTCGGCAGTCAGACCGCATCCGTCCTTCTGCGAAGCAGCTTCCCAGCTGTTTCTCTCAGCAGCACAGGAACTTCAGAAACAATGATCAGCAGCGGCAGGATCTTTATCACGGAAGGAACGGATCCTTACCGGAACCTTGCCCTGGAAGAACTCCTGATGAAGGAGATCAGGCCTCATGAAGTCATCCTGTATCTCTGGCAGAACGACCGGACCGTCGTGATCGGCAGGAACCAGAATGCATGGCAGGAATGCAGTGCGGACCGCATTCTTGCTGAAGGCGGTCATGTCGCAAGGCGGAAATCAGGCGGCGGTGCAGTCTACCATGATCTCGGAAACCAGAATTACACACTGCTGTACAGAAAAGAAGATCTTCAGGAAACAAAGCTGAATGATGTGCTCTTGAGGACAGCGGAAAAGCTCGGACTGAATGCGGAATTCACCGGACGGAACGATCTGACCGTGAACGGCAGGAAATTCTCCGGCTGTGCGTCATATGACAACGGCCATATTGCCTACAGACATGGCTGTATCCTGATCAGTACGGACATGGAGAAGATGCGGGAATATCTCACACCCTCCAGGCTGAAACTGGCAGCCAAGGGTGTGGCCAGCGTTGAGTCGAGAGTGATCAATCTTTCTGAATGCAGTCATGTCACACCTGCTTTATGGCGGGATGCGATGATGTCTGCGTTCCGGGAAGTGTTCAGTCTGACCGGATGTGAGGTGTTTGACGATGCTCATATGCCGGTGAACCGGGAACAGCTGGAGAAACTGACAAAAGCGTATGCGGATGAGACATGGATCTTCGGAAAGCTCCGTGCTTTTGACCAGACACTTTCCCTGAAGACAGAGTACGGACTGTTCACGCTCCGGCTGTCATTGGAAGACGGTCTGATCAGGGATGCCGAAGTGTTTACGGACGCGATGGATACTGAAACTGCACCGGTTCTTGCCAAAAAGCTGAAAGGACTTCCTTACCGGAAGGAAGAGATCGACGGAGCAGTACTGGCTGTCCTCGGAAAACAAGATGAAAAAACGGTCTGATACAGGTCACAATGCCTGTACAGGCCGTTTTCATTCAGGTCGTCAGGTCCCGGCTTACAGGATCTCGCCGTTGCTTTCGCAGACCTTCTTATACCAGTAGAAGCTTTCTTTTCTCTCACGGTGGAAGTCACCGTTGCCGTCGTTGTCACGGTCAACATAGATGAAGCCGTAGCGTTTCTTCATCTCACCTGTACTTGCGGATACCAGGTCGATGCAGCCCCACATGGTGTAGCCCATCAGCTCGACACCGTGTTCGATCGCGATCGCCATCTGCTCGATATGCTTGCGCATGTAGTCGATACGGTATTCATCATGGAACTTACCGTCCTCGCTTCTTTCATCCACAGCACCAAGACCGTTCTCGACGATGAACAGCGGGATCTGGTAACGGTCGTATACCGTTTCCAGATAATAGCGCAATCCCTTCGGGTCGATGGTCCAGCCCCATTCACTGGCTTCAAGGTACGGGTTCTGAATACCGCCCAGCAGGTTTCCTTTGCCCTTTGCCTTTTCCGGATCAGTTGATACGGTATTGGACTGATAGTAGGAAAAGCTGTAGAAGTCGACTTTGCCGGCTTTGAGCACCTCAGCGTCTTTTTCTGCCAGAGCCTTCATGGCTTCTACGTCAGCTCCATTCGCTGCCCAGTAAGAAGGTGCCCATGCAGGATATGCACCGCGGGCATGGACGTCACCGCAGTAGAAATTGAACTGACGGTCTGTTTCAAGTGCCGCAAGGACATCATCCGGCCGGCAGCTGTACGGATATGTAGCTGCTCCGGCGATCATACATCCGACTTTGTTTTCAGGATCGATCTCATGTGCCTGGACGACTGCTTTTGCGCTGGCCACAAACTGGTTATGCAGTCCGGCAAAACGTCTCTGGGGAGCATCCCATGAAGCTTTGCCGAATGTGATCGGCTGGTCATCTTTCGGCAGGATGCCTAATCCGTAGATCGCTCCCATACCGGCAATGGTACCGCAGTTGATCTCATTGAATGTCAGCCAGTATTTTACGAGACCTTTGTATTCCGTGAAACAGAGCTTTGTGAACCTGAGCCAGAGGTCAATGATCACAGGGTTGTCCCAGCCGCCGTATTTATGTGAAAGAGCCAGCGGGAATTCATAGTGGGAGATCGTTACAAGCGGTTCGATACCGCATTCCTTGCAGTGCTTGAAAATGTTCTTGTAGAAGTCGATGCCTGCCTGAAGCGGTTCTTTATCATCGCCGTTGGGGAAGATACGGCTCCATTGTAAAGAAAGACGGAAGCACTTGAATCCCATCTCCGCGAAGAGGTCGATGTCTTCCTTCCAGTGATGATAGAAATCGATCGCCTGATGGCTGGGATAGTAGGTGTTCTCACGTACACCCGCAGGTGTGATATAGCGCGGTTTGTCGACCGTGCCGCCCATGATGACATCGGGGACGCTCAGTCCTTTTCCGTCGGCGTCATAGCCGCCTTCAAACTGGTTCGCAGCCGTAGCTCCGCCCCAGAGGAATCCTTTCGGGAATTTTGCCATTTTGATCTGTCTCCTTTTTCTTCTGCTTTTATTATCCGATAAAATCAGGCGGTTGGTAACAGTATTGTGAAAATACACAGCGGATCTCATGAACAGCATGCCTGATGCCTTGGAAAAGGATGTTTGTTATAATGTTTTCAAAGAAATGTGCCTGACACGAAGTCGGGAGAAAAAGGAGAATCTTATGGTACAGATGATCACACTGGGCAGTACCGGGATCAGCGTTGTTCAGAACGCTTTCGGTGCACTTCCGCTGCAGCGTGTTGATATGGACACTGCAGTATCTATCCTGCGCAGGGCATATGAGGGCGGCATGCGCTTCTTTGACACGGCCAGAGCTTATACAGATTCTGAAGAAAAACTCGGCAATGCGTTTGCCGGGATCCGTGAGAACATTTATATTGCCACAAAGAGCCATGCACAGGATCCTGAATCACTGCGGAAAGAACTGGCGACTTCACTTCAGAAGCTCCAGACAGACTATATCGACATCTATCAGTTCCACCAGGCAAAGCAGTGCTACCGCCCGGGTGACGGCACAGGCATGTATGAGGCGATGCTGGAGTTCAAAGCAGCAGGAAAGATCAGACACATCGGTATTACCGCTCATATTCTGGAAGTGGCTGAAGAAGCGATCGAGTCCGGACTGTATGAAACACTGCAGTTCCCGTTCAGCTATCTGTCCGGTGAGAAGGAAACGGAACTGGTCCGCAGATGCAAAGAGCATAATATGGGATTCATCGGAATGAAGAGTCTGGCAGGAGGCCTGATCACCAATGCTGAAGCTGCGATGGCATTTGCCTCCCAGTTTGACAACCTGATCCCGATCTGGGGTGTCCAGAGAATGCGTGAACTGGAGGAATGGCTGTCATTCATGGATCGTGATATTCAGATGACACCTGAAATCAGAGAATTCATTGCGGCCGAACAGAAGGAACTGGCAGGAGAATTCTGCCGCGGCTGCGGATACTGCATGCCTTGTCCGGTCGGCATCCAGATCAATAATTGCGCAAGAATGATCCAGCTGCTCAGAAGGGCACCTTCTGCAAAATGGCTCAATGAAGAGAACCAGGCTGAGATGATGAAGATCGAGGAATGCCTGCACTGCTATCAGTGTGCTTCCAGATGTCCGTACGGTCTGGATACACCTGCGCTGCTGGAAAAGAACCTCGCTGACTACAAACGCGTCCTTGCCGGCGAAGTGACGATATCCTGAGCAGGAAAAAACGATATCACAGAAAAAGGAACCCGGCCGGGTTCCTTTAATATGATCAGCGTTCTTCTCTGAAATAACTGATTCCAAGTGATGCAGGAGCCTGATTCTCACGCTTCCTCCGTCTGGATACGACGCACAATACGACGATCGTTACCAGGTACGGCAGCATCTTATATAAATTCTGCATGTATGTCAGGTTCGTCAGCTTCAGCTTTGCCGCAAAGAATTTCGAGATGCCTGCAGGGATGTAGATGTATGCCCAATAGCACAGGCCGAACAGGTAGGCACCCCAGATGGAATTCTTCGGCTTCCAGCTGGTGAAGATAACCAGTGCGACGGCCAGCCAGCCAAGCGCTTCAATGGCAGAGTCATTTGCCCATGTTCCCTGGATGTAGTCCATGACATAGAACAGTCCGCCCAGACCGCAGATGGCAGCGCCGATCACGGAAGCGAGGTATTTGTACTTTGTAACGTTGATGCCTGCCGCATCGGCAGTAGCCGGGTTTTCTCCGACAGCGCGGAGGTTCAGGCCTGTTCTTGTCCTGCTCAGGAAGTACTGGGCAATGATCGCGATGATGATCGCTGTATAGACCATCCAGCCATGGGACAGGAAGATGGAACCAAATGTACCGAAACGTGTTGACAGGAACGGGATCTTTGCGCGGAAGGCGCTGGATGTGGCGGATACGGAGATCGTTCCGACACCTCCGGAGAGCTTCATCATACTGCCTCCGAAGAAGTTTGCCACACCTGTACCGAAGATCGTCAGTGTCAGACCGGTAACGTTCTGGTTGACCTTGAGCGTTACGGTCAGGAATGCGTAGAGCAGTCCGCCCAGGCCTGCCGCAAGCATTGATGCAAGCAGGGTGATGGTCATTCCGACGACCGGAACAGGCGTTCCGACTGATTTTTCATAAATGAATGCTGCGGCGAGGGCTGAGATGCCTCCCAGCTGCATGATGCCGGGTACACCGAGGTTCAGTCCGCCGGCTTTCTGGTTGACTGTCTCACCGATGCATCCGTACATGATGACGGTACCGAATGTGATCGCTGCGACACACCATGAGATCAACTGTGATAATGACATCAGTGTTCCTCCTTTACCGGTTCGCTTCTGGAAATGGAATAGTTGATGAAGAATTCGGCACTCAGGATGAAGAACAGCAGAATACCGGTAATGATATCAGACGCGAATTCGTTCAGACCGAAGTCAGAAGCGATCTGTGCGGCTCCTTTGTCCAGGAATACCAGGAACAGTGAGATGATCGCCATGATAAACGGATTGAATTTTGCCAGCCAGCAGACGATGATCGCCGTAAAGCCGCGTCCGCCTGCAGTCTGTTTTGAAATGGTATGGGAGATGCCCGCTACTTCAACAAAGCCCGCGATACCTGCGATCGCGCCGGACAGCAGGACATTCCTGCGGATGACCGAAGGAACGTTGATGCCGGCATATCTTGCCGTGGCGACGGATTCACCGACGACAGCGCCTTCATATCCGTGCTTGGAATACTTCATGTAGACATATACCGCAACAGTGATAACGACGACCAGGATGATGTTGATCGTGTACTGCTGGCCCAGCACTTCGGGGAACCAGCCTCCGTGGCCGGCCATATTGATAATGCCTACGGAGTGTGACTGTTTCTTGTCCCAGATATCAACAAAGAACTCAACGAGCTGGATCGCCAGATAGTTCATCATGAGCGTGAACAGCGTTTCGTTCGTGTCATACTTTGCCTTGAAGACTGCCGGAAGCAGTGCCCAGATACCGCCGGCTGCGGCAGATACGACGAGCATGATGAGCAGCAACAATACGGTAGGGATCTTACTGCCGAAATAGATCATCAGGGCAGCTGTTGTAAGACCGCCGATCAGCACCTGTCCTTCCGCGCCGCAGTTCCAGAAGCGCATTCTGAATGCCGGGGAAAGGGCAACGCTGATCATCAGCAGCAGACAGGTATCACGGATCGTGATCCATGTACGTCTGGAAGTGCCGAAGGCACCCTTGAACATGGATGTATAAACGCTGATGGGATCAAGCTTTGTGACAAAGTAGATGAACAGTGCCGATACGAGCAGTGCCAGTACGACGAATACCGCCCTGATCAGGATCGCCTGGATCAGTGTGGTGTCGTCCTTTTTCCTGACATGGAAGAGCGGTGCTTTATGAGTTGTTTTCTTTTCCATCAGTGAGCACCTCCTGTCTTCGTCATCAGATAGCCGAGCTGTTCCTTGGTGGCAGTACGGCCGTCCAGCATGCCTGTCATGCGTCCTTCGCAGATGACCATGATCCGGTCTGACAATGCCAGCAGGACATCGAGGTCTTCACCGACATAGATGACCGCAACACCTTTCTTTTTCTGCTCATTGAGAATGTTGTAGATCGTATAGGATGTATTGATATCCAGTCCTCTGACCGCATAGGCTGTCATCAGGACCGTGGGTTTATTGTTGATCTCACGTCCGACCAGGATCTTCTGGACGTTGCCGCCTGACAGACGTCTGACCGGATACTCAAGGTCCGGCGTAACGACTTCCAGCTCACTGCGGATCTTTTCGGCGGTCTGTCTTGGCAGCGTCTTGTGCAGGAAGGGACCGCTTCCTTTCCTGTAGCGCTTCAGCAGGACGTTGTCCGTGATGCCCATGTTTCCGACAAGTCCCATGCCGAGTCTGTCTTCCGGTACGAATGCCAGGTGCAGACCATAGCCGATGATCTGTTTCGTATCAAGACCGACCAGCTCATGGGTTCCGTGCGCTGTGGAATAGTAGATGACGGAAGAACCTTCTTCACATTTCTGCAGGCCCATGATCCCTTCCAGAAGTTCCTTCTGGCCGGATCCCGAAATACCTGCGATACCGAGCACTTCCCCGCTGTACAGATCAAAGCTGATATCATCAACGACTTTCTTTTTGTCGGGGTTCAGCACGGTCATGTGTTTGACTTCAAGGCGCAGCGCCTTGTTTTCAACAAAATCCCTGTTTATATCAAGAACGATTTTTTCGCCGACCATCATCTCCGTGAGCTGCTGCTCATTGGTTTCCGATGTCAGGACGGTACCGGCATTTTCACCCTTGCGCAGTACGGTAACACGGTCGGATATTTCCATGACCTCATTCAGCTTATGGGTAATGATCACGACTGCTTTTCCGTCTTCGCGCATGTTCTTCAGGATGGAGAACAGCTTGTCCGTCTCCTGCGGCGTCAGTACCGCGGTGGGCTCATCCAGGATCAGGATCTCCGTACCTCTGTACAGTGTCTTGACGATCTCCAGTGTTTCCTTTTCGGAAACGGACATATCGTAGATCTTCTTGTCCAGGTCGAGCTCAAATCCGTATTTTCGGCAGATCTCCTCTACGGCAGCACGTCCGCTCTTTGTATCGTTTTCCTTCGGAAGACCGAGCAGGATATTTTCCAGTGCCGTAAAAACATCGATGAGCTTGAAGTGCTGATGGACCATGCCGATGCCGAGATCAAAGGCATCCTTGGGGCAGGTGATCGAAACGGGCTCACCGTTTACCAGGATCTCACCTTCATCCGGGAAATAGACACCGGAAAGCATATTCATCAATGTTGTTTTTCCGCTGCCGTTTTCGCCCAGGAGAGAAAGGATCTCGCCATGGTAGATATCCAGATCCACATTTTTATTGGCAATGACTTTCTTCCCGAAAGACTTACTGATATGACGCATGGATACAGCTGCTTCCTGCATAAAAATCCTCCTTGATATAAATATCACAGGCTTCGAAACGAAGCCTGTGATCGATTCTGCTTAAGTGTTACTCTGTTTCTTCAACGATGCCGTCGATCCTTGCAGCGAAGTAAGGAGCGCTGCGGAATTCGGACTCGTGGAAATAGCCGTCAATCAGGCATTCTGTATCATCGGTGAAGTCTGCATCGATATCACCCATGATGGATGTAGGTGTTTCACCGCCGATCGTGAATGTGCTTGCATCGAATACATGCAGTTCACCGGACTTGATCTGAGCGATGACTTCATTGACTCTTTCTTCTGTTCCTTCAGCAACTGCGGAACCGAGAGCTGTGATCTCAACTGCGCCTTCGTTGTATCCGCCGGTCCAGTCTGTCTTCATGTTCTCGCCGTTCTTCCAGCAGTTGAATGCATATTCGTAGAAGACTTCCCAAACGTTGGAAGCACTTGTCAGAGCGACATCCGGTGCAACGTCAAGCATGGATACGTTGTAGCCTACAGAGTAAGCTGTGAATCCGTATTTGTTGTCTTCCATGTTCTTCTGGAGCTGTGAAGGAGCGCCTGTGGAATCGGCGTGCTGACCGATAATGACGCAGCCCTGTGACATCAGGTCATCAGCGACAGTTGCTTCAGCTGTCAGATCGAACCAGGAGTTTGTATATTCGACATACATTGTGACGTTTTCAACAACGGACTTGATGCCGAGATAGAATGCTGTATAACCGGAAACAACTTCTGCATAAGGGAATGCGCCGACATAACCGATCTTGACATTGCCTTCTTCATTGAAGTTTTCTTCTTTCAGTTCGCCTTTTTCATTCAGTTCAGCGAGCTTCAGGCCGGCTACGACACCGGATACATATCTGGATTCATAAACGGATGTGAATGCGTTCTTGAAGTTGTCCAGACCTGTTGTCCAGGCATTGTCACCTGTATCAGCTACGAATGTAACATCAGGATATTCCTGAGCAGCCTGCATCATGTAGGACTGGTGTCCGTAGGAGTTGGAGATGACCAGTGTAGCGCCGTTTTCTACCAGGTCGACCGCTGCGTCATAGCACTTCTGGTCTTCACCGATGGAATACTTCCAGATGATGTCGCTTTCAGCGATACCGAGCTTTGCGGCAGCGTTCTTGATGCCGAGCATGTGAGCATATGTGTAACCTTCGTTTTCATCGCCGACGAGAATGATGCCGATCTTCTCTCCGGAGGCTGCAGCTTCTGCAGTTGCTTCTGCTTCAGCTGTAGCAGCTGCTGTAGCCGGTGTATTGTCAGCAGGCTTGTTGGAAGAGCATCCGACAAGGCTGACTGCCATCAGCGCAGCAGTGAGTGATTTGAATAATTTTTTCATTGTTCTTTCTTTCCTTTCCTATCTGATTGAACAAAAAAGCTTCTTTAACAAAAATACGATCATTGTACGTATTTTCTAAAGAAGGAGAAGTGCGGAGCTTATTTTCTTTCGGCTCCTTCCCGTAATTCCGCCGTAAAAACAGAATGACCCGGAAAGGGGAATTCTGTCATAGTCCGGGCGTTTAAGGCGCCAGGGTAGAGACTCCCTCACCGTATCTGAAGGATTATACGACAGTTTTACACGGATATTCTATTCATGATGCCATGGGAAAGCAAGGAAAAAAACAAAGAAAAGCCGATTAATTCGGCGGAAAAAAGGAAATTTTCAGGACTTTTCAAATGTAAGCGCTTGTATTTTAAATCATATACGGAAAAGCCCGTGAACATCATCCGATGATCTTCTGGATCTCGACCGTATACCCGGAAGGATCCCTCATGAAAAATGAATAGACCGGATGGACCGGATGTCTGCGCGGGGCACCAAGGGTGCTGACGCCGCGGGCGGTCAGCGCTTTGTAATAGTCATCGACATCCTGCTGAGTTTCACATTCCAGAGAAAGACAGATCCGTTCGGGATCACTCAGCAGAAAACCGTCATTGAGCACCTGGAATCCCCAGCATCCACGTCCGCAGTCGAAGATCCTGACGTTTCCTCCTCCCTGTACGCCGACAATGGGAAGATTGAGCACATCATGGTAAAAGGCTGTTGTTTCTTCAATATTCCTGCAGGGCAGAAAAACGATGCTGTGATCGATCATGTGTTCCTCCTATTTATGTCTCCAGCTGTAATACTCTTTGTCTTTTTCGGGGTCGATCAGCTGATCATCCGCGTCTTCCAGCAGATAAAAGACTTTTTCCCCGTACAGTTCTTTCCACTCCGTCAGGGAAAGCCTGAGGGAATACTGTTCCGTATGCACGCGGACCCTGTTGTCCAGCAGGGTGAAATATACAGGCATCTCTTCTGCCGCGCAGACTGTAAAGCCTTCCTTCATGTACCGCAGTGCTTCACTGTAAGAATTGATCCGTTCCATAACCTTATTATAATATCGCTCCTGTGCTGTGAAACAGAAATGAACTGTCATCGGTTGACCGGATATGCGATCTGTGCGTGAATTATGGTAGAAAGCGGGGTAATACATATGAAAGCCAGCCTGGAGAGGATCCTTGAAAACAATACCGTCATGGTCATCGACGGTTCGATGTCTTCCGTACTGGAACGTATGGGAGCTGACCTGAACAACCGTCTCTGGACAGCTTCTGTACTGTCCGGACAGCCTGAACTGGTCAGACAGGTGCATTATAACTACCTGAAAGCAGGTGCTGACTGCGGCATTACCTGCAGCTATCAGGCATCTGTGCGGGGACTGATGGAAGCGGGATATTCAGAGGCAGAAGCGGAGTCACTGATCATCCGTTCCGTGGAGCTTTTCAAAGAGGCGCGGGATCAATGGTACCGTGAAGAGGGAGAAGCTTCCGGCAGGCAGTATCAGCTGTGTCTTGGATCGGTCGGTCCGTATGGGGCGTACCTGGCAGACGGTTCGGAATATACCGGCAGTTATTCGATGGACCGGGATATGCTGAGGAAGTTTCATTACAGAAGGATGGAGCTCCTGCATCAGGCAGGCGCGGATATCCTGCTTCTGGAAACACAGCCTGCCCTGGAAGAAGCGCTGATCGAGGCTGAGATCGCGGAAGAACTCGGTGCCGACTACTGGATCAGCTTTTCATGCAGGGATGCCTCGCATACCTGTCATGGGGAAGCTGTATCGGAATGTGCCGCAATCCTTTCCAAGGGACATCCGCATCTGAGGATGATCGGCATCAACTGTACCGATCCGGACTATATCGTTCCGCTGATCCATGAATTAAAAAAAGGGACAGACCTGCCTGTGGCAGTCTATCCCAACAGCGGAGAACTATACGATCCTCTTACCAAGACATGGACCGCCCGGAAGGGCAGTGTTGATTTTGAAACCAGGGCACTGGCCTATATGGCAGCCGGTGCTGCAGCGGTGGGAGGATGCTGCACGACCGTTGAACAGCATATCATACAGGTCTGTAAAGCAAGGGACAGATACCTGTCTGCCGGAAAGCCGAAACTCATCCGGTAGATCAAAGACCTGAACGCAGCCTCTTATAACACAGACGCCAGAAGGTGAACTCAAGTACGTTGGTGATCGCCCAGGACAGCGGGAAGCAGAAATACAGAACTTCCAGTGTCGGATGCGCCGTCCATATAAATGAGATATAGAGCAGTCTGACAACGACGATGCCGAACATCAGCAGGATCGTCGGCAGGCTGGAGTAACCCATGCCCCTCATGGAACATGCCGGGACATCGAGCATTCCGTTCAGGAATACCCAGAACACCAGCATCCGCATCCTGACCATGCCGGCGTCAATGACAGCCGGATCATTGGTATAAAACGCAAGCAGATTCCTGCCGAAGAAACACGCGAGAGCACCGGCAGCCCATGAAGATACCGTGACCAGGATCAGAACGGATATCAGGATCTGTCTGATCC
Source organism: Solobacterium sp. (assembly GCA_024693325.1). Lineage (GTDB taxonomy): Bacteria > Bacillota_I > Bacilli_A > Erysipelotrichales > Erysipelotrichaceae > Bulleidia. The sequence continues at coordinate 19,197 of JAILLA010000013.1, forward strand.
GTTCTTTCTTTCCGGCACCTGTATTCTGGGAGGTGAAGGTGATCACTGACTGGGAAAGGGCATTGATGCCGATACAGACAAAGGACTCGATATTCTGCGCTGCGCTGTTCCCCGCTACGGCAACAGATCCGAATGAATTGATGGAAGACTGTACGGCAATGTTTGAGATCGCCCACATGATCCCCTGGATACCGGCAGGGATACCTGTCTTCAGGATCAGCTTTGTCAGCTGTCTGTCGGGAACGAGCCTGCTGAACATTAGTTTTGTGTCACCGGTCTCATGAAGCAGGGCGCGGGTGATGAGAACAGCCGATACGGTTTCCGAAATCACTGTTGCCCAGGCAACACCGGCAACGCTCATCTTAAGCCCGACCACAAAGAACAGGTTCAGCAGTACATTGAGAACGCCGCTGATGGCCATGTACATGGTAGGGCGCTGCGTATCACCGCCTGAGCGGAGTATCGCGGCTGAGAAGTTATAGATCAGCAGCGGCAGTGCTCCGAGGAAATAGATGCGCAGATATAAGGTGCTCATGCCGATGATGTCTGCAGGCGTACCCATAAAGACAAGCATAAAAGGCGACAGGAGCAGACCGATGACAGTCAGGATGACCCCGCCCGCAAGCGCCAGAAAATATGATGTATGGACAGAAGCGGATATCGCTTCTTTTTCGTTCCTGCCGATCTGTCTGGCAATGACGATATTGGAACCGGTCGCCAGTCCGTTGAATAAAGATACGATCAGATTGACCAGGGAACCTGTTGCCCCGACGGCGGCCAGCGCAGCCTGTCCGGAGAACTTTCCTACGATGATCGTGTCTGCGGCATTGAAAGCGATCTGCAGCAGATTGGAGATCATCAGGGGATAAGCGAACAGCAGTATATTGCGGACGATCGGCCCGTGCGTCATGGTGACAGTTCGGTTTGACATACCTGTAATTGTAGCAATATTTAAGGGAAATGAACGCTGTTTTTATGTCTGATCCTGATTTCGGAAGGGGAATTGACCGGGATTCAAAAATTAATAATTTTATGTTATGAATGTTGTGTTTTTGGAAAATACCGTCTGTTTCATGAATCAGACAATATTTTGGACAATGGCGTCAAAAAGTTTAAATAAAGACACATATTTTTTGATTCGGGGTTATTGTAACCGTTTACAATTTAAGAGTATAATTATTTCGGCGTTGAAAAACGTGTGTTGAATTAGGAGGAAAGAATCAACATGAAAAAGTTTTTTGCATCACTGCTGGCAGTAGCTATGCTGGCAGGCTGCTCTTCCGGATCTGCTTCCGGCGGAGAAAAACCCAGCGGCGGCGAAGCTGCTCCTAGCGGCGGTGAAACATCCAGTGACGTTACTACATATGATGTAGGCGTTGCAATCTATCAGTTCAATGACAACTTCATGACTCTCTACCGTAACGAGATCGAAGCTTACTTCAAGACTCTGGAAACAGATTCCGTTAAGTACAATGTAACGATCGTTGACGGCAAGAACGACATGGCTGAACAGACAAACCAGGTCAACACATTCATTACACAGGGTATGGATGTTATCATCCTCAACCTCGTTCAGACATCTTCTGCTGACGCTCTGATCCAGAAGGTCGTAGATGCTGAAATTCCGCTCGTTCTGATCAACCGTGAACCGCTTGCTTATGACAAAGACGGAAACACAATTGACGAAGCTTACGAAGGAATCCTGAACAACGCTGCTGTTTGCTATGTCGGCGCTGACGCTCGTCAGTCCGGTACATTCCAGGGCGAAATCGTTGCTGAACTGCCTGACCATGGCGATATCAACGGCGATGGCAAGATCTCCTATGTTATGATCGAAGGTGACCCTGAAAATATCGACGCTCAGTATCGTACAGAATTCTCCATCAAGGCTCTGACAGATGCAGGATACGAAGTTGACTGCCTGACTGACCAGGTTGGTAACTGGGATCAGACAAACGGACAGACAATCGCTGCTAACGCTCTGTCACAGTATGGTGAAGATGTTGAAGTTATCTTCTGCAACAACGATGCTATGGCACTCGGTGCTGCTGCTGCAATCACAGCTGCTGGCCGTACAGTCGGCGAAGACATCTATCTGCTCGGTGTTGATGCTCTTGACGAATGTGTAGAAATGGTTAACAACGGCACAATGACAGGTACAGTCCTGAACGACGCTGTTGGCCAGTCCCACACTGCAGTTGATGTTGCTGTCAAGGCTCTGAATGGCGAAGCAATCGACAACTACTACTGGGTTGACTACGTAAAGGTTACAAAATAAGTCTATTAAGTAATCTTAAGGGGGTAAGCCTGCAGGCTTGCCCCTTTATTTCCATTTTCAGAAAGGTCCGGATCCGGACCGAACTTAGAAATGAACGGGGGCAATATTATGTCTGAATATGTATTGGAGATGAAAGATGTCTATAAGGCATTCCCTGGTGTCGTTGCGCTTGACCATGTCAAACTGCAGCTGAAGCCGGGTACTGTTCATGCTCTGATGGGTGAAAACGGTGCCGGTAAATCAACGCTGATGAAATGTATGTTCGGCATTTACACCATGGATGAAGGAGAGATCTTCATCGATGGCGAAAAAGTCGAGATCCACAATCCGAGTGAGGCACTGGAAAAGGGAATTGCCATGGTTCATCAGGAACTGCAGCCGATTCCCGCCAGAACGATTGGTGAGAATATTTATCTGGGACGTTATCCCATGAAAAAGGCGCTCGGTTTTATTCCTGTCGTTGACCATGAGAAGATGTACAGTGATGCAGAGCGCGTACTGAAAGAAGTCCGTATGGATTTCGATCCGAAGAAAAAACTCGGTGAACTCAGCGTTTCGCAGATGCAGTCAGTGGAAATTGCCAAAGCTGTTTCCGCAAACTGCCGTGTTCTGATCCTTGACGAACCGACATCATCATTAACACAGAATGAAGTAGAAGCACTGTTCCGTATCGTAGATGACCTGAAATCAAAGGGTGTAGCGATCGTCTATATTTCCCATAAGATGGATGAGATCCTGAGGATCAGTGATGAAGTTACGATTATGCGTGACGGTCATTACATCGGAACATGGGATGCTAAAGGCCTGACAACAGACTTTATCATCACAAAGATGGTCGGCCGTGAGCTGACCAACCTGTATCCGGAAACGACAAACGTGCCGGGTGAAGTAGTATTTGAGGTGGAAGATTTCACATCGATCAATCCGAAGAGCTTCCGCCATGTCAACTTCAATGTACGTAAGGGAGAGATTCTCGGTGTAGCCGGTCTGGTCGGTGCACAGCGTACGGAACTTATGGAAGGTATTTTCGGAATCCGTTCGAAAGTCAGCGGAACCGTAAAATATCTTGGAAAAGAATTGAATATCCACCAGCCGAAAGACGCAATCGATAACGGAATTGCAATGCTGACGGAAGACCGCAGAGCTTCAGGCATTATGGGCGTTCTGTCAGTAGCGGATAATATCTCTATTGCTTCACTGAACCAGTATATTGAGCACGGCATCGTCCTGAACAATAAAAAGATCGAAGGACTGGTTCAGGAAAATATCAAGACCATGAATACAAAGACACCTTCCAGCAAAACGCCTATCCAGTCACTCTCAGGCGGCAACCAGCAGAAGGTTCTGATCGGCAGATGGCTTGCCAACAATCCGGAAGTACTGATCCTGGACGAACCTACAAGAGGTATCGACGTTGGTGCGAAGTATGAAATCTATACGATCATTGCAGACCTTGCAAAGCAGGGTAAGAGCATTATCATGATCTCATCCGAAATGGCCGAACTGATCGGTATGTCCGACAGGATCATGGTCATGTGTGACGGAAGAGTTACCGGATTTATTGACGGCAAGGATGCCACACAGGAAAATATCATGGCACTGGCAACACAGTTTGAAGCATAGTAAAGGGGTTAAATAACATGAAAAAGGTAATTGATTATTTTAAAGGTAACCCGATTGTGGTCATGCTGACCATCGTTTCGATCATTGTCGGCTTTACCACAAAGAATTTCTTTTCCTGGAGCAACTTCGGCAACCTGATGAGCAACACTGCAGTGCGTTTCATCATCGCGCTGGGTGTTTCCGGCTGTTTGATCACAAAGGGAACCGACCTGTCCGCAGGACGTCAGGTAGGTCTGGCCGCATGTCTGTCCGGTATTCTTGTTCAGAGAGCTGAATATACCGGCCGTCTGTTCCCGAATCTTCCTGAATTCAATATGTTCGTCGCACTGATCATCGTCGTTATCGTCGGCGCACTGTTCGGCGCAATGAACGGTCTGATCGTTTCCAGGCTGAAGGTTCCGCCATTCATCACAACACTGGGTACACAGACGATCGTTTACGGTCTCTGCCTTGTCCTGACAAACGCTCAGCCGATCGGCGGTTTCCGTGATACTTATATTAAGGTCATCACAGGCCGTATCGGAAGTGTAAAAGGCTTCCATCTGCCATATCTGCTGTTTGTTGCTGCGGCATTCGGTTTGTTCTTCTGGTTCCTGTACAACAAAACACGCCATGGCAAATACATGTATGCGATCGGCGGAAATGAAGTTGCAGCAGAAGTTTCCGGTGTCAACACAAAGAAAACAACACTGCTCATCTATGTCACCGCAGGTATCATGTATGCGATCGCCGGATGGCTGCTGGCTGCTAAGTCAGGCGGCGCTTCCGCCGGTATGGGTCAGGGTTATGAACTTGAAGCTATCGCAGGATGCACCATCGGCGGCGTTTCCACAACAGGTGGTATCGGTACTGTTCCGGGCGTTCTGGTCGGTGTCCTCGTATTCGAACTTCTGAAGATCGTCCTTCAGTTCCTCGGTGTCAACCCTTACTACAACTTCATCGTTCAGGGTATCGTCATCGTCGTAGCTGTCGCGCTGGATATCCGCAAGAATATCAAGAAGAAGTAATCCATCTCAATATTCCATTGAACCGGGTCGGACGGCCCGGTTTTATAATGGTCCGGACATCATCCGGAGAGTCAGAATACAAAAAAAGAAGTCCTGATCACAAGACTTCTTTTTGCAGTGCCGATAGCCGGACTTGAACCAGCCACCTACGCGTTACGAGTGCGTTGCTCTACCGGATGAGCTATATCGGCGTTTACAGCATGTTTATTATAACCGCGTGCAGTTTAATATTCAATAAAAAATTCTGTTCCCTTTGAAATGAAAGCCGGTCTTATGTGCTGATATGGCCGGATCATGAAAAGGGCAGCCGCAGCTGCCCATGTACATGATGTCCTTAATATGTGTCT
>JAILLA010000053.1 GCA_024693325.1 Solobacterium sp.
GCCGGTGCCTGCCATTCTGATCATTTCCAGATCGTTTTCTTCATCACCGATCGCCAGGATGTTTTCGATCGGAATGTTGTTGCGTTCCGCAAATTTCTTCAGGGCAAAGCCTTTGGAACAGTTCGGATTCATGAATTCAACTGTTCCGGTAAAGGTGCTGACAGCGATCCATCTGCCTTTATCATGTTTGCGGATCATGGCAAACAGTTCTTCCTGTTTTTCCGGCAGGTAATGGACTTCGATCTTTCCGGTGTCTTTCTGCGAGAGCCTGTCGACATCGCCGATGGTGACGACGGAATTGTTCCGCTCCTGAGACCATCTCAGGAAATCATCCATCTTCAGGGCAAGAACGGAATCATATGCGTCTTCATAAATGACCGGATTGAGATCGAGTTCCTGAATGAAGCTGACGATCTCACGGACATCTTCTTTGGCGAGTGTGTTGTAGTGGATCACGCCTTCATGGAATCTGTCCCAGAGGTCTCCGCCGTTCATGCCGATGGCGAAATCAAAGGGAAAGGAAAGTCCCCACTCTTCTGCTCTGGCAAGTGTTCTGCGGTCAAACGGACGTCCGCTTGCCACGCCGAACAGGATCCCTCTCTTGTGCATTTCTTCCAGTGCTTCCACACTGACGGGCATGGGTTTGCCGCCCTTTTCGATCAGTGTTCTGTCAATGTCGGCAGCGACTGCCTGAATGTTCTTCATCATATCTTCTTACCTTTCTGACGCCATCATCTGGGCTCCGTAAAACATATATTCTGTCGCGTGATCGAGGATAAACAGATCTGGGATGTATTTATCATCAACTTTCGCGCGGATGAATTCTCTTACCGCTGAGGTATCGTGAATCAGTTCGCAGCGGATGTACACCGCTTCCGGACCGATGACGGCAATATCGGAAACGATCGCGTTGGCCACCGCTCTTGAAGCTCTGACCGGCGTGCTTTCGGTGTTGTCTTCCTGGTCTTCCAGCAGTACGTTCACTTCACCGGCGATGCCGTTCTTGCCGGTGATCACCATGCCGTGAATGACGATGCCCTGGCCTGCCTTGTCGCCTGCTTTCAGCTGGGAATGGTAGATCACGGAATTGTAGTCATTCTGCAGGTGATACAGACCTAAAGCTGTGCAGTTGGCGTTGTTGGTCACAATGAAGTGGTACGGATACCTCTCCGATAAACGTCCCTTCACATTGTATTCTTCAAAGTCCGCTGCCGAGAGAATGACTGTTCCGTTATGGACCACACCGGGAACAGACAGGACTACGGTATCGATATCTCTTTCATAGACGGATACGGTATCCAGGATATCTTCAAAGTCATGGTAATTGATCCTGTCTTTGATAATCGTATCAGAGCGGATGATCTTGCCCTGGTTATAGATCCTGTAGGAGATCTTGAACTGACCGTCGATCCTTGTTGTGATCGCCATGATCTTCCGGTTGCTGGAAAGGACATAGCTTTTATCCGTCGGCGCCAGGTTGTCATTGTCATGCAGAGCCTGTTCTGTCATCTGCAGAATGCCTTTGACATCATAGGAGCCATACAGTCTGCCCGGTACTTCCAGCACCGGCTTGCCGCCGAAGTGATTCTGGAATTCCTTTTTCATGAAGCCGACCTGCGGTGCCAGCAGGATCAGATCATATTCGTCACCGACCTGAACGACCCGCGTCGTGGAAACAGCGTCGAAGTCATAGAACAGATTCAGCAGTTCCGCACCCTGGTTCAGCTTCTGGGCAAAGAAGCTGGTCGTCATGGCACTGGAACATGCCAGAAGGATCTTTGATCTCTGTACCGGACCTGTCCGGATCAGGTTTTCCCTGAGCTCGTCAAACAGGCTTTCCGCGTGGGCAGGATCTCTGAGCTGGAAGTGCAGGTAAAAGACCACTGCCTGATCATCCGACCGTGTGATCTGATATTCGATGATATCCAGTTCATGAAACTCAATGCATGCTTCTGCGTACTTTGCGGTCAGAAAGATCTTGTTTCCGTTTTCTCTGATGCTGTAACGGTCAGATTTCTGATCCAGGATCCATTTCCGGAAGTTTTCAACTGCCTGTCCCATGCGCATATCCCCCTATAATAAAAATATAGTGCCAGATGTGAAGAGATTATATAATAATAATGACGGGAAACTATAAATATGATGCAGAGAGAACAATTAATATGGGATATGGCAGCCGGGATCGTGCATTATGAGAACGCCGCCATCCCCCTGCGGATCAAAGAATACACCGTGCAGGATGAATCAGAAGAACGCGGGATCCCCCACTGGCATGATGATTTTGAGCTTGTCCAGGTACTGGAAGGG
>JAILLA010000084.1 GCA_024693325.1 Solobacterium sp.
TATTGCCGCCGGTTGCTTTCTTTATGTACTCAGCCACATCCCTCTTCTGATATAACGATGAGATTTCATCTATTGTGAATGTCCTATTACTGTTCTTTCTTGCAGACAGGAAATAGATATTTTTATTGTTATCAAGTAAATATAAAGTTTTTCTATTTACATTTGCTGACGCATTAGGGTTTCGCACGTCACGATAGTCTGATGCCAGTACAACAAAATCAGGGAGATTATCCAAAAGCCTGATGATTTCATCGTCTGGCAAATGGTTTTCCATATGCTCTAAATCAGTTTTTGAAAAGAACAGATCACCGTCCATATGTGCAAACTCTAATGTGTTTGCTGTTGGCACATATGCAAAGCCAAATGTCTGCGGGTTGCTTTTCATCCCTGTAATCTGTTCCGAAATCGGCACAAATTCTCTGTTTTTGGTAAAAGCATTCCTCGCTATTTTTTTGATTATGAATTGCTTTCTTTCGTCACTTACCCTGTCAAATGCATCAGCTGCTGTTTTGACTGTCCCATATGAATTCGCCGCTTGATCAGCAGTACCAACCATATCTCTTGCCATTCTGCTATAGCCTGCATTGGTATTCTCATAATGAGTATCTTCACTCAGTGCCTGCTTGTACAGATCCAGCGCTTTTTGTAGTGTCTTCTTCCGGTCCAGCTCATTCAGCTTCGTCTGGTTATTCGTGATCCTTGCCATCACTCCGTCCAGTGTATCGACCAGAGCTCTAATACCGCTTCTGTTTCCTTTGAGATAATCGATCGCTTCACGGGTTCCTACTGCCACCTGTGTCAGATAAGCGGAACGTTCGCTGTCCAGCATATCCTGGAACTGTTCGGAATTGATAATGTCCTGAATATCTTCACGCTTGATGAACTCATCGTATCCTGCTTTATCTTTCAGATGACCTTCGTCATCGAAGAATGCTTTGTATTCTTCCTTCGCCTGTCCTTCCAGATAATCCGCAAGATATCCTCTTCCGATACTGTCCACCAGCGATGACGTATTACTGAACGTGACACCGTTGATATTCAGCTTGATCTTTCCTGCATCCGCTGCCTTTGCTACAGAGTTGATGAACTGTCTGAACTCCTGTGTTCCTTCTTTGGCATGGCCGCCTGCTTCATGTGAAACGACCGCAGCAAAAGGATCTGTTGTCCCTGTACTGATGACCATCTCTCCAGTAACAGGATCGAATACACCGTTGGCATTTTTGTCATAGTCCGTGACAAAAGAATTCCGGTCTCTCACCTGGAATGTTTCCTTCAGAAGATTAGCCAACTCGGCTCCGTCTTTTGCCCTCTGTTCATCCATACCGGTTTCTGTTGCCTGCGTGACAATGCGGTCATAGTTGGCGGCTTCGGCGGCTTCTCTGACAAGAACATCATCGGATCTCAGGTTTTCCTTTGTACCGAACTGGTTCCAGAGCTTTTCTTTCTCTGTCTTCAGCGTCTGCATAGCTGCATCACGGTCTGCACCGGCAGGCATCAGATCCACCTGGTTCTGAAGGTCATCGATTAGAGATGTCTTTTTTGCTTTCTCATACTCGTTGGTCTTGTTGATCTTGTTGGAAATCTGTGTAAGATCACGGTCCAGTGCGGCAGGCAGATTCTGCAGTTCCTGTATATCAGACTTCACCATCTGTGCTGTCTGTGCAGGATGCGTTAAGCCTGCAGATATGCCAGCACTCAGGAATCCTTCAAGGCCGGCTTTCAATGCTGCATCGCGGTTTTCCTTTGACAACGCATTCCCTACAGCTTCTTCTACGGTCATACCGGGATTCAGGATCAGATCCATCAACGGTTCCTGCAACTGACCGAGGCCTTCTTCTACAAATTCACCGCTCCAGTCTTTGATGCCCATAGGCATACCAGCAGCGGTCTGGTTGAACAGCCAGCTTGTGTATTTATCAAGACCGGTCTTCTTACCAATCGCAGCACCGATCTCACCGATCTGCTCCTGACCCATTTCGTTAAGACCGGACAGTGTACCATATAACAAGGCTCTGTCAGGATCATATCCTTCATCAATCTTCTCCCCTGTTGTCGTACCAGCCACACCGTATCCCATGAGCAGATTGGAAGCCATTTTTGTAGCAGCCAGTGGATCTGCACCGAAGGCACCGAACAGATTACCTGTTGCAGCAGCAATACCACCCCTGGTAGCATTGGCACCAACGTTTTCCAGGATCTGACCCACCTCAGTATTAGTCAGGTCATTCTCCAAGGAGTTATAGATATCCGTAAAATATTTGTCTGACCCTACATCAGCCGCATCCCTGATATCCTGACGCATGGCTTCCGGATCAAATGCAGCTGGATCTGCCGTAGGATTATCTCTCATGTACATCATGTACAGATCATCATCAGACAGTCTGTCCGCCATTTGCCTTGTCCATTCTGCAGGAGCGTTCCGGATAAAGTC
>JAILLA010000080.1 GCA_024693325.1 Solobacterium sp.
CATCAAATCGGTAAATCCGTTTTTGATGGAGGACATAAAGCGATTCGCCTGGAGTTTGCCTGCAAAATTAAGCAGGCCGTCCATCAATTTATCTTTCATGGTCTATAGACCCCCTTCGATATATCAAATATACGCAGAATTTTGTGATTTGATACCTTTTCATCATATTATGATTCTATTTATGCCTATTATTGATACACATGAAACTTTATCCGGCCTGTTTTGACACCGTTTGCCAGACAGCTAAAAGCAAAAGACCGCTGCGTCAGATTCGTGGCGGAACGGTCCTTTGATCATCAGATTTTCTGCTGTTTATTTTGTTGGATAATGCCTTGTTGTACCGTCATTGTTGGTCTGGATGATATTGGTGATCTTGTAGCCGTGCTTCACCAGAATATCCGTCATTTCCTCAACGGGTATTTCACCGGTTGCCTTGATCACGATCTCAGCACCGCGGTCGGTATGATAGACCGCACAGCTTTCCAGATTTGCGTCCGCATCTGCGAACAGTCTTGCGGCATCCGCGAACTCTCCGGGTACATCCTTGCATTCCAGAACAAATCTTGTACCCTGATGTCTGTATCCCATCAGATCCAGGAATGCCTGGAAAATATCCTTTTCAGTAATGATGCCGACTACCTGATCGCGGTCATCTGTTACCGGCAGAACACTGACGCGGTTTTCCAGCATCTTTGCGGCTGCTTCTTCAAGGAGAACATCCGGATGTATCGTCTTGACGTTTGTGATCATCAGATCCTTTACCAGAGTCCTGGAAAGCAGATAATTCAGCTCATAAATATCCAGCATTGTCGCATTTGAGTTCGTACTTTCCGCCACAAGACCTTCGGTGATCAGTCCGATCAGTTTTCCGCTGTCATCAACGACCGGCAGACGGTGGAAATCGTTTTTCTGCATAATATCGAGTGCTGTCGAAACCTTCATATCCTTCGTAATGGTCTTCGGGTTTCTTGTCATGTGATCCTTTACATACATAGTATTATCAACCTCCGAGATATGCCTTGCGAACACGCTCGTCATTAGCCAGCTGTTCGCCTGTTCCTTCTAATGTTATTTTACCAGTTTCCAGTACATATGCACGGTCTGCAATGCCCAATGCCATCTTTGCATTCTGTTCAACCAGCAGAACGGTCGTTCCCTGCTTGTTGATCTCTTCAATAATACGGAATATTTCATGGACCAGCAGCGGGGACAGACCCATGGACGGCTCATCCATCAGCATGATCCTGGGCTTTGCCATCAGGGCACGGCCCATGGCCAGCATCTGCTGTTCACCGCCTGACAGTGTACCTGCCAGCTGCCTGCGGCGTTCCCTCAGACGGGGAAAGCGCTCAAATACATTTTCCAGATCTTTTGCGATCTCCTCTTTATCTCTTCGTGTATAAGCACCGAGCTCCAGGTTTTCTTCGACGGTCTCCTGGGAAAACACTCTTCTGCGTTCCGGGACCTGCGCAAGTCCGAGTGATACGATCTTGTGGGACGGGATCTTCGTAATATCCGTCCCGTCCAGATAGATCGCTCCGGACACCGGCTTCAGCAGTCCCGAGATCGTATGCATCGTCGTTGTTTTTCCGGCACCGTTCGCCCCGATCAGTGTAACGATCTCACCGTCATTAACTTCAAATGAGATTCCTTTGATCGCTTCGATCATGCCGTATGAAACGACCAGATTTTCTACTTTCAGCATACTATCACTCTCCCAGATAAGCCTTGATAACAGCCGGATTAGACTGGATCTCTTCCGGCGTGCCTGAAGCAAGCATCATACCGAAGTTGATGACCGTGATCCGTTCACAGATCCCCATGACCAGCTTCATGTCATGCTCGATCAGCAGGATCGCGATATGGAAATGATCTCTGACAAAACGGATCATATCCATCAGTTCTTCTGTTTCCTGCGGGTTCATGCCTGCGGCAGGTTCATCCAGCAGCAGCAGTTTCGGATCCGTTGCCATAGCTCTGGCGATCTCAAGACGTCTCTGTCCGCCATACGGAAGACTGCCTGCTGATACTTCAGCCAGGTCATCGAGACCCATGATCTTCAGAAGTTCATGTGCCTTTGCTTCGATCCGTTTTTCTTCTGCATAGTATTTCCGTGTACGGAATATCGAATCCGCCGGATTATAGGTGATGTCGTTGTGCATTCCGGCCTTAACGTTGTCGATCACGCTCAGATTCTGGAACAGACGGATGTTCTGGAAGGTACGGGCAATGCCCGCTTTGTTGACATCTACCGTGGTCATCTTTGCCGTATCCTGTCCGCAGAGTCTGATCGTACCGCGGCTGGGCTGGTAAACTTTCGTCAGCATATTGAATACGGTCGTTTTTCCTGCTCCGTTCGGTCCAATCAGGCCGACGATCTCATTGTTGTATACCTTCAGGTTCAGATTGTTTACGGCAGTCAGACCGCCGAAGTCAATTCCCAGGTCTTCCACTTCAAGGATGAGGGAACGATCAATATTGTTTTCACTCATGACTGTTTCGCTCCTTTCTTTCCCTTGACCAGGCTTTCACGCAGCTTCGCTGCCCTGGCCTGAAGGTAGGCGTTGTTCGTGACAAGCATGATCACGATCAGAACGACTGCATAGATCAGCATACGGTAGTCCTGCAGTGATCTCAGCAGTTCCGGCAGCAGCATCAGTACAGTCGTGGAAATGATCGTACCTGTCATGTTGCCCAGACCTCCGAGCACAACGAATACCAGGATCAGAATGGATGTATTGAAATCAAACTTGTTCGGTACAAGTGTGGAATAGTTCAGGCCGTATAAAGCGCCTGCTGCCCCGGCAAGACTCGCTGAAATGATGAACGCCAGCATCTTTGTATTCGCCACGTTGATGCCGATCGATTCAGCGGCAATACGGTTATCACGGCAGCCCATGATCGCTCTGCCCGACTTTGAATAGATCAGGTTGTAAACGATCGTCAGGGCACAAAGGATCAGTATGATACCGATTGCGAAACTGGCGATACGCTGGGTACCGGTCGCACCCATCGGTCCCTGCAGAAGCATCTTTCCGCCGGGCGCCAGAGCGACCTTGTTTTCGACAAAGCTGATATGCAGGCCGTTTTCATCAAAGCCAAGATACATATTTGTGATAATGCTCTTGATGATCTGCCCGAATGCCAGCGTAACGATGGCAAGATAGTCACCCTGCAGCTTCAGCACGGGAATCCCGATGATATAGCCCATGAGGGCTGCGATCAGGGCACCGGCAATGATCGCGATGATCAGACGGAGCACCGGATTTGTGATCATCGAAGCAAGCATACCGGATACACAGATACCCGTAAATGCGCCGACGCTCATGAATCCTGCCTGTCCAAGGTTGAGTTCCCCTGAGAAACCGACGTTCAGGTTCAGACCGATCGCCGCTACCGTGTAGCAGCATACCGGTACAAGCAGTGATTTCAGCAGACTGGACAAGGTGCCTGTTGAAGACATGACCTGCAGAATGATAAACGCGATGATGACCAGCAGGTATGATGCCGTTCTTCTGCGGTATTTCTGATCAAACAGTTTTGAGAACATGTTTTTCATCATCATTCACCTCACACTTTCTCACTGAGCTTACGGCCCAGCAGACCGGTAGGCTTGATCAGCAGTACTATGATCAGAACGGCAAACACGACCGCGTCAGACAATTGTGTTGAAATATAAGCCTTGGCAAGGATCTCGATGATCCCCAGCATCAGTCCGCCGAGGAAAGCACCCGGAATGGATCCGATGCCTCCGAACACAGCGGCAGTAAACGCTTTGATGCCGGGCATAGAACCAAGCGTCGGATAAACGGAAGGATATGTCGCACACAGCAGGAATGCTGCGATCGCAGCCAGACCGGAACCGATCGCGAATGTGATCGAGATGATCTGATTGACATTGATGCCCATCAGCGCTGCAGCGCCCTTGTCCTCAGAACAGGCACGCATAGCCTTCCCTGTCTTTGTTTTATTGATAAACAGCGTCAGACAGCCCATGACTGCCAGACAGACAAATACCGTGATCAGTGTCAGATAGGAAATGGAGATCCCGCCGAGTGCCAGTGCACCGTTGGAAATGACGGAAGGAAACACTTTGGTGGAAGAACCCCAAAGCAGCTGTGCACCATTCTGAAGGAAGTAGCTGACACCGATCGCCGTGATCAGTACGGACAGGCTGGTTGCCTGCCGGAGAGGCTTATATGCAAGACGTTCGATCGTCACGCCGAGCAGTGTACTGACAGCAACAGCCAACAGCACACTGACAAGGACGGGCAGCTTCATCAAAGACAGCGCGAAATATGTTACATACGCGCCTACCATAATGACGTCGCCATGCGCAAAGTTCAGCATTTTCGCAATGCCGTAAACCATCGTATAACCAAGCGCAATGATCGCGTATACGCTCCCTAAACCCAATCCATTTATCAGATATGACAGAAAAGCCATAATTACTCTCCCTCCTGTAAAAAAGAAATCAGGTTGCCAACCATTTCATAATTGGCAACCTATATTTTACTACCTAAGCTCCCAATGTTATATCAAAGATTATTCGGCACCTACATATACGCCGTCTTTGATAACTACAGCCATCGGAGCTTTTGTGACTTCACCGGTCTTTGCCCATGTCATGCTTTCGCCTGTGATTCCGTCATAAGTCATGGATGTGAACTGTTTTACGAGAATGTCTGTGAGTTCATCAGTGCTCATATCAGGAGTTGCATTTCCGTTCTTAAGAGCCTGTGCGATCGCAAATACACAGTCATAAGCGTCAGCAGCGAACTGGTTCGGTGTTTCTCCGTAAGCATCCTGATATTTCTTGACGAAATTCTTTGTTTTGTCGTCTGAAGCGTCTGCGGAGAACGGTGTCAGCATGTATACACCCTCTGCCAGTGCAGTATCAAAGCCTTCGAGTGTCAGGAGTCCGTCGAGTCCGTCGCAGCCGAAGAATGTCGGAGCATAGCCCATACCGTTAGCCTGTGTGAGGATCAGTGAAGCGGGATCATAATAGATCGGCAGGAAGATCAGGTCAGCGCCTGCATCTTTTGCCTGAGTCAGCTGAACAGAGAAGTCTGTAGCACTGTCTTCTGTGAAGCTTCCGGTATAAACAACATCCAGTCCGACCTCTTTTGCCTCAGCCTGGAATGTATCATTGATACCTGAAGAATAGTTGTCATCGCTCTTAAAGATGACAGCGATCTTTGTGCCGAGATCAGCATGATCTTTCAGATAAACTGCTGAAGCGGAACCCTGGTTCGGGTCAGTAAAGCACATCTGGAAGCAGTTTTCGTAAGCGCCTGTCTTGTTTGCTGCATCAGCATAAATAACTGCCAGTGATGAACCGGACGGTGTGATCGCAAATATATTATCTTCGTCATAAAGAGGGGCAACTGCTGCACCCGGAGCTGAAGTAACTGTCAGAACAGACAACTGCATGCCACTGTCCTTCAGTACGCCATAAGCTGTAACAGCCTTTTCGGGATCGTGCGCATCATCCTGGAAATTCAGATCGAACTGAATGTCTCCAGCCGCATTGACTTCGTCAACAGCGATCTTCAGAGCGTTGTAAACGGCTGTACCGTAAACTGCTGCACCGCCTGTCAGAGGTCCTGAACCGCCGAGTTTGAATGCTGCTTTTTCCGAGCCGTCGGATGACGGCTGTGAATCTGTGCTTCCGGAAGCACTTCCGGAATTGCTGCTGCAGGCCGTCATAGTAAAG
This sequence comes from Solobacterium sp., assembly GCA_024693325.1. Lineage (GTDB taxonomy): Bacteria > Bacillota_I > Bacilli_A > Erysipelotrichales > Erysipelotrichaceae > Bulleidia. The sequence continues at coordinate 5,717 of JAILLA010000080.1, forward strand.
GCCATAGCTGCAGCCAATCCTCCTTTAAGTAAATTACGATAATTCATTTCTACCCTCATTTCTAACTTCTGATTACAAAAGTGAAGTTGCGTTCATTATAGAAACTTCCTATCACCTTTTCAACACAATCCATGCATGTTTTTTCATTAACTTTGAAAGTTTGTGAAACTTTTTTCACACATCTATCATTTGTTTTTATTTCGCGATCAGTTGTCTTTGATAGAGAAACAAACAGCCGATCACAAGCATTATTTTATGTTATCCCAACATTTCCACTTTCGGCTGAAATGTATAAAAAAACGACGGATTGCTTGGCAAACAGGCATATGGTTTTTCCTTTTATATACTCAGGTCAAGATGATCCGTTAAGCAGCAATTCTGTATGTTGAGTTTCTGACATGGAGTAGTTATTGGTGAAAAAGAAAAATGAAAAAAGACTATGTGCAGGACGGTTTTCCACTCCCCGGCAATGGTCTTTGAAAATGTTTTCAGCCATAAAACAACGGGCTGCTGCTCCGGCATAAACATTGACTGATGAAAAAACAAAAATCACCGGATCGGACCGGTGATTCTTTTATGAATATATCAGGCAATTCAATTCATCTTTTATTCAGATCTTTAACTGTCTGCCGTTCAACGATCATTTGTTCTGACTGATGAGACTGCAGTTCCTTTTCCAGTTCCAGATCAGGCTCCATGCGGATATAGGAATCCAGGCATTTCACCAGCTTTGAGAACAGTTCCTGACCTGATGTAATACTGGTCAATGTTGTCAAAGGCGGCATAGTCGTTGCCGAAGCAGGTATATTGTGCTGTCCGATAACAGATATCCTGTCCGGAATCACAATGTTGTGATCGTTGAAGCACTTCATTGCACCGACAGCGATATCATCGTTTGAAAAGATCAGTCCATCCATGTCATCGAGTCTGCTCAGGATCTGTTTTTCCGCAACATTGTAGCCGTCTTCCATCTGGCTTCCTCCGGCATCAAAGATCAGCGATTCATCGACCGGCAGTCCGTGCCTGCTCATGGAAAGACGGAAACCGTTCATACTGCGCACCGTTCCAAAGGATTCAGCGAAACCGGTCACAAAACCGATCCGTCTGTGTCCTTTTTCAATCAGATACTCGCATGTCAGCAAAGGCCTGACCTCCGGTGCCAGGAAGCTCTTGACATACGGATTATCCGTAACTGCATCATGCCCGAGAACAAAGACCGGAAAATCAGCCGAAGCATACTGCGTCAGCAGTTCATCACTGATCGTTTTCGTATATACGATGACAGCATCTGCACGGCGCTCCTTAATAAACCGTTCTGCGGTATTTCTGTGTCCGCCGTACGTTGTGGAGATCAGGAAATCATAGCCAAGTTCTGCCGTAGCGATCTGGAGACTCTTGATCGTATAGGAAAAGAATGAACGTGACGCATCATACAGCACAAAGAGGATCAGGTTTGTCTTCTGTTTCTGCAGATCAACTGCAGCGCCGTTCCGGACATACTTCATCTCCTTTGCTTTTTCATGCACCAGGCGCCTGGTCTCCTTCGAGATCTTCTCATTATCATTCAGTGCCATGGAAACCGTGGAGACCGCAAGATTCAGTTCTTTTGCAATATCTTTAATAGATGTCATGACAATATTTTACACGAACTAATGAAAGGCAGGCACATAGAATCGTGTCTGCCTTCATGTTTATTTTGCGTCTTTCAGATATTTCATCTTCTGCAGGGTCTCATTATGTGTCAGGGGAACCAGAATGTGCAGCCTTTCCCCACCGTGCACATAAATATGCAGTGTAACACTTGAAGTGTTCATGCCTCTGATCTCCTTCAGATCATATGCATGTCTGCCCAGCAGAATACGCTTGTCTCCGGCAATGATCATTCTGCACAGATGTGCGATATTCAGCACGATCGTCACCAGCAGCAGACCGCAGGTGATCAGATAAGATCTTTCATCAATTGCGGCAAGCAGTGCCACCAGGGTGAACGCGATGCCTCCGTCAAGTTCGATCATTGACATCAGTTCGAACCTGAGTTTGACATTTGTGTCACTTTTCTTGAAACGATACAGTACGTATATACGGTACATCACAACTGCAGCAAGCAGTATCTTCAGCAGAATGATCAGATACGGGAACATAATTTCTCCTTATTAATTAAGCCTGTTCCTGGCTGGCAGCTTCTTCAGCCAGCAGTTTGTTGTCATACTTCTTGATGAACGGGATCATGATTCCTACACAGAGGACAGCGTTAACAAGATAGACAACGATCGCCCTCCAGTCCATGGACATCAGGAACACCTTGATGATTGCAGGGATCGTGAACGGAACACCGACATAAGGAATCCTCATCAGACCAAGTTTGCATGCCATGTAAGGAGTGAATCCGCAGAGCGCGAATACGATCAGATAAGGAACGAAGATGTCGAAGTTCAGAACCAGCGGCAGACCGAATGTCAGAGGTTCGCCGACGTTGACAAGTGCAGGAACCAGAGCAATTCTGGACACAGCCTTCAGCTGTTCAGACTTGGCAACAAGCAGGATCGCAATGACGATGAACAGGATGCCCTGTGTCGTCCACTGCTGGAAGTTGGAGTTGAAGATGATCGTAGGCTCGCCGCCGGCAACAACTGCTTCCGTATTTGCGACTGCAGACATGGAGAGGATCGGGTTGATCACGGCACCGGCAACGGAATTGCCATGGATACCGAAGAACCACAGGATCCTGACGATGATGCAGTATGCGAGAACTGTGAACAGTGTATCGGAACCGGAGAAGAGCGGTCCGAACAGTTTATTGATGAATCCGCCGAGTGTTGTTCCGAAAGCACCGAACCCGAGTTTGACCAGGACAACGACCAGCATGACCATCAAGCTTGAGATCATGTCTTCCAGCTGTTCGGAAACGAACGGAGGAACTGAATCGGGCATCTTGATACGCAGACCGTGGTTCTTGAACCACATATTCAGCAGAGGAATGAAGTAACCTACGATAATGGCAGCCATCATACCCTGAGCGCCGAAGAATCCGATCGTGAGGTTTCCGTCAACGATACTGCTGTGCAGGAAGCAGAATGCAAGTACCGACAGAACGAGGTTGTTGACTGCAGGAACTTTCGCTTCCTGGCAGACTGCGTTGACCATACCGAAGATGATGTAGAAACCGGCAAACTGTGTACCTAATGTATAACCAAGGTTCAGCAGTCCGGCATTGGCAGCGGAGAAGTTTCTCCATGCCTCAACGAAGCCGCCTGTCATATCTGCCGGGAACGGCGGAATGAGCAGCAGCATGAAGATCGAACCGATCATCGTAGCGTTTGTACATGCAACGATACCTTTCTGCATGCATCTGACGAAGTGGAAGTTGGTGAATTTGTTGACTGCAGGCATTACTTTTTCCTGCATGAATGTAGTCATAGAACCATCAGCCATTTTGAATACCCCCTTATTTTTCTATGCCCAGTCTTGTGTATTGCCAGTCAGGTGCATCAGCTGCTTTCATTGCATCTTTCAGTCTGGCTGTCATATGTTTGATGAGTTCCGGATCTGTGACCGGATGTTTCTGTTCCGGATCGTTCGCTTTGTCATACAGCGCGTCCGGCCAGCAGAAGAATGACCCCATGGAATGGAGTGCAGGGAACTGTACGACCGGCAGATGGTGCGAATATTTTCCGCCGTCGACCAGTTTCGCGTCTTTCAGTTCCTCTTTTGAGAAGAAACCTCTCATGTTTGTCGGCATCAGCGTCATGTTGTATACCGGCTGGTCTTTATCAATGCTTCCCTTCATGAAGACATATCTGCCGTCATATACATTGATCTGTCCGCCATGGACACCGTACAGGATCTGTTCATGGATCTTTTCATCGTTTTCAATGACCGGTGCAAGATCCCTGCCGTCCATTTCTTCAAACGGTTCAACGCCGAAGTAGTTCATCAGGGTAGGAACAATGTCCACTGTCTGGCAGACACTGCTTCTGCGTTCCCCGTCATGTCCGTATCTCGGATCATGGATGAAGAACGGTGTGTGGATCACTTCGTCGTACATCGGAGGGAAGTTCTTTCCGATGAAGTTATGCTCTCCAAGGAAGAACCCGTGATCGGTATTCACGATCAGCATCGTATCTTTCCAGAGGTCATATTTATCAAAGGTGTCCAGCACCCTGCCCAGCTGCTCATCACAGAGGGAAAGCAGCGCGCAGTACTCTTTGCGAAGTGCCGCGATCTCTTCCAGCGTATATTTGTCATCTACCGGTGTATATGCCGGGAAGTTGAACGCGTCTCTGCTGTCGCAGCAGTCGTACAGCTTTCTGAACCTGTCCGGCACATAGAAGGGTTCATGCGGATCGAAGCATTCGATCTGGAGGAACCAGCTGTCTTTGTCGTGATAATGATCAATGAAGTCGATACCTGCCGAGACTGTCTGTACGGAAGGCATGTCCTCTTCCTCAACGATCCTTGTCCTGTTTGCCAGATGCTGTACAGCAGAGATGTTTTTCTTGTTCAGGCTGCATGTATTCAGAGACATGTCAGCTTCACCCTGCGGGACCCATCTGTCCCCTTCCTGACCTCTGAAGCCTTCCCAGGAAGAATAGCGTCCGTGATAGGTGCATCCGCCGTCTTCCCAGTAATGGGAATGGTCAGTTGCCAGGTGTGTATAGATACCGTTCCTTGACAGCGTTTCCGGCATTGAATCATCATACGGCTCCAACGGGCCCCAGCCTCTGTGCAGGAAATTGTATTTTCCTGTATGGAGTTCCCTTCTTGCGGGCATGCAGGGCATCGATCCGCCGTAGAATTCATCAAATGTAACCGCTTTTTCTGCCAGGCGTTTAAAATTCGGCATAACAGAGAAATCACATCCGTAATTCGGAAGGTAATTTCTTGTCAGCGTGTCATACATAAGCATCACAGCTCTCATGGAAGACCTCCTCTATTTGAAACGTTTCAACTTGTTGCATCTTCATTCTAATCAACAGATATATAACTGTCAACAGGAAATTTGAAACATTTCAAATGTTTTTAATAAAAAAATGCCTGATTTGTCCCCACAACCAAAAAAAGTAATATAACATTAATGGTGGTGTGGCTACCCCTATAACATAACGGTGGTGTGGTCAGGCTATAACAATTGGTGGTGGTGCTGTAACAATGGGTTGCAGTCCTGTAACAGGTGTGTGGTTGTGCATACCTGTTTTCA
>JAILLA010000081.1 GCA_024693325.1 Solobacterium sp.
ACGGTAAGATTCTACAAGATCGCAGAAAAAAGTGTTTTTCTTTCCTTTGTTGTTTGGAATAACACGAACAAACATAAAAAAGTCTCCTATACTTAACTACATTATACAATATATAAGACTTATACAGCGATATATAATTCTGTATTACTTAACTACATAACCGGCGGTTATACTCTCTGCATTAAATCTTCGACAGATCGTATAAGCAAAATAATAAAAACGCCAACCTTTTTATAGGCTGACGCCATTGGCAATTGCATGTGCAGTTGCTTTTTGCTTTCAGTCAAAATTCTTCTTTTCCTGGATCACGTATTGGGGCGTGTGGTTGATGCTGATATAGATCCTGCCGACATATTCACCGATCATACCCAGCATGAGCAGGATCATTCCGCCGATCAGAGTGATGACGGACATCAGGCTGGCCCATCCGGCAGAGATCTCGGGATGCAGCAGCTTATGGATCACGGCATACAGCGTCATGACAAATCCGAGCAGAGCGATCAAAGCCCCGATGAGCGTGGAGAATCTGAGCGGCTTGACGGAGAACGAGGTAAACCCGTTGACCCATAAGCCGAGCAGTTTCTTCAGCGTATACTGTGAGGTGCCGAATTCCCTGCTTCTGTGATGGACATCAACATTCGCAATGTTGTCCGTAGCTGACAGCAGCAGGCCCCTGATATAGGGATACGGGTTGGTATACTGCGTGATCTGGTCGATGATGAACCGTTTTGCGATGAAGTAGCTGCCGACATACAGCTCCCTGGGCTTGCCGAGCATTTCGATCTCCATGATGTCATTGATCTTGGAACCGATATTGCGCCAGGACTCATGCTGTTTGTTCGGGTAATGGGCTATGACAACATCATATCCTTCGTTCAGCTTATCGATCAGCTTGTCCACTTCATTTGCGGGGTTCTGTCCGTCGTCATCCAGTGAAATGACATAATCACCTGCTGATGCCTTATATCCGCACAAACATGCCGCATCCTGTCCGGAATTTTTCGCAAGAGAGATCGCCCGGATATTCGGCTGGTCCGCCAGTCCGAAAATGACTTCCTTGGTATTGTCTTTTGAATGATCATTGACGAGAATGATCTCATATTCTGTTTCCTGCATCTCCAGCATCTTATCCTGGATCTCTTTGACAACATGGGAGATGGACAGGGAGGAGTTGTAGCAGGGAATGACAAATGAATATTTCATCGTTGAATGCCTCCGGACATGATCGAAGAAAGTATACCATAATCCAAAGTGTAATTTTGGTAGTGATTGATGAAAAGGACATCTTTTGATATATTTTCACTATGGACGTATATGACTTTGACAATACGATTTACCGCGGGGATTCCACTGCGGATTTTATCTTATACTGCTATCTGCACAGACCGAAAAGCCTGCTGAGCCTGCCCAGGACTGCAGTCTGCGGTCTCCTTTATGTTCTGCGCCTGATGCCGAAACTGACGTTCAAGCAGAATCTCTATCACATGTTCGTTTATATCGACGACATGGAGTCTTTTACCGCTCAGTTTATAGATTCACATACAGATCACATCAAGGAATGGTATAACAGACAACAGAAAGACGACGATGTCGTCATTTCAGCGTCGCCGGAATTTGTGATCGTTCCGTTCTGCCGTAAGATCGGCATCGGTACTGCGATGGCAAGCAGGGTCGATATGCATACCGGAAAGTATGACGGGATCAACTGTCACGGTGAAGAAAAGGTAAAAAGGTTTTATGAACGGTTCCCGGAAGGAACCATTGATTCATTCTACTCTGATTCATACAGTGATTCACCGCTGGCTCGGCTGGCAAAGAAGGCATTCCTGGTTAAAGGGGATCAGCTTCTTCCGTGGGGTAAAAAATGAGTATTCTTTCATTTGAATATCTTGGACTTGCAGGGATCAGCAGTCTTGTGCTGTGGATCTTTTGTCATGCCTCCCTCAGAAAATACGCGGTCGCTGTATGCAACCTGGCTTTCCTGTTTCTCCTGCATGCGGACCTGACGGGCTACATCTACGCGGCGGGATTAACGCTGTTCACCTGGCTGTTTGGTTTCCTGCTGCAGAAAAAGAAGAGCATCCTGCTGCTCATACCCGGTGTGCTCCTGCCGGTCGGAGGTCTGTGCTGGTTCAAGTATGCCGGTTATTTTACGCATGCCCCGCTCATCATGCCGCTGGGACTGTCCTTCTATACATTCAAGGCAGTCAGTTATATCGCTGATGTTTATAGAGGAAAAGCTGCCGGCAGGGATCCGGTGCTTGTGTTTGACTACATCTGTTTCTTTCCGGCATTTTCCGCCGGACCGATCCACCGCAGCGAACCGTTCTTTCAGCAGCTGGAAGAAAACTTCGTGTTTGATTACAGGGATCAGAAAAACGGCTGTATCCAGGCAGGGCTTGGTCTGTTTGAAAAACTTGTCTTTGCGGACGCGCTGTCCAATTATGTCAGCCTGTTCATGAACAGGGACCTGACCGGCTGGTATACATTGGCCGGCATCCTGCTGTATGCGTTCCAGATCTACGTAGACTTTGACGCATATTCCAATACGGCGATCGGTGCTGCCAGAATGATGGGCATCCATCTTGAACGCAATTTCCATACCCCGTATCTGGCAAATGATCTCAGGGAATTCTGGAGAAGATGGCATATCAGCCTCAGCAGCTGGCTGAGGGATTACGTATATATCCCCCTGGGCGGATCCAGGAAGGGCCTTGTCAGGAAATGGATCAATACGCTCATCGTTTTCCTCGTGTCGGGGATCTGGCACGGATCGACGATGATGTTTGTGTTATGGGGACTGGGACATGGTCTGATCAGCGTGCTGGAAGACATGTTCCGCCAGCTGACCGGATCAAACAAAACACTGAGCCGGGTCCTCTATGTTCCGGGAATGATCCTGAACTTCCTGATCGTTTCCTTCCTGTGGATCTTTTTCCGCTCCGGTTCGATGGAGGAAGCGCGCACGGTCATTCTGTCCCTGCTGTCGTGCTTCAGGACACCGCTGTCTTCTTTTGACTGTAAACTTGTCGGGATCACTGTGACGGAGTGCTGGTGGATCCTGTGTATGATAGTGATGATCATCATCACGGATATCATGCGTTATTTCACGGATATGATCGAATTCATTGCCGGCTGCCCGTTCATCGTGCGCTGGGCAGTTTATATCTGTATCATGGTGATCGCCATGATCTTCGGCGTCTACGGCCCGGGATACGATCCCAAGGACTTTATCTACGTAACATTCTGAGAGGCGGATGATGAAAAAGGTACTGCTTAATACACTGCAGATCATTCTGAAAGCAGCGCTGGCTGTCTGCCTTTTCGTGTGCGCATGGTATTTCCTGACCCCGTATTTCAGAACGGAGCACAATGCGGAGGGCGACGGCTTCCGGAACATGCCGGATCATACGATCGATGTGGTGGCAGTAGGAAGCTCGCATATCCAGTACGCGTTCGATCCTGCCGTCTTCTATGCGGAAACAGGCTATTACAGCTATGTCATGGGATCGCAGTGCCAGCCGATGTCTATGACATACCATATGCTGGAGGAAGTGCTCAAGACACAGTCACCCGAGGCTGCGGTCATCGATGTATTCACACTGCTGCCGGCAAGCGAGGTATGCTATGCGGACGGCAACTTCTATGTTGCGATCGATGAAATGACCGGCAGGAACAGACTTGAAGCGGCTGATGATATCGATAATCCGGAACTGGTCAGGCAGTACAAGTATGACTTCCTGATGAATCACGGAAACTGGAAGAACATGGATGTAAAAGACCCGGGCAGTATCCTGAATTACAGGAAGGAACTGGATGGATATATCAATTTCGAACTGGGATATGTCAGGCAGGAGCCGCATATCTATACACCGACCCCGCTGGTCGTATATACACCGGATCAGAAGGCGGAACTTGCAGAGAAAGAAAAGGCTGAGCTGGACAGAGTGATCGGATTGTGCACGGAGAACGGGATCACGCCTGTCTTTGTCAAAACACCGTGCATCCTTGATCAGGAAAATACCAACAAGCTGCAGGCAATATGGGATTATCTCGATACGAAAAACGTCAGGCATATCGACTATCTTCAGAAAGCAGAGGAACTGAGCTGGTATATGAACATGGACGGTGATACATGGCACAACAACAGCTGGGGTGCCGAGATCATCACCAAGGACCTGGCTGCCTATACCAAAGAAAACCGGCTCGTCACAAAACATGCGGTAAATGAGGAGATGGAAGCACTGTGCAGGAATGCCATGCTGATAACGGTCAAGTCGCTGATGAGCATGTACAACATCGATATCTACCGTCTGCTGGAGGAAGCTTCCAAGTATCCCTGCGCAGTGGCGTTCAGGTATCTGGGCAGCCCGAAAACAAGCATTACCGAAAGGGAACTGGAGCTGTTCAGGGGGATCGGCATCACGAGAGATTTTGTGAAAAACCCCTATGACGATTATTATGCATTTGTGATCAACGGTGAACTGGTGCAGGAAAGCAATGAAGCGTTTGCCGTACAGTTCAGCGGTTCCGAGGTCGCCCTGACATACAGCGGCATCAAGATCGACGGTGTCGATTATGATACGGAACCCGGGGAACTGGAGATCTATTTCATGGCGGAGAATCTGGGCTGGCTCAATGCCATCGGCATCAATCATGCGACCAGATGGTTCTGGGAACTGAGCTGTGAGGGCTATGATTGCCCTGTGTACTGCGGATGGTAATTTGATATACTGTCATAAGGTGAAATATGGACAAGAAAGTCAGTGTTGTAATACCTGTATATAACGTGGAACGGTATCTTGCGGAATGCCTGGACAGCGTCGTGAACCAGACATACGGGAATCTTGAGATCCTGGCGGTCAATGACGGTTCAAAGGACTCCTCCGGTGAGATCCTGGCTGCCTATGCTCTGAAGGATCCCAGGATCATCGTTCTGGACAAGCCCAACGGCGGCCTGAGCGATGCCAGAAACTTCGGCATGGATCATATGAGCGGTGAATATGTCGCGTTCATTGACAGCGACGATGTCATTGATGCCAGCATGATCGGGCACCTGCTGGAAGCTGCGGAAAAGACGGACAGTGAGATCGCTGTCAGTGATATGGAATATTTTTACGAAGACGGACGCGTCGGGTATTCGGACGGCGGGCAGTTCAGCTGTACCAATGTCCGGAAGTCACCGGAACTGATCGCGATCAACAACAGTGCCTGCAATAAACTGTTCCGCTCCCGGCTGTTCCGGGATGTCAGATTCCCGAAAGGGCTGTGGTATGAGGATCTTGCGACGATACCGATCCTCCTTTATAAAGCCGGATCTGTTGTCAAGGTCAATGAACCGCTGTATCGTTATCGTCAGCGCAGCGGATCGATCGCGCACAGTGCGGACCGCAGGATCTTTGATATCTACACCGCACTGGATACGGTCAGGGATTATGTAAAGGCAGCCGGAAATGAACCGGAAGTCCTTTCCCGGATCCATTCATTGTATGCTGTGCACGGACTGGAACTGACGACTTTGAGGATCCGTGATTTCGATGACAGATCGATCAGGAAGGAATATCTTGCCGAGAACATGAAGCGGCTGTTCGCGTCCTGCCCGGATTATATGAAGGATCCGATCGTGAAAAAAGCCGGCTGGAAGAAAAAGATGATCTTCGGCCTGCTGAATATGAAGAAATACGACATGGTGCTGAAACTGTATGACCGATAAAAAACGGATATTGTTCGTAAACGATGAAATGAGAATGGGCGGTGTTGCCAGGGTGCTGAACACACTGATGGCTGCGCTTCCGAAGGACCGGTATGACATCGATCTGCTCGTTCTCCATAAAAGAGGGATGCTGCTGGAAAAGATACCGGAAGGGATCAGGGTACTCGAGGGCACTCCGTTTTTCAGCGCGGTCGATCTGTCCCTGGCAGATCTCTGGAAGAAAAAGGATATGAAGGGCATCCAGGCCAAAACAAAGCTTCTGTTCTATATGAAATCCGGACTGATCGTGAAAAAGATCCAGGAAGAAAGAAAAAAGATCCTGGACAGACAGTACGATGTCGAAGTTGCCGCAAAGGAAGGCTTCTGCACGATCTTTACGGCTTACGGTGATTCAAAAAGAAAGATCAACTGGGTGCTGACGGACTACAGTGTCTGCAACTATTCGAGCAACCACATGGGTCTGGTCAAGCGCGCGCTGCAGAAGATCGACCTGAACATCGCTGACAGCGAACAGGCGCTGATCGCATACGAAACGGTATTCAGAGTGCGCAACGGTGCAGCGATCCACAACCTGATGGATGTGGACCTGGTGAAAAACGGAATGAAGGAACCGGTGACCGAGATCATCCATGACGGTCTTCCGAACCTGATCACAGTCGCGCGTTTTCACCCGCAGAAAAGCATCGACCGTCTCCTGAATGCTTCGCGCAAAGCTGTTTCGGCAGGTTACAGACACCATCTGTACCTGATCGGAGGCGGCGAACTGGAAGAAGAACTCAGACAGCAGGTAAAGGACCTGTGTCTGGAAGATACCGTAACGTTCCTGGGATACCGCCAGAACCCGTACGGCATGATGGCAGACTGCGATCTGTTCGTGCTGCCCAGCCTGTACGAAGGCTTTGCGACGGTCATCAGCGAGAGCCTGATCGCCGGCACGCCTGTACTGACGACGGATGTCAGCGGAGCCAAGGAACAGATCACCCGTCCGGAATACGGATGGATCACGGAAAACACGCAGGAAGGCCTGGACAAGGGTCTCCTGAACGCGCTGAGCGATCCTGCGCGTCTTGCGGAAATGAAGCAGCAGCTGAAGGGATATGAGTATCCCAATGATCAGATCCTTGATGAATTCATCAAGGTGTTCGGATGAAAGGAGGGCACATGAAGAAACTGTTCAATGAAAAACTACTGCATATCTGTGCCATCCTTGCGGTCATGCTGCAGCCTCTGATCGATCTGGATTATCTTTGTTATGACTTTCTGAATGCCCTGGGCCTGCCGAGGATCTCAACAGTCATCCGATTCCTGGTGCTGCCGGCACTGATCCTCTGGTCGTTCTTCCTGAGGGATAAAAACAAAAAGAAGACATTCCTGCTCGCGCTGATCTACGGCGTCCTGCTGGGCGGTTATTTCATCCTGCATTCCCGACAGGCTGCTGCGCTGTACGGAAGGCTGGAACTGACGGAAAATTTCCGGTTCTCATTATGGGCGGAACTGACATATGTGCTGACGCTTGCCGTACCGTACGGCATCGTCTACCTGTGCTTCAACGAACACTTCGGCGTGAAGGAGATCCGTGCCATCTGTATCGGCATTTCAGCGATCATTTCCATACCGATCTTCATCGGCGATCTGTTTGTCTTTGCAAGGAGCACCTATTACGGCTATACGGTAGGCAATATCTTCTCATGGTTCACGGGTATCTATGAATGGTATCACCCCAGAACGCTTGCCTCGAAGTTCTTCTTCAATGAAGGCAATACGATCGGTATCCTGCTGTTCATGGTACTGCCGCTGATGTATTACTTTTTCGCCACAGCCGAAACAAAGCGCCTGAAGCAGGTCATCGGGACGCTGATCGTGATCCAGTCCCTCAGCATGCAGATCCTTGCGACCAGAGTGGCGACGTACGGTGCGATCGTGATCCCTGCGATCTTCCTGGTCCTGAATGTGATCGATCATTATTTCTTCAAGGATGTACCGCTGAAGAAGCATACCGCTGTATTGTGCATCTGTACGGCACTGCTTTGCGGGGCGATCCTGAACTTCACACCGGCGATCCAGAACCAGAAGGTCGACGCAAAGAACGATGTCGCACTGCTGGGCAACCGTATGGCGGAGGAAGGTCGTGCGGAACTTGCCAACAAGCCGGAGAATATGGAGCGCTTCTCGGACCAGTGGCGCAACTACTATGTATTCATGTTTGAAACATACGGTATCGTAGCCAGATTTATTCAATCTGTTCCCTCCATGTATTACACGGAGTATTACAGCTATCAGTATGATCCTGAATTCTGGACGGATGTCTGCTTTATGCCGGTCTTTGACAGAGTCAGCGGCAGACAGATGGAAACGATATTCTTCAATTACAAATACAAGCTGCTGACCCCGAAGGAAAAGATCCTCGGCTTCGGCTATTCAACATTCATGAACGGTTCGATCGTCCTGGAACAGGATTTCAAGCAGCAGATCTATACGCTGGGCTATGCGGGTTTCGTGCTGCTGATCCTGCCGTGGCTGCTGGTATGCCTGTATGGCGCGTACTGCTTCCTGCGCTATAGAAAGCAGATGTTCAACCTGCTGAACGTATGCATGGTCATCTCGCTCGGCGCGGGTCTTGGTTCAGCCTGGCTGTCAGGGCATATGCTCGACCAGTTTATTACCTCGGTATTCATGGCAATGGTCGTTGCCTTCCTGCTGAACCGGGTACAGAAAGCGAAGGTGGAATGATATGACAAAGGTCAGTATTATCGTGCCCTGCTACAACGTTGAAAATACAGTCAGACATACGCTCGACTGCCTGGCTGCGCAGACATTGAAGGATATTGAGCTGATCATCCTGAATGACGGTTCAACGGACCATACACCGGAGATCCTCCGGGACTGGAAAAACGCCCATCCCGAGATCAAGGTAAACCTTGTGAACAAGGAAAACGAAGGGATCGCCGCTACGCGTCAGCTCGGTGTTTCCCTGGTAACAGGCAAATACTTCGGCTTCCTGGACAGCGATGACTATACGGTTCCAGAGATGTTCGAGGAACTGTATGAACTGGCAGAAAAGGATCAGCTGGATGTTGCGGTCTCTGATTTTTACTGGAAGAATTCCCAGGGGGAACGCCTGGAAAAGGAAGGCCCTTACGGGATCGGTCCCGATATGATGGTGCATCTGTTTGCGGTACTCTGGAACAAGCTTTACCGCACGGAATTCATCAGGAAACTCGATATAAAATTCCCGTACGGGGACAGGTATGAAGATTCCTGCTACCTGTACTGCATGACATGCCATGTCACAAGAGTCGGCTTCACGAACAAGCCGTATGTCCGCTATGTCCAGGGACAGAGCAGCATCACCCACACCAGCAACGCGCAGGTCAAGAATATGATCCACGTGTTCCATATCATCAACGAGTATTACAAAACGCACGGATACTATGATCAGTACCGTGACGCGCTGGAATACATCCACATCCGCTATTTCCTTGGCTCAAGCTTCCTGCGCAGCGCCAGGATACCGGATCCGGACGACAGACGGGAAACGATCATGATGGGCTGGGATCTTCTGAACAAGGAGTTCCCGGACTGGAAGCGCAACCCTTACCTGAAGTCCGAAGGCGGAATGAAGAACCGGTATTTTTCCATGGTCCGCAGCTGGAACATCATGCTGTTTGCATGGCTGTTCAGGAACTTCAAAAAGGATAATCTCTGATGATCATCTGTATTTGACAGATACCCTTTATCTGTCTGAAATTTGTCTTGTGTCTGCGCGTGGGTTATAATACCGATTGCACAGAACATAAAGGAGGACTGCGATGTTGTCTATAGTTGTTCCATGCTACAACGAACAGGAAACAGTTGAGATTTTTTATGATGCTGTGACGAAGGTACTGGATGAAATGGGAATGGAACGGGAGATCATTTATGTGAATGACGGTTCCCGTGACGCCACAATGGAAAAACTTGTGTCTTTGTATGAGGCACACCCGGGAATCGTAAAAGTGATCGATTTCTCCCGCAACTTCGGAAAAGAAGGTGCATTCCTTGCAGGACTGCGTGCCTGCAAGGGAGAATACATTACGGTCATGGACGCAGATCTGCAGGATCCGCCTGATTATCTGCCGAAGATGTTTGCCCTGATGGAAGAAAAAGATCTTGATGTCGTCGGAACACGGCGTGTATCAAGAGAAGGAGAACCGAAACTCCGTTCGTTCTTTGCCAGGGCGTTCTACAGGATCGTGAATCACTTTACAGAGGTCGAGATCGTCGACGGTGCAAGAGATTACCGTCTGATGAAGCGTCCGGTCGTGGATGCCATCCTCAGTATGAAAGAATACAATCGTTTCGCGAAAGGAATGTTTGTATGGGTCGGCTTCAAATGTGAATATCTGGAATATCAGAACGTTGAACGCGTGGCAGGGGAAACGAGCTGGTCATTCTGGAAACTGTTCCGTTATGCGATCGACGGCATTATCGAATATGCCAACGCACCGCTGACATTTGCTGCATGGGGCGGCGGATTCATGACCGTATTCATGCTGGCGGAACTTCTGGTACTATTGGTCCTGTCTTTGACAGGCCGCTCCCTCAGCAGTACGACGCTGATCATTTCATGCGTGCTGTTTATGGGATCCATTCTGCTTCTGGCATTAGGTATTATAGGGGAATATCTTGCCAAAACTTATGATGAGGTGAGGGCACGTCCTCAGTACATTGTCAGAAAGTATTATGAATAACAAAGGAGAGACTGATGAAAATTTCAGAGAAAAAAGGAAAAAGTTCATCGGAAAAGACGGCCGTGCGTAAGTACAGCCATCGGGGCGGACTGAACAGTTCGCTGATGATCGGTCTGATGATTCTCTGTGTCGCGGTGACTGCTGCGTTTGCTGTAAATATCGTAAAGATCACGGCGGCTTCCTCAGGTGAAGGCGCGCAGGAGTCCATGACGGTCAATACAGAACGTACCATGAAGAACGATCAGTATGAGATCGGAAACAATCCGACAGAGATCGAAAAAACATATTTCCAGGAACTGACGGATGCTGTCAAGAGCGGTGACGATAAAGCGATCTGCGAGGCAGTAGCCAAGAATTTTGTCACGGATTATTTTACATGGACGAACAAGGATGGCAACTATGAAGTCGGCGGACTGCAGTATATCTTCGGATCCAAGTATGCCGTATTTGAAGAATGGAGCAGATATAACTATTATGCTGATCTGGACCTGTATATCAACCAGTACGGCAGGGACAATCTGCTGCAGGTAAAAGAGGTAACGGTGGACAAGGAAACAGCTGCCGCACCGGATTTCGCAACGACGGAATGGTCGGATGATGTCAAGACAGACATCCTGTATAAGTCCTACGAAGTCAATGTCAGCTGGACATATGAGAAATGTGCTCTGGATACGGAACAGTTCGTAGACGGCGCCAGATTCTTCCTTGTGGACAACAACGGAAGATGGGAGATCGCCGAGTTCTATGACTACGACAGCATCCATGAATGGGAAGTTGAAAACGGACTCGCTTCCGCACAGGAAGGAGGCCAGTCATGACGAACAAAAATACAGTCAGTGAAGAAACTGTTGAACGTAAGCATATGAAACCCAAGCAGAACCAGAAGGGCGTGTTCAAACAGGACATGACGATCGGCAATGCCATACTGACACTTCTGGCGGTCATTGCGGACGTCCTTGTGGTCTACTTCATGTTCAACACGACAAGATTCGCCAACCTCAGCAAGACTGCGTTCATACTGGTCAACCTGGCAGTGCTTGCCCTGCTGATCCTGATCAACATTCTCGCGATGTTTGCGATCAGGACCAGAAAAGTCAGACTGTTCGTGACTTCCGGTGTGCTGATCTGCGCTATCCTTGGCATTGGGGCATACGGTTCCTACGCAGCCGCCAAAGTCAACAGGAATATCGACAAGATCACAAATACAACAGTTGAAGAATCCGTATCGACCAGCCTGGTCGTATATAACGGGGAAGGCTCTGATTCACTGACAGATGTTTCCCAGCTTGACGGAAGAACTGTCGGATATGCCAGCGGCACACATACGGCAGAACTCGGAAAGAACCAGATCGACAGTAAGGGCATCCGTGCTTCCTATCAGGAATACCAGGATTATTCTGCTGTCATACTCGCGCTCTTCAGCGGGGATATCGACTGTGCGATCCTGCCGACGAACTATCCGTCGATCTTCCAAAATGAAAGCGGAATGTCCTCGGCGCTTGAACAGACTGCTTCGATCCTTGATTTCGAAGATACCGTTACCGTAACAAACTCAGCGGGAGCGGATAAGGACATCACAAAAGAACCGTTTACGGTACTGCTGATCGGCAATGCCGACGGACTGTCCGATACGATGATCCTCTGTTCGGTCAACCCGATCGCCATGACTGTTACGATGAGTTCCCTGGCAAGAGACTCCTATGTTCCGATCAGCTGCTATGGCGGAGGATATTCCAAACTGAATGCTTCGCATGCTGTATCAAAACAGTGCACGATCGATACGATCGAATCACTGGTCGGAGTCGATATCGACTATTACATCGATACGAACTTCCAGGGTGTTGTTGATATCGTAGACGCGCTGGACGGCATCGTTGTCGACAGCCCGATCGCTTTTGTCGGACAGAGTTCCTCCACCCAGAGAGGACATTACACGGTATATGTCCCGGCAGGTGAAGACGTACGTCTCAACGGTGAACAGGCTCTGGCTTTTGCAAGAGAAAGACATCTGTTCGCAACAGGAGACTTTGCGCGTCAGGAACACCAGCAGGAAGTGATCGAAGCGATCATCAGAAAGATGATGAGAACAAGAGATGTCAATACATTCCTGAAAGTACTGGAAGCTGCCGGAAACAACATCCAGACGAACCTGACAGTCGACCAGATGACATCGTTCGTGTCCTACGCACTACAGAAGACAAACCGCTATTACGATTCGGAACATCTGGAAAAAGTGCTCCAGCTGAGAACATCAAGAGTGACCGGATATTCTTCCAACCTGTGGGATTCCGGTTCCAAGATCCTGCTTTACATCTACAGACTCTGGAACGGTTCACTGGCTGATACAAGAAAAGCGATCACCAGGAACACGGATCTTGCCAGCATGATCACAGCCGCGACTGACCGCATCAAATGGTCGATCAACTGGGAATTCTCCCCGGCACCGATCTCATATGACCTGTATGCGGAAGCGCAGATCCCGGGAGATACGATCCCTGCGGAATATGCCTGCGGCGAAAACCAGTTCCTGAACGAGGACGGCAAGTGCACGTGCAATGCCGGGTTCACGATGGATGCGAACGGCGGATGCGTTGTCCAGACAACACCGACACCGACCGCAACCCCGACACCTACGCCGAGCACAGCGCCGACCCCGACGCCGACTCCGACACCCGATGACGATGAGCCGACACCTACGCCGGACCAGACAACACCGGAACCTACTCCGACACCTGATCAGTCCACGCCGGAGCCTCCTGCCCCGACACCTGATCAGAGCACACCGGAGCCTCCTGCGCCAACTCCTGTCACATGCGGCGAAAGCGCATATGAAAGCGGCGGTGCCTGCTACTGCAACGAAGGTTATACAGGCGACCCGTACACTGCATGCTATGTGATCATTCCCGACCCGACACCGGATAACGGCGGAGGCGGCGGAGATGATGCCGGCAACGGAGAAACAGAAGGCGGCGAAGGCTGATATCTGATGAAACGACCCTGTTTGTGAAGATGAACAGGGTTTTGTTATAATTGTTATGATATGATGTTAAGGGTCCGTGGAGGATGATTTATGAAAGGTATTATTCTGGCGGGAGGAAGCGGTACACGCTTATATCCCCTGACAAAAGTTACATCCAAGCAGCTGCTGCCTGTTTATGACAAGCCGATGATCTATTATCCGCTGAGTACGTTGATGCTGGCAAAGATCAGTGAGATCCTGATCATTTCAACACCGCATGATCTGCCTAATTTTGAACGGCTTCTGGGGGACGGTTCCCAGTTCGGTGTTTCGTTCTCCTATAAAGTGCAGGAAGTGCCCAACGGCCTGGCACAGGCTTTTGTGCTGGGTGAGGAGTTCATCGGTGATGATGATGTCTGCCTGATCCTTGGTGATAATATTTTCTATGGAAATCATTTTGCGACGATGCTGAAGAATGCCGTGAATGTCACAGAGTCCAGCAAGCGTGCCGTGATCTTCGGAAAATATGTCAATGATCCGGAGCGGTTCGGGGTCGCTGAATTCGACGAAAACGGACAGGTCATCTCACTGGAGGAAAAGCCGGAACATCCGAAATCCAACTATGCTGTGGTGGGACTGTATTTCTATGACAACAGAGTCGTTGAATATGCGAAACAGCTGAAGCCTTCCAAGCGCGGTGAATACGAGATCACCGATCTGAACAAGATCTATCTGGAAAACGGTGAACTGGATATCCAGGTATTCGGCAGGGGCTTTGCATGGCTGGATACAGGTACGATCGAATCCCTGGCAGAAGCTTCCGATTATGTGAAGCTCGTTGAAGATGTGCAGGGGATCAGGATCTCCGTACCGGAGGAGATCGCCTTCTATAACCAGTGGATCAATGAAGAACAGATCCTAAAGGCTGCGGAGGCATATGGGAAGAGCCCTTACGGGGATCATCTCAGAAACATTGTCAAAGGCAATGTCAAAACAACTTACAACAAGAAAGGGAAATAGGCATGAAAGTAATCTTTCTTGGGTGCGGATATCTCGGACATAATCTGAGCAGGCTGCTTTCAGATGAGTTTGATATCAGTGTTCTGAGTATTCCCAGTCCTTATACGGCTATCACAGACGGTTTCACGGAGGTCAATGTATTCGACCCGGAGGAGTTGAAAAAGGTCGATGTCAGGGATGCCGTGGTGGTCGACAGTACCGGCCTTGTGGCAAACAACGCTGTCAGTGATGACGAAGAGGCGCTTTTGAAGGACCTTCTGAAGAAATATGAAGACCTGCTCAATGTGCTGAAAGAAGGCGGCGCAAAGCGGTTCGTGTACATTTCCAGCGGCGGTACTGTTTACGGAAGCGGCAAGGAACGGTTCCGTGAGACCGATGAGATCCGTCCGGTATCACTGTACGCGAAGTCCAAGGCATATACGGAAGAAAAGATCCGTGCGTCCGGGATCGATCATCTGATCGTACGTCTGGCCAACCCGTTCGGAGGCTATCAGGATCCGAACAAGAGCCAAGGCGTGATCCCGATCCTGATCCGCAAGGCAATGCTGGGTGAAGTGTTCCAGATGTGGGTGGATGGATCCAGCATCAGGGATTATATTTACATCACGGATGTGGCGGAAGCTTTCAGGCTTCTGATCAGGAATGATGTTTCCGACGAGACCGTCAATATCGGCTCGGGTACCGGAACAAGCCTGAAGGAAGTGATCGGAGAGATCGAGCGCTGTACGGGCAGGAAGATCCGCATGGAATATCAGACGGCCCGGATGCCGATCGTGGATGCCACGGTACTGAATACAGACAAACTGAAGAAACTGACCGGATTTGAACCCTGCGTATCTTTTACGGAAGGTGTCAGACTGGAGACAGAAAGAATACAGAAGGAGCTTGAACAATGAAAATACTGGTAACGGGAGGAGCCGGATTTATCGGCGGAAACTATGCACTGACTATGACCAAGGCGCATCCTGAGGATACGTATGTCGTCCTGGATGCACTGACTTATGCTGGAAACCTGGAAACACTTGCACCGGTCATGAATGAACCGAATTTCAAATTCGTGAAGGGCAATATCTGTGACCGGGAACTGGTCGATAAGCTGTTTGCTGAAGAACAGTTCGACTATGTGATCAACTTTGCGGCGGAAACGCATGTTGACCGTTCGGTAGAAGATCCGGGCATCTTCCTGACAACGAATATCCTCGGTGTCCAGACACTGATGGATGCCTGCAGGAAATACGGCGTGAAGCGTTATCACCAGGTATCGACCGATGAAGTATACGGAGACCTGCCGCTGGACAGACCTGATCTGCTGTTCCATGAAGATACGCCGATCCATACATCTTCCCCGTATTCCGCTTCCAAAGCAGCAGCCGATCTGCTGGTGCTTGCATATCACAGGACATACGGACTGGATGTTACGATCAGCCGCTGCTCCAACAACTACGGCCCGTATCATTTCCCCGAGAAGCTGATCCCGCTCATGATCTCCAGAGCGCTGGCAGATGAATCACTGCCTGTATACGGTGACGGCGCCAACGTCCGTGACTGGCTGTATGTTACAGACCACTGCACAGCGATCGACCTGATTGTCAGAAACGGCAGAAGCGGTGAAGTCTACAACATCGGCGGCCATAATGAAAAGACGAATCTGGAAGTCGTCAAGACGATCCTCAAGGCACTGGGCAAACCGGAATCCCTGATCCACTTCGTCAAGGACAGACCCGGACATGACCTGCGCTATGCGATGGACCCGACAAAGATCGAGACAGAGCTTGGGTGGAAGCCGGAATATACATTCGATACCGGTATCCAGAAAACGATCGAATGGTACCTGGAAAACCGTGAATGGTGGGAGCACATCATCAAAGGTGAATACCAGAACTACTACGCGGAAATGTATAAAGACAGAAATTAAGAATTGGGACTCATGAACTGTACAAGTTCATGAGTTTTCATAACATGCTATAATACATACGTTTATGGACAGAAAATTAATCCGAAATTACTTATATAACATCCTGTACCAGGTGGTGAAGATCATCCTGCCACTGCTGCTGGTGCCGTATACTTCGGTACATGTAGGGGCGGAGACTCTGGGTATCTACAACTTTGCCGGTGCGATCATGAACTGGTTTATCCTGTTCGGCATTCTCGGCGTCAATACGTACGGGAACAGGCAGATCGCCAAGGTCAGGGACAACAAAGAGGAACTGAACAGGACATTCTTTGAAGTTTTTCTGATGCAGGTATGCAACATGATCCTGGCGGCCGCGGCGTATTTTATCTATATACAGCTGACCGTAAAGGAGAATCTGTTCTTCTACAGGCTGACAGGTCTGACCATGCTGGCATCCATGCTCGACATCACATGGTTCTTTTACGGCATCGAGGATTTCAAGAAAGCCAGCATCCGCAACATCATCGTGAAATGTGTCGGTGTCGGCCTGATCTTCATGCTGGTCAAAACACCGGCTGATCTGTGGAAGTATATCCTGATCAATGTCGGGGCGGAACTGCTTGGCCAGGCGATCATGTTCGTCCAGCTGCGGCAGTACATCTCGTTTGAAAGAGTATCCCTGAAGGATGCTTATAAGCATCATTTCAAGTCAACTTTCCAGCTGTTTGTACCGACGATCGCGATCTCGGTATATACGATGCTCGACAAGACCATGGTAGGATATCTGTATTCGGAAGAACACGTTACCTACTATCTGACGAGCATGAACATCGTCCAGATGTTCCTCTATTTCATCACCAGCATCGGCGCAGTGATGCTGCCGAGGGTGACCAATGTGTTCTACACATCGGAAGACGGGGACAAAAAGGCGCAGGCACTGATCGCGACAACGATGAAGATCGCCTGCATGCTTGCCTTCCCGATGTGCTTCGGAATGATGGCGATCGCTCCGAATTTCATCAGCTGGTATCTGCCGGCATGGTATCCGATCATTGCCAACCTGATCATGATGGGATGCCCGATCATCATCTTTATCTCGATGTCGAATGTCACCGGGATCCAGTACATGGTCCCTACCGGCATGTATCAGCAGTACAGCACGTCCGTGATCGCAGGTTCATTGATCAACTTTGCGGTCAATATCATGCTGATTCCGAGATACGGTGCATATGGAGCAGTCGTCGGAAGCCTGATCGCAGAATGTTCCGTCACCTCCATCCAGCTGTATCTGATCCGCAGAAAGGTACATCTCGGGTTCAGGAACCGTTCCTATCTGATCTATGCAGGCGGAGCTCTGATCATGTTTGCGTGTGTCATGGGAGCGGGACTGTATCTGCCTAAGAATATTCCCGGAACACTGGTCCAGGTCATGATCGGTGTCATCGTCTATGCCGGGATCATTCTCATCACCAGGGAAGAGCTTGCCATGAAAGTCATATCAAAGGTACTGAAAAGAGGAAATGCCAATGCCTGAGATCAGTGTGGTCGTACCTGTATACAATGTCAGGGATTATCTGAGAAAGAATATCGAATCGATCCTCGCCCAGACGTTTACTGATTATGAGCTGATCCTCGTCAATGACGGATCGAAGGATGATTCTTTGTCGATCCTGCGTGAATACGAACAGAAGGATGCCCGGATCACCGTGATCGATAAACCCAACGGAGGCCTGTCCGATGCGCGCAACGCGGGCATGGCGATCGCCTCCGGGAAGTATATCCAGTTCATCGACAGCGATGACTTTGTTGAACCGCAGCTGCTGGAAAAATGCTGGCGGAAGCTTGAAGAGACCGGTGCGGATATGGTCATCTTTGATATTTACCAGTATTTCCTTGCGACAGGCAAAAAGGAGATCATTGCCAATACATATGACGGGTCCGGGATCTATTCCATCAGGACAGATCCTGAACTCATTGTCTCCATTCAGAACTGCGCATGGAACAAGATGTACAGGCTGTCACTGTTCAGGGACAATGAGATCATGTATCCATGGGGCTGCTATTACGAGGACCTCGGAACGACATACAGGCTGCTTGCAAGATGTGATAAAGTAGCATTCATCAATGAACCGCTCTATGATTATCTGCAGGACAGACCCGGCAATATTACCCATCAGTTCAATTTCTCCGTCTATCATGTGCTTGACATGGTGAAGCTTACATTGGATGATTATAAAAATCTCGGGATCTACGAAACATATTATGAAGAACTTAAATGTCTGGGTGCCAGGAATATCCTGGAATGCCTGAAAAAGACAAGGAACGTCAACGATAAAAAGATGACGGAAAAGTTCGTCCAGGTATGTTTCTGGTATATCAAAAACAACTGGCCGGAATTCCCGAAATGCAGATATCCGATACTGCGTGAAAAGAATGACTGGATCTATGCGAATGAGAGGATTCTCAGATTGTACCTGGCTTACAGGAGAAGGAAGCTAGCGAAAGAGGTGTAATATGAAACAGGTTACTGTGATCGTACCGATCTACAATGTTGAAAAGTATCTTCGTACCTGCTTTGAATCACTGAAGGCACAGACCTCGGATGAATTCGTCGTCATGGCAATTGATGACGGAACACCGGACGGATGCGGCAGGATCATTGATGAATACACGGCGGCCAATCCCGGACTGATCACCGGAATCCATAAAGAGAACGGCGGATACGGTTCGGTCCTTGAGCTTGCAATCAAAACATGTACAACACCGTATTTCATGATCTGTGATCCGGATGATACGCTGGAGCCGAATGCTGTGGAGACACTGCTGAATATGGCCAGGGTATCCGGTGCTGATATTACAGTCGGCGCCAAGACGATCTTCCATGAGAATGATCCTTCTACGGAATACGATCCTTCCTACAACACGGACTTTGCCGTGCTGAAAAAGAATACGGTATATAACCGTGATTCCGAGGACTTCAATGATCTGTTCTTTATCGATCCGAGCCCGCATGCCAAGCTGTACAGGCGTACGCTTGCCGAGGGGATCAGCTTCCCTGAGAAGGTCGGGTATACGGACAACCTGCTGTTCTACATCAGTCTTCTCAACAGTGAAAAGGTGATCTATACCGATGAAGCGCTGGCGAACTACCTTGTCAACCGGACAGGCAATACGATGACGGATGTTTCCTTCAAGGCAATGAACGGCCAGATCCTGGTCTTCAAGTCCATCGTCGTACAGGCGGAACGTCTGAAGAACGTGCCTGATATGTACTGGTACCGTATGTTCGAAAGTTTCAAGTTCATGCTGTATCAGACAAGAAGAATGAACTGTGACGCGGATCAGTATGAGCAGACACTGGATTATCTGGAAACATTCCTGAAGCTGCTTGTGCCGCACGGCAGACAGATCGCACCGCTGTACAGGAAATACTCCAAAAACGGAGCGATCGAAAAGGTCAGGGATGAGATGATGATGGGCCCTGCAACGATGCATATGGGCTTCGTGCAGATCAAAAAGAAGCTGATGAAGGAGTTCAGTGAGCGTTAAAATACATGATGCAGTTCATGCTATAATGAGGTGCATATGATAAACAGAGTAAAACTGTCGGTGATCGTACCGATGTACAATGTGAAGGATTATGTTGGTGAATGCCTGGATTCCCTGCGTGCCCAGACACTGCGTGACATGGAAGTCATTATGGTGGATGACGGGGCAACGGATGAAACGGCAGAGATCGCTGCAGCTTATGCTGAGGCTGATCCGGAACATTTCCGGCTGGTCCATAAAACAAACGGCGGTCTGTCGGATGCCAGAAACTACGGCCTGCAGTATGTCAGGGGCGAGTATATCGCGTTCCTGGACAGCGATGATTTCGTGGAGCCGTCATTGTACGAAAAGCTTGTAAAGCTGATGGATGAAGGCTGTGACGCGGCTGTCACGGACATCGAATACTGGTACACCGATCCCGCAAAGCGGTTTGTCATGAAAGGCCTGACAGACTGGCAGGCAGATACCGTACAGAAGCGGGCAATGCTGTCGCCGATGTTTGCCTGGAATAAGATCTACAGGGCAGCATGGTTCCTTGAAAAAGGACTGAGATACCCGCTCAATACATGGTATGAGGACATCCCGGTCACAACGATGATCTTTGCCGGGGCAGAGAAGATCGGTTATCTGGAGGAATGCCTGATCCACTACAGACAGCGTGAAGGCAGCATCATGTCCAGCAATTCCAGTCCCAGGGTCAAAGAGATCTTCGGGATCATGGAACTGGTCAGGAACAACTTTGCAAAGGCAGGTCTCAGCGGTCTGTATCAGGACGAACTCGAGTACCTTCATATCGAACATTTACGTCTCTACGGGATGTTTCGGTTCATCCGCTCCCCGTATACAAAAGAACTGTATGAAATGACCCGGCAGGTGATGAAGGAAAACTATCCCGGCTGGAAACACAACAGATATCTTTCCAACCTGAATCTGAAAAACAGGATCTTCCTGCAGTGCTACAGTCCTGCCACAGCATGGCTGTTCAACAGGGTGATCCGTTGAAAGGAGCGCACTTACGCGTACACGGTATTCATTTTACAACTTCATAGTCAGCACGATCGCGGCGGTCATTCTGCCCCTTGTAGGGGTGATCAAGGTCCGTCTTTTCATCGACTTCTACGGAAGCGGTCTGAACGGTCTGCAGCTGACGATGGCACAGGTGATTACCTTCCTGAATATCTGTGAAATGGCTTATTCCCTGGCGTTCCGCCAGCTGCTGTTCAAGCCTCTGGCAGAAAATGACAGGAATGAAGTGCTGAAGATCTACCGCGGGGCTGTCAACATATTCCGGAAGACCGGAATGGCAGTGCTGGCGGCAGGCATCATCATCTCGTTCGTATTCCCGTTCTTTGCGGAATCCCCGCTGGATTACTGGAAAACTGTCGGCATGTTCGTGGTGCTGATGGCACCGTACGGGATCTCTTATTTCCTGATGGGTCCCAACTTCGTGATCATGGCTGATCAGAAGGAGTACCGCATCAGTATCTGGATCCAGACATTCTCGATCCTGCGAATGATCCTGATGGTGGCTGTGATCCGCATGAAGCTTCCGTTCTACTGGATCCTCCTCATTGAAGGCGGCAATATCCTGATCGCCAATACGACAGCCAGAAGGATCGCCATGAAGGCATATCCCTGGCTGAAGGATGCGGATCAGGCAGAAGCTGACCCGAGCTTCGGGAAGCGCGCGAAATACGCGATCGTCCAGAGACTGTCCGAGCTTGCGACAACACAGACCGACAACATCGTCATCACAGCTTTCATGGGCTATGCGATGACCTCCGTATTCGGAAGCTACAGCTATCTGACGGACAATATTTCCAAGATCACCCAGACGATGGTGCAGTCACCGATGAACAGCTTCGGAAACCTGTTCAATGATGAACGTGCCGATAAATATGAAGTCTTTACGGAATTCTTCAACTTCGCGACATATGTTTCGACGATCGTAGCGGTATGTATCTTTATCGCCATGCCGCAGTTTATCCATATCTGGCTGAACAAGCCTGAGTATGAGGTATCCGTACCCATCTGTCTTGCATTCTCGCTGAATATCTTCTATATGACGATGCGTCAGCCTGTCATCATTGCGCGTGACGCAAACGGGCTGTACGTCAACGCCAAAAACAACGCTTACCTGCTTGCAGTCTCCAAGGTCGTGCTGTCAGTGCTCCTGATACAGAAGTTCGGCCTGCTGGGTGTGATCCTTGCGACACTGATCACCAGCTGGACGGTAGACTTCCTGTACAACCCGAGACTGGTATATGACAATGTATTCAGGCTTCCGAGCTGGCGCTACTATGCGATGGTAGCTTCCAGGCTCGGCATCGCGCTCGCCCTTGGCGGGACAGGCTACATGGTATGGAACAGATTCATGCCGTATATCACCTCATCAACACTGCATCTGCTCATCAGCATCCTCGTCATGGGTGTCATCGTTGTATGCATTACGACGACCATCTATGCGTGCGCATACCGTTCATTCCGCAGACTGTTTGTCAGGATCAGGAATATTCTTTCCAGAAGAGCAGCATCACGTTCATGATCATCACATCATTGCAGGGAGGAACGCCCGCGAGGCTTTCTTTCCTGCGATGTTTTCGTTATAATGAATCCGTATGAAAAAACTGTTGATATCACTGCTGGCACTGTCTCTGCTGAGTGGATGCAGCCTGGCAGGAGAAGAAATAACGACCATAACAAACAGCGATGACCATTTCGGTCCGTATATCAACATCAGTGTATTTGAGTATACGACACCGGTCGGACATCCCGTTGATTTTTCCAATGTCACGGGATATGACGACGTAGACGGTCTGATGCCTGTATCTGTGATCGGCTATATCAATTACAACAAGCCGGGGGACTATTCGCTGGTCATTTCCTGCAGCGATACATCCGGCAATGAAACACAGGTGACCGTCACGATCCATGTCGTCGAGTCCTATATGCCTACGGCAGAACCGACAGCGGTGCCTGAGACTACGCCCGAGCCTGAGGAAAAGGGCTGCTCTGTTCCGGATATCATCGATCCGGGCATGCCGTGCAAAGCTGTGCTTGACGATACGATCAGCCAGTATGACCTGCTTTACGAAGGTGAAGAATGGCATCAGATCTGCATCAATGCGGCAGCTGATACAGGCGCCTGTGAGGAAGTCTTTACAAATGACGGGACGTTCTGGGGCTATGGCGTCATACGTGTTGTTGAACAGGAAGAAGAAACAGAAGAAACCGGGAACAACTGATCCCGGGTTTTCTTTGGGGGAGGACTTATGAAGCATGTAGTGATCTCCGATCAGGGTGCTGAATACCAGCGCAGAGGACAGGCGTGGATGTATGCCAGCAATCTTGTACGGATGGATGAGGATATTGAAAACGGGGAACCGGTGGAGATCCTGACAGAAGCCGGGGAGTATCTCGGAACCGGTCTTGTATCCCTGAACAGCCATATCCTGGTGCGTATCCTGAGCAGGGACCGTTCCCTGCCGGTCGATGAGACGCTCTTCAGGAAACGCATCCGGGAAGCTTATGAATTCCGCAGGACAGCAGAACCGGATAATCCCGATAACTGCAGGCTTATTTTCGGAGAAGCAGACCTTCTGCCGGGATTCCTGGCTGACCGGTACAATGATGTGATCGTAACTCAGATCAGTTCATACGGCATGGAACAGCGCAAGGACATGCTGTACAGGATCCTGCTGGAAGAACTGGCGGCGGATCACCAGGTCATCAATGCGGTGTATGAACGCAATGATGTGAAGATCAGGCAGAAAGAAGGCCTGAGCCTGTATAAAGGCTTCTGGAAGGGCGTCAGCCATGAGACGAAGATCGTGATCAATGAGAACGGACTGAAGCTGAACGTAGACTTTGAAAATGGGCAGAAGACAGGCTATTTCCTCGATCAGAAGTCAAACCGGCTGCTGATTCGGCGTGCCGCCCGGGGCAAGCGTGTGCTGGACTGCTTCACGCATACCGGAGGATTCGCGCTGAATGCCGCGTACGGGAATGCCGCACATGTCACAGCGGTAGATGTTTCGGAAACAGCGCTGCAGCAGGGAAGGGCGAATGCCAGACTGAACGGACTGACCAATGTCGAGTTCGTACAGGCAGACGTGTTTGATTACCTGAAAACATGCACGCCCGGATCATTCGACCTGATCATCCTGGATCCGCCGGCATTTACAAAGTCACGCCGCACGGTCGACCATGCATATCATGGCTACCAGCAGATCAACCTGGATGCGATGAACCTCCTGAAACAAAACCACGGGTATCTGGCAACATGCAGCTGCAGCAGATATATGGAAACAGCGCTGTTTGAACAGATGCTGAAAGAGACCGCCGCAAAAGCAGGGGTCATCCTGAAGCAGGTCAGTGTTTCCCAGCAGAACGCAGACCAT
The DNA here is from genome assembly GCA_024693325.1 of Solobacterium sp. Taxonomy (GTDB): domain Bacteria; phylum Bacillota_I; class Bacilli_A; order Erysipelotrichales; family Erysipelotrichaceae; genus Bulleidia. The sequence continues at coordinate 24,269 of JAILLA010000081.1, forward strand.
CCGGTATTATGGACGATGGATGAAACATCCTATCTGAAATTCTATCTCTTCCAGATCATGACAATATGAAAACACAGGCACCGGGTCATTCCGGTGCCTGTGCTGTTGATCTAATCTACTCTGTAACGTCTACATCAACGGAATCGCTGATGATCGCCATGTTGAGCAGCTTCCAGTAATTCTGTCCGTTCTTCACGAAGAACATCTGGTAGGCCTGGCTGTATGTACCTGTGACATCGTCCGCGATCAGCTTGTAGTCGAATGAGATCGTTCCGATGAATGCGGTATCCCCGAAGGGAAGCAGATCGTATACTTTGACATTCTCGAACTGGATGGAGTCGTGGTCTGTGACCCAGGAGTTATCGAATGTACTGACGAAATCATAGAAGCTCGTTCCCGGATACAGGCGGGATGTGATGCCGTATCTCGTACCGTCCCTGGTAACGAATTTGCAGTACGCTACAGCCGTATCGTACATGTTTTCGGCAAACTCATCACCCTGTTCGGAAGTGGGCTTCCTGCCGATGTAATAGCTCTGTGAGGTGTAGTCCCTGACAACGACCGTATCCGCCGTAGCCGGCTTCACATCAGGCTCCCCGACCAGGGAACTGATCGGATACCGCGTGACTTCCGGGATCCTGTAAGCCAGTTCATATCCGTCAAACGCTGCCGGGATCTGACCTTCATCGTGCCGGTATGAACTGTCGACCGGAACGCTGTTGATCGTGAATACAAGAGAATCCTCAAGCACATCGAAGTCAAACGGCGTGGTCGAACCGATCGTACGGACATGCCATACATCCGAGCTGTCCGTTCTGCGCAGTTCCAGCGCTGCCATGACGTAGTAGTCATAGTGGACTTCATAATACTCCGAGTTGCCGTCGGCATACTGGAAGGAGTATTTCATATCAGATGTCTTCCTGCCGGTATAGATCGACTTCAGGTATTCGATATATGCTTCTCTGGAATTCAGCTCCGTATAATAGCGGCAGTCCTGATTATATATTTCGTCCCATTCTTCATTTTCGATCATTTTGAAATATGAACTGATCGCACCGTTGATGCTGTGTTCCTCGTAGCGCTCAAGCCAGAACCACAGATAACCGAGTGCGGCGCCGCATATAATGACAAGCGAGAACCAGAAGGCAGTCAGATGTTTGTAGAACCTGACAGCTCTTTGTCTGGCTGATCCTTTTCCTGTACTTACTTCACGAGCCATGCTGTGGGCACCGTCCTGTCTGAGCGCATTGATACGATATGATTCACGATCCTGTCTTCATATACCATGACGGAGGACGAGCCGCCGTCGAGGTTCGCTGCATTCATAGCTCCGTACTGCAGCATGATCTTGACACAGTCTTCATAGGAGGCACCCAGACTGGTCGTCTGTCTGCCGTCAATGACCAGCAGCAGGATAGATCCGTCATATGCCTGTCCGATGACAGTTCTGGGGTTCAGGCCGCCGCCTGTACCGGTGATCGACACCGGTGAACCGTCTACGATCAGAACAGGCCCGAATGTTACTGCGTCTGTCAGTCCCCATTCCAGTGCCTGCGAGCCTGTCATGTTGCCGACGATCAGATGGTCTTTTTCATTGAAGCCTATGATCGTTCCCCAGTCGGTCAGCCTGCCGGCAACCAGCTCGCCGTCCTTGATGACGACGCCCTGGGGAATGGAACCGTTGCCCATACCGTTGGGATCATCGAAGCCTCCGGCATTGATCCCGCCGACGGCACCTGCCGCTGTGACATAATCCTGTACCAGGAAGCCGTTGTTCTTATAATTATCCATCAGCACGTTGACGCCGAGCTGGATCCTTGAAGGATCGCGTACGATCATCAGCTTGCCATTGAATGTTGATCCGGAGACATTTACGATCCTGAGATCATTTTTTTCTTCCTCCGGGATATTGAAGTCATAATCATTATCGACGGTGACCGCTGTGGAGTTTTCTACACCGTTCTGATTCAGGATCGCGTCGAGCTCATTGTCGGAATAGAACCAGTGTACGACCTTGTCACCGCGCCGTGTTTCCATAAAGGTTCCGACGATCAGCGTACTGAATGTCGGCGAAGGACCCTTGAATACCATCAAAAGGGCCAGATAGCCGGCCGCTGCAAATGTGACGCCGAGTGTCAGAAAAACGATGAAGGTCTTCCTCATGAAACTTCTGAACTGCGTATTTTTGTGCTTCTGCTGTTTTTTTGCCATAATCAAAAGTACAGGCTGTGCCTGCACAATATTATATCATATTGGCAAATAACTCAATGAAGTCCGATGATTAAGAATGATATAATAATTACAGAATAACGCAGGAGGCATAATAAATGGCAGTTTTCAGTATGGAAAACGATCTCGCATATGCTGCAGTCAGCGAACATGCTTCAGAGATCACAAGTTTTATTGACAAAGAAACAGGAATTGAACATATGTGGCAGGGTGATCCGGCATTCTGGTCCGGCAGAAACCCGACACTGTTCCCGATGGTCGGATCGACCTGGAACAAGGAAATATGGATCGACGGTAAGCTCTATCAGATGGGCAACCACGGTTTTACAAGAAACAGTGATTTTACATGTGTGGAGCACAGTGAAAACAGGATAGTCATGGAACTGAAGGACAGTGAAGAAACACTGGCACAGTATCCGTTCAGGTTTACCCTGCGCATCGAATACACGCTGAGCGGAAAAACACTCAGCATCCATTACAGCATCACAAATGAAAACGACAGGACAATGCCGTTTAATTTCGGTCTGCATCCTGCATTCAACTGCCCGATGGCAGAGGGTGAGAAACAGATGGATTATGTCATCGAAACAAATGCGGATGAGATCTTCAAACAGGGCAGGGATACGATCGCTGTAGGAAGACAGCTGGAGCTGGAACGCAAGTATCTTGAACGCACGGTCCTGGTAACAGCACCCAAAACAACGGATACAACGCTGACCAACGGAAAGCACCGTGTGACAGTCCATGCGGAAGGCTATGAATGGCTGGCTTTCTGGAGCGCAAAGAATGACGCGCCGTTTATCTGCATCGAGCCGTGGCACTCCCATGCAGACTTTGAAGAGACCAATGTACCGTTTGAAGAACGTGAAGGAACACTGAAGCTGGAGGCACATCAGGAATTTACAACAGATTATTCGATCACAGTCGGATAATAAACATTTTCCGGAAAGTGTGCTAATATATCGGGCGCGGAAGGAGGTGTATCAATGTTTACGATCATTGTTGCTGAAAACTATGACGAAGCCAGCCATGAGGCTATGAAACTGGTGCGTGACGTTCTGCGTAAAGAAAAACCTGTTCTGGGACTGACTGCCGGATCGACACCGATCGGTCTGTATAAGGAAATGATAGAGGGATACCAGTCCGGCGAACTCAGCTATAGAAATGTCAGAACATGGAATCTTGATGAATATATCGGCCTTGACCGCAGCCATCCACAGAGCTGCCACACATATATGAGGGAAAAACTCTTCGATCATTTGGATATTCCGCAGGAAAACATACATATCCCCAATGGTGATGCCGAAGATCCGGAAGCTGAATGTGAACGGTATGAAGCATCATTGCAGGACGTAACGATCGATCTGCAGATACTCGGTATCGGTACAGACGGACATATCGGATTCAATGAACCCGGAACACCGTTCGAAAGCCTGACCCATGTTGCGGAACTGACAGAACAGACAAGACGCGATAATGCCCATTACTTTGGCGGCAATATCGAGATGGTGCCGAAAAAGGCAATCTCGATGGGCCTGGCAACGATCATGCGTGCAAGACGCGTCGTGGTGATAGCTGCAGGCACGGAAAAAGCAAATGCGGTATATAACATGATCAAAGGACCGATGAAGTCCCGCTGCCCGGCAAGTGCCCTGCAGGCTCATCCGAAACTGACGGTCATTGCGGACAAGGAAGCTGCTCAGAGGATCCTGTTCTGAGCATACCGCTTCAAAGGCAGGTCGATCCATGACATAATACATGCGGAGGAAAAAAGAATATGAAAATCATCGAAAGTGAAAAGGAATATGATGCACTGCTTGCTGAAAACAAAGCAGTATTTGTAGATTTCTATGCAGACTGGTGCGGCCCCTGCAAAATGGTAAGCCCGATCGTTGAAAAACTGTCCGAAAAGAACACGGAAGTCGTGTTTGTTAAGGTCAATGTTGACGACAATCCGGAACTTGCGCAGCGTTATGGTATAATGTCCATTCCCACACTGCTGGCGATCAAGAACGGAGAAGTTGCCGGAACAGTCATCGGCTACCGTCCTGAAGGCGATCTCCAGGCTGCCATCGATTCCATCAAATAAGTCACAAAAAGCCCGTCAAGGGCTTTTCATTTTCGCAGCAGCATGACATGATCCATGCATGGCTCCGGATCGATACTGACTCAGAGGATCTCCTGACGGGGATCTTTTTTCTGTATGGCGGGGATCAGTCTTCCGGACTCCAGGATGGCTACAGCCTGTCGATCTGCAGGGTGCCGGGAACCCTTACAGCCACCTGATACTGATCCTCATACACGATCTCACCGGGTGTGTTTGTGAAAACAAGATAGTATGGATGGTTATACTTTTCCAGCAGCCAGAGTGCCGGACGGATCATCTTCATCATCTCTTCTGAATTCTCTGTTTTAAAAAAACAAATGACTTTTTCCTGGTTCCTGCACTGGTGCGGCCATGGCAGTTCCTCGGCAAACCAGAAATCGATCTCTTTAAATAAACCAGCATCCTCTTCATCCATAACATCATTCTGAATGAGCTGCCAGAACATACTGAAGATACCTTTGGCATACATGGTGTTTTCTGCAAGTTCCTGTCCCTGGATCCGGACATATTTGTAATTGGTGATAAAGTCTATCATAGGGTGTTCCTTTACTGGAATCATTATGTCAGATGACATTGACGGCCGCAAGCAAACCGCCTGCATGCGGTTTCTCTGCAGTCAGGGACCTGTCCGTGTCAGTTGTCATGATGTTTGGGACAGATCACGGGTGAAGAGCCGGCAGGTAATTAGCGGATGAGAGTCAGCTCATACATGTATGACATCTGCTTCAGTGTCTTCTGCTTTTCGAAAGTCTATTGCTTTTTTTCAGACGGTTTTATATAATGAATAGGCTGACAAACAGCTAAAAATGGATATGGTACCTTAGCCAAGTGGTAAGGCAACAGACTGCAACTCTGTGATCGCCGGTTCGACCCCGGCAGGTACCTCCATTTTTATTAGTAAGGGGATGTGGCGGAATGGCAGACGCAACGGACTTAAAATCCGTTGATGGCAACATCGTGTGGGTTCAAGTCCCATCGTCCCCATGAAATGCTGGTTTTTGCCCATGATCATGGGCTTTTTATTTTCGCGGGACTCCGGATCGGGAAGATCCCTCTGAAAAAACTGTCATTTTCTTAACAGTTCCTGCGTATGATGCTGTCTGAAAATATGACAGGTCTGTAAATATGATCGTATCTGATTTATGCTGTTTTCCTGCTCAGGAAATCCTTCAAAAAGAAGTAATGCTGTTATAATTTGTATATGGCACGCATCAGGAGACATTTCAAAGAAAACGGGCTGTTTTACTTAGCGGCCATTTTGATCACTTCTTTTGTCCTTTTCCCGTATTTTGATGATGTTATTTACCGCGGACATGACCTGCAGTACCACCTGAGCAGGCTTGACGGGATCGTCACGGCGATTGCCGACAGGCAGTTCCCGCTGGCGATCTATCCGGACAAGAATTTCGGATACGGCTATGCCTCACCGCTGTTTTACAGCGACCTGTTCCTGATCATCCCGTCGGTCCTGGTAAAAGTGTTTTCGATCCCGCTTGTCATCATGTTCAAGATCATCGTCTTTGTGTTTACGTTTATTACGAACCTGACGATGATGATGGTGCTGCATCTTTTTTTCAGGCGGAAAGACGCCGCGGTATTCGGTGCGTTCCTTCTAACCAGCTGTAATTACTATGTCACGGATGTGTACATCCGGGGAGCGCTCGGAGAGATCATGGCGTTTGCCTTCATGCCGGCACTGCTCTGGGTGGGATATCATTATTTTGTCAAAGAAGAAGACAACTGGCTGCCGTTCGGCCTGGTCTTTGCCGGGATCGCGCACTGTCACCTGATCTCGGTCGTCCTGGCTGCCGGTGTGTTCGGCCTATTCATGATCGCGGATCTCAGCAGACTGCTGAAAAACAGACGGATGCTCGTGACATTCCTGAAGGCGTTCCTGCTCGGAGCGGGACTGACCATCGGTTATTTCCTGCCGATGGCAGAGCAGTATGTCGCCCAGGATCTGCGCGTGCACCATATCGAGGCGACGATGCTGGAAACATACCGGGTGCCTGTGTCGATGATCTGGCAGGACTTCATCAGTGAGTTCGGCATGGTCTGGGCGAGCGAGGCCGGGCTGAATACGGCTGATAAGCTAAAGACGCTCGGGACGATCATGCTGGTACTGCCGATTGGTTATTTGTTTGTGAAAAAACAGCGGTACCTGACCATCCTGTTTGTCTTTTTCGTCGGCCTGGTATTCCTTTCTTCTTCTTTATCACCGCTGCACAAGCTGTCATTCCTTTCCTTCCTGCAATACCCGTCCCGGCTGTACATCATCGCTTCCGTGCTTGGAAGCGTGTTAAGCGCGTATATCGTATCACGGATGAAATTCAGCATGGCATCTGTGCTCAGCGCACTGGTTCTGACATACACCTTTCTGAATCTGTCCTTTGTATTTACGACGGTCAACGACCGTGAACATGTTATGGACATCCCGGACAAAACAAGCGCCTGGGATATCTTCGGCGACCGCCTGTTTGCCTATGACCACTGGATCTTCATCCTCTGGAACTGGGAGGAAGTTGCCGGCGGGGAGTATCTGCCGTTTGCCTATGAGTACCGGTATGTGGATACCGGTGATATCATCGCCTATCTTGACTACTCGGATACCGGGTTCCCCTATGAGAGGAAAGGGACGACCGCACATTTTCAAACAGACCTAGCGCAGGAAGAATGGCTGCTTCTGCCGACTTCCTGGTACAAAGGATACCGGGTATGGGAAGTGGATGAGAACGACAATATCATTTCCCAAATGTACGTCAGCCAGCATGAATACTCAGGGCGCATCCAGCTCCATATCCCGGCCGGACACCACCGGTACCTGGTGCGTTACATCGGTACGAAGATCCAGAAGGCATCTGCGTCGCTTTCCGTCCTGACGGCTGTGTTCGCGTTCTGGTGCCTGATCAGAAAACGCGGCTTTGGTTCAGATGACTTTGCCTGATAAATCTAGTAGAATGTCAATATGCTGAAAACGGAAAACAAATCGTTCAGAAATATCATTTCCTGCATGATGCTGTTATTGGCCATGAACCTTGTGACCAATTACAGGACCTTTTTCCGTTTTTTTTACACAGGTGGGGAACGGTACTTCAAGGCTGCTGAATACGCCGCGGAAGATCATTTCTACCATGTCGGTGATATCGGCGAATATGTGAACGTCATCCAGCTGACATATACCGACCGGCCGATGTATGTATCAGTCAGTTATACGAGTGAAGACTTCCGGAAATTCGATCATTTTAATCCGTTTTATTATACCGACCGGACCGGTACAGATACGACTTTCATCTTCATGTCGTCACCGGTCCCTGTCAAAGACATCCTGATCAATATTTCGAACGGATCCCTGGATAAGGTCATCCTGAATCCCAGGGTCCCGTACCATCTGAACGGCAGGAAGACGCTGGCATATTTCCTGACGGCGCTCGGGCTGATCTTTGTCCTGAAGGGAAAAGAAAAACTGGACGGCAGTAAAAAGCAGCTGGCAAAAGGGGCGGTGATGATCACCCTGCTGAGCGCAATGTCATTCAATATGTCAAAAGGGTATTCCGAACCGGAGATGGATGCGCTTTATACAAAGTACTTTACGGATGCGCTGATCAGTCATCGTCTGGAGCTTGATTATCCGGTCGACGCAAAACTGAAAGCGAGCCCGGATCCGTATGACACATCGATCCGTGATTACGATACGCTCTGGGATGCGACGTATTACAACGGTCATTATTATTCTTACTTCGGCATCCTGCCGGCAGCGGCTGTCCTGGTACCGTACAGGCTCATGACAGGACAGTATTTGTCAAGTACCTGTCCGACCCTGCTGTATACGGTGCTTTGCTTTATTGCCGGTTATCTTCTGCTGAAGAGAATATGCCGGAAACACCTGGCGGGGATCCCGTACAGGCTGTTTGCGCTTTGTTATCTGTATATCGTATTCGGCAGTAAACTGATCTGGTGCATCCACAGGCCGCTGTTCTATGAACTTGTCGCGGTATCCGCGCTATTCCATGTCCTGGCGGGACTGTATCTCTCCCTGTTTTATGAAAACAGGATCCTCAACTTTATCGGATATTTCCTGCTTGCCCTGGCAGTGCTGTGCCGGCCGACGTTCCTGTTTGCCTCGGTGCTGATCGTTCCGAAACTGTTTGAAAAGCTGAAGGAAAAGCGGTTCGGGATCATGGATCTCATCGCCCTGGCAGTTCCGTACGGGGTCGTCGGACTGTTTACGATGTATCTGAATTATGTCCGCTTCGGTTCGGTCACGGAATTCGGCATCACTTACCAGATCACGGCAAACAGCCTGCGCCATGCCGGCTTCTCGTTCCTGAAGGCCGCTGCCGGGACGTTCAGCTATATGTTTGAAGGCTTCCATCTTCAGCTTCTTCCGCTTCGTGCGGAGGGGATAAAGAGCTACATCCCCATCGTCACGGATTTCTTCACCGAGACTGTGGGCGGGGGATTCATGATGACTTCCCTGATCGGGATCTTTATGCCGTTCATGCTCAGATATCTTCGGAAAAAAGAGATCAGGAAATACATTTATACAGCGCTCGGACTTGCGCTGGCGCTGCTCATGCTTGCGACGGGGATCGGGGCGCTTGTCGGACGCTACATGCTTGACTTCAACTATCTGCTCTACTTTGTGACGGCTTATGTCTTCCTCGTCAGGATCAATGAGGAAGGCGGGGATGTCCTGACAGGGATCTTCGTGACCGCTGTTTCCCTCAGCATCGTCCTGAATTATCTGCTGGCACTCTCATATGTTTAAAGCGTATCTTCCCGGATGAGCCGGAACTGGAAAGGCTGTATTATGATTGATAAAATCAAAGAAAAATTCTTTACCCGTAGATTTCTGTCGTTTGCCATCATCGGCGCGATCAATACATTTGTGGCGATCGGGCTTTATATGCTGTTTGTAAAGCTCGGCATCAATGTCGGGGCTGCCTCTTTTCTGGGTGACGGTCTGACGATGATCCTTTCGTATTTCATGAATACGATCTTCACATACCGTCAGAAGCCTTCCCTGAAAAGCGCTGTCACATTCCCGCTCAGCTATATTCCCGGCATGATCATATCGGCGACCGTCACCCTGATCGTCGTCAATGTGTTCCATGGACCAAAGATGTGGGCGAAGGCGATCGCACTGCCGATCTATTTCCCGGTGAACTTCCTGTGCATGAGCTTCATTATGAAGCGTTTCGGAAAAACAGGGGAGTGAATGAGATCAGGCCTATGAAAGGCCTTTTTCTTTGGAATTTCCGCTTTTTCAACATAATAAATCAAAAATATTGTAAGATTGAGAAAGAAACAGGAGTTCCTTGTTTTTATTTATATGTTTGGAGGAGTAGGTGTATGAAAAAAGCACTGATTATCGGGGCTGGTCCTGCCGGACTGACTGCGGCATACGAGCTTCTGAAGCAGTCGGATGAATATGAGGTCACCGTGTTTGAGGAAAGCGTGCATTTCGGCGGGATCTCCAGGACGGTTGAATATCACGGAAACCGGATGGATATGGGCGGACACCGCTTTTTCTCAAAAAGTCCCGAGGTGAATGCCTGGTGGGACGCGATGCTGCCGAAACAAGGGAAGCCTGCGTATGACGATATCGTACTGGACCGCAGCGTCACACTGACGCCGGGCGGACCGGATCCCGAAAAGGAAGACCGGGTCATGCTGCGGCGCAGCAGGGTATCCCGTATCTTCTTTAAACGGAAGTTCTTCGATTATCCGATCTCCCTGAAACCGGAAACATTCAAAAACATGGGACTGGGTACGACGATGGCAGTCGGTTTTAGTTATCTGAAATCAATGGCAGTCAAGCGGAAAGAAAATTCACTGGAAGATTTCTATGTCAACCGTTTCGGAAAGAAGCTGTACTCTATGTTCTTCGAACATTATACGGAGAACCTTTGGGGAAGGCATCCTTCCCAGATCGATCCCTCGTGGGGTGCCCAGCGGGTCAAGGGGATCTCGATCCTGGTCGTTCTGAAAGACGCCCTGGACAAAACCTTCGGCCGGAAAGGGGCGCATGTCGAGACATCACTGATCGAGGAATTCAGTTATCCGAAACTCGGTCCCGGACAGCTCTGGGACGTGACGGCTTCGGAAATTGAAAAGCTCGGCGGCACCATCCTGAAAAACGCCAGGGTGACCGGCGTCAGGAAGAATGAAGACCAGGTCATCACCGCCGTGATTTATGAAAAGGACGGAGTCCGGTATGAAATGGAAGGGGATGTCGTTATCTCATCCATGCCGATCAAGGACCTGGTAGGCGGGATGAATGATGTCCCGGAGGATATTGCCAGGATCGCGGCAGGACTCCCGTATCGTGACTACATGACAGTCGGCGTCCTGGTCGATCACCTCAATCTTGAAAACAAGACAAAGATGAAGACGATCGGTAATATCGTTCCCGACAACTGGGTCTATGTCCATGACCGTTATGTGCAGATGGGCAGGTTCCAGATCTACAACAACTGGTCACCTTATCTGGTAAAAGACATTCAGAATACTGTCTGGATGGGACTGGAATATTTCTGCAATGAAGGCGATGAAATGTGGTCCATGAAAGACGAGGATTTCGCGGAGTTCGGCATTTCCGAAATGATCAAACTCAACCTGATCGACAGCAGGGAGAATGTCCTCGACACCCATGTCGAGCGGGTAAAGAAAGCATATCCGGCTTACTTCGATACCTACGATGAAATGGACAAGCTGCGGGAATATCTGGACACCGTGAAAAACCTGTACTGCGTCGGCAGGAACGGCCAGCACCGCTACAACAATATCGACCATTCCATGTGCACGTCTTTCGAGACAGTCAAGAACATCCTGAACAATGTCCCGGACCGTTCAAATATCTGGGGCGTCAATACCGAGAAAGAATACCACGAAGAGAAAAAAGGGTAACAGCATGCCGATTACGATCAATAACTTTATGGGGAGCTTCGGCTGGAATGCCAGGAAATATTTCCCGAATCTGGCGAGCAATGCCTATCTGAAACTGCAGTTTGTGACAAGGCACAGGCTCCAGGAGAAATACTGCGAATACTTCATCAATGAAAAAGAGGCGCCGATGCCGCATGTCGTCAATATCGAGACGATCAACCGCTGCAATTCGACGTGTTCCTTCTGCACCGCCAATATCCGTGATGAAAAACGGCCGCTGATGAAGATTGATGAAAACCTGTATTACTCGATCATCGACCAGCTTGCGGACTGGGGCTACAAAGGACATCTCACCCTGTACGGGAACAATGAACCCCTGCTCGACACAAGGATCGTCCCGTTCCATCAGTACGCAAGGGAAAAACTGCCTGACAGCTTCATCTTCATGTCGACGAACGGACTGATCCTGACACTGGACAAGATCCGGGAACTGCAGCCGTATCTCAATCAGCTGATCATCAATAACTATTCGATGGAGATGAAGCTCCATCGCAATATCCAGGAGATATATGATTATATCAGCACCCACCCGGATGAATTCGCAGACCTTGACATCCAGATCCAGATGCGCTACCTGAAGGAAGTCCTCACCAACCGGGCCGGCAGTGCTCCGAACAAGAAGGCGACGGAAAAGGTCATTACCGAGACATGCCTTCTGCCGTTCACTGACATCTGGATCATGCCGAACGGGAAGGTCGGGCTGTGCTGCTGCGACAATTACGAGGTGACGGATTTCGGTGATCTCACGGTGACACCGCTGAAGGAGATCTGGAACAGTGAGGAGATGCAGAAGATGCGGAAGCTGATCGCAGGCGGCCGTCAGAACTACGGCTTCTGCCGTCACTGTGACTTCATTGATGCAGGATTCCGCATGCAGGTGGTCAAGAACGTGCTGCGCGGTGATATGGAAGCGGCGCACCGTACCGGCGGTGAGGAGAAGAACAAGCGTAAATCACGCACATGAGAAACATGTGACAGCTTCCGCTTCACAGGATTCCATGAGTGAACAATATACAGCATGCCCGGAGAGTGCAACGACTCTCCGGGTTTTATTTCGAAAGGCGCCGGTCACGATAGCCTTTTATGATCCGGATATGAAGGCAGGCATATAACACAGTGCAGCTGTGCTATACTTGAAACAACTGCAGGGGGCAAGCATGAGTGATTCGGGATTAAAAAAGAATCTGAGCTATAACACAGTGGGCATGGTGCTCTATAATTTTGCGATCTGGGCGCTTTCCGCCATCATTATGCGGAAGCTTGGGGCGGAAGCCAGCGGTATGTACGCAGTCGCGATGTCACTCGGCAATACCTTGTATGCGTCCGCTCTCTGGGGAATGCGCAGCTTTATCGTTTCGGATGTAAACTCCGTTTATACAGAGCAGGAATACCTGAGTGCCAGGAGTGCGGCGGTGATCCTGTCTGTACTCGTACTGGTCCCTGTTATCGGACTGAGTCATTACAGCACCGTGCAGAACAGTATCCTGATCGCCTATACATTGTTCAAATGTTCGGAAGCGCTTATCGAACTGACGGAATGCTTTAACCAGAAGAGCTTCCATATGGAGATCAACGCACAGGGAATGATCATCCGTTCCGTGCTCTATATCATCGGCTTCTACGGGATCCTGAGCTTCAGCAGCTCCTTAACAACAGCATTCACCGCTTTGACGATCCTGTCATTTGCCGTGTTCCTGTTCTTCAGCATGCGGAAAGTCCGGCAGATCACGCCGTTTCCCGCAAAGATCGTCCTGAACCGGAAGGTACTGGATATCCTGCGCTCCTGCTTCCCGATCATGGTATTTGAACTTCTGGCGTCCCTGATCATCGCGGTTCCCAGGCTCTTCTTTGAACAGACCGGGTCGTTGAGCGCATTAGGCATCTACAATTCCGTCTATACATTCGTGATCTTTCTGCAGCTGGTGATCAACGTGCTGATCTATACGCTCGCTCCGTATATGGCAAAGGCATATCATGAGCACCGCATGCAGGAATTCCGGAAATATCTGCTGATCGTAAGCGGCGGAGCCGTGGGACTTGGCGCAGCGGCAGAGATCATGAGCATACTGCTTGGAAGGTTTGTGATCGGACTTGTTTACGGCCCGGAAGCACAGCCTTATTACACGTATCTCTATATGGGTATCGTGAGCGGTGTCAGCCTGGCGTTTACATGGATCGTTTCACAGATCTTCGTCATCATGTCCAGACAGAATATCCAGATGTACTGTTCCCTGATCAGCACAGCGGCCTGCTTTATCCTTTCGAAGCTGCTGGTCAATGCGTCTGACTGCAACAGGATGTCTCTGGTGCTGATCCTGACCAATCTGGTCTACATCTGCGCCGCAGCGGTATTCGGAGGACTGATGAGCAGAAACAGGGCAGATGTATGAGGAGGTCCGGATGAAGATCATTGGTGAATATTTGAATGCCGTCAAGGTGATCTCCCTGGAACGCCACAGTGATGACAGAGGCTTCTTCATGGAGATCTGGAGCCGGGATGAAATGGACCGCCTGGGCATTGATTTCCGGCCTGTGCAGGACAACCGCGCACACAGCCTGAAACGCGGGACGGTGAGAGGCCTGCATTTCCAGCGTGGAGAATACGCGCAGGCAAAACTGATCCACTGTACAGCCGGGTCTTTCTATAATCTGGCGGCAGATCTGAGAACAGGCAGTCCGACCTTCGGTCAGGCCGTCTGCATCAGGCTGCAGGAGGAAGATGATCTGCTGGTATATATTCCGAAGGGATTTGCCCATGGTGTCGCGGTGATCGAAGACGATACGGAATATACATACAAAGTCGATGCGCCGTACAACGGGGATCCCCGCTACAGCGGCGGCCTCTCGGTGTTCTATGATCCCGGACAGCTCAACTGGGATGAATTACTGCCGGACACGGAACTGATCCTGTCCGATAAGGACCGCAGCGGGCTCAGCCCTTCACCGGAGGAGTCTGATTCCGGCATTCATTATGAAGAATGAGAACAGGGTCTGTGACAGGGTACGGATCCTTTTTCATGACAGGGACGATATGATATAATCGTCATTACGGAGGAAAACATGAAAATACTGGTTTCCAATGATGACGGGATCATGGCAGACGGCCTGGTCACACTTGTGAAAAGACTTTCCCTGGAACATGAAGTATATGTTGCGGCACCTGACAGGCAGCGCAGCGCGCATTCGCACAGCGTGACTTATTTTCTGCGTGACCTTCATGCAAAAATGACCGAGGTCCCCGGAGCATGCAGAGCCTGGGCCATTGACGGCACACCGGCAGACTGCGTTTATGCGGCGGTCTGCGGACTGATGGAAGAAGTGCCGGACCTGGTCGTGTCAGGCATCAATAAGGGATGGAACGTATCCTATGACTGCATCTATTCCGGCACCGTCGGCGCCGCAAGTGAAGGAACGATCCTCGGGATCCCTTCGGTCGCCGTATCACTGGCTTCGGACAGACCGTATGAATTTGAAACATCCGCAGAGATCACCGCACAGATCCTGAAGCGGTTCATGGAAGACCCCGACAGATATGAATATGTCCTGAACGTCAATATACCGCCGCTTCCGAAAGAAGAGATCAAAGGGATCCGGCCGGCGAAATTTGACGGCAGGAAGATGTACGGCAGAAAACTGGATGTGAATGAAGAGAACGGCGTCCTGTCGCTGCATTGTCCGCTGATCGACGTACCGGTCGATGACAGCACGAGGACGGAAGACGGCGACATCACGCTTGTGGAAGAAGGATTTGTGACCGTCAGCCCGATCAGGCTGGACTGGATCGATGAAAGGTATTACGGAAACGCTGAACTGATCGCCGGGCTGCAGATCTCCTTTATTGACTGATATGAAAAAACTGACAAAGGAAAACGTGCATCATCTGACAACATTGTTCACGACTGCGTTCGTGATCGTTTTCCTTGTGCTTGTGATCGCGCTTCCGCATCAGTGTTCCGTACGCTGCAGTATGTACAAGGGCGGGGATGTCATCTCCGTACAGGGCGTATTTGACGGCAGAACAGTCACGGGTGAAAGCACCAGTCTGCAGATACCCGCACAGATCAAAGAGGGCGACAAACTGATCATTACCAGGACGATGGATGAATACCGCCTGCTGACATATGCCGGGGGATTCTGGGCAGGCAACCTGACGGGCAATGCTCAGGATGGCGAGTATTATTCCAGGATCACGCTGGATGCCTTTGAAGAAAACAGTTATATCGAACATCCGGAAAATCCTTATTTCAAAGATATGACCATTCCGGAACTTTTGGAGGAATACAGCGATCAGCTGATCATCTTTGCGCTGAAAGGCGGCAGGATGCAGGGCTGGACGGATGAGATGCAGAAAGCCTTCAGCAATGCAGGCATCCGGATGTCGCTCAAGGTAAGTGATGACGGAAGCCTGGCGGGATATGTTTACAGAGGCAATACACAGATCTATAAAAAGACGGATATTTCCGTCCTGGAAGAAGAGATCGGAGGCCACAAGGTCCGTATCATCAGCGCAGGCGTATCTGCCGGCAATACAGCGTCCATCATGATCGGTGACAATGAGTACAGCCCGGATGCCAACGGCCTGAATATCGTCGTTTATGACCTTGAAAATGACCGCCTTGTCGACAGTGTCAGCTACAACGTCAATACATCTGATCCTGTCATGACAAGAGCAGATGATCTGTTCTATACATGGTACGTGACGGAATACAATCACCATCTTCCGGAATACGTAAAGGCATCCGCAAAGGTCACGGAACAGGTGATCCGCCTTGTCAGTATTCTGATGATATTGCTGCTGCTCTTCCTGAGCCGTCAGGTCCTGCATATCAGAAAAAAACTGACGCTGAAGAAACTGCTCCTGCAGCAGATACCGCTGCTGGTGATCCTGCTGGTGCTGGCTTTTGCCAGGGAAGGATATGCTTATCTGAACTCTCATTTCAAGGGGGTTACATTTGCGCAGCTTCTTTTCCACCTGAATACGAATCTGAACGGAGTCAACTGGAACGGTTTCAGTGAGCTTTACCGGAAATTTGCGGCAGGGGCACTGATGACACTGCCTGCGGCAGCGGCTGTTTTCGGCCTGCAGTGCCTGGCTGTCCGGAAACTGAACAAAAAGAGCATGCTGCTGACCAATATTTTGGTCAGGATCATACAATGGGCCGCCATGGCGCTTTGTCTTGCCCTTGTCTGGACGCAGTGCAGAGAATTCTGGATCAATTATCATGTCAATGATTATCTGACAGCAGAACAGTTTGAATGCGAGCTGTATGAAACGGTCTATACGGCACCGGAAAAGACGGAGATCACATTCCCTGAACAGAAGAAGAACCTGATCTATATCTTCATGGAATCCGTGGAAACATCCGTGGCAGATGAACCGAACGGCGGCGGGAAGAGCTTCAATGCCATTCCCGAGCTGACGCAGCTGGCAATGGAGTATGACTGCTTCAATGGGGACGAAAACACCCTGAACGGCGCGCTGCCCCTGTATAACTCGACATGGACGATCGCGGGAATGGTCGCGCAGTCAAGCGGCATGCCGCTGGCGATCAATCATTATTTTTCCAATTCAAAGGGGATCCTTCAGTCATTCCTGCCCGGAATGGTCACGCTTGGCGACATCCTGGAAAAGGAAGGATACCGGAACGCGGTCATGATGGGGTCGGACGCTTCATTCGGCAACCGTGACCAGTACTACAGTGAGCACGGCTCATATGACATCCTTGACTATACATGGGCAAAAAAGACAGGCAGGATACCAGAAGGGTATAAGGTATTCTGGGGCTTTGAAGATGCGAAGCTGTTTGAAATGGCAAAGGAACAGGCTTCGGACATGGCTGCCGGTGACGGACCGTTCAGCCTGACAGTGCTGACAGTCGATACGCATTTCCCGAAGGGATACCGCTGTGACGACTGTGATGATGAACTTCCCGATCAGTATTCCAATGCATTCCACTGCTCCAGCAGAAAGGTATCGGAATTTGTCAGCTGGGTACAGGAACAGGAGTGGGGGAAGGATACGGTAATCGTCCTGAACGGCGACCATCTGTGCATGAGCTCGGATTACTTTGATGATCTTCCCGGTTCATATGAACGTCTGACTTATACCTCAGTGATCAACAGCGCAAAAGAGGAACCGGAACAGAAGCGCCGGTTCAGCACGATGGACATGTTCCCGACAACACTGTCTGCCCTGGGCTGTGAGATCAAAGGGGACCGTCTGGGACTTGGCACTGACCTTTATTCCGACAGGGAAACACTGCTGGAGGAGAAGGGTGCCAATTACCTGAATTACCAGCTCAGCCTGAATTCGGAATTCTATGATCAGCACTTTATGGAGAATGAATGACCGGTTCTTCCATCCTTTTCAGCATGCAGGCATCCGGAACAGTAAAAATACGGCCGGAATGATGCTTTTCAGGCGTCTGAGAATTTGAAAAATATGTGCTTGCAATTATGTTTACTGTTTGGTATTATAGGTAAGCACTGAATAAGTCGTGCATGCGCCGATAGCTCAACTGGATAGAGTATTTGACTACGAATCAAAAGGTTGCGGGTTCGATTCCTGCTCGGCGCGCCATTAATTCGGGATGTAGCACAGCTTGGTAGTGCACTTGATTTGGGATCAAGGGGTCACAGGTTCAAATCCTGCCATCCCGACCAGTGTATTACATTGCGGCGAGGTAGCTTAGTTGGCTAGAGCAATCGGTTCATACCCGGTAGGTCGTGGGTTCGAGTCCCACCCTCGCTACCATTTCTATTAAGACATGCCGAATCGGACCCTTAGCTCAGTCGGTCAGAGCGGTCGGCCCATAACCGACATGTCGAAGGTTCGAGTCCTTCAGGGTCCACTTGTAAATGGAGGAATACCCAAGTGGTTGAAGGGACCGGTCTTGAAAACCGGCAGGTCGTGAAAGCGGCGCCTGGGTTCGAATCCCAGTTCCTCCGCCATTATCTTATCGCGAGGTAGAGCAGCCTGGTAGCTCGTCGGGCCCATAACCCGGAGGTCGTTGGTTCAAATCCTTCCCTCGCAACCATGGTCC
This sequence comes from Solobacterium sp., assembly GCA_024693325.1. GTDB lineage: Bacteria > Bacillota_I > Bacilli_A > Erysipelotrichales > Erysipelotrichaceae > Bulleidia. The sequence continues at coordinate 42,596 of JAILLA010000081.1, forward strand.
TGTAGCTCAGTAGGTAGAGCACAGCACTGAAAATGCTGGTGTCGGCAGTTCAATTCTGCCTGGGACCACTGAACAAACTCCTGAGCAATCGGGAGTTTTTCTTTCATCCAGGAGGTTCACGATGAAAAAAGTATTGTTGATCGGAAGTACAGTTCTTGATATCTGCGGATTTGTTGATCATCTTCCGCAGAGTGATGAAGATATCATGCCGCAGAAAACATTCAGCAGGGTTTCCGGAACAGGCTGGTGCATGGCAAACGCGTTCCGCATCCTGAATATGCCGTACAGTCTGATCTCACATACAGGGACAGGCGTTTATAGTGAACTTCCCGTACAGAAGGCAGCAGAGCTTGGCATCCGTATGCCGGAGTATGAAGAAACAGCCGGCTGTACATATACACTGACAGACCCGAAGGGGAATTACCGTTCCCTGATGATCATGGGCGGGGAGTACGATTTCCTTCCTTCATCGACGGACGGGATCAGGGAAGAAGACCACGCCTGTGTGATCTGTTCCGGTTCACAGTTTGAAAAAGATCCTCAGCTCCTGCTGGGATATCTGCAGTCCCTGCATCTGCCGATCGTATTCAAACCTTCGGGTTTCAGCATCCTGCAGAATACCATGGTGCTCTCACAGCTCTTTGATCTGCATCCTGTCCTGCACTTAAGCGAAGCAGAAGCTGCGTACCTGTGTGAAGGCAGGGCAGAAGACCTCAATGAAGCGGCTGAATACATCTATTCCCTGACAGAAGCGCCTGTTATGATCCTGCTCGATGACCTGAGATGCCTGTATTATGACGGAGATACCGAAGAGGTGGCAGAGACTGACCATCATGACCACGTTGACCTGTCCGGTGCTGACTGCGGACATCTGGCTGCTTATGTGATCGCGAAAAACTGCGGACTGAACGTCAGCCAGGCATTGGAATTCGCCGGAAAGTACGCCGGTACGGTATCTGTTACCGATGATACGATCCCGGACAGGGCAGAGGAAGAACGACTGAAGCAGATCCTGTCATCAATGATCCTGAGCACGGATATACGGAAAGCCGTAAAAACAGAACGGTAAACTGTGCGGTATCCGGACACAGCATATGAAAACGCTCATCCTATGATCTGGAATGAGCGTTTTTATCAGGAATGCCGGGATCCGGAAGATGAAGCCTGTTACTGTTTCCGGGCGATCTTCATGCCCGCTTTGATGAAACGGAACATGCGGACTGCCGCAAGATAATACAATTCTTCAGCACGGCTGATGGCTTCTTCGATCTGCATCGGTGAATCTACCGATGTGATCAGGGATTCAATGCCATGCTCGAAGATCTTCGATGCGTCACGCCCGAGCGATCCGCTGAGTCCGACCGCAACGATATCTTTTCTTGCGGAACGCTCACCGACACCCTGCATGACTTTGCCGAAACAGCTCTGCCAGTCTGTACGTCCTTCACCTGTTACGACCAGGTCCACGCCTTCCAGACGGCGGTCAAAGCTGATCAGGTCAAGCACTGTATCAATGCCTGACTTCATTTCACCGTGCAGGAATACCATCAGTGCTGTACCAAGGCCGCCGGCTGCGCCGCCGCCTCTGATCTCGTCCGGATCGATCCCGAACTGACTGATGATGACATTACGGTAGTTGACCATACCTGCTTCCAGACGTTCCTGGATCTCCGGTGTTGCGCCTTTCTGTGCGCCGAATGTGTAGGTTGCGCCGTCCTTGCCGGTCAGCGGGTTGGTGACATCGCACATGACAGTGATCTTTGTTTCGCGGATACGGGGATCCAGTTCGCTCACATCGATCTCAGCGACCTTCTCCAGATCCGCGCCTGTTCCCTGCAGTTCATTTCCTTCTGCGTCAAGGAATCTGACACCGAGCGCACGTGCGCATCCCATGCCGCCGTCATTCGTCGCACTGCCGCCGATCGCGATGGAAATGTCGCGGAATCCCTTATCCAGAGCGTCACGGATCATTTCACCTGTTCCGTATGTCGTTGTGTACAGCGGGTTTCTCATGTTTCCGGGGATCATAGGCAGTCCTGATGCGGCAGCCATTTCAATGACCGCGCGCTGATCGTCCAGCTTGCCGTAGCGTGCGTTGGTGCGTTCCATCAGCGGACCGCAAACTTCTACAGTGATATATTCACCATGTTCAGCTTGTACAACAGCATCTACGGTACCTTCACCGCCGTCCGCAACCGGTACACCGCTGTATTCGATCTCACCGAATACTTCACGCGCAGCTTTTGCGAGCAGTTCCACAGTCTGCTCACTTGACAGCGATCCTTTGAATGAATCCGAGGCAAATAACAGTTTCATTTTCTTCTTCTCCTGTACTTTTGTTTACAGTAAAAATATATATTGTTTTTCATGATTAAAGAATGGTATACAGAACATAAATTTACGGTAAATATTATATAATTATGTTATAGAAGACAAAAATGTGAGGAAAGGAATATGATCGGACAAAGTACAGCACAACAGATCGTTTCTGCTGTCAGGGATGTATGCGGATATGACATCAATTACATTTCACCGGACGGCATGATCATTGCCAGCACGGATGAAAAGCGCATCGGTGACTATCATGAGATCGGCTTCCGGGCAGCTCATACCGGACAGACGCTGGAAGTATATGACAATCATACATATGCCGGCGCACAGAAGGGCATTAATGTCCCGTTCAATTATCACGGGACACCGGTAGCGGTCATCGGGATCACAGGAGAACCGGATGAAGTGCGCCGTTATGCCCAGCTTGCATTAAGGATCATGGGACTGATCCTGAGAGAACGCGACCTGGATGCCTCAAGGGAACTGAAGCGGGCAGAGTTCAGCTATGTCGCAAAAACGCTGATACAGAACGGCTCCATTTCCCATGAATACCTGCGTGACTTTCTGAGGCAGAAAGATCTCCGGTCTGATGACAGCTATCGGACAGTACTGATCAGTCTTCAGGATCCCGGCCGGACAGGTCATTATACTGTGCTGGAAAACAGGGTGGAAACCATACTGGCAGGGATCCGACATTCCTTTTATGCGTATGAGTATCCTGACAGATATATTCTGATCATCACAGAGCAGGCATATCAGGAACAGAGGCAGCTGATCAGGGATCTTGCCGGGATCCCGGCAAAGATATCTGTCGGCAGTGTCCAGAGGCTTTTCCATGTGCACCGGTCCTATGAAGATGCACAGCTGGCGATGAAGAGCGGAAACGAACTGTTTATTGAATTTGATGATCTGTATACAGAACTGCTTTTTTCCGGTCTTTCCTATCATGTCAAGGATATGTTCCTGAATAAGACCATCCGCAGGATCAGTGCACCTGACCTGGAACTTCTGAAGGTCTATTATGACTGCGGGCTGTCATTGAAAGAAGCTTCAGGACAGCTGTTCATCCATAAAAACACCCTGCAGTACAGGCTGGAGCGCATCCATCGTCAATGCGGTCTGGATCCCCGTAATGTCAGGGATGCGTCGGTACTGATCACTGCAATGCGGCTTGCGGATACGATGGATGATCAGTGAAGGATGCTTGGAGGATCCTGAATGACCGGGGCGGTAAACAGGTCAAAATTGTTTGCCTGCAGAAAATAAAAAAAATACTGGACATCCGATAAATCTGTGATATCATAATTCATGCAATGCGGATGTGGCGGAACTGGTAGACGCGCTGATTTCAGGGGTCAGTGGGGCGACTCGTGCAGATTCGAATTCTGTCATCCGCACCATAAAAGAAAAGCGGCTGTAACAGGCTGCTTTTTTTGCGCCCGGGCAGAGGTGATACGAACAAGCTGATGAACTTTATAGATCCGGTTCATCAGTTTTTATATTTCCGGACCGGGAAGCTTTTCATACGCTGCCCTGGGGAACGGGTCACGCTGTACATGCAGGATCCCGCACTGTGTGAATCCCTGCCTGATCAGCAGACTGCGCATCGGGGTATTCGCTGTATGTGTATAGACCCGCATGTGCGGGCATTGTTCCTGTGCCCATTCCAGACAGAATGTTCTGGTACCTTTCCGGGATCCGTCTGAAGCCAGACGATGGATGATGCCATACGGGCTGCTGTCCAGCCAGCTGCCTTCCGTAAAGTCACGGTCAGAAGGCAGACCATTCTGTTCGATCAGGAAGCAGAATGTACCGATGACATGCCCGTCCTCACCGACGCAGACATAGCTTTGTCCGCAGCGGATATCATTCAGGAGCACTTCTTCCTGCGGATATCCGGCGGCTCCCCATTGGTCGGGATTCTCGTGTTCCGCCATGAATGCTCTTGCGGATATATAAATTTCCATCATTACGGGCAGGTCATTCAGTTCTGCTTTTCTGATTTTCATGGTACAGGTCTCACTTTCAATATTTATCATACATCAGATGAGACATCTGACCGCCCGCAATGCTGCTGGTGAATGAAACAACGGAAATATTTAATATTGGTTAAAAAACAAAAGAAACCATTGGGATGATGCTAAAATACTTTACATGGAGAAAACCAGATGAGCCAGCCGCAGCCGAATATTTATCCGATCGGTGTTATGACACGTGTGAGAACAGGACTGTTCAGCGCAGTACTATTGCTTGACGCATCCTTTTCGCTGTTCGGCATGTGCGTGCTGGGTCTCTTGTCAGAGGATCACAGGATGCTCACGATCACTGGTGCGGGCGGACTGGCAGGCGTGCTTGTTTCGTTCCTCATCATGCGCAGGTCGATGACGGGAGGCATCAGGATACCGGTCACCCGCCTGCAGAGACGCATCATGTTAAGGACCGTGATCTTCGCGGGAATGCTGTGCAGCCTCTGGCTGATCCAGTACAGCCGGTTTCCCCAAAGCAGGGGCGGTCTGTCACTGGGACTGTATATGATGATGATCTGTGCCGGAACGATCTATGCCTGGAACCAGGCAAAGGCCTATACGGTACAGAAACTGCATGACCCTGTGCTGCAGAAAGTAAAAACATATGAGAATGACAGCCGTTTCTGTATGGTTGTCGAGAAATATCATGTCAATCCGGATCAGACATACACCGTGATCGGAGAGGCCTCCGGTACGGTCAGTCCCGGAGACAAGCTGTATCTGTATTCAGACCAGAATCACTGCAGAACGATCACGGCAGAAGGATGCAGGCTGGATCCGCTGGATCCGCCCGTTCCCGGCAGAAGCCTTGCCAGCATCGTCCTTCCGCTCAAAGATCCGGGAGAGATCAAAGCGTATACGGTCATATCCAGTGTGAAGCACTATGCGTACCAGACAGCGGAAACACCCGTTGAAAACCCCTATCTGGCAGGCATGGCGCAGTCATTTTCACACATGAAGGAGCGTGCAGGATACGTCGATCAGATGTTCCGCGCAGTCGCTTACGGAAAATATCTTGTATCGATCGAGCGCAGGCCGCAGAAAAAGTCCCTGATGGACCATGTAGATGACCTGTTCATGGAAGACACGGATTTCGCTTACGGGATACCCGTACTGACCTTTGAAACAGGCACATTCTTCCCGGTCTATTCCGGATGGGATGCCCTGAAGCACAGTAAAGGCTATGAAAAGAACGATACTGCAGTGATGTCATTCCAGGAGATCGTGCGGATCGTCACCGAGCACAACGGGCAGATCGTGTTGGATCCGTTCGGACCGGCAGCGACCTATTTCTCTGACCGGTTTATCCGGGATATCATCAACTCACCCGGATACAAGGTCGATTTCAATGCCTGGGAAGGAAACTCGCTCAGGGATAAGATGAACGACTACCTGCGGACTTGCAATATCCGCTCCCCGATGGATCTTTCGGACGCGGTGCGCCTGTTTGAAAAGATGTGCCGGGAGGTCAGGCTTCCCGATACGCTGGAAGAGGGCAAGTCCGTCAGCGTTGACATGACCGCAGCTGAAGATCATGTGCTGATCAGGCTGAAGCGCAGCGTATTCCGCCTGTCCGGTGATGAAGAAGAGGCTGCCGTTGTGATCAGCCTGGAACTGAAGGACGGGGAAACCGCAGACTGCCTGGAGATCCAGGAGAACAGGAAATACTCCTTTGAGGCCATGATGGAACAGCTCCAGGTCTACAGGGAATTCAAAAACCGCCGTATTGAAGACATCTCGGTTGAATGATCAGCCGGGATTTTTTCATGAGTGACAATCGGTGCATCTTCGATATAATATAGTGCAAACATCCGGGGTGCTGCAGTTATGGAATATTTTGGACATTTCTATCTTGATCAGGAAAAAGACATGATCGTGATCCTGTCGCAGCAGGATGGCGATATGTTTTATGAATTGAAAACACCGAATCACAGAACAGGGAATCTGATTACAAATCTTGCCCGGCTGTGCGATCTTCCGCTGTCCAGGGATGAGAATGGCCTGAAGGTGATCCGCGGGCAGGTACCGGCATATATCGACGCGTACAACAGACTGATCTATATTTTCCGGATGGGCAATACAAAGATCGCGAACATTTACCCTGACGGTACGATCGAGATGAAGGCATCCATTCCTTCCATATCAAAGACACTGATGTCACAGACAAAGGACTACAGACTGTCTGTTGAGAAGACGATCGTCAAGACATATATTCTTGAGGATGTGAAATTCAGGACTGACCTGCATACACACATGAATGCAAACCTGCCGCCGGACATTCTGATCGCGCTAGGGATCTTTCATCAGATCCGCTACCCGCTTTACTATGTGAAAAAGCTCGGTCTGCGTTTAAGCAGGGAACAGCAGAGGAAACTGTCAGAACGCAGGAATGAAGTCTCACAGCAGTTTGCCGGCTCAGACCTGGAAGGCAAATACCTGACGAGAAAGATCGATGACAATACGTTCATCAATTTCGCGGACCTGATCCTGAATGACCTGCCTGACGCGCTGTACAACATCGCCAGGATCAGGACATCACTGGCAGTGATGAAGGACGGACAGGCGGTATTCACGAATCTGGAAAAGGTCTACCTGTACCGCTATGTATTTACCAAGGGCATTCCCTCAGACGACCTGATCGGACTGCATGATGCGGACATGATCGGTGACAGGGAGATCACACAGGCGCTCCGGCAGATGATCCGGGACCATGAGGGTCCTGATTATGCCGGCAATACGCTGTTCCAGGACAAACTGCTCTGGATCGCGCGCGGATATGCGAAGACAGGCGTTTCATACTGTGAGATCTCCGACACGACACTGGTGAAGAAAGACGCGTCCGTACAGATGCTGAAGCAGGTCCATGAAGTCATGCCGAAGATCTTCCGGGATACCGGCGTACGGATCCGTTTTCTTGCGGCGATCCGCAGGATCCCTTTGATGCTGATAAGGGACCAGATCGATACCGACTACCTGCATGATAACCTGAGGGCACTGCGTGCGGTATCCGTTGATCCTTATGTTGCAGGCTGCGACTTTGTCGGCGAAGAAATGAACGATATCCGTCAGCTGCAGCCGGTGATCAGGGAACTCGTCAGGATTGCGGCAGACGACCCGACATTCGTGATCCGTATCCATGCCGGTGAAAATGACAGCCTGAAAGACAATGTCGCCAACAGTATCCGCTGTGTTGCCGGATCGCTGGCGGAAGGGCAGAGGATGCCGCATGTCAGGATCGGACACGGTCTGTATACGGCAAACCTGAGATCGGAAAAGGGAAAACAGCTGCTGGCTGATATCCGGAAATACAATGTTGTGCTGGAATTCCAGATCACATCGAACGTCCGTCTGAACAATCTGAGCAGCCTGAAAAAGCATCCCCTGAAGCAGTACCTGCATGCCGGGGTCAGCTGTGTCCAGGGTACCGACGGAGGCGCGCTGTACGGAACGGATTCCATAGACGAACAGCTGTCACTGGAAAAGATGCTGGACCTGGACCATGCAGAAATGAAGCTGATGCGTGAGGCGGAAAAAGCGATCGCACTGCAGTCGGAAAAAGACTTTGTCTGTAAAACGGAACAGCTGGAAAAGCTGTGCGCAGGACGCAGCGTGGAAGAAGTGCTGAACGAACGCATGGCAGCGGAAGAACAGATCAGCGGAGACCTGACGGCAGGACCGAAGAAATACAGTACCTCCGCGGAACTGGAAGAACTCATCCGGGAACTGCCGGAAAACAAACTGCCGGTGGTGATCGCGGGAGGCAGCTTCAACAATGATCAGCGGACCACGAAAACAAATGAACAGGGCAGGCAGATGATCGATGATCTGCTGGAACGCCTGGACCCGGCAAAGGTATTCTTTGTGATCGGACACAAACTGAACGGATATGAACAGTACCTGGCAGAACGGAACCGGGGAAGATTTGAGATCTTCGCGATCGTTCCGACCATGCTGGGCAGACATGAGATCACAAAGCTCAGTCAGTACGGTCTTTCCGTACGCATTTCGATCGAACCTACCGGACACGGATTATACAAGAGTTTTGCATACGAGATCTTCAAACGCCGTCCTTCCGTGCTGATCGCTTTTGACGGCAACAGCGCAGGGGCGAACCTGATCCAGGAGGCCAGAAACGGCCGCGGAGGCTGCCGGATATTTGTTTCCTCACATGCCAGGGTATTGAAGGCAAAGGCGCAGTCGATCGAAGGATATATCACGATGTTTTCACGGGAATGCCCGCAGACGGATGAAATACTGTACAGGATCTCCGTCCTTGCGGACACGGAAGAAAACAAACAATGAACAACGCATCATTCGACGTATAATACATAAGGAAACGGAGAATTCTATGTATCGGAAACTGAATTTATATACGCATGACGGACTGTTTCATGCGGATGATGTATTTGCGGCAGCCATGCTGTCGCTGATCGCGGAAGAGATCAACGTTGTGCGCGGAAGCGATACCCAGCTGCCGGAGGATCCCCAGAACTGGATCATCTTTGATATCGGCGGCGGTGAGCTCGACCACCATACACCGGAGCGCAAGGAAGCCAACGGCGTCCATCCCGGTACGGAGATCCCTTATGCGGCATGCGGTCTTGTCTGGCGGAAATACTACCGGGAGATCCTCGAAGAACTGGACTGCCCGCAGAACTATACGGAACAGGTGTACCGCAGACTGGAAAACTCCCTGGTCCTGGGGATCGATGCCGAGGACAACGGCGTCAATCCCGTGGCGCTTGCCCTGAACAGGATCCCGAATCTTTCGGAAGACCTGAAGAAATCGATCATGGCAGACGCAAGATGTGAATATACCGCAACACAGATGATCAAGGACTTCAATCCGACCTGGAATTCGGAAATGAACTATTATGACGCGTTCATGGATGCGGTCAGCTTTGCGAAGGACGTCCTGCTCAACCGGATCGACAGTATCATCTCCAGCCTTGACGGAAGGGATTATGTCCTCAACTGCATCGATTATTCGGCAAACCACATCATGATCATGGATCAGTTCGCACCATGGGAAGGCGTTCTGTATTCCCAGTTCCGCAATCCCAAGGCACAGGATATCTGGTATGTCATTTCACCGGCGTTAAGAGGCGGATGGAATATCCAGTGCGCCTTAAGCAATTCCGATGACCGCACATCCTACAGGCATCCGCTGCCTGCGTCATGGTATGGACTGCGGTATGAAGAACTGCAGCAGGCATCCGGCATCAAAACTGCCGTATTCTGCCATCCCTCAGGATTCCTTGCCGGGGCTGAGACCCAGGAAGGTGCCCTGGCAATGGCGGCTGAAGCCATGAAATAAAGCTTTCCTCACAATATCCGCTCAGAATGGACGGAAAAACAGAAACCGAGTCTCCGATGTCAGCCGTTATGATATGACTGTACAAGGAGACTTTTTTATGACAGCACGCGCAGCTATGAAAACGATCATCTATCTGGATGAAACGTGTAAGGAAACATTCGGGTGGGGCTGGAAGGATTCACTCCCCCTGACAAAGGATGACTTTTATGACTATTTCACCATGACCGGGACACTGTTTGATTTTGACGGAAAATATGTTTACTGGATCGGCATGGACAACGGGAACGTACCGGACGTGTTTCGGAAGAACCTCTACGGAAAGCTTTCTGTTCTGACGGACAGACTGGATCAGGATGCGCTGATCATCAACGGAACGCATACACATTCAGGTCCCCGGATGACCAGGACACGTGTATCCATGCACAATGCCTCCGAAGAAGACTGCTATATGGACTTCATTGAAGCCAATACCGATAAAGCCGTACAGATGTTCAAAGAACTGGAAGGACAGCTGCAGGAATTCACATCACAGATCGCCGTCGTACCGATCGAAGGATGCTACGGAAACCGGAACAGCCTGGACCTGCCGGCAGACAAGGATGTCAACCTGATCGCACTCAACGCGCTGAACGGGGAACGCATCGGCATCCTGATGGAACTGACGACGCATTCAACGATCGTGTTCCCGAAGAATCCAAAGATGACAACGGATCTCGTGGGAAATGTCAGGACTAAGGTATCAAAACTGTATGACTGTCCCGTACTGCCGTTTGTCGGCTGTGCCGGAGATTCCTCCACCCGGCTGACAAGACAGCGCTCCAATGATCCTGCCCTTGACTACTCGGAACTGATGCGCCTGACAAATGAGATCACTGCCCAGATCAAAGACAAGGCAGTGTTTGAGGATGTTGTCATCGACCGCTTTGAGACAGAGTCCGTCGAACTGCAGTACAGCTACACGCTGAATCCGGAGACCATGAAAAAGCGTCTGGTGAAGCTGGAACAGCAGATCGCTGAGGAAACCAACCCGCAGCAGCTCAGGCTGCTCCTGCAGTCAAAGGAATCGCTTGAAAAGAGGATCCTGGGTCCGTTTGACGCCCAGGATACCCTGATCGGGCGGGCATATAACTTCGGTGAGATCAAGATCGGTGTATTCCCGGGTGAACCGGTCGCTTCCCTGGGACTGCAGATCATCTCCCACAGGCCGCACGCGCACCATCTTGTAATGGGATATACGCCTGACGGGGTCGGCTATCTGGTGGAGATCGGTGAATACGGAAAGAATTTCGAGTCGATCAACTCGAAGATCCCCGTAGGACTGCCGGAAGTGCTGACCTGGATGATCAAAAATAAAGTTGAAGAATTCTGATTGAAAAAACACAGGACCGTTTGCATGAAAATGCGCGGTCTTTTTAGCGGATGCGAAAAAAAAGTCTTTTCTGGCTGTATGCCTGTGTTATAATCAGCGCATTGATTGAAACGGAGGAGGATTGTAAGATGGGCGGATTCTTCAGTACAGCGCTTAAAGAAAACTGTATCTTTGACTTATTTTACGGAACCGATTATCACTCACACCTTGGAACACGCAGAGCAGGACTGGCTGTATATGGAGAAGGCGGCTTTACCAGAGCGATCCACAATATTGAAAACTCTCCTTTCAGGACAAAATTTACCTATGACGTCCAGGATATGAACGGCTTCCTGGGCATCGGATGCATTTCCGATTACGATCCCCAGCCCCTTGTGGTACGAAGCCATCATGGCGCATACGCCATTGCCTGCGTAGGCAGGGTCAACAATGCGGCAGAGATCGTTGAGACCGTACTGAATACCTCAAAGACCCACTACATGGAAATGACAGGCGGCGAGATCAACAAGACGGAGCTTGTCGCGACACTGATCAACCAGTGCGACAACCTGGTGGAAGGCATCAAACACGCGCAGAATGTGATCGACGGATCCATGTCGATCATGCTGATGACACCGAAAGGCATCTACTGCGCAAGAGACAAGTACGGCAGGACACCGATCCAGATCGGCAAAAAAGAAGAAGGATACTGCGCGACGTTTGAATCGTTCGCTTGTGAGAAACTCGGCTATGAGATCTGCCATGAACTCGGACCGGGTGAGATCGTCGTCTTCGATCCCAACGGCATGCATATTCTGGCCGCGCCGGGAAAGAAGCTCCGTATCTGTACATTCCTCTGGACATATTACGGTTATCCGCCCAGCACATATGAGGGGATCAACGTTGAAGACATGAGATACCGCTGGGGCAAAATGCTCGCCAGGCGGGACGGCATGACGACAGATGAAGTCGACATCGTAGCAGGCGTACCGGATTCCGGTATCGGCCATGCGATCGGCTATTCCAACGAATCGAAGATCCCGTATTCCAGACCATTCATCAAATACACGCCGACCTGGCCGCGCAGCTTCATGCCAACCATGCAGGAGAAACGCAACCTGATCGCAAAGATGAAGCTGATTCCGGTACAGGAGCTGATCGAAAACAAGCGCCTGCTCCTGATCGACGACTCGATCGTCAGAGGCACCCAGCTGCGTGAGACAAGTGATTTCCTGTATGAAAGGGGAGCCAAGGAAGTACATGTACGTCCTGCCTGCCCGCCGATCCTCTTCGGCTGCAAATATATCAGCTTCTCCCGCGCGACTTCCGATATGGAACTGATCGCCAGACGCATCATCGCCCAGGAAGAAGGCAATGATGTTGAGCGTGTCGTACTGGATGATTACGCGGATCCGGATTCCAAACGCTATGAAAACATGCTGGAGATCATGCGGAAGCAGATGCACTTTACGTCACTGCGCTTCAACCGCATCGATGACATGGTCGAAGCGACCGGGCTTCCGGCTGACTGTCTGTGCACATACTGCTGGACGGGCAAAGAATAAAAAAAGAATGGCTGTACCTGTGCTGAATGCGGCACGGATACAGCCATTTTGTATGTTTATCAGTCGTCCGAATCGTCTTCGATCTTTTCGGCGGTCAGAGGATATGCGACCCAGAGCGGTTCGTTTTCGATCAGTTTGCGGATCTCCCTGAAGGAAGCTGTCATGAAGTCAGGATGTGATTCCAGCAGCGCGGGAGTCTTGTCACGGTTATGTACATATCCGATGCACAGAACGCCTGCTTCCCTGCCTGCGGCCATATCAACGGCACTGTCAGCGATGAATACGCAGAATTTGGCATCCATGATCGCGCATGCCGTAATGATGCTGTCGGATGACAGTGTTTCAGTGCCTGCGCCGGCATTGCCGATGACGACATCGATCAGCTGTGCCATGTTGCTGTGTTCAAGCAGGTCCATAACAGCGGAACGCTCCTTGACACTGACGATACCAACTTTATATCCGCTTTCTTTCAGCCAGGTGAGGAAATCAACGACACCTTTCATCGGCTGGATCAGATCTCTCAGATGATAATCCTGATAGGCGCGGTATTCCGCAACCATAGCTTTCGGATCCTGCTCCGGGAAGTATTTTTTCATCATTGCCAATGCGCTGGAATCAAGAACTTCCATTGCGGCATCTTTGGTAAACTCGTTTCCCTTATCATACTTTGCGAAAATGTGCCTGTATGTAGCGAGAATAGCCGGCTCGGTATCCATGATGGTGCCGTCAAAACTCAGCAGTATAACCGGCTTGACAGCGTTCTTCTTGGATTTCTTTGAAGATTTCTTATCCTTTTTGCTCATGATGATATCCTCTTCTTTCATAGATTCAATTGATTATATGATCCTTTTTAATCTCTTGACTGCATTATATCATTCCTGTTGAATCTGTAGAACTCTTTTTCGGATCAGGCTGTATATATCAACAGCCGGTCTGTTAAAATAGAGCCATGATCAGAAACTTTTTCAAAATATCTGCTGCAGCTGCTCTGTGTTTTTCACAGCTGCCGGCAATGCATACATTTGCGGAAGAAACAGAAACACTGGATCATACCGGCTCATTTCTCTGGAACAGCAGCTGGCAGTTCCATGAAGAGGGAAACGAACCGGCTGATGTTGAACTGCCTCATGACTGGACGATCACGCACACGCCCGATGTTTCGGGTGAAGCGGAGAGCGGTTTTCTGCCCGGCGGGACCGGTACATATGAAAAGACATTCACAGTCAGCGAGGAACTCGGAGACTGTGAATTCCTGCTGGAATTTGAAGGCGTTTATCACCGTGCCTCGGTCTATGTCAATGATGAAGCGATCGCGTATCACCCTTACGGATACACGCCGTTTACCGTTGATCTGACAGACTTCATCAGGGCAGGGGAAGAGAATACCGTCAGTGTATTATGCGATACATCAGAAGCTTCCTCCCGCTGGTATTCGGGCAGCGGCATCTACCGCAATGTGACGATGCACATCAAGGAGAAACTTCATCTGGATGAACAGCGCATGCGTGCTGTATATGATAAACAGACGGAAGGACCTGTTACGACAAGCCTGTCCGCTTACCTGGTCAACCATACGGGTGAAGAGAAGGATGCGGAAGTGCAGGCTGTCATCTATGACAGATACGGCAGAGTCTGTGCCGAAGCATCGCAGGATATCACTGCAGACGAAGAAGAAACACTCGCGGAAATAGAACTGACAGTTCATGATCCGGAGCTCTGGGATACAGAACATCCTGTCCTCTACAGGGCGGAAATGTCCCTGCTTTATGAAGGTGAAGTCATCGACACGGTCAGTACATCATACGGATACAGGAATATCGCGTTCGATCCGGATACAGGTTTCTACCTGAACGGGGAGCCGGTCAAACTGAAAGGTGTCTGTCTGCATCATGATCTCGGGGCGCTGGGGGCTGCGGACAACAGGTATATCTGGAAACAGCGGCTTGAACAGCTGAAGGAAATGGGCTGCAATGCCATCCGCATTACACATAATCCCGCTTCCTCGACACTGCTTGATCTGTGCGCGGAAACCGGAATGCTGGTGATCGAAGAATCATTTGATACGTGGGCTTATTCCAAAAACTGGAATCTGGCTGACTATGCCGCATGCTATAACTCATCTGTCTCCCAGGATCATCTGGTGAACCTCAGACCGGAATGGATCTGGGCACAGGCTGATATCTATTCCATGGTATGGGCAGGCAGAAACAATCCTGCTGTCATCATGTGGTCGATCGGCAATGAGATCCTGGGCAACATCGGACTGGCTCCGGAGGATTATCCCGCCTATGCGGATATGCTGTGCACATGGGTGGCGGAGGCTGACGGTCTCAGACCGGCAACGATCGGAGACAACATGACGGACGGCAGCAGTGACGTACAGAACGGCATGGACCAGGCTGTAGCGGATCATGGCGGAACGATCGGTCTGAACTATGCGCTGACAGAAGAATACGATGCTCTGCATTCTGCGTATCCCGACCGTGTCTTTTACGGTTCGGAAACAGCGTCCGAACTCAGCAGCAGAGGCTGGTATGCAAAGCATGGGATCGACCAGGATCATCTGCAGGTATCTGCCTGGGATGAGGAAGCTGTTGAATGGGGCTGCACCGCACAGAAAGCCTGGTATGACGTGATCACAAGAGATTTCATTGCCGGAGAATTTGTCTGGACGGGATTTGATTATCTGGGTGAACCGGAACCGTGGAACGGTGTGGAACCGGGATCGGTCAGCGGTCAGGGACCGGTGCCGAAATCTTCTTATTTCGGCATCATCGATACAGCAGGCATCAGAAAGGATTCCTACTGGTTCTATCAGAGCCAGTGGCGGAATGATGTAACTGTTCTGCATATCCTGCCATCATGGAATAAAGGCTCCATTGCGGCAGACATGTTCGGCAAAACAAAGGTGAATGTCTACAGCAACGCTCCGGCAGTGGAACTGTTCCTCAACGGAAGATCGCTCGGCGTGCGTCATGCGGAAAAGCATAAGACAGATGCGGGTTATGAATATCAGACATATGACGGGAAGCTGAATCTTTCCTGGGACGTCAAATGGCAGTCAGGTACACTGGAAGCTGTCGCGTATGATGAATCAGGCAATGTGATCCCGTCGGTCTCGGGCAGAAATAAGGTCACGACGCACGGAAGCGCCGCGTCACTGGCGTTTGCGGAAAAGCGCATGCGTTCTGCTTCGGACGGGGAATTGATCACATTGTATGTATCCGCATATGATGCGGAAGGAAATGCGGTATATGACTGTGCCCAAAGGGTATTCTTCGAGGTAAGCGAAGGTGCAGAGATCATTGCTGTGGATAACGGTGATCCTTGTGATACGGACCCTTATCAGTCGCCCGAAACCGGAAGAAAACTGTTTTCCGGGACAGCTGCCGTGATCATCAAAGTCATTGATCCATCAGAAGATATCACTGTCACTGCACGGTCGGAAGGATTGGAAAGCGCTCAGGCGGAAATCGCGCCTGCAGAAGGGATACATCATCCCGTTGAATATCAAAGAAGGGAAGGAGAATGAAAATGCCTCAGTTACAGATCGTTGACGAAACAAAGGAACAGAAGAAACCGACAGCAGCAGCGAAAAAGAAGCCTGCTGCAGCTGCCAAAAAGAAACCGGCTGCTTCAGCCGCGAAAGCATCTTCTTCACAGCTGAAACTGACTGCTGCGGAAAAGAAACTGGTGCAGAATTACCGGAAATGCAACAAACTGGAAAAGGAACTGATCGCAGTTCTTGTGGAAAAGGCGTCGGAAGATCTTCTTTCCGAAAAGAACAACACGATCAATCAGTTTATCTCTTCTCTGCTGAAATGACGTCCAAGGTCTACGAATGTAAAATCCTGTTTTTTGACAGTTGAAAATGCGCTATCAAAATCACATAATGATGCGATACTTTTGACAACATTTTTTGAAAATTCCGATTCAAAAGTGTCATGTTAACGCTTGCTTTATGCAATTATGATGAAACAATAGTGTCAAATTCAAAAAAAGATGTTCCATTTCACACAATTCTGCGTATATTTGATATATCGAAGGGGGTCTATAGACCATGAAAGATAAATTGATGGACGGCCTGCTTAATTTTGCAGGCAAACTCCAGGCGAATCGCTTTATGTCCTCCATCAAAAACGGATTTACCGATTTGATG
>JAILLA010000117.1 GCA_024693325.1 Solobacterium sp.
GGTTTTACTGAAAGCTTTGGCAGCAGTATCAGCGATTGGCCTGGCAAGATTATCAGCGATCATAAATACTGGTTTACGATCAAATTATAATCGATCGTCAGGAAAAATGACTTAAGGTGTTAGCCTTAAGTCACTTTGTTCCTGCCTGCTTTCCGCGGCATACATGGCTGAAAAAGAAAAAGCTATGACAGCATTCTGGCTGTCACAGCCTCAGTGAATATCAGACCGGGCGTCCGTCGAAGGTGCGGTCGAAGTCTTCATGTTTCCGCTCCTTCATCAGATGGAGTGCCTTCTGTTTTGCCTCAAAATACAGATCAGGGAAAGAACTTCTGCTTGTCAGTCCCGGATAACCGGGGACTGTCCATTCTTCATGGTCCAGATTCAGGACCGCAGAATTTGTTTTTTTGTCAAACAGCATCATGCCGGATATCAGCTTGGGTCTTTTTGCCAGTGTTTCGACTGTTTTGACCAGGTTGTATTTCCACTCGGAAGGGAAGAGCGCTTTGGTGATCCAGTGGATCTGCCAGGCTGTCTCAAAGATCCTGCTTTCCGGGATATCCAGATCATAGATATGCAGGAAGAGCTGATGGTACATATCTGCCAGCAGATGGGCATCAGTTTCATTGATATGCAGGTCCGAATAGACGTTGTATTCTTTGAATGATCTGCCGTGCTGTTTCAGGATATAGACATCGATCTCACCTTCCTGACGGAAATGGGCTTCCGTTTCGTTTGTGCCCAGTTCCTCATGTTCTTTCCGCGCAAACGCGTTGACCAGCGGATGAGCAGTGGAATCCAGAGCGTAATGTGTCAGAAATCCGAGGAAATAACTGCGCAGGGCAGGTGAATCTGCTGAATAGCGGTCCATGAACTGAATGGATTCTTCGACTTTTTCATGGTGCATGCGGACTCCGTAATGATGGAGCGTGCCCGGAAGCATCATCATTCTGGAAAAGAAGAAGAAATCAGGTCCCTGGGAGCCGAGAAAATACATCTGTTTATCGGTAATGCTTTTCTGCAGTTCCGGATCCATTTCATTGAAAACATCTCTGGCAAATTCAACATGTGTTGTAGCAGCCGGCATAATGATCTCCTTTATTCTGTGATCTTTTTAATTGCTTCTTTTACGTAGGGTGACATGTAATCCACACCGGTTTTTCCGACTTCCAGACCGGCGCAGTACTTGTCTGCGATCGATACGATATATCCTTCCATCGTGGTAGGACGGATGGACGTAGACGGGAACATGTGATGCGCAATGCAGTCATACATGACATCGTCAACTTCAAAGTACTTATTCGCGTTCGCCAGTGCCACCATCGGATGCACTTCTACATGTCTGCCCGGAATCGGCTGTTCGCCTTTATGCTGGTCATACAGGTAGAAGTCATGCAGCATGGCGCCTCTTGCGGCGCTCTTGTAATTTAGTCCTGAACGTTTGCACCAGAGATAGGAATACCATGCGACATTCAGGCAGTGCTGATATCGTGTGTATCCGATATGGTGCGTATAGTTTTTCATCTTCTGATATTCTTCATGTGCAACGATGTCAGAAACGATGTCGACAAATTCGATCGCTTCCTCATCCGTTACATCGGTAAATGTTCTCTTAGATCCGACTACTTTTGTCAATGGCCATCACCTCCATGTCAACCGAAGGATAGCATGTCTTTGATGAATGTTCAATGTGCGAAATCGTTCAAGCTGATCGATCTTCATACAGCATTTTTGTCTTTTCCTGTGACGTCAAACAGACATCCGAAAAGCACAGTACTTTTGACTGTTTAATTATTATGACAGCTGATTATTGCATGCCGAGCTGTACCGCTCTTATTTTTCCTGCAAGGCCTCTGACTTTTTCCAAAGGAAGCGCGCAGATCCCGACACGGATGCCTTTATTCACAAGGACCGTGTAGATATGTTCACGCATCAATGCTGCATGAAGCTTTTTTCCTTCTTCATTGTCTTTCACACGGAGTGTGATAAAGAAGCCTTCTTTATATGGATAGATATCCAGCCCGCATTCCTTCGCTTCCTGTTTGAACAGGGAACTGCGTGCCTGAAGCACCTTAACATAAGACTGCTGTTCCCTCAGATAGGCTTCACGGTTCTCGTTGACGACCCAGACAAAGTCTGCCATCGGTGCGTTCGGCGCGTTTGACCATGTCGATCTGGCTGTTTTCAGGTAAACAGTATGCGCGTCTTCGACATCCTCCTGACGCTGCGCGATCACAACAGCCGCGCCAAGACGGAGACCGTAGAAAGTCAGTGTCTTGGAACAGGAGAAGCAGATGCAGATCATGACTTTATCGCTGATGCGCCGGAATTCGTTCATGTAGGAACGGACATCCGCAAGGTCGTGTCCATAATCGATATACGCGATATCATCCAGCAGAATGACATGATGGTCCTTGCTGAGATCATTCATGAGATCGATCAGGGCATGCCATTCCTCCCAGGTCATGGAGTAGCCGGTAGGGTTATGGCAGGGATCGTTCAGGACGAGCAGGATGCGGTCCTGCTGCTTCCCGACCTCTTCCATCGCTGAACGGATGGATGCCAGATTCAGATGGTCGCCATCAAACAAATCAAATGTGACTGCCTTGAGATTGTATGTTGAAGCCATCAGGCTGTAGCTTGTCCAGGCAATATCGGGAATGATGACGGTCTCGCCTTCATCAAGGAACGCCTTCATCGTTGATAAAACAGCTCCTGTTCCGCCTGCTGTTGCAATGACGGAGTGGGGCAGGTCCAGTCCGGTGGACTGGGTCACCCATGACCATACCGATTCACGGAACTCATCCGTTCCGGAAAGTCCTGAGGCATACGCTGCCTTGACCCGGTGATCGATCCTGTCAAAGTGATCATGCACGCTGTCCAGCGCGACCAGTTTTCCGTCTTCGCCGAATAATGTGCCGATCGTTGCATTGATCACAAGATCGGGATTCTTCACAAGATCTTCCCTGGCAGCTTCCGCGGCCACGTATATCGCATCTCTCAGCGGCGTCAGGTCCGCTGTTTTTCTTGTAAAAGCCATCTGTTACTCTTCTTCTGTAAATAAATAAGTTCCGATGCGTACCATCGTAGATCCGCATTCAACTGCAATTTTATAGTCGCTGCTCATGCCCATGGACAATGTCTGAAATGGGGGATATTGTTTCTGCATGTCTTTGAACAGCTCGTTTGCTTTCAGGAATACCGCGCGGACGGCGTCTTCGTCATCCGTGTGGGGACCCATGACCATCAGGCCTTTCATCTGAATGTGCGGGAAGCGTTCTGCATTCTGCAGCAGTTCATATGCTTCATCAGCAGTCATTCCCGTTTTGTTCGTATCCTGCAGGGCAAGATGCACTTCCAGCAGCGCGTCAACTGTTTTCCCGATACGGATGCATTCCCGTTCGATCGTTTCCGCAAGCTGGAGCGAATCCAGTGACTGAACACATGAAATGTACGGCAGGACAGCCCGGACTTTGTTTCTCTGGAGATGTCCGATATACTGCCATCTGATGTCCACTGGCATCTGTAAAGCCTTTTCGATCAGTTCATGCGCGCGGTTCTCGGCAAAGATCCGCTCGCCCAGGTCATAAAAAGCCATTGCCTGTCCGACCGTGCGGTGCTTGGAAACGATGCACAGCTCCGCATTCCCGATATTCTGTTTTACGATCTCATAATGTGTCATTGCAGTACCACCATGGATTATAGCATCACGGTATGCAGGTTCATGCCGAAATGCATGAATTTCCATTCATTCTGTCAGCTCTGCTTGATGATGAGCTTTCTGCGCTCAAGATACGGTCCTACCAGTCTGAATATCGTATAAAGCAGGATGATCTCGATCGGCAGCATGCTTGTATTTTTGATCAGGCTTTTGCCTGCATAGTAAATGTATCCTTTGCTGTAGAGCATGGCGGACCAGAGCGAACCGATCAGCACGTTGACGCCGTAATTGACGATCGCCTTGGCAAAGATGATCCTTGGCAGCGTGATCTTCTGACGATAGAAGAACAGTCCGTAAATAAACGGTCCCATCATAGAAGTCAGCGTATAGCCGAAGAAAAAGGGACCGGTAGGGTTCATCATAAAGCTGACAATATCTGTTACTCCTCCGGAAACTGCTGCCGCAACAGGGCCGAGAACAGCTCCTTCGATGGCGGTCAGGAGATAGCCGAAGCTGATGTGCAGGTTTTCACTGATCGGAATATAGAAAAATGACAGAGCAGTCTTCATGGCGATCGTCGCAGCCATGATTGCAAGGTATTTGGTTGATCTGAGTTTTTCAGCTGATGATTTCCAGTATTCTTTTGTGAACATGTGACCTCCTTTCCCCATTCTGTGAAAAAGAGTTTTCACATCTGGGACGGAATCCTTTACCGCAAGGTGTCCTTTTCGTCCGAATGCCCCCCAAAGGCAAACAGCACTTAACGCAAAGGTTCCGTATGATGCAATCATACTAGCAATGCTGAGTATTCCCGTCAAGCATGACTTTGCAAAGACTGTGAAACAGGGTATCATTTTGGATGATATGACAAGGATTACTGTAAGCGCGGAAAACGCGCAGGAAACAAGAATATTCAGGGAAGCAGGGGCAGATGAGGTCGTCCTGGCACCGGAAGGCTGCGCGATGAGCGCGCTGCCGGAAGCGGATATGGAAACGATCAGAAGCTGCGCGCCTGTTTCACTGATGATGAACAGGCTCTTCATGCCGGAAGATCTTCATATTCCCGAAAGCGTTCTGGATGCGCTGGAACCCGGACAGATCGACCGGATCTATTTTTCGGACCCTGCTATGGTAAAGACCGCGGAAGCACGTGGTTTAAAGGAAAAACTGGTATACAGACCGGAAATGCTGGCAGTCAGTACATTTGATGCGGCATGGTGGATGTCCCAGAAGATCGGATCGGTGTCTGTTTCACCGCTGCTGACAAGGGATGAGATCGCAGATATCCTGCGGAAGTGTCCCGGTCTGCAGGTGACTGTGCATGGAAGGCTTCTGATGTCGGTATCGGGAAGACCGCTGCTCAGCGCTTATCGTGAAGATACCGGAACTGATTTTCAAACAGACAGCAGGGATCTGTTCCTGCAGGAAGCCAAACGTGAAGGACTGATGCCTGTCTTTGAGACGGAAAGCGGCACATATATCTATTCTGATTTCGTGCAGGAGTCGTTTGCGGATCTCGGACTCTTCCGTGCCTGCGGAGCGGACTCGTTCTATGTGGAGCGGCTTGGCAGTAAGGTACAGGAGACCGTTGAAGCGGTCAGGGCGGTCCGCAGGATACTGGATGGCAGTGATGCAGAGAGAGAGGCGGAACGATACCGCATGATGTTCCCCGGACTGCCTCTTTCGGAGGGCTATTATGGACAGAAAACGATCCGCTAGCAGGATCGAACTGCTGGCACCGGCAGGCGACCTGAAAAGAGCTCAGACTGCCGTGCTGTACGGGGCTGATGCAGTCTACCTCGGAGGCATGAAGTTTTCACTGCGTTCACGCGCCTCCAACTTTACGATGGAAGATATCCGTGAAGCATGCGCGTTTGCCCATGCGCACGGTTCAAAGGTACATGTGACTGTCAATATGATCCCGCATGATGAGGATTTTGAAGGACTGTCTGATTACTTGAAAGAACTGGAAGAGATAGGTGTTGACGCGTTTATCACCGCATCACCGGCGATCATGAAACTGATCCGCGAATGCACTTCCAAGGTGGAGATCCACTGCTCTACCCAGATGAGCGTTACCAATGCGGCGGCCGCAAACTGGCTGAAGGAAACACTGGATATCGACCGTGTCGTCCTGGCAAGGGAATGTTCCATGAACAATGTGAAGTCCATTACCAGGGACTGCCTGATCGATACGGAAGCCTTCATACACGGAGGCATGTGCGTGAATATCTCAGGCAGATGCACGCTGTCAAACCGGATGACGCTCAGAGATGCCAACAGGGGCGGATGCGCGCAGTCATGCCGCTGGACATATCAGCTTCTGGACGGTCAGCGCTGTGTGAATGAGCGTGAGCTGTTTACGATGGGCTCAAAGGATCTGTTCGCGGCAGATGAGATCTGTGATCTGATCGAAGCCGGCGTGTCCTCCCTGAAGATCGAAGGCAGGATGAAAACAGAGTACTATGTAGCGTCGATCGTATCGGGATACAGACATCTGATCGATGAAATATATGAAAACGGCGGCAGACTGCCGGAAGAGAGGATGGCATACCACCGGGCACAGATCATGAAGGGTGAAAACCGTGAGGTCTGTGAAGGATTCTATCCCGGTATTGCCGGAGCAGGTACGATCATCCGCAATACGACGAGTGACGCCAGTGTCAATCACGGCTTCCTGGCAACGGTCGTATCATTTGATGAAGCGCGTATGGAAGCGGTCATCGAGACAAGAAACCCGTTTGATACCGGTGATGAGATGGAGATCCTTTCTCCCGGCATGGACTGCAGGACATTTACGCTGACAGCCATGAAGGACCTGAGGGATGATTCCTGTCTGACAGCCAGCAGGAGACCGATGGCCCAGCTTCTGATACCGGTGCCTTTTGCGGTACGTGCCGGTGATATCGTGAGGAAAGCAGTATGAGACTGGAAGGAAGGATCAGCGTCAAAGCAGCGATGCTTGCCGGAAACAGAACGGTGAGCAGGATCTATGTACGTGATGACCTGAATGACCGTGATACGTCGTTCATCATACACAGGGCAGAAGAACGCGGGATCCCCGTGACAAGGATGGCTGCTGAGCAGATCGATGAAATGGCTCAGGGAAAGACACATGGCGGCATCCTGGCTGATGCGGGCGAGCGCACATTCCAGGACCTGTCTGCCTGTCTGGAAAACGACTGTCCGTTTGTCGTAATGCTGGAAGGGGTGGAAGATCCCTTTAATCTGGGGTATGTGATCCGTTCACTGTACTCTGCGGGATGCACAGGCCTGATTCTGCGCAACCGTGACTGGAGCTGGTCGGAAAACACGATCGTGCGTTCCAGTGCCGGCGCGTATGAATATATGAATGTGGTCCTGAGCGATGACATGGCTGAAACGGTCAGGACATTGAAACAGCACGGATTATATGTATATGCCGCAATGCGCAGGGACGCGGTATCTTACTTTGAGGCAGACTTCAGCAGACCTGTCCTGCTGTGCATCGGCGGAGAGATGAGAGGACTTTCTTCCGCAGTCCTGAAGGAATGCGATCAGAATATCTATATCCCGTACGCCAATGACTTCCGTGCCGCATTGAATGCGGCAGGGGCAAGTGCTGCTCTGGGTTTTGAAGTCATGCGGCAGAGAACATCACGGAGGTAAGTATGGAAGTGATTCAGTCACTGCAGAACAGCAAAGTCAAGGAATGGGTCAGACTGCATAACAAGAAAGACCGTGACCAGAAGAAACAGTTTCTGATCGAGGGTGAGCATCTGCTGGAAGAGGCACTGAAGGCAGGCTGCGTGGAAACGATCATTACTGATGAGGACCGGCCGGAAACAGGTGTTCCTGTCATCCGTGTGACGGAAGGCATCATGAAGAAGATATCCGGAAACGTATCGGCAGTGCATGTGATCGGCGTATGCAGGATGAGGGAGCCGGAACTCAGAAACAACAGCAGACTGCTGATCCTGGACGGCCTGCAGGACCCGGGAAATGTCGGGACCCTGATCAGGACTGCCGTATCATTCGGGTTTGACGGGGTGTATCTTTCCCCGGATTCCTGTGACCAGTATAACGAAAAGACCATCCGTTCAACACAGGGTGCTCTGTTCTATATTCCCGTGATCCGTACCGGACTGTCTGATCTGGTGACACAGCTTCAGAAGGAAGGGGTCACCGTGATCGCGTCCGCGCTGGATGCGTCTGTGAATATGGAAGATATCGCGCCGTGTGAAAAGATGGCTTTTGTGGTCGGACATGAAGGACGCGGCGTCTCCAAGGAAATACAGCGGAAAGCAGATCAGAGACTGCGCATTGAAATGGACGGGTTCGAATCATTGAATGCGGCAGTAGCCGGCGGCATCATGATGTACCGCTATAGAAAATCATCAAAGTGACCAATACAAAACGGGACTGCAGCAGAACGCAGTTTATGACTGCCTGATGCGGCAGTTTTTTATATGCCGGCAGGTTTTGATTTCCGGTTTTCACGGTACTGCAGGGGTGTCTGATCAAAGTTTTTCCGGAAGATCTGGGTGAAATAACTCTGCGATGGATAGTTCAGGATAGTCGTGATCTCAAGCAGCGAATAATCGGTATGCCTGAGCAGGTATTTCGCTTCTTTCATCTTTTCCATATGGATGAAATCCGATATACGCATACCCATTTCTTCCTTGAATCGTATTGAAAGGCTGCGTGTGCACAGGCCGCAGTATAAAGAAAGATCATCCAGACGGATCGGTTCATGAAGATGGGCAGAGATATAGCGCAGACAGTTTTCAATGACCGGCGTGGTGTCTGGGCGTTTGTTATTTTCCCGTACTTTTTCACAGAAATTCGTCAGCATCGTCATGGTCATATTCTGGATCAGCGAAGGATCTGTCAGCAGATCGATACGCTGACAATACAGGTCGCTCAGGCTGAATGCGGTTTCCGGTTCCAGACCGCCGCGGATGGCAGCTCGTGAAACAAGAGTCGCCAGACAGATAAAGGCGTATTTCTGCTGGCGCATCTCATTGACAGACATCCGTCCTATCTTTCCCTGGACAGGGGAAAACAAGGTCCGCTCCAGCATGGCACGGTCACCTTTTTCAACTGCGGCACAGATGGCCTGCTCAAAATTCTGCGGAACATGGTATTCGGCAGATTCACGCTGCTCGAATATCTGCCGGTCAATGCTGGCAAGGTCTACCTTATTGTCAGCAGCTATATCGAGATACTGAATGTTTTCATATGCTGTTTCCAGGCCGTAAAGCCTGGTGAGCAGGCAGATCAGGTCCTTCATTTTTTCTGTAGACACAAGCGGCTGCTGCAGAAGTCTGTCGCAGAAGCGCTGCAGGAATTCCGGATGGATGGCATGACTGACTGCTTTCAATATTTCGCTGCGGGAATGAATGTAGGGACTGACAGGCCCGATCAGAATGTAACGGTCTTTTTCAGGCATGATAATACCCAACAGCAGACCCGGATCGATGAACAGGATCAGAGGATGCAGAAGATCGCAGCCATTCTGTCGGAAAACGTTGAGTACATTTATACCTGCTGCACTCTGAACGATCCTGTGGTCCTCAGCAGGGCAGGCGCAGAGGACATTGCTGTCTCCGTCAAGTAATGAGAGGGTGATTCCTGTGACGCTGAACATGCGCTCCATGATTTTTACTGTTTCTTCCATAATGAACAAATCTCTTTTTTATATCATATCGTAATATTTATATTATTATCATTTATTTTATATATTCTCAATTTTCAAACGCCTATATTAATAGTGAAAACAGGGAAACCAGTGAAAACGAATGGTTTTGGAGAGTAAAATGGCTAAAAAAGAACTCGGTTTCGACAGCATGGGCATTCAGAAAACAATGCGCAGGAAAGACTATCTCGGTGACGGCATTGGTCAGCTTCCGCTGAATGTCATGTCTACTCTGGTAGGACAGCTAACTTATTTCTACACTGAAAAAGTCGGTCTGGCAGCAGGCGCGGTCGCGACGATGCTTCTGATCGCCAAGATCACGGATGCGTTCTCTGATCTGGCTATGGGGAAGATCATGGACAAGGTCAACTCTCCGGAAGGAAAATGCCGTCCGTGGTTCAAATGGATGACTATCCCGACTGCTGCGATCATCATCCTGATGTTCACGGTGCCTCATATCTCAAGCGGTCTTCAGCTGGCATATGTTCTGATCACAAATATCCTGATCTCTGCTGTGGTCTACACAGCTGTCGCGATCCCCTATGGCTCGATCATGGCTATCCGTACGGAAAGCGTTGAAGAGAGGGGCAAAATGGGTATCGCCCGTACCGTGTTCGGTTATCTCATCGGAATGGTCATCGCGGTCCTGCTGATACCGATCACGAATATGCTCGGCCCCAACGGTGTTGCGGACCAGGCGGCCTGGATCAAAGTATCCATCGTCTTTGCTGTAATGTCAGGTGCATCTCTGATCATCCTCTATAAGACTTCCCGAGAAAACGTACAGGTCCAGCAGCCCCGGAAGCAAGAATCGGATGATTCGTTTACTGATGAGCTGAAGCTTCTGTTTAAAAACAAATACTGGGTCATCATGCTGATAGCAAATCTGTTCGTCAATATCTCTTACGGACTGAGCTCTTCCGGCGGCACATATTATGCCAAGTATATTCTCGGTGATGACAATATCGTTGCTTTGCTCGGGGCGATCGGTCTGATCCCGACGTTCCTCGGCTTCATTCTGGTTGGTCCTATGACAAAGAGATGGGGTATGGCAAAGACCTGTATGATAGGCTGTGCGATCGGTGCGGCTGCCGCACTGGTACGTGTCTTTACGCCTTACAGTTTCTATTCCTGCGTCATTGGCGGCTCATTCCAGACTTTTGCGACGATGCCTATCATGTGTGTCAGCGGCGCACTGGTCAACAACTGCGTCGAATATAATGAATGGAAATTCGGCAAACGTCTCCTTGGTATGAGCAACTCCGCAAGTTCCTTCGGCGCTAAAGTCGGGTCCGGTATCGGCGGTTCCCTGATCGGCTGGCTCCTGGCTGCGGCAGGCTATATTGCGGGTGCTGCCGTACAGCCGGCATCGATCAATGCAGCGATCTTCACATTTGCAATCTACATTCCGCTTGCACTGTTCGTCATCCTGGCGATCCTGTTCTCCAAGTACGATCTGGAAGCTATCTATCCGAAGATCATGGAAGAACTCCACGCCCGCAGGGCAGAAAAAGGTTTGAGCGAATAATCACGACTATGGAAATGCCCGTATTGTAATCAAAGCGGGCTTTCTGTCACAATTTGAGAAGAAGGAGAGAAAAAATGTTAAGAGTGTATGATCTGACTGTTGAATACATGACAGACCCCATCGGGATCGACGAAGTACAGCCGCGTTTCAGCTGGAAACTGGAAAGTGATCAGGACAATACCTTCCAGACAGCTTACCGTCTGCAGGTCTGCAATGATGAAGTTGTGTGGGACAGCGGAAAAGTTGACAGCGGCAGGAGCATCCTGGTGGAATACATGGGAACGGTCTTTAAACCGCGTACGGAATATTCATGGAATGTCACTGTCTATGATAATCACGGTGAAACCTCCTGCGCATCCGGCTGTTTTGAAACCGGTCTTCTAAACAAAACACCGTTTGCCGGGCAGGCAGAATGGATCACTCACGGCTTTGCAAAAGAAGAAACAGCCAGTCCTGTCTTCAGGAAAACATTCACGCTTGCAAAGGCTCCGGTAAAAGCCAGGCTTTATGTGACAGCTCTCGGACTGTATGAGGCGGAAATCAATGGCAGGAAGACAGGTGACACATATTTCATGCCGGGATGGACCAGTTATCATAAACGCCTGCAGTATCAGACATTTGCCATCAATGACCTGCAGGAAGGTGAAAACGAGATGCGCTTCATCCTGGGCAAAGGCTGGTATTCCGGTGCACTCGGTTTCAGTCCGACACCCAATCATTATGGAGATACAACAGCGCTTCTTGCTATGTTGGTGATGACATATGCGGATGGAAGCGAAACGATTATCGGAACAGATGGCAGCTTTGATGTCCTGACCGGTCCGGTGCGTTTCTCTGAGATCTATGACGGGGAAACACAGGACTGGACACTGGCAGAAAAGGCGGTCGGGAAAGCACTGGTGTTTGAACACGGTTATGAGATGCTGATCGCTCAGGAGAATGAGCCTGTGCGCTGTCTGTGCACTTTGCCGGTCTCAAAAGAGTTTACGGCGCCGAACGGGGATCAGCTCTTTGATTTTGCCCAGAACCTGACCGGCTGGGTCGAAATCAAAGTGCATGGAAGAAAAGGACAGAAGATTGTGCTTCGCCATGCAGAAAGTCTCGATGAAAACGGCAACTTCTATACCGGGAATCTGAGTTTTGCCAAAGCGGCTGATTCCTATATCCTGAATGGGGAAGAACAGGTCCTCCGCCCGCATTTCACTTTCCACGGCTTCCGTTATGTGTGTCTTGAGGGACTGGAAGAAAACCAGAAGATCGAGCTTACAGCCATGCATCTCTCCAGTGATCTCAAGAAGGCAGGCAGCTTCAGCTGCTCTGACGAACGTGTCAACCGTCTGTACCGGAACATCGTCTGGGGACAGAGGGACAACTATCTGGATATCCCTACCGACTGCCCGCAGCGAAGTGAACGGCTTGGCTGGACAGGAGACGCGACTGCATTTACGCCGACTGCGGTCTTCCACCAGAATATCATGCCGTTCATGCGTAAATGGCTGCGTGACCTGGCAGCAGACCAGGATCCGCGTACCGGCATGGCACAGGTCGTACCTGACGTGCTCTCAGACGGTGTAACCGGCGGTCAGAACGGTGCTGCTTACTGGGGTGATTGTGCGACTGTGCTTCCCTGGACACTGTATGAGACGTATGGAGATATGCGCGTGCTTTCTGAACAGTATGAAAGTATGAAAATCTGGACTGAGTATGTGAGACGTCAATGCGGTGCGAACGGATTGTGGCAGTCAGGCTTCCAGTATGGTGACTGGCTGGGACTGGATGCGGAAATGAATGGTCTCAGTGAACCGCGGAAAGGAGCGACGGATGATTACTTTGCAGCGAACGTGTGCTATCTGTGGACTTTGAAGATCATGGCGGATACTGCCCATGTACTTGGCTTCAGCGAAGATGAAACGATGTACAGAAGCCTGCGTGAAAAGGTACTTGCTTCGTTCCGGGATGAATATGTCACAAAAACCGGCAGACTTGTCTGTGAGACACAGACTGCCTTAACACTTGCGCTCCATTTCGATCTTTTGGATGAAGCATTCCTTCCGGTTGCCGCTGATCGTCTGGCAGTCAATATCGAAGCACATAAGACGCATCTGACGACCGGCTTTATCGGTACACCTTATCTCTGTCTTGCTCTGAGCGATCATGGAAAACATGACCTTGCCGGAAAACTGCTTCTGCAGGAAGAGAATCCGGGCTGGCTGTATGAAGTAAAAATGGGGGCGACGACAGTTTGGGAAAGATGGAATTCGATCCTGCCGGACGGCAGTTTCAACCCGGTCAATATGAACAGCCTGAACCATTATGCCTATGGTTCGATCGGTTACTGGCTCTACACACGTCTTTGCGGACTGCGGATGCTGGAGCCCGGATATAAAAAGTTTGCGGTATGCCCGGCATTTATCAAAGGTATTACGCATGCTGCATTGGAATACGAAAGTGTTTACGGGAAGATCAAGGCTGCCTGGAAGTGTGAGAAAGGGATCATTACTTTAGATATCACTGTACCCGTCAATACAACAGCCATTGTAAGCCTGCCGGAAAAGAACGAAACGATCGAACTTGGCAGCGGCAGCTATCATTATGAATATGAAACGGAGACCCGGCTTGAGCAGGAACGCTACACGCTGGAGACACCGCTGCGTGTCATGCTTGAACATCCTGCTGCAAGACCTGTCATTGAACAGTACATGGCAGATATGCTGACGAATCCGATGATTGAATATGTCCGCGAAGAACCCATCTCCGCGCTTCTTGCATATGCTGCGGAAGCGAGACCTCTTTATGAAATGATTCTTAAGGTAATGAACGATTCTGAAATATAGGAGGCTTTATGGAAGAAAGAATCAGAAAGATCCTTTCACGGATGACACTGGAAGACAAGATATCACTCTGCAACGGCGCTGATTTCTGGCATAGCAAAGCAATGGATCAATATGGTATCCCGTCCATCACGATGTCTGACGGTCCGCACGGTATGCGGGTCCAGCAGGGCGATACAGATATGTTCGGGATCAATGATTCAGAACCTGCGACCTGTTTTCCCACTGCTGTTACAAGCGGTGCTTCCTGGGATCCTGATCTGCTGGAAGAAGAGGGGAAAGCGATCGGAGAAGAAGGACTTTCTTACGGAGTAGATGTTGTCCTCGGCCCCGGTGTGAACATCAAGCGTGATCCCCGCTGCGGGCGGAATTTTGAGTATTTTTCAGAAGATCCGTATCTGTCCGGGAAAATGGGAACTGCCTGGGTCAGAGGAGCAGAAGGAACAGGGATCGGTACGAGCCTGAAACACTTTGCGGCTAACAGTCAGGAATATAAACGTTTTAACGGCAACAGTCAGGTGGATGAACGAACGCTGAGGGAGATCTATCTGCCGGCTTTTGAAGCAGCTGTAAAAGACGCCCGGCCTGCGACCGTAATGAACGCATATCCGATGATCAACGGTGTCCACTGCAGTGACAGCAGGTTCCTGCTGAACGACATTCTTCGCAAAGAATGGGGATTTGAAGGACTTGTCGTTACCGACTGGGGCGCGCTTTGTGACAGGGTCAAAGCGATCGAAGCAGGCTGTGATCTTTCAATGCCCGGCGGCAGTGACTATATGGAAGACAGAGTGGCTGTGGCTGTACGGGAAGGGAAACTTCCTGAAAGTGCAGTTGACGCGTGTGCGGCAAGAGTTATCCGGCTTTCCCTGCTTTCCGGGCAGAGAAAAAAGAACAGACCGTTTGATGCGGAAGGGCATCATGATACAGCCCGCCGTGTCGCGGAAGCAGGTGCTGTGCTTCTGAAAAATGAGGATCATATCCTTCCTCTGAAAGCGAAAGACATCGTCCTGATCGGCGATATGGCAAAAACCATGCGTTATCAGGGCTCGGGATCCAGCCATATCAATCCTAAGAAACTCATCAGTCTTTGCGATGCACTGCCGGATGTTCCTTTTATTGCATGCTGCAGCGAAAAAGGTGAAGTCACGAACCTGGGACTCGCAGAAGCGGCAGAAGCTGCCCGCAATGCTGAAATAGCAGTCGTCTGTGCCGGTCTGCCCGATATTTATGAATCTGAAGGTTTCGATCGGACTGATCTGAATATGCCGGAAGGACATTTACGAATGATTGAAACAGTCGCAAATGCCAATCCCAACACTGTGGTCGTGCTGTTCTGCGGGTGTGCTGTTGAAGTACCGTGGATCAATAAAGTTAAAGCTGTTCTCTATATGGGCCTGCCCGGCCAGGCAGGCGGCCAGGCTGCGGCAGATCTGCTGACGGGTAAAGTATCTCCTTCCGGACATCTGACTGAAACATGGCCGCTGGCACTCTCCGACGTACCGTCATATGAAACGTTCGGAAAAAAATATACCTGTTACAGTGAAGGTCTTTATGTTGGTTATCGTTACTATGAATCAAGCGGAATCCCGGTCCGGTTCCCGTTTGGGTATGGCCTCAGCT
The DNA here is from genome assembly GCA_024693325.1 of Solobacterium sp. GTDB lineage: Bacteria > Bacillota_I > Bacilli_A > Erysipelotrichales > Erysipelotrichaceae > Bulleidia. The sequence goes on from JAILLA010000117.1 coordinate 15,318, forward strand.
ATACAGAATTTGAATATTCAGATATGAAGATCAGCAATCACAAAGTGACAGCGAAGATCACCAACATCGGGAGTGTTTCCGGAGCTGAAGTTGTGCAGCTTTACATCATGCCGCCGCATGACGGGCTCTATCGTCCCGCAAAGGAATTGAAGGGATTCGTGAAGATTTATCTGGAACCGGGAGAAAGCAAAGAAGCATGCTTTGAACTGGATGAGAGAAGCTTTGCGGTATGGTCAGAAGGCTGGAAGGTACCCGGTGGAGTTTATACGATCGGACTCGGTGCTTCCGTGAAGGACATCCGGCTCTGCGAAACGATCACGATCGACGGTACAATTGTTCCTGTTCCTGCATGGCAGAAGGGAAGCTGGTATGAAAATCCGCATGGAAAACCGGTGAAAAGTGATTTTGAAGCACTGTTCAACAGACCTGTTATGACTGAACCTGAGATAAAAAAAGGTCATTTCACGATGGAAATGTCTACGATGGAGATGAAAGACAGTTCTCCTGTTATGAACATGATGTTCAGAATCACTGAAAAGACGATCGCCAAAAGTTTCGGGGGAAAGGTTGATTACAGTGATCCCGCGTTTAAAATGATGGTCATGTCAGGTGCAGATGCACCGCTGCGGGCGACAGTACTCTCCAGCGGCGGTATGTTCCCGGCAAATGTTGCGGAAGGTCTTTTGGAATTAGCTAACGGACATTATGCCAAGGGGGCAGAAAAACTCGGAAAAATCAGAAGACAGACGGAGAAAAAGACGAGTTTTGCGCATAGAACCCTCAACAGTATCCTGATGAAGAAAAAGACGGTATATGATCCGAAGACACCGAAGAATTATTCTGCTTTGCGAAAAGCTGAGATCGACAGTGTCAGGATGATCAGGCTTCCGAAACAGGTAACACTGCTGAAAGAGCAGCTTGGCGGTATTCCTGCTGAATGGCTTGAAAAAGAAAACAATCCGTCCGACAGGATCGTACTGTATATCCATGGAGGCGGTTTTGTGACCGGATCTTCTGAAGCAAGGCGGAATTTTACGAGTTATATTGCGGACAAGATCGGGCTGAATGTGGTTTCGATCGACTATCGTCTGGCACCTGAACATCCATTCCCGGCGGGCTGTGAAGACTGTCTGCAGGCATATAAAGCCTTGCTGGAACAATTTGAAGGAAAGAAAATCATCCTGCTTGGTGAAAGCGCCGGAGGGAATCTGGTGCTGTCATTACTGTTGAACATCAGAACAGAATGTCTGCCTATGCCGGCAGCTGTATTCTCACTTTCTCCGACTGTCCAGTATGATCGGGTCCTTGACAGTTATATAAAAAACAAAGATACTGACAGCATTCTATCGAACCTGTCGGATGAAGTACTTGATGTCTATCTGCAGAGCCATGATGATGCTGTTGTCAGAAACCCCCTTGCTTCTCCGTATTATGGTGATTATACAGAATGCCCGCCTGTGGTACTCTGGGTCTCAGACAGTGAGATCCTGCGGGACGACAGTCTGCTCATGTTTGAAAGACTGCAGAAACAAGGCGTTCCCTGCCGGCTGTACATGCGCAGCGGCATGATGCATTCCTGGCTGATCCTGCCATTCCTGCCGGAAGCGAAAAAAGATCTCAAGGTATTGGGAGATGATATGCACAAGGCTTTCAGCGGAGTTCTGAAAGGAACAGAAGATTTGGTCATTGTGCGGTAAAACATTTGATCGGAAAACAGCTGAACACCGGAAATCAATCAATATCCGGTGTTTTTGTTCATACGTTTTTTGAGCATCAAATACACTTTGAACTGCATGTTTTTGCTGGTACGTGTTTTTTGCCATATTCAGTTATTCCAAAAAAAGAGGATGTGATCAGCCTGTGCACTCAGCTGTCACATCCCTGTTTTTGATCTTAGTCCAGATCTTCTCCGTTGGAACCGTAGACCTTCTGCATATAGTAGAAGGACTTTTTGCGTTCACGGTGGAGATCTCCGTTGCCTTCATCATCCTTGTCTACATAGATGAATCCGTAACGTTTTCTCATTTCACCTGTACCTGCGGATACGACATCGATATGGCCCCAGGGCGTGTATCCGATCAGGTCGACACCGTCGATCTCAATGGCATCCTTCATCTGTTTGATATGTCTGCGCATGTAGTCGATACGGTAGTCGTCATGGATCATGCCGTCTTCTTCAAACTTGTCGATCGCGCCAAGTCCGTTTTCAACGATCATCATCGGTAGTTGATATCTGTCATAGATCTGGTTCAGGTTGATACGCAGTCCGATCGGGTCGATCGTCCAGCCCCATTCAGAAGCTGTCAGGTAAGGATTCTGGAGACCTCTGACCTGGTTGCCTTCGACCTGCATAATGGATTCGGGATGTGCCGCATATGTTGCAGAGCTGTAATAGGAGAAGGAATAGAAGTCTACAACACCCTTCTTCAGAAGCTCATCATCACCCGGTTCCTTCTTGATCACGATGCCTTCACGCTCAAGTTCCTTGATCTTGTATGCAGGGTAGTAGCCTCTGCATAGAACATCGCCGTAGAACCATTTCTGATTGTGTGCTGTCTGGATCTCGCAGAGCACATCTTCCGGATTGCAGGAATACGGATACGTAGCGCCATGGGCGATCATCAGGCCGATGAAGTTGTTGGGATCGATCTCATGACCGATCGTAACAGCCAGGGCACTGCCTACGAACAGATGCCATCTGCACTGTTCGGCGTTCTGCTTGTTGGAGATGTGTTCATGAACACCGTTCATCATGAAGTTGGTGTTGATGTTGATCTCATTGATCGTCAGCCAGTATTTAACCAGTCCCTTATATCTTGTGAAGATCGTACGGCAGTACTTTTCAAAAGCGTCGACTGTATGACGGCTTACCCATCCGTCATATTCATTTGCGAGATGGAGAGGGCAGTCAAAGTGATAGATCGTGACCAGGGGTTCAATGTTGTATTTATGGCACTCTTTGAATACATCCTCATAGAACTGCAGTCCTTCTTCGTTCGGTACTTCATCGTCGCCGTTGGGGAAGATTCTCGTCCAGTTGATGGAAAGTCTGTAGACGTTCATGTTCATCTCAGCGAACAGCGCGATGTCTTCTTTCCAATGATGATAGAAGTCCGTTGCCACATGGCTGGGATAATACGTGTCAGGATCAATGATCGCCTTGCCGCCGGCAGGAACTTCGTCCCTGTTTCCGACTGTGATCCTGGATCCGTCCGGCATTTCAATGATGAATTTGCGCGGAATACCGTGAATACCGTCTCCGCCTGTCAATGTGTCAGCGACTGCCGGGCCTTTGCCGCCGGACAGATAGCCGCCTTCATACTGGTTCGCCGCAGTAGCGCCGCCCCAGAGAAAACCTTTCGGGAAACTCATAATGATTATCCTCCTAATGTTCGTAGTAATACCTGTCCTCATTATAAATTATGCGGCTCGTACGGTCAAAAAAACAGGAAGCGTATGAGCTTCCTGAATGGTTTACTCAAAGATCCTTGCGAGCATATGGATCAGTGTGGAATTGTAATATACAGCTACTTCGTTCGTCGACCAGCTGTCAAATGAATCGATGTACATCCTTGCCGGAGGCATGTTGTCGGGTAGCGCCTGTGTCAGCTTATCGTCACGGTAGCTGTCAGGTCCGCCGACCAGTGCGCCGGGCAGGGATGTGTTCTTTGCCTTTGCGACACGGCTGTGTACGTCAGCAGGCGTATTGGAACCGAAGCCTGTTACATAGCAGATGTTCAGGCAGTTTCTGCCGAGTACATAATGTACCTGTTCTGCAGCTGCCTGCTGATATTCCTGGTTTCCTGTAAAGTCATATGCCATGGACAGGATGACGCCGTTGTTCAGCGCTTCGGAGTTGCTGCCCCAGCCATAGGAATCCAGTGAGCAGAGATAACCATTGCCGTTTATCACAGCCATAATACCATCTGCTTCGGACTTCAGAGATTCTTTCATTGCTTCGTAGAATTCCGGATCAATTCTGTCAGAATCTTTTGCGGTCAGGAACAGGTAGCGCCCGTATCCGCCGTTGGCGTTCCAGGACAGGCCTGTTGCGCATGATGGATCTTCTTGAAACAGTTCTTTTGCCTGCTCAAGATATTCGTCATCGAATGTCGCTGCCCAAAGTGCTGCTTTTGTGAAGAATCTTCCGTCATTGTCGGTACTGTCAAGATAGGAACCGCCATTGACACCTTCCGGGTTGACCAGATCGATCAGATCCTGGTTGTCCTCAAGCCATTCATCTGCACGCTGTGCTGCTGTCAGACACTGACGCGCATATTCTGGATCAATGTCTTTGAATACGATACCCGCAAGAGCCATCGTTCCGGCAAAATCAGCCGTGCTTGTTGTTTCCAGGGTCAGTACATACAGATACTGGTCATCATGTTCCGGGAGTTCGATCTCGGACATGTTCTGGGGAATGACCGTATTGAATACGCCGCCGTCAGAGTTCTGCATCTTCAGCATCCAGTCCAGCTCATACCTGACTTCATCCAGGATATCAGCTGTTCCGTTGAGTGATGCGGGAATGTTGATCGTATCCGTCCATATGTCCGGGTTGACCAGATATGCCATCAGCAGGTCAGCTGCTGCTTTTGAACCGGTTTTAACGTATTTTCCATAGTCTCCGGCATCATGCCAGCCGCCTGTAGCGTCCATGTAAACATCTGTTCCATGGATAATGGCATTGTAGTTGTGACATGCTAGATGTGACATGCCGCCTGCCCACCATTCATCCAGATCCATGCTGCATCTCTGCATCGACAGCATTCTGATCAGGGAGTCACGCATTTCCGTATACGGGTCATCCGAGATCTGGAATGCGTTGGATACGGTTCCGATCTGGGTACGGATGTAATAGGTGTTGCTGTCGGAAACAGGGGTGAAGTCACCGTATGAATCATATTCACCGGTGTAGTCGTCATTCTTCTTGCCGATGATGGCGCCTGTATATACAGGCCATCCCTGCGTATCTACGACATCGAACATGTCGCCTGCATCATATGAGAATGTGCAGCGTTTCTGTCCGACCGTCTGATACCCGACCTGATCGATCGAGATGCCTGAGACAACGGGGTTGGAAGATACGATCCTGAAGTTCTCAATGGTCACGGTATGATACTCAGCTGTATTGCCAGACCCGTCATTTCCGATATAGAAATCCACATAGGCGTTGTTTGTATATCTGCCTGTTTTGAATGTCAGTTCCTGATCATGCGGCTCATAGGAAGCGTTCATGGTTCCGGTCGCCAGGACATTGTTCGTATTACCGTCAATGACTGCCATCTGGACTGTTCTGTTTACGTCAGAAGACAGTGAGAAGGTGATCGTAATATTGCTGTTCGCGTTGAACGGGATCCCGCCGCGCGTGATCCTGACAGACTGGATGCCGCTTCCGCCGTTTTCTATGATCGCGCCAATCCTGTTCCATGATAGATCACCATATCCGAAACCGTCGGAATACGCGACTGTCCATCCGCTGACGAAGTCGGTCGTGTTGTCTGGGTTTCCTACCGTATACGGTTTCCTTTCAAAACCGGTGTTAAAGATATATTCATTCACAACAGGAACAGATGCGTCCGCTGTGGACTTCGGGATCTCTGTTTCATCCGGTGTCGGAGTCGGTTCCGGCGTAGTTTCGGCTGCTGCATCAGCAGACTCAGTCGGTTCGGTTGTGGGTGAATGTGTCGGATCTGGTCCGGGTTCAGCCTCCGTTCTTAAGTTTTTTATAATCGGTACCAGTGCCGCCAGCAATACCGCACAGATCACAATCAGTGTGAGTTTTCCTTTTTCTGTAAGCTTGTACTTTTTTAACTTGTTCATGCGGTTCATTATACATGAAATTTATGTTTAATGTGTGAATATCGGGCATCAGATCACTTTAAGATTGCCTGCAGGCGGAATGTAACCGCTGTCATAGAAAATTATCGCAGTTATGCGATAGTTCGGATCAATCTTTGACATTGTCACGCTTGTTGTATTGTTCGCTGCAGCTGCGTATTCCATGATCATATGTTTCCGGTGTCCATGTGATCTCATCGACCAGCTGTTGTTTTTGCTTGCTGTATACGGATATTGTGATTCCGGGATTCTTGTTGGAGACAGTATCTTTCACATAAACAATATCTGTTTCTTCCGGATCCTCCATCGAAGATAAGTAAATGTAATGTCCGTTGATCGTAATACCGCCGCAGAGCTCCTCGTTGTCTGTCAGTACATGTGAGTCGTCTGTACTGATACCTGCCATGAAAAATCTGCTCTGAACAGGATCTATTGAAAGGAATCTGCACAGTTTATCTATCATATCCCGATAGGATTCATCGGAAACATCGGTCGTCATGACCAGTACGATCCGGTCGTCGTCCGTCAATGCGGCATTCAGATAGGTTTCATAATCCACGATATTCATGAGTGAAGGATCTCCGTCACGATATATCCGGTTCCACTGGTCAAGAGTTGTAGAAGAAATGCTTTCAAGACCGTTTATGACAGAGAAGTTTTCGTTGATCCAGTTTGTATGATCTCCCTGGATACCTTCCAGATCAAAAATCGGATCATACGGCGTCATCAGTTCTCTTGACAGGGCAGGTATGACCGGATTCAGGTTTCCCGCTTTCTTTTGTTCGCTGATATATCTGTCCCAGTTCCTGAACTGATACCTTGTATTGACAAGATCAATAATAGCAGTTGAATAATTCATTGCGGACAGCGCGATCAGTATTCCTAATGATGCTTTGCAAGGAATATCTGCCCGCTGATCATTCAATATCAATGCAAGGCAGGAAATGATCCCGCAGATCAGGAAAATTGTCGCACCGAACATTGACCGGGAAAAATTGATATATACCGGAGAGAAAATCATAGCGTATACTGCGGAAAAACTGCATACAGCAAATAATGCCGGTATGTACAGTTTCTTTTTATCTTTGTTTAAGATACCTGCAATTGTGATGACTGCCGCAAAGATCAGCCATAAAGTACACAGACCTGAATTGCCGGGATTCCTGATAACAAGGGATGCTTCGTATGCCGAAATAAGCAGACTGGATAGACCGTGGCGTTCCGGGAAGCTCAGCATACGGACTGCGTTTCCGGGGGCCTTTACCATGATCAGAAGCCCTGCGCATGCGCCGATCAGTCCCGTCAGTTTCCATAGCTGGGGCTTTTCTTTTTCAAATATAAAGTTTTTCAGCAGGATCCCCATAATAAAGAGGATCATGGCTCCGCCTGTATTCTCATTTGTCCATCCGGCAATTATGCCGAATAACAGATACAGTCCTGCAAACAATGAATGATGCTTTTCATTCTGTCTGTATGGGATCAGAAATGTCAGTATCAGGGCTGTCATCCAAAGATAATTGAATGAACCTGTCTGCCAGAGTACAGTTTCACCGAACATCGGAGCAAATATAAAGACCAGCCCGAACGATGTGGCAAGAAGAAACGGAACGTGTTTCTGACTGGGTTTCGAATGATAAACAATCAGAATGATTAGCCATACAAATATCAGGGTATTGCATACCTGGAACAATATCCTTGGAAGAATCAGGGAGATGCGTGCCAGAATATGGGCAACCGATCTTCCGTTCCATGTCATATACTGTGTATATTCTTTTGCAAAGATATCAAACAGTCCGGAGGACTGACTGTAGACGTAATCATCCGCAATTTTTATGGTAAAAAGATTCATCAGTAAAATCAGTACCGCAATGCATATCAAGACGATCCTGTTTTTCTTTTTCTCTGCTTCAAACAATGATAATACTGTCTTCATACCTGTACCTTCCGTTTCCGGACAACGTACATATTATAAATAGGATGGCAATTGCAGGTCAATGTAAGACTGAGTAGATCAATCCGGTGATACTTTCATTTGGAAACTTTATTTTGTATGATTGAAGCAGAAAAAGTGAGGAGTCAGTATGTCGAAACAATATGATTATCTGGTAGTCGGTGCCGGGCTGTGCGGGGCAGTATTTGCCCGGGAAGCAGTCGCTGCCGGAAAAAAGGTCCTTGTTGTTGAAAAAAGAAATCACGTAGCCGGCAACATTTATACCAGGGAAGTGGAAGGCATCAATGTCCATGAATACGGCGCGCATATTTTCCATACGAACAATAAAGAAGTATGGCAGTATGTTAACCGGTATGCGGAATTCAACCGCTATACTAACAGCCCGGTAGCCAATTACCATGGGGAACTGTATTCTCTTCCATTCAATATGTATACATTCAACAGGATGTGGGGAGTGATCACACCGCAGGAAGCGGCAGATAAAATTGAACAGCAGCGCAGAGAAGCAGGAATAACGGAACCGGGAAACCTGGAAGAACAGGCTATTTCCCTGGTTGGAACGGATATCTATGAGAAATTAGTCAAAGGGTATACAGAAAAACAGTGGGGCAGACCTTGTACAGAGCTTCCTGCCTTTATTATCAAGCGTCTTCCTGTCAGGCTGACATTTGACAATAATTACTTCAATGCGCTGTATCAGGGAATACCGATCGGCGGCTACACGAAAATGATCGAAAAGATCCTGGATGGGATCGAAGTCAGGACAAATACGGATTATCTGCAGAACAGGGAAGAACTGGACAGCCTGGCAGATAAGGTCTTCTATACCGGTCCAATCGATGCCTATTTCAATTATGAACTGGGATACCTGCAGTTCAGAAGCGTTCGCTTTGAAACGGAAGTGCTGGATATGCCGAATTACCAGGGCAATGCGGTCATCAACTATACAGACAGGGAAACACCGTATACCCGTATCATTGAGCACAAACATTTTGAGTTCGGCACACAGCCTAAAACAGTCATCAGTAAAGAATATTCCAGTGAATGGAAATTCGGTGATGAACCGTTCTATCCGGTCAATGATGAACGCAACAGCGAGCTTTACGGCAAATACAAAGTTCTTGCGGATCAGAAGGACAATGTGATCTTCGGCGGCAGACTGGGTGAATATAAATACTATGATATGGATCAGGCTGTAGCGAGGACACTGGAGATCTGCAGGGGAGAATTTTAAAAACAGTATATTTCCGGATATCATAAAAACACAGGAATAAGGCGGCCCGCAGGTCACCTTGTTTTTTCCGGGCAGCTGTTATTTTATAATTATGAATTATCAGTAAGAATGTATGCTTACAGATGGAATAAGGTATAATTTAACTGTCGGTAATGATTGGCAGTTATTTTCATGATTGTCTTAAGAGGGTTGATCAGGACCGAATAATGCCCGGAAAAAGTGCTTATATTGAATGAGGTATTATACTATGCTGGATAAAAATGTTGAACTGGACGGTAAAACGATTCTGGTGACCGGGTCACCTGGTTTTATAGGCGCAAACCTGGTGATGAGGCTTTTAAATGACATGGATGCAGGAAGGATCATCAGTCTTGACGCAATAACTGATTACTATGATCCTCAGCTGAAAATGCACAGGCTTGAAAAAATCAATGAAAAGGCTGCGCAAAGCAATACAGAACACATTTTTATGAAGGGGGATATTGCGGATAAGACTTTGGTGGATCATGTGTTTGAAACATATCATCCTGCTGTAGTTGTGAATCTGGCTGCACAGGCGGGTGTACGTTACAGCATCGATCATCCTGAATCCTATATATCTTCCAATATCATCGGATTCTTCAATATACTGGAAGCCTGCCGGAACAGTTCTTCCAAGTATGATGGAGGAGTCGAACATCTTGTATATGCGTCATCTTCATCCGTTTACGGAGGAAATAAAAAGGTGCCGTTCAGTACGGAAGACAAGGTGGATCATCCAGTCAGTCTGTATGCCGCAACAAAGAAAAGTGATGAACTGATCGCGCATTCTTACGCGAAACTGTTCAATATCCCATGTACCGGGCTTCGTTTCTTTACCGTATACGGGCCGGCAGGAAGACCGGATATGTTTTATTATTCAGCTACAGATAAACTGGTTAGAGGAGAAACGATACAGATATTCAATTACGGGAATTGCCGGAGGGATTTCACTTATATTGATGATATTGTGGAAGGAATCGTCAGGGTTATGAGATCCGCGCCGGAACGCGCAAACGGGGAAGACGGACTTCCGGAGCCTCCGTACCGTCTTTACAATATCGGCGGCGGTACACCGGAGAACCTGCTGGATTTTATTTCTGTTCTTCAGGAAGAACTTGTACAGGCAGGCATCCTTCCCGCAACATATGACTTTGAAGCGCATAGGAAACTGGTAGGAATGCAGCCGGGAGATGTACCGGTAACCTATGCGGACAGCAGCGCATTGGAAAAAGATTTTGATTTCAGACCGCAGATCAATATCAGGACGGGTTTGAGAAACTTTGCGGAATGGTATAAGGCGTACTATAAAGCAGAATAAACTGATATCGTGTCTTTTTACGGACAGGGAGGTACCTGAATGCTAAACCAAACCAAGATCAGACATCATCTTTACAGAATGGTCTATATTACGGCCGGAGCTTTCAGAAAAACAGAGAAAAAAGCAGTTTTTGAAAGCTTTCACGGTAAGTCATACTCGGATAATCCGAGAGCGATCAGTGAAAAACTGCATGAACTTTATCCGGACTATCAGATCATCTGGGGATTTCAGGATCCGGAACGGATCGAATATCCTGATTATGTGAAAGCTTACAGCACTTCGTCTTTGAAATATAAAACGGAGCGGGAAACAGCTTTTGCTTTTATCCGCAATGAAGCAATGTCAGAAGACCTGCATAAAAGGAAAAACCAGATATATATCCAGACGTGGCATGGTGACAGAGGGATAAAAAGGATCCTGTACGATGCATGGGAAGGCGGCAGCCGTCCTTCCAAAGTGATGGACAGTGAAATAACGGATCTATTTGTAGTTGGCTCTGATTATGCTGAAAAACGCATTAAAAGTGCCTTCAGATATCTTGGGCTGACGATGAAAACGGGCTGTCCCCGCAATGACTGTCTTGTTCATCCGGGGGATGATCAGGCCGTCAGGCAGCAGCTGGGTCTGCCTGCAGACTGCAGGATCCTTCTGTATGCGCCGACATTCAGAAAAGGACAAAAGGTCAGCGGTACGAATGTTGACCTTGAACAGGTACTTGGACAGCTGAATAAAAAGGGAGAAAAATGGATCTGTTTGGCTAGGGCTCATCCGAAAGCTCTCGGCATCCGGCTTGATCAGCATGAAAACATCATCGATGCCTCCCGGTATCCGGATATGTCGGATCTCATGATGATCGCAGATATGCTGATAACAGATTATTCTTCCAGTGCCGGGGATTTCATTCTGCGCATGAAACCGGTCATACTGGCCCAGTTTGACAGGGATGAATATCTGAAGAATTCCCGTGAATTCTATGCGGACTGCAGGGAAATCGGCTATTGGGTCGCCGAAAACCAGGATGAACTGAACAGGTATATCGATCAGATGACCGGGGAGTCCGCAGCGGAAAACTGCAGAAGGATCATGGAATATTACGGGACAAATGAAACCGGTCATTCATCAGAAGATGTCTGCCGGTGGATAGATGAAAAGTATCACCAGATGTTTCAATAACAAACAGCAGTAAGAGGAGGTTTTATATGCCGGATATCATTGTGATGGGAAGAAATTACACTTCAAGACTGGGAATGATCAGAGCGGCAGGCATCGCAGGTTATAACGTAAAAGTAATCAGGATCAGGAATTCCGCCAATCCGGAGACGTTTGATGAAAAAAGCAGATATGTCCAGGAGTACTGCACCGTTGATGAACATGATACCGATCGCCTTCTGGAACTGCTGAAACAGCTTGCGGCAAAGTCCTCCGAAAAGCAGATCATCATTCCTACCGATGATAATTCAGCCTTTTTTCTGGATGAGTACAGGAATTCATTGACAGACAGTTTCCTGTTTCCGGGTATGCTGAACCCGGAAGATTCAGTCAGCTATTATATGGATAAAAAGGTACAGAAGGAACTGGCTGAAGAAGTCGGACTTCCCGTCGCAAAAGGATGGAAGCTCAGTTTTTCGGAAACTGGATTTACGGTGCCGGATGATATCAGCTTCCCTTGCTTTGTAAAACCGGAAAAAAGCATCCGGGGAAGAAAAAAGGATATGCTGAGATGCAGTACGTCGGCAGAACTGCATAAGCATTTGGATAAAGTATACGGCGACTATCGGAATGCAGGCATTTCAGGCGATCTCCTGGCTGAAGAGTTTATCGATATCCATAAAGAATATGATCTTCCCGGATTTACCGACGGGGAAATGGTCGTCCTGCCCTTCTTTATTGAGAAAGGCCTGACATATTCGGGTGTTACCGGAACAGGTACATTGCTGGACTGCAGCCAGTTCCAGGAAACATATGAAAAACTGTGTGCTTTAGTAAGAAAGATCGCCTTCAGGGGATTGGTCGATATAGAAGTATATGAGAATAACGGCACTGTATATTTCAATGAACTGAATCTGCGTTTCGGGGCATCGGGATATGCGGCTACCGGATACGGTATCAATCTTCCGGAGATGCTGATCAAATCTTTGCAAGGTGTACCTTTTTCAGGACAAACAGGAAAGATCACAGACCGGAAATCATTCGCAAGTGAAAAAGTCTGTTTCCAGGTTTATCTGTCAGGAAAAATCAGCTGGAAAGAATTGCAGGATATTTACAGCAAAGCTGATTTCACCTTTGTACAGAACAATGATGATCCTGAACCATACAGGGAATTTCAGAAGGGAGCCAATAAAAGACGTCTGAAATCTGCAGTAAAGAAAATACTCCGAAAGAAATGAAACAAATAACAGAAGGAACAGGAAAATGACGTTAATGGAAAAGCCTGATGTAATCGTACTTGGAAGAAATTATTCAACGCCTTTAGGAATTATCCGTTCACTCGGAAAAGAAGGATATCACGTTGATATGCTTTATATCACTGCCGGGAAAGATGCAGTTAAAATTGTCGAAGCTTCCAAATATATACGGAAAACAGTGATCGTTTCCGGCAGGGAAGATGAAAAAGTGATCAAAGCGCTTCTCGAACAGAAGAAAGACAATGGGGAAAAATGTGTTCTTTTCCCGTCAGATGACTTTTCCTGCTTATGTATCGACAGAAACAGGGGGATCTTGAAGGAACATTTCATTCTCCCGTATACAGCGGAAAACAGCATATCGTTTTATATGGACAAGACGGAACAAAGCAGACTGGCGGCAGAGGCCGGGTTAAAAACGGCGGAAGAATGGGTCATTTCACTGCGGGAAGATATTGTTTCGATTCCTGAAGGCATCAAATATCCCTGTTTTGTGAAACCGCTGGTCAGCGCAAAGGGCGGGAAATCCGAACTGAGAAAATGCGGCAGCCGGAAAGAACTTGTTGACAGGCTGAATAAAATGCAGGAAAGCAGCCGGGACCGCAGTGTTCTGGTTCAAGAATATCTGAATATCATAACGGAATACACAATGGATGGTGTCTGCAAAGACCAGGACATCCTGCTGCCCGGAATTATAAAAAAGAATGTGATTGCCAGACATAACCGCGGTGTGACCCTATGCGGTACCATGGTAAAACCGGATGAGATAGCAGACAGTCTTCCGGCTATCTTCCGTTTTTTAAAGAGCGTCCGTTTTACCGGGATGTTTGATATGGAAATGCTGTTGACGGATAAAGGACTCTATTTTGGAGAACTTAATATGCGGTTCGGCGGACCAAGCTATGCTTATACAAGATGCGGTGTAAATCTGCCTACGGTCACTGTACGGGCACTATGCAGCAATGATGAGCTTCCGCAGGAAAACGGAATGGTTTTCGGCAGGACATTTGTGAACAATAAGGTCGCCTGGGAAGATTATGCAGATGCTTTCCTGACGGGAAAGGGATTGAACAAACTGCTGGACAGCTGTGATTTTACTCTGCTGTCAGACGAAGAAGATCCGGAACCAGAAAAGCTGTTCACGGAAATACAGGTTCCTGTTTACAGGAAGTCAGAGAAACGCAATATAGCGAAAAAACATGTTAAATCGCTGTTATCATTTGTTAAAGCAGGTAAAAATGAGTGAAATAAGAATTGTTGAGAAACCGGATGAGATATCATATGATGATCTGCATGAACTGATCTATCTTTCACATGCAGAAAACCGTCAGAACGGGTTTAATGTCGCGACAGCTGAAATGAGCGGTGAAGAACTGGAAGCGCATATCGGCAAGGGTGGAAAATGTTTTGTGACGATGGATGGTGATAAACCTGTTGGAATGACAGCGGTGCGTGTCAGGAAAAACCACTATGGTCCCGGACAGGCTGTGGAACAGATCCTGGTTGCGGTTCTTCCGGAATACAGGAGAAAAGGGATCAGCACATTGATGCATGAAGAAGTTGTCAGGTACGCACGTGAGAACCGGATCCCGGTCATTCAGGTGCGTACAGCAGCCAACAACAAAAACATGCAGAAGACATGTTTAAGCTGGGGATTTCAGTATATTGATTTTATGTCTTTCTCAGGTATTGATCATTATACTGTAGTCCTTATGAAATGGCTGGACAAAGAACCGTCAAATCTGATGGGAATGAAAATGAGATATTACTTAAAACGTCTTTATGTCATGGCTAAATATGCCCCGGGGAAAAAGAAAAGATTTTAGTGTATGCGTCTGAAACAGTGCAGTATACAGAGATAAAGAAGGAATACTATGAGCGGAATTATTACAAAGATCAGCAGGCATATACCGGATCATTTTAAGAACAGCAGAATGTTTGTTAATATGGTGAGTTTTTTAAGTTACCCGCTTATTAATACCGATCAGCAGTTTAGCCATAATGCTGAAGAGACAATAAAATCTGTTATGAAAAAGAATCCCGATGTCAGCAGACAAGGACTCCGCATGGATATTCTGAAAGAATACTACGCTTATGACATTACACCGGAAGAATACATGAAGTTTGGTTTTGCCGGCAAAAACGATGCAGAACGCAGAACGTTCTGTCCGGGATACAGGAATGTAAGGGCAGCAAAAACAGCGCAGAATTCCGTATGGCCTGAAAATAAATATGAAAGATATCTGATGATCAAAGATTACGTCAAAAGGGATGTCGTATATATCAGAAATGATGAGAACATGGAGCAGAATGTCAAAGCGTTCGCTGAAAAGTACAGCCGTTTTGTAGGGAAACCCGTTTCCGGTTCCAAAGGACATGGTATTATTTCCGTCAATGCGGATGATACCACCCTGCTGGAAGAAAAAATCAGAAGTTCAAAAAACGGATATATGCTGGAAGAAATGATCATTCAGGCAGATGCTCTTGCGCGGTTTCATCCGGGAAGCGTCAATACGATCAGATTTGTTTCGGCAGCGGATAAAAACGGGGAGATCAGACATCTTTTCGCACTTCTCAGAACGGGAAGGGGAGGCAGTTTTGTAGATAATATCGGCAGCGGGGGAATGGCGGCCGCAATTGATCTGCAAAACGGAGTTGTGTATACTGACGGGATCAACGGAGACATGTATTATAAGGCTCATCCGGATACCGGCGTGGTTTTCAGGGGTGCGGTGATTCCTGAATGGAAAGAGCTTCTGAATATCGTGGATCAGGTCCACAGCAAGTACAGTTCCCAGAAAATGATGGGTTTTGATTTTGCTTACAGTGACAAGGGCTGGGATATCGTTGAGATCAACCCGGCTCCATCCGTGAGATCATTTCAGGCGATCTCCGGTGAAGGGATGATGCCTGTACTTAAAGAAATCGGTCTGTTCGGTTGAGGATCGATGAGTAAACAAACCTTGAAGTATGATTCAAAACAGGTTAGTTTATTCAGATGAAGGTGATGATTTATGGCTAAAAAAACACAGTCCAGAACTATTAACTCGATCAGGAATGTTGTGACCGGTTTTGGCGGACAGATGCTGGCAACAATTTTGCGATTTGTAGTCAGAACTGTTTTTATAAAGACATTAGGCAAAAGTTATCTTGGAATCAACGGACTGTTTTCAGATATTCTGACAATGCTCTCTTTGACAGAACTTGGTTTTGATACGGCAATTAATTTCAAATTGTACGAACCGCTTGCAAAAGGTGATGATAAACGTGTACGCGTTTTGATGAAGTTCTACAAAAAAGCATACCGTGCTGTAGGAAGTGTTATCCTGATTCTGGGTATCTGTCTGATCCCAACGCTTCCCTTTATTATTAAAGACTATGATTCTCTGGCTGTTCTGGGAATCAATGCGAGTCTGATATTTATGCTGCACATTCTCCGCACTGCAAGTTCATATCTGTTTTTTGCCTACAGAAGCGCGGTCGTAAAAGCGGACCAGAAGAAATATATACTCGATATCGCAGGTTTTTTTGTGACGATCGCAACAAATGTTACCAAGATCATTGTCCTTGTATTCTATAAGGATTTCATGGCTTATACAGCCACTGTCATTGTAT
The DNA here is from genome assembly GCA_024693325.1 of Solobacterium sp. GTDB lineage: Bacteria > Bacillota_I > Bacilli_A > Erysipelotrichales > Erysipelotrichaceae > Bulleidia. Next base: position 31,700 of record JAILLA010000117.1, read on the forward strand.
TCAATATTCTGCAGAATATAGTCAATGCGGTAATTGCCCAAAAGATGTATCCGCAGTTCTTTAAGCATGAAGATGACGATCTCAGCAAAGAAGAAATCATGGATATGATGAAAGACTGCGGCGCATTGTTTGTATATAAAGTCAATAATGTCGTCGTTAAGGCAACCGATAATACGGTCATCAGCGCGTTTATCGGTCTGGCGACAGTCGGCATGTATTCAAACTACCTGCTGTTTTACACGACGATCCGCAGTCTGTTTGACAAAGTGTATACTGCTATCAAGGCCAGTATGGGGAACCTGTTTGCGACGGAATCCATTGATAAGAAGTACGCTTTTTTCAAGATCATGAATTTTATGGCAATTGTTCTCTTTGGAACGGCTGGTGTCGGTGTAGCTGTCTGTGCGGATGAACTGATCACTGTATGGGTAGGTGGAGACTACGTGATCCCGCAGCCGTTTGCCATACTGATCGGCACTGAGATCCTCTTCCATGGACTGAAAATCAATCTGGGACAGATCAGAAATGTCAGCGGTGTGTTCCGCCAGATGTGGTTCAGACCGGTCCTCGGTGTTATCATCAACCTTGGAGTTTCGATCACACTTGTACAGATTTATGGCATTTACGGTGTAATTATTGGTACAATTACTGCGGATATACTGACGAATTTTATGGTCGATCCTTCGGTCATACACAAATACAGCTTCAATAATTACCGGCCGGTATCCGATTACTACAAGACGAATCTGAAGTATTTGGCGATACTGACTGCCGTATGTACAGCTGATTTCTTCATCTGCAGAACATTCCTGGCCGGATACGGATGGCTTTCGGTGATCGTTCATGTCATCATTGTGGGCTGTTCGGTTCCGCTTTGCTTTATTCTGCTGTATAGAAATGCAAATGAATGCCAGTATCTGATCAGAACGATCAGGCGGGTCCTGAATCTGTTTGTAAAAAGGATAAAAAGAATATGAAAAAATATAAAGTTGGTTATACACAGGGCGTATATGACATGTTTCATGTCGGACATCTCAATATTCTGAATCATGCAAAAGAACAGTGTGAGACATTGATCGTCGGTGTGAACGCGGATGAGCTGGTGAAGCAGTATAAGCATAAGACACCGGTGATTCCGGAAGATCAGAGATATGAGATAGTGCGCAATATCAAGGCGGTCGATGAATGCCTGATCGTACATACCCTTGATAAGGAAGAGACATGGAAGCAGCTTCACTTTGACGCGATCTTCATCGGCGATGACTGGAAAGGAAATCCCAGATGGGAACAGACCAGGATCGATCTGGCAAAGATCGGGGTGGATGTTGTTTTCCTGCCGCATACTGACGGTGTCACAAGTACGATGCTGAGACCGGAGAGTGAGCATCGCGTCAAGGATGAATGATCAGGTCATTCATATTGTTGTGTACAAAAAGACTATGTTTGTAGACCGATTTCTGCTAAACTGATATAGAATTTATTTATAGAAACAGTGTGAAAAACTATGCAGAGAAGAAATGATCAGACAAAAAGAAATATCCTGCTTCATACGGTAAAGATCTTGAATGCTCTTTTGATTGCGCTTCCTTTTGCATATGTGTGGTTTGCTTTTTACCGGAGAGATATCATCTCACCGTTTCTGGGCAGAGGCAATTATGTTGTCATCCTTCTGTATATTCTGATGTATTACATATGCGGGAAAACCTATGATGCGTTTACTATTTCATATAATAAAGTACATGTCATGGTATACAGCCAGATGCTGGCAGCAATCGTTTCGGACGGTGTTCTTTACATGGTGATATGGCTGCTGATCAAGCGGCATTATCCTGCTTTAGGGCCTGTATTACTGTGTATCGCCGGACAGCTGCTCATGTCGATATGCTGGTCATACGGTTCTCAGAAATGGTACTACAATACATTTCGTGCAAGAAAAACGGCGATCATCTGGGATGAACAGACAGGTTGGGAAGATCTGATCAGTCAGTATAATCTGGACAAGAAATTTGAAATTTCAAAGCGTATTAATATCAAAGACTGTATCCGGGATATGTCGCTGCTGAGCGATGCTGAAGCTGTATTCCTTACTGATATTCACAGCCATGACCGCAACACAGTCATCAAATACTGTGTCGAAAACGGCATTCCGGCATTTATAGTTCCGCGTATCGGGGATGTTCTGATGAGCGGTGCCAAGAGGATCCAGATGTTCCATCTTCCGATTCTTCGTCTTGACCGCTATAATCCTTCTCCTGAATATCTGATCATTAAAAGGGTGTTTGATTTCTGCGCATCCCTCCTGGCTTTGATCATCCTGTCGCCCCTGATGATCGTTACGGCACTGATCATCAAAAAGGATGGCGGTCCTGCTTTCTATAAACAATGCAGGCTGACAAAGGACGGAAAAGAGTTTGATGTCCTGAAGTTCAGAAGCATGCGGGTAGATGCTGAGAAGGACGGTGTTGCAAGATTGTCCACCGGAGAGAAGGATGACAGAATTACACCGGTCGGAAAAGTGATCCGGAAATACAGGATCGATGAACTGCCTCAGCTGATCAATATTCTCAAAGGCGACATGAGTATTGTCGGGCCAAGACCTGAGCGTCCAGAAATCGCCGCAAAGTACGAGCAGACACTTCCGGAATTCAGGCTGAGGCTTCAGGCAAAATGCGGTCTGACCGGCTACGCGCAGGTATACGGAAAGTACAACACCACGCCATATGAAAAGCTGAAGATGGATCTTATGTACCTGTCTAATCCGTCCCTGATTCAGGACCTGAGCATTATATTCGCTACGATAAAAATTATATTCATTCCTGAAAGCACAGAGGGCGTGGCAGAAGGCGCTGTCACCGCAATGGATCAGTCCCTTGCCGGACAGAATCAGAAAGATGACAGAAACAGTACAGAATGAGTGCCGGCAGGCGGGCAGATCATTTTGTACCGTTTTTGTTGTGAGGAAGGAAGATGCATGTTATGAAATATCCTGATTATTCGGTATTGATGTCGGTTTATCAAAAAGAAAAAGCGGAGCATCTGCGCACTGCTATGAACAGTATGTGGGAACAGACGGTCGTGACAAATGATTTTGTTTTGATCTGTGACGGAAAACTGACGGATGAACTCGACGAAGTGATCAGCGGGATGCTTTCAGCGCATCCCGATACGCTTCATGTGATCCGATTTGAAAAAAACCGCGGTCTCGGATACGCGCTGAAAACAGGAGTAATGGAATGCCGGAATGATATTATCGCGCGTATGGACAGTGATGATATTTCCAGACCGGAACGATGTGAAAAAGAGCTGCAGGTGCTGCTGGATCATCCCGAAATATCTATTGTCGGAAGTGTAATCGAGGAGTTTACGGAAATAGAGGAAGGATCGATGCGACCGATGTCGGTTACTTCAAAAAGGGTCGTGCCTGAGTTTCAGGAAAATATTATCAGCTTTGCAAAAACGAGAAATCCGTTTAATCATCCTTCCGTCATGTTCCGGAAAAACGCTGTTGCGGATGCTGGAAACTATCAGGATGTCAGATACATGCAGGATTACTATCTCTGGACACACATGCTGATAAAAGGATACAAAGGATATAATATACAGGAACCTCTTGTATGGATGCGGGCAGACAGCAGTCTTTATAAGAGAAGATCCGGAAAACTGTACCGGGATATCCAGATGAACCTGTTCCGCTATATGAGGGATCAGGGATTTATTACCAATACACAGTATCTGAAATCTGCTGTTATACGTACTGGCTCATCATTTGCGCCGAACTGGCTCAGAAAATTCCTGTTTCAGAAGATACTGCGAAAACATTGATTCTGTATTTCTGAAAAGAAAGGAGGCAGTAATATGGGCTTTGAACAAACAATCAATCAGCAGCTGAATAAGTATCCCAAAATAAAAAAAGGAATCAAACGGATCTATCAGACCGTAAATTATGCTGTTTCAAAAAAAAGGAAATATGAAGGGAATATCCTGCGTGTATCACCCGAACAGCAGAGTGAGTATTTTTTCGGCTATTATGACAAAAGTCCTGAAGATGCTGCGGGAAGATACGTGCTTTGCTTGAAAGCAGAAAACACATGGACGGAAACTGCTCCGGCAGAACCTGCGGAGATCATTCTGATCGATACGGCAAAAAAAACAGATGATCCTGATAGGGTCAGAACGATCGCATCAACACATACGTGGAATGTCCAGCAAGGCTGCATGATGCAGTGGCTTGGTCCTGATTATAAAAACAGGATTATTTATAACGACTGCCGGAACGGTAAGTACTGTTCCGTTATCCTGGATGTTTTCAGCGGTGAGGAAAGAGTGCTTTCCATGCCTGTTTACAGCGTCAGTAAAGACGGCAGTTTTGCTTTGACGCTGGATTTTTCCCGTCTGCACAGACTGCGTCCGGGTTATGGCTACAGCAATATCGAAGAGAGCACAAAAGATCAGAAACTGCCTGATACTGCGGCAATCTGGAAAATTGACCTGATCATGGATACAGCTGAACCGCTGCTGAAATATACAGACTTTTCTTCCTTTGAACCGAGAAAGGAAATGGAAGGTGCCGAGCATAAAGTCAACCACATCATGATCAGTCCGAACGGAAAACGCTTTATGGTACTGCACCGCTGGCTGAAAGGGGAAAGAAAGTATACGCGTCTTGTTACGGTCAATGTTGACGGAACAGATATGTACAATCTTTCTGATGATGATATGGTTTCTCATTGCTGGTGGCAGGATGATGAAACGATCATTGCGTTTGAAAACAAAAAAGGAAGCGGTGCGGGTTATTACCGGATGAAGGATCATACGCAGGAATACCGGCGTCTTTGGCCCCATATCAGCAGTGACGGGCATCCCAGTGTCAATCCTGACGGCAGACTGGTCGTTACGGATACCTATCCTGACAGAAACCGGATGTCAGTATTGAAAGTCCTGAATGAGGATTTCAATGTTGTTATCGCAAAAGTGTTCGCACCATTCAAATATGACAATGATACCAGATGTGATCTGCATCCCAGGTGGAGCCGGGACGGCAAAAAGATATACTTTGACGGTGTTTTTGAGGGGCACAGAGGTCTGTACGCCGTGCCTCTGGACGGGATCCGCTTTGCCTACAGTGACACGACCGGAACCAGGTTTGAAAGGTCTGGGACTGACAGGATCCGCATTGTCTATGTCATGACATCCTGCAAAAAAGTCGGTCCGACCCAGCAGACATTAAATATTATCAAAAACCTGGACCAGACGGTATTTGAACCGTTCCTGATCACTCTTTATGATGAAGAACCCGACAGCAGGATGCGTGATTTCCTGCCATGGCTGTCTGCGCATTATCTGGTTAAGACAGGCAAAAGGGCAATTTTAACAGGACAGACCGGTGCGCTGAAGGAAAAACTAAATGAACTTCATCCGGATATTGTTCATACTGTCGGTGTTTTCCCTGACTATGCGGTAAGCAGGATCGGCAAATATGTCCAGATCCATACTTTGAGAAATTACATCTATGATGACTATCCGGCAAAATTCGGGAAAGTCAAAGGAAGTATTCTGGCAGGACTTCAGCTGTACGCAATGAAGAACAGCGATAAAGCTGTTGCCTGCTCGGAAAGCCTGAGCAGGATATATGAAGATAAGCTTGGTATGCACTTTGATTATATTCGCAACGGCGTGGATGTTGACCAGTATACCATTGCGGATGCGGAAGAGAAAAAGGAACTGAGGGAAAAACTGGACCTTCCGGCGGATGCATTTATCTATATTTATACAGGTCAGTTTATTGAAAGAAAGAACATCCCGTTCCTTCTGAAGCATTATGTCAGACAATTTGGCGATGATCCTGATGCATACATGGTACTGCTGGGAGACGGTGATCAGCTGTCAGAAATCAAACAGCTTTACCGGAATAACAGCAGACTGGATTTCCGCGGAAATGTATCCAATGTCGACGAATACCTGAAGGCAAGTGACGTATATGTATCCGCCAGCAGGTCAGAAGGTCTTCCCAACGGTGTTCTGGAAGCGATGGCTTCGGGAATCCCGGTCGTCATCTCTGACATAGAACAGCATAAGGAGATCTTTGAGGCGGATGAAAGAATCGGATATCTGTTCTGTTTGAAGGACGGGGATGATCTGATCGACAAGCTTAAGATGATCTGTGAACCGGGAAAAGCTTCTGAAGCAGGAAGAATTGCATATGAAACGGCACACAATTGTTTCAGTGCCCCGGGTATGAGCGCGAAGTATCAGGAAGTATACAGAAGTCTGGTGAAGGAGGATGGAAAAAATGGCAAAAACAATAAATGATTTTCTGCGGAATCCTGCGCTTCTGTTTATTTCCCTCGGGCATAAGGGATTGTTTCATAACATGGATGATGAGACTTACCTGAAAATTGCCTACCGCTCTAAATTGGGAAAGAAACTGGATCTCGAAAATCCTGTCAGCTACAACGAAAAACTGCAGTGGCTGAAGCTGTATGACAGAAGGCCTGAATATACTGCAATGGTGGATAAATATGAAGCCAAAAAGATCGCTGCTGCGCTGATCGGGGAAGAATACATTATTCCCACACTGGGAGTATGGGACAGGTTCGAGGAGATCGATTTTGCTCAGCTTCCTGATCAGTTTGTACTGAAGTGCACACATGACAGCGGAGGTCTTGTCATCTGCAAAGATAAGAACAGTTTTGACAAAGCTGCAGCTCAGCAGAAAATAACCAGATGCCTTTCGCATAACTTTTTCTGGGGCCAGAGAGAATGGCCGTATAAGAATATCCGGCCGCGGATCATTGCAGAGCAGTATATGGAGGACGCTGCTACAAAAGACCTGCGGGACTATAAATTCTTCGCGTTTAACGGTGATGTCAAAGCGCTGTTTATTGCAACAGAACGTGCAGCCGAAGCAGAAACGAAATTTGATTTCTTTGATGCTGATTTCAACCATCTTCCCTTTACTAACGGACATCCGAATGCTGAGGTCCCGCCGTCCAAACCGGAATGTTTTGAAGAGATGAAAGATCTGGCCGCAAAACTGTCTGCCGGTCTTCCGCAGATCCGGATCGATCTGTATGAAGTGAACGGAAAAGTTTATTTCGGTGAGTTCACGTTCTTTCATTGGAGCGGTTTCCAGCCGTTTGTACCGGAAAAATGGGACTATATATTCGGTGGCTGGATCGATTTGCCGCAGAAGCATACAAAGGGCTGAAGTATGAAGATCACAATGTTTATCGGAAGTCTGTACGGCGGCGGAGCAGAACGTGTGACCTGCAGTCTTGCCGGCTATCTTGCGGAAAAGGGACACGATGTTGAGATCCTGACGATGTCGGAAACAAAGGATGCCTATGACCTTGATGAGCGGGTTTCCGTAAAAACCCTGCTGTCTTTGAAAGAGCGCAGAAATACGGTTTTCAACAATCTCATCCGTTTCCCGAAGTTTTGGAAATATCTGCGCACAGCAAAGAATGACCTGTATATAGTGATGCTGCCGAAAACGACGATCATGCTGCTGATGTTCCGCTGGATGACAAAGGCAAAAGTCGTTGCGGCGGAAAGGGTAGACCCCGGATCATATACTGGCATGAAAGCGACAATGCTGAAAAAACTTGCGCACAGGGCTGATGGTTTTGTATTTCAGACAGAGGATGCAATGAAGTGGTATGGGAACACTGTTTCAAATCTGAAAACAACAGTCATTCCGAATGCTGTTAATAAAGAGTTTATCCGGCCATTTTATACCGGGGAAAAAAGAAAAGTGATTGCTGCTGCCGGCAGGCTGAATGCACAGAAAAACTTCACGCTACTCATCAATGCATTTGCAAAGATCGCTTCAGAAGTTCCGGATTACAGACTGGTTATCTACGGAGAAGGTGAAAAACGGATTGAACTGGAAGCCCTGATCAGATCACATGGTCTGGAAGACAGGGCAGCTCTTCCGGGAAACATCAAAAATATAGCGGAAGAAATGCAACAGAATGATATGTTTGTTCTTTCTTCGGATTTTGAAGGGATGCCGAATGCGCTGATGGAAGCGATGGCTCTTGGACTTGCATGTGTTTCTACAGACTGTCCTTGCGGCGGACCGGCTTACCTGATTAGGAATGATATCAACGGAATACTGGTGCCTGTAAATGATGAAGGCAGAATGGCGGAAGCTATGAAGGGTCTGCTGAAAGATCCTGAGAAACTCAGAAGCATCGGCAGGAATGCGTATCAGATCAGCAGTGAATTGACACCTGAGAGAATTTATGGCAGATGGGAAGAATTTCTGGTGGATGTATTAAAAGGTTCATGAAGAGATAAAGTAAGATAGTATAATTGTTGAAACCGGCAGAGGGCAATACGGATGAGTGAACAGAACAGTAAAAGCGGATTGAACAGAATACTGAACGGATTGGTAGCGGAACGTTATAATCTGTATTTTTACTGTGCCGTATACATGCTTAATCACATCCTGGAATACTATACCGGAATTTATCTAAGGCCGCTTTTTCTGGCCAGTTATCTCTGGACACTGATCATCTTTATTTATCACTCGTTTGTAACGAAAAAATATATTACAGGCACCGTGTACAGATGGGCATATGTGTTTTTGATGATCAATATGATCTCAACATTTATGTACCGCGCTAACTGGCGTTTCAGTGTGCTCCAGGATTTTGCAATCCTGATCCAGTATATTTTTGTCTTTTATTCAGCCTTTCTCTCATCTGATACACAGAAGGAACATGCCAGGGTCTATCAGCTGATCAAATGGTTTAATCTTCTTATCGTATTTGTTTCAGCTGCGAGCGTAATTGCTGTGCTGACGGATTCACCACTGATCTCAATGCAGGGAAAAGTGGCCAAAACAGGCCGGCAGAGAGGCTTCTATAATGAAACCAATGAAGGCGCATATTATGCATACACTTCTATCATGTTCTCGGCATATCTGCTGTATGACAAATTCAAAAAACAGGATCATGTCCGCAGGTATGGAATTCTGTTTCTGATCAATCTGGCAGTACAGTGTGTGATGATCCTCCTGACTGGGTCAAGGACACTGATGCTGCTGATGGTGATGACAGTGATGTATGCCGTATATTTATTTATTAAAAATATGCACGTACCGATACCGCGCAGATTCAAACCGCTTATTGCAAGTGCTTTAATCGTATTGGCATATGTGCTTTTGTTTACAAAATACGGGCCTAACCGTAATATCTATTATTATTTGCAGAAGTATCCTGATCTGTTTTCGGGAGAATCCAGAGATCTTCCGAAGCTGCTGAACAAAATGACATCCGGCAGATACTATTTATGGAAATCCAGTATCGAAGTATGGCTGAAAAGTCCGCTGCTGGGGTATGGCCTGAAAAGTGCGGGATTCACTTATGAGGTATACCGCGGTATGTCAAACAGTCATAATGTGATCGTTAATACACTGCTGTTCTCAGGTCTGGCAGGAATGTCAGCTCTTGTAATGTATGTAAAGAGTTTACTGAAGATAGTACGTAAAAATATTGATTACAGAGATGCAATCATCAAACATTACGTAATGGGATCCTGTTTTGTGGCCATGCTGGAAGTTGCGCTTCTATATAACGGAAAAGCACTTTGTGCAATCTGCTGGGCGCTGACCGGTTATATCTGCCTGCAGGACAAGAACTGGGATGCTGCGGATCAGCAATGAACGGAGGAAATCATGGAGCTTACAGCGAAAAAGATAGTGTATTACATGGATAAAGCAGGTTTGTTGAGAGCATTGCCTGATGAACCATATCTGAAACTTAAATTCCGGGTAAGTATCGGTAAAGAACTGGATCTTGAAAATCCGCTTACGTTCAATGAAAAGATGCAGTGGCTGAAACTGTACGACAGAAGACCGGAATACAGGATCATGGCTGACAAGTACAGGGTCAGAGAATATATTGCCGGGAAGATCGGTGAAAAATACCTGGTCCCTTCACTTGGTGTATGGGATGATCCGGATGATATTGATTTTGATATGCTGCCGGATAAATTTGTCCTGAAATGCAATCATACTTCAGGACTGGGCGTCTGTATCTGCGGTGACAGAAGCAGATTGGATCAGAAAGCGGTGATCAGAGAACTGAAAAAAGGAATGGCACATGATTATTATGTCCGCGGCAGAGAATGGCCTTATAAGGATATGCCCCGCAAGATCATCGGAGAACAGTATTTGGAAGATGCTCCGGGCAAAGGAAATCTGACTGATTACAAGATCCATTGTTACGGGGGACAGCCCAGATCTGTCCAGGTCATGAGCAACCGTTTCGGTGAAGGCGGCATGATAAGTGACTACTATGATTCAGTGACCTGGGAAAAACTGGATATGAGAAGAGGTACTTACAGGAATGACAGTCATGTTCATGAAAGACCGGATGAACTTCCGGAACTCTTGGAACTTGCTGAAATACTGTCCAAGGATATCCCTTATCTTCGTACTGATTTCTATATCGTTGATCATAAGATTTATTTTGGTGAACTGACGTTATTTCCGGCATCCGGATTTAATCCATTTAACCCCGAGAAGTATGACTATCTGTTCGGCAGCTGGATCACTCTTCCGGATCATAAAACGATTTAGACCGCTGACAGGGCAGGCATTGAAAGATGTCTGCATTTTTTGCCTGACACAGAGATTATGTTTTATGCGTAGAAATGTACCATGACATGAAAAAATATGCAGAATTTGGGATAACAATTTTGGTGCACCTCACTTGTCGCCTGAAAACTGCGAAACAGGATGATAATCCTGTATAATAAACTGGCAAAAAGAAATGAGGAAAGAAGGAAGATGAAGATAGGTGTAGCAGGATTAGGATATGTAGGATTATCAAATGCGGTGCTTCTGGCACAGCATAA
>JAILLA010000002.1 GCA_024693325.1 Solobacterium sp.
TATGCACTTATGAGGCAGAAGGAGCAAATCCGGAGCTTGTTCTCTACAAAAAACGCTGATTTCCGCGGATACGCATGATCCACCGGTGTACTTTTAGGCGCTCTTTCTATGGTTATGTACCTTTTACGCGCTCTTACACATAAAAGAACGGTAATTTTGATAGAATTGCCGTTCTTTTCTTTTTGTGCTATGATGATGACAGAGCAACCGAGGCCGAGGGTCTGTCTGCACTGTTGGATGACGATTGGTAACAGGTAGATAACTCGGGATTTTTGAGAGGACAGGTGTGTCTGGCTGGTTATTTTTAAGACTACTCAGGGTATGACATGTTCGTAACTGATAATAATTGCTAAGATCCCATCGAAAGGAGGTACAGAAAATGGATCAGATGAAAATAGGTGCTTATCTGAAAAAACTCAGGAAAGAGAAGAATCTGACTCAGGAACAGATCGCCGAGAAATTCGGTGTATCACAAAGATCTGTATCGCGATGGGAGAACGGGTATACCATGCCGGATATCAGTGTGCTGATTGAGCTGGCTGACTATTATGATGTTGACCTTCGCGAAATACTGAATGGCGAAAGGAAGGCAGAAAACATGAATGAAGATTTAAAACAAACGTTGGATATGGTGGCAGACTATACGAACGAAGAAAAGAAAAAACTTGTCAACTCCCTGTATTCTATAATCTGGACATGTATTGTGGCATTCGGAATCCTGATGCTGATCAATGTGTTCCATTTGACCAGAGAAAGCATTAACTGGGATACAACAGCAATTTTCTGTTCTGCAATTGGGCTCATATATGCTGTTTCCTGCTTTGTCAGAGTGCTTCAGCTGACCGGAAAGATAGATAAGAAGTCCCATAGTAAAGTAATTATTGCATCACTGATTTTGTCTGGAGGACTGTTTGTACTGACGATTGTTGCAGTTCTGTATGGGTGCGGGATTATCGGCTGAATCGGAATACGATAGCACAAATATAACCTGGAAGACCGCCGGGAGAAAGGAGAATCCAGTCATTATCGGTGACTGGATGATATGTGTACCATGATTATCATTGATAAAGAAAAATGTACAGGCTGCGGTGCCTGTGTCAGGGACTGTCTGAATAAAACCCTTGCAATAAGGGAAGGGAAAGCGGAATATATCCGCGACTGTTTCAAATGCATGCACTGCATCGCAGTATGTCCTGAGGATGCGGTTTCCGTAAATGATCCTGATAACTCCATGGAAGAGATTTTTCCCATTGACGAATCCTGTCATGTTGATGCGGACAGGATGCTTCGCTTTATCAAAAGCCGTCGAACGATCAGACATTTCCAAAATCGTCCGGTAGAAAAGGAAAAGATCAATATGCTCCTCGATGCAGGCAGGTTTTCTCCAACCGGAAGCAATTCACAGAATGTTTCATACATTGTGATCCGGGAGCAAAGGGATGAGTTCAACGCACTTGCGATGAAGGAGTTCCGGAGCCTGAAAAGTCCGGACCGCTTTTCCCTTGTTTTTCCGCCGCCCTTTGACCTGAGCCGTATCGATTTTGAGGATGATGAATTTTTGTTTAAGGGAGCGGATACTATCATCCTTGCGGTATGTCCCTCAGATGTGAATGCGGCAATCGCTGCAGCAAACATGGAATTAACGGCGAACGGCATGGGGCTTGGCATGCTTTACGTGGGATTCTTCATACGTCTCGTTAACGTAACCAAGCCCCTGAAGAAATATCTAGGCCTGTCTGAGGAAGATCATGTAGCGGTTGCTATGGGCTTCGGATATCCTGATGTGAAGTACTATCGTACCGTACCCAGAAAACCCGCCAAAGTGACCTGGCTCTGAAATGTAAAGGAGCACCTTTATCAGCTGGGAAGAGTTTATTTCGGTGTATTCCATGATAAATAAGGTGACCGTAGGGCTGTTGTTTATATTTCCGTAGACACTGGTATTCACTGATCTGAGGTTAAATGCTGCAGTTGTTTGTGTGGCTGCTGCTGCAGCGGCGATTTAAGAAAGGGATACAGTGAAAATGTAAACAGAACCGGTTCAGGATAGTCGAAGACTGATCAGATTTCTCGGTCTGTATAGGCATACTGATCACTGAGATGCAGATGGTTACAGGAGAGTAAGGTTATGAAAGAACAAGAAGCTGATGAGAAAGTCATACACGAACAGGACAAGATCATTGCTGCGTGCGGCAATGACTGTTCTGCATGCCCGAGATATGTGAAGCATCCTTTTGAAAAAACAGATAACGAACTGCTTCATACCGCAGAACTATGGATGAAGATCGGATACCGTGATCATGTTGTTTCCATCGAAGAAATTTCCTGCACCGGGTGCAAGCGTGAAAACTGGTGCAGATATCATGTAGTAAGCTGCTGTCAGGAACGTGAAGTGACGAATTGCGGTCAGTGTTCTGACTATCCATGTGAAAAAATATGGGAGTGTTTTGCCGTTACGAAGTCTTTTGAACCGGCATGCAGAAATGCCTGTAGCGGGCAGGAGTACGAACAGTTAAAAAGAGCATTCTTCGAAAAAGAAAAGAATATGAACTCATCAGGCTCCAGCTTGTAAACTTGTTCGGAATAAGGCAGTCTGCCGTAACCAATTTGGCTGTAATGCCGGTATTCATGGCAATATCCTGATGAACAGCGGGATTGTCCGACAACTAATAGCAATAAAAAGAGTTGCAAAAATCTGATTTAGAAGGGGGTATTTAGAAAAAAATCTAAATATCCCTTTACTGTAATGTGGTCAAATTGTATATTCTATTTAGATAAATATCTAAATTGTTTTTTGGAAAGGAGAGGCAGAATGGCATTTGCGGAAACGTTTAAAGCCTTGTCTGATCCGGTCAGACGACAGATTCTTGAATTGCTGAAAAAAGGGCCTCTTTCTGCCGGGGACATAGGATCTCACTTTGAAATGACAGGCGCAACGATTTCTTATCATCTAAAGATCCTGAAGCAGGCAGACCTGATTTTTGAGAGCAGGGAAAAGAACTTCATTTACTACCAGTTAAACACAACTGTATTGGAAGAGATCATGCTGTGGATCTCGGAACTGAAAGGGGGCAATTCCGATGCTGAAAGCTAACAGAAAGACTATGATCATAACAAGTATCCTGACGATCCTTCCCGTGCTGATCGGTATCATCTATTGGGATCGTCTGCCGGATGTGATGGCTACACATTTCGGATTCAATAATGAAGCTAACGGGTTCAGCAGCAAGCCTTTTGCTGTATTCGGAATACCTTTAATTCTTCTGGCTGTACTTTGGCTTGGAGCAATTGTCACAGCATATGATCCAAAAAGGCAGAACATCAGTCCGAAGATGTTCTCGCTTGTACTGTGGATCGCTCCGGTCATCTCTTTGATCGCTGCAGCAACGATGTATCCCGTCAATTTGGGCTATGAAGTGGATATCACTTTTTTCAGTGAATTATTGTTAGGCTTGATGTTCATCATAATCGGAAACTATCTGCCAAAAGCAAGGCAGAACTACACGATCGGGATAAAGATTCCCTGGACGCTTGCAAATGAGGAAAACTGGAATCGGACACATCGCCTTGCCGGATATCTGTGGATGATATGCGGTATTCTGATGGTCTTAATATGTCTGACACAACTGGTTCCGTCTGAATGGCTGATCGGTATCATTCTGTTCATGACACTTGTGCCTTGCGTATATTCCTTCTGGCTGCACACGAAGAAAGGTCTGTGACCTGCGTGCTCCAATGTTCAAGAAAATCATTGTGAACGGGGCAGGATGGAGATTTATATGAAAAGTTTTATAAAAGATAATTGGAAGTTTCTGCTTTTTGTTTTATGCAGCGGATTGATCGGAGGATACTGTACAGCATTATACATTCTTGAAATGTATTCGCAGGAGATGCTGCAGCAATTACAGGGACAGGGTATGACCATTGAAATGCTGGCACTCAGCGGAGCGATCCAATACGGCATCTTATATGGTGTTCTACTTGGCGCGATCGGCCTGCATATTTCAAAGAAAGTCGGTTTATGGAAAGAATTCCGACTTGATAAAAATTCAATCATGCCAACAGCAATTATCACGGTCATAAGCGCATTATGTTTGTTTCCGATTGACAAACTGTTATTTGGATCGTTCAGCAGTTGGGTAAATGATGTGTATAATGTATCTCCGGGACTGCCGAAAATCATCGCCGGTCTGCTTGTGGGGGGAGTTATTGAAGAAGTCATGATGAGACTGTTCTTTATGTCTCTGATGGTACTCATTATTTCAAAAATATTCTGTAAAAATAAAAAAGATATACCGGTGAAGATACTCGCTGCAGCAAATATTATATCCGCATTGTTGTTTGCGGCAGGGCATCTTCCCGGCACAATGGCCATGACGACACTGACTCCGTTATTGTTGTTCAGATGCTTTTTGTTCAACGGCGGACTTGGCCTGTGCTTTGGCTGGCTGTATCGAAAATACGGTATTGGCTATGCAATGATTGCTCATGGATTTGCTCATTTGATTTCGGATTTGCTGATGGTCATATTCATATAAATACAACTTACAGCCTGCCGATATGTTCATGACCGCTTTTTTCGAACAGGCAGCAGCGGATCATTCAGCTCCTGTTCATCACATCGAAACAATCTGTTTACAGACAAATAAAAGGTAAAAAGGACTGCAGAAATCCTGAAAAACAGAATCAGTCTTTGTGCTCTTTATTTTATGATTACCGAGGAATATAATAAATGAAGGTTAGTGATAGCTAACATTAACCGAGCTGACGATGTTTTACAATATTTCACGCAGAAAAAGGACAGATCAAAAAACATCTGTCAGTTCAGCAGGCAGCCGGTCAATAAGCCGTCTCTGTATGCTTTAGATTTTGTGTATTTGGATTGAAGAAAATGACATGGCTTTGAACACTTTGAATATGTCTGTGCTGTTCCTGAGAATGAAATAATACCGGAACGGATCACAGCCAGGTGATCTTCTTATGTCTGTTATTTCAAAAAACAGCAGATGTTATTTTTTTGACAATAGGTTAGTTTTCTCTAACAAAGGAGACTTTATGTACATCAATGAATACGGAAATAAAAATGAACCTGTAATTGTGCTCCTTGCTCCAATGATGGTATCCGGTGAGGAACTTTATCAATTGATGCATCCGTATTTTAAAGGAAAATATCATTTCATTGCCCCGGATCAGGGCGGTCACGGGAAAGCCGGAGCTTATGTCAGTGCGGATGAAGAATATAAAACACTGAAGAGCTTTCTGCTGAAGGAAGGGTATACACAGATCGAACTGGTGTATGGAGCGTCTCTGGGTGTGGCAATTGGCTGGAGACTCTTTATGGATCCGGATCTTACGATTCATCATGTATGGTTTGACGGTGTGGCACTCAGCAGAAATGCAGGTTTTGCGGAGTGGTTTATGAAACGCATGTTCAGAAGCCGTAAGAAAAAGCTGGCAAAAACAAAGACAGAAGCATCAGATTCACTGGTAAAGATGTATGGTTATGACTTTGCAAAGATGATGACAGGTAATTTTGAACGGATCACAATAAGCGATATCGATGCGATCTGCAGTGCCTGCTGTCACTACGATCTGCGGAAGCTGACCGCAGAAGAACAGGCAAAGCTCCATCTTGATTTCGGTGATAAGGACTTTGACCTGAAGTATTCAAAGAAGACGATTCCGGTTTACATGCCGGATGCGGAAGTTGTGATCCGTCCGGGATACCAGCATTGCGGTTATATGGCCGCCCATCCAAAAGAATACGCTGAAGAAATTGAGAACTTCATCAGGAGGAAACCGGATGTTCTGGGATAAAGCGGCAGGTGTATATGACATTTTTGTTAATGTCATAAACAGAAAAACACATCATAAACTGAAGATCATTGTTTCGGATCTGATCGGCACTGATGATACAGTGCTGGAATGCGCCTGCGGAACAGGGATGCTGAGCGGTGTTATAGCACCGAAATGCCGGCAGCTTACAGCAACGGATTTTTCTCCAGAAATGCTGAAGAAGGCCGAAAAAAACTGTGCTTCTTTCGGCAATATAACGTTCGCGCAGGCAGATATCACTAAACTTTCCTATTCGGATAACAGCTTTGATAAGGTCATTGCCGGTAATGTCATCCATTTGCTGGACAATCCATTGACAGCCTTGAGTGAACTGAACCGGGTATGCAGGGATGACGGAATGCTGGTCATCCCGACCTACATGAATAAAAATTCCAAGGGGAAAACAAGCGGGTTTGCGGCAGCTGCAGGAAAAGCCGGAGCTGATTTCAAACGGCAGTTTACTGCAGACAGCTACAAACAGTTCTTCCTGGATGCAGGGTATCATGATGTGCAGATCATACTTGCTGACGGACATATTCCCTGTGCCGTGGCAGTAATGAGAAAGGCGGTGAAAAATGAATCAGTATAAACCGGAAAAGCTTGTGGCAGTCAGCCGTTATCAGAACTATTTTCCGACTCTGCCGGAAGAGATGCAGAAAGACACTTATGCACGGATGAAAGAGCTTCTGGAGGAAGAGAAGGAGTACTGTGACAAGGGCAATTATAAACATATGGCGCAGATCCTGACATCCATAGCACTGTATGAAACCTTGCAGAAACATGGGATGGGCGAAGATGAAGCATACAGGATCGTCTCTGAAGAAATGTGGAAATTCCTGGATCCCTCCGGAATGCAGAAACTGGCAAATAGAAGCTTTTTTCTGCCGCTTATGAAGAAGATCGTGCCTTTCGGATTTCAGAAAGGCTCAGGAACCGGCTGGCGCTATACATGGCATAAGGATGATCCGAAAAACATATTCCGCTTTGAATGCAATGAATGTATATACGAGAAGATATTAAAACCCCGTGGCCTGATCAGACTTGGATCAATGTGCTGCCACGCTGACATCATCAATTATGGAAATCTCCCATATACAGACTTCATCAGGACCCAGACGCTTTGCCAGGGCGGCTGCGTATGTGATTTCTGTTTTGTCCGCCATGACACAGATGCCGGCAGTGGCTGGGAACGCAGCAGGAGTATTTAGAAAAGAAGGTATATAAGCGATGAAAAAATTTGAAGGAACAGCTAATACCCTGTTCGTACCTCTTGTGGCACGGATCGCAATATCGAAGGAATTTCCAATGTATTTCTTCGATCAGAAAGCTCTGGAGCTGGAGCCATACCTTCCTGCTGATGCCGCAAAAGGTTCATCGCAGTACAGCAACATGGCTTCTGTGGCACGTTATTACAACATGGACAAGATGGTAATGGCATTTGCAGAAAAAAACCCGGAATGCAATGTTGTTTACCTCGGCGCAGGACTGGAGACTGCTTATGACCGTATGCATGACAGGCTTCCCGGAGTCAGCTGGTATGAATGTGATCTTCCGGAAGTGATCGAAGCCAGAAGAAAGGTATTCGGACAGCGCAGTCACGAAACTACGATCCCGGGGGATATGTTCAGGATGGAATGGACCTCATTGATTGACGCTTCCTTACCTGTGCTTCTGATCGTTTCAGGCGTGTTCCAGTATTTTCATGAAGAAGAAGTCATTGAATTTATCAAAAACTGCAGGACTGCTTTTCCCGCTGCAGAAATGATCTTTGACGCTACGAGCAGGTTTGGCCTGCTGTATACCAACTGGTTTATCAAACGGACAGGAAACAAGAACGCTCTGATGTACTTCGGAATCAATGACAGCAGGAAATTTGCGGAAAAATGTGGAACAGTCCTGCTGGAAGAAAGAACATTCTTTCCGGACGCGCTGAAGATGCTGGGCAGAAAGCTGAACCTTGTGACAAGGATCTCTATGAAAACCGCAGAGCGGAGAAAACTGGTGCTGATCCTGCACCTGAAGCTGAGTTCCCGGGGATAAAGAATGGTTTACAGACTTATCCGTTCTGTCTGTTCGATCGCGACGGAAGAATCGGACAAAAAGGGCAGATCATTATGTCTTGAAAACATTGCGGATTCCAAAGCACGGCGGGCACACACATGGAAGAGGATCTGTCCGGTTGTCGTTGTATATCAAACATTCAGGGCTGAAGACATCAGGCAGTAGGGTGCGGTCTGGTACATCCGCGAGTACTTTCAGAGGATTGCGTCAGCTTATGCACCTCATTTACAGCGGGTAATCAGAATATTAGGTCTGGTGGAAAATCATCTGGGTTATGGTGCAGAAGGAGGCACGAGAAACATGAGGATCTTCGAATATGGCAATGAGAATCCGGAGTGCATCCTGCTGATTCATCCGTCACTGGTTACATGGGACTATTTTGAATATGTTATCCCGCTGCTGGATAAGCATTATCATCTGCTGATACCTGCGCTTCCGGGATATGACCTTCAGGATGATTCCCGGTTTACATCTGTTGAACAGATCGCTTCGGAACTGGCTGATGATATTCTGCAGAAAGGAATTCAGGAAGTAAAAGCAGCCTACGGGTGTTCTATGGGCGGCAGTATCGTTCTCAGAATGGCGGCAGATGGGAAACTGAAAGCGAAAAACTACATCATGGATGGAGGGATCACACCTTATCAGCTGCCATGGATATTGACAAGGCTGATCGCTCTGCGTGATTTCGGAATGATGGCAATCGGCAAACTCGGCGGGGAAAAACTGATCGTAAAGGCATTCAGTTCCACCCAGTTCAGCGAGGATGACCTGAAATACGCAGCCAATATGTTCCGTCACTGTACATTTCGGACTCTATGGAACACCTTTGATTCATGCAACAACTATCAGATGCCGAAGAAACCTGTGCGTTTTTCTGGAAATGTATATTACTGGTACGCGGAAAAAGAAGGCAGGGCAAGAGACTGGGATCTGAAATATATGCGGAAGTTTGTCCCCGATACTGTTTTCAAATGCTTTGCCGGGATGGATCACGGAGACATGGCTTTGTTTTATCCTGAGCAGATGGCGCATGAACTTCTTAAACTGTAATGATTGCTCTGACAGGAGGACCTATGAGAATTCTGGTATATGGAGCCGGTGTGATCGGCGGACAGCTTGTACATGCACTGTCAGCAAATGGCAGCGACGTGACGGTGATCGCACGAGGTGCATGGGCTGAGATCCTTCGGACCGAAGGACTGCGGATCCATCATTACATTCAGCGGAAAGATACGGAGGACCATCCGCGCATCCTGGAAGCTCCAGACCAGGAGCAGTATGACATTGTCTTTGCGGTCATGCAGTACAGGCAGATGGAAAAAATCCTGCCGGACCTGGTGCGCATTAACAGTCCGATCGTTGTACTGACCGGCAACAACCTTTCTGCTCAGGAAATGGAGGCTTATATACTTCAAAACAGCACAATACCAAAAACGGTGCTGTTCGGATTCGGATCAACTGCAGGGACTAGAGAGAACGGCAGACTTACGACCGTTCATACAGGTGACGGACGCCTTACAATTGGAAAAGCACATGAAAAGGTGCCGGAAACAGTGAAAGCTTTACTACGTCAGGTGTTCTCCGGCAGCAGGCTTTCTGTGGTTTACTGCGACAATATGGACGCATGGCTGAAATACCACGCCGCATTTATTCTGCCTGTCGTTTATCTATGTTACAAAACAGGATGTGATCTGAAAAAGTCTACACGGTCGGAACGAAGGCTTCTGCTGGAAGCCGTCGGGGAAGCATATCATCTGCTCATGGCGCTCGGATATCCCGTACGTCCTGAAGGAGATGAAAAGTCATTGGAACCCGGTCCTGCGAACGCAATGGTCAGGCTGGTCATTTATCTGATGTCAATAACCCGGATCGGAGCGCTCTGTACGACGGAACATTGCCGTCACGCTCCGGGAGAAATGGAGGATCTGGATAAGGCGTTTCAGGCGATCCGTGACCTGAAACCGGATCATCCGATGCCTGAATTCGACCGTCTGAGGGCAATGATGCCATCATGGGAACAGATTCGGCAGATATATAAAAATAAATAAATGGCATAAGGAGGGCAATATGCTGTTAACGATATTTCTGGCACTTGTGTGCTGCGGAGCGATCACGTGTCTGCTGATCGCTGCAGTGGCTTTTGTGCAGGAGCTCAGATTTTTCTCATCAGCCCCGAAGGAAGTACGATTGCTTCTGAAACCACGGAAAAAGGATCTGTTTTATGGGGCACGGACATTTGGATGGGTGATGATAGTCTTCAGCATATTGGCAATATCAGGAGCACTTTGCATCGCAGTCTGGGACGGTCTTAGATGCGGTTATTCCTTTACACAGTTCTTCCTGCGTTTTGCTTTGATCTTAACGATCTATAAAATCTATGACATGGTTTTCTTCGACTGGTTTCTTCTGTGTAAGTTTCACTTTTTCCAGTATTACTATCCGGAGACAGAGCCTGCGCTTAGCGGAAGAAAGTACGGGTTTAATATCAGAAGCCAGCTGCTGAAACTGCTTGTCATTTTCCCGGCGGTATCTGCACTGGCTGCCTGGATCTGCATACAGTTCTGAGAGAAACAGTTTTCTGCAATGAGGGTGAGGATATGAATCCGCTGAATAGTCAATTGTTTTACCGGGGCTTTTACAATAAACTGAAAGCTTCGCTTGGCAGGGAGTCTGCCGGAAAAATATGGGATGAAGCAGGGAAAGAATACAGACGAATTCTGGAATCGCATCCGGAATTGAAACACCATAAAGGGGCAATGACACTGCCTGCTGTCGCACTTTACCGTGTGCTGACATCCCATGGATCAGATGCTGCCGGACTTCTGAACAGCTATGGTGAGGATATGGGAAGGCGTTTTGCCCGGATCATTCATACTGTTACAAGTCTGCCGGGAGCTGACCGTCTTGTATGGCGTCATATTGAGAGCATCATGATAAAAATGAGCAGCGAAAAACTCGGCTACCGGAGGAAGCTTGTATCAGAACCTCCGGAAATGTACGGGGTGGACATTCTCTCCTGTCCTTACCATGAGCTGGCAAAACAGCTGGGAAACGAAAAAGCCGTCCTGTGCATCTGTCACATGGACAAAGAATATTCGCAGGGTTTCCGGCATATCCGCTACGACCGTAATTCCGTGGTATCAGAAGGAGCCAGGGCATGTGAATACAGGCTGCGGTTCGATCCTGATAAGGATTGAAAAACGAATGAAGAGAAATATCTGAGAGCAGTTTTCTCAACACTGCTCAAAAGCAGGTATTGGAGGGATCATATATGAAGTTTACGGAAATGGGTCTGGAAAACGGGAAAACACTGATGCTGCTGCCGGGAACAGCATGCGATTACCAAACGAATTTCGCGGCAGTACTTGACCGGTTAGGAGAGAAGTATCACCTAATCTGCGTCAATTATGACGGCTTTGACGGAAGTGATACTGTTTTCCCCGATATGATCACGGTTACTGAAAAGATCGAAAAGTATATAAAAGAAAATCACAATGGACATCTGGATGGTGCAATCGGGTCTTCATTGGGAAGCAGCTTTGTTGGACAGCTGATCCAGCGTGAAAATATTCATATTGATCACGGTATCTTCGGGAGTCCTGACCTGGATCAGAGCGGGAAATTCAGCGCATGGCTGCAGTCAAAGCTTGTGGTTCCGCTGCTGACAAGCTTTACCGGAAACGAAAAGAAGAAAGCGAAAACAAGAGAAAAGCTTAAAAGTTTTTTTGAAATGAACGATGAGACGGCAGACCGTTTCATGGACTGTTTTGCAAAATTCAGTCCGGAGTCCATCAGAAACGAGTATTATACGGATCTGCTCACCTGGCTCAGGAACGATATTTATGTGGAAAACACGAAAGTCCATTTCATCTACGCGAAGAAGATGGGTGAAAAATATCTGAAACGCTACAGAAAGTATTTCCGGGATCCCGATATCCGTGAATTTGATATGCAGCATGAACAATGGCTTTTCGGTGGCGAGCAGTATACCGTACCGGTGCTGAAAGCAATTGACGAGTTTATGGAAATGCCGTCAGATCGATGAAGAAGGAGGAAATAGAACAATGAAACTTGGAATCATAGGAAAGCTGTTTCCTCTGATGTTCAGCAAAACAGTTTATGGGTATACTGCAAAGGCAGTACCGGAAATGGATATCCGGGAGTTTAGGAAACAGCATAAAAAAGAATACCGGGCAATGGTGAAAAGGACTCCATCGGTCGGTTCGATGAAGGACAACATGTTCGCACCAGTGATGTATCTTGCGTGCTACGGTTTTTCGTATTACAAAGCGGATCCTGTGCATATCACGATGGAAGTCTTTGACGGAATGATCGAAGCTCTGTGCAAAAGTGACATGATGAAGCGTTTTTATCAGGGGAAAAACTGTTTCGATCAGAAAGAGATCGATAAATATGTACGCGGTTCCATGCGTTCCCAAAAGCGTGAATATCCGATGGACTGGGTCTTTGATTTCTCATATGATCTTACGGTCCCGGAGTATTATGTGACGCACCGGGAATGCGGTGTCTGCAAGATCGGACAGCAGGAAGGTCTGACATTTCTGACACCTCACATGTGTGTGATGGACTTTCCGACCATTGAGTATAAAGGCGGAAAGCTGCTACGTACAAAAACGCTGAGCACCGGAGGCGACTGCTGTGATTTTCATGTGATCAAGGGGGACAGATAAAATGAAATATACAGGAATGCCGTTAGGCATGTGGATTCTGTTTGAAAGATCATTCCGGGAACATTTATCATCGGTTTACGGTTATGATACTGAAGCGGCAGAATCTATAACAGGCAAAGCAAAGCTGAAGTATCAGGAGATCATCAGGCGCCTCCCGGAATTCGAAAAAAAAGACCGTTTTAAGATGAATATCGTCAGCTGTGCGATGCTGTCCGCTTTTCTGCTGAGTCTTCCGCAGAAGCCGTCTGTAGAAAAAACAACAGAATACTATCGCAAGTCGATGATGACTGAACCTATGAAATGGTTCTGCCGGAAGAGCGGAAAGAAGAAGTTCAGCAAAAAGGATATTCAGGGAATGAGGGATACTGCCGCTCTGCGTGCCGCGGACCGCAACAGGTATTCCTGGAACATGGATTTTCGCCCGTATGAGGACGAAAGCGGTTATGAAGCAAGATTCTCCAGATGTGGTATCTGTACATTGATGCGGGAACTTGGACTGTTTGAATACGTTCCTGCGATGTGCAGTCTGGACTATACAATGAGCGAAGCAGGCGGGACGTCGGAATTTGTACGGGAATATACTCTGGCTTCCGGAGGTCCGTACTGCGATTGCGGCTATAAACGAAAGGGCTGATATTATGAAATATCATATTGAGAAAAACACAGTACAGGAGACATTGGTGATCCCTCTGTTTGCGAGAATGATATGTTCAGAGCATTTTCCGGAGCTGTTTTCAGATTCCGAGGCAAAACGGATCTGTGACAGCCTGGACTATGACTTTTCGGACAAACGGAAGAAGATGGAATCTGCCGCAGGTCTGTTCGGTGCGCTGGAGGTAGCGCAGCGGCAGTACGATCTGCGCTGTGAAGTCAGGTCATATCTGAAGCAGCATCCGGCAGCTGCAGTCGTAAATCTCGGCTGCGGTCTGGACGATACATTTTCCAAGGTTGATAACGGTTATTGCAGAGGCTATAACATAGACCTTCCGGACGTGATC
This sequence comes from Solobacterium sp., assembly GCA_024693325.1. GTDB lineage: Bacteria > Bacillota_I > Bacilli_A > Erysipelotrichales > Erysipelotrichaceae > Bulleidia. Next base: position 13,586 of record JAILLA010000002.1, read on the forward strand.
CGTATCCGGAATGACCTTCTGCCTGCGGGGGAGCGTGAGATCAATTTTGCCTGTGACCTGAATGATTTTTCCTGGATGGATCAGATCGATGCAGAGAACGGAGCAGTATTCTTTGCGGCAGGTGTTTTCTATTATTTCAGGAAAGAAGAAGTGAAGAAACTGTTCCGCGCCATGTCTGAACATTTTCCCGGAGCTGTGCTTGCCTTCGATTCCTGTAATGAAAGAGGGGCAAAGCTCATGCGGAAGACATGGCTGAAAGAAGCGGGAATTACTGATGTCAGTGCATTTTTCTCCCTGGAGGATGAATCAGAACTTAGGGGATGGAGTGAGCATTTTGCTTCTGTTACAGCGAAAAGCTATATGCGCGGATACCGGGATATTTACAGAAATGTCAGTATGTTCCATAAGCTGATGATCCGTTTCTGTGATGGTCTTGTAAAGATGAAGATCGTCAGGATCGTTTTCGGAGGATGAGTTATGAATCGGAAAGAACAGATCAGAAGTGCCTACAAGCTGACCGGAGGTCATGCAGGCTTCTATGATGGGATGATGACATATTCCACGCTTCCCGGAAAGGCGATCTGCCGGATCGTCTGGAATATGGACGGGGAAAAGAATCTCCGGTATCTGGAGAAGGCACTGTCCGGTATCCCGGAGGATTTTTCAGGAAAACTTCTGGAAGTTCCTGTCGGGACCGGTGTACTGACGATGCCTGTTTACCGTGATCTGCCGAACGCTGATATTACCTGCCTGGATTATTCAGAAAATATGATGGCATCAGCACAGGAAAAAGCCGGAGCGCTCGGAATCAGAAACATTACCTTTGTGCAGGGAGATGTCGGCGCATTGCCGTTTGAAGATGAAAGTTTTGATATCGTACTGTCTCTCAATGGTTTTCATGCCTTCCCGGACAAGGAAGCTGCTTACCGTGAAACCTTCCGGGTGCTGAAACCGGGCGGAACTTTCTGCGGATGCTTCTATGTGCAGGGCGGTCATAAGCGGACAGACTGGTTTATCCGGCACCTGTATCAGCCAAAGGGTTTCTTCACACCGCCATATGAGACCGAACAGAGCCTTCGCACACGGCTATCAGGGCTTTACAAAGAAGCGGAAGTGACTATGGTGGAAGGAATCGGATGTTTCTGCTGCAGGAAATAAAAGGGGATGAGAGATCATGAAAGAAAAAGATCTTCCAATCGACCTGTCCGGACATAAGATCTATTCAAAGAACGCGAAAAAATGTGTTTTGAAACTTCTGCATCGTTATTACGACGATAAGACGACGGAAGACTTATGGGAGAAGATACAGCTTCAATACTGTGTCTATCTGAAGGACGAGCCTGCACTTGCCGGATCGAAAATCACTGTCAGCATCTACGACCCGATCCTGATCTTTGCCTGGTATACCGTCGTTCCGGACAAACCGCCGCTGGAGGACATTCAGCAGGATGTATACAACTGCTTTATGGGGAGTTTTGATCTGCTGGGCAGGATCTTCGACCTGAACAGAAAAGCAGACAACAAGCTGGCTGGTATGATCTTCAGAAGGACGAGCGATATCCGGAAAGAAGAGAGCAGGAAATTTCCGCAATCTTTCCGTATGGGAGAGTTTGATTATGACAAGGATAACGGTGTTATCCGCTACAGCTTTACTCAATGTCCCAATGCTGAATTCGCAAAACGCCATCATATGGAAGATGTGCTTCCGGTGATGTGCAACTGCGACCATCTGGCTATGCAGAAGCTGCATGCCACGCTTATCCGCGCAGGAACGTGCTGTACTGCTGCCTGCTGTGACTACTGCATTGCCGGTGACAGGAATCCCATAGCGGCTGAATATGAGCTGGAAAAGACAGACAATGGTCTTTGGATCAGCGTAAAGAAAGAGGTGTGATCATGAATCTGCGGATCATATTGATCGAAATGGTAGTATTTGCGGCTGTTTTTACGGCAATCATCTTCACCTATTATCAAGGAGACAGAAAATACAGTCCTGCAAGCATACATAATTATCCGCCTGACATTCAGGAGGAATACTTTAAAACTCATGAGCGGATCGACGTCAGTTACAGATCCGGAAATGTTGTTCTGACAAAAGGCTTCGGAATACTGATCTTCACAGGCATTCTGCTGGTCTGTGCGCTTACTGCAGGAGCTGAAACATTCCGGCAGGGCTTCCTGCTGACCTTCGGTCTGATGGTATGGATCGGTATCTATGATACCTGCTTCCTGGACTGGGTACTGTTTGCAAATCTCCCGATGTTCCGTCTGGAAGGAACTGAACATATGGACAAGGCTTATCATCAGAAGTGGTTTCACGCAAAGGGGATGCTGTTTCCCGGCATCATCTTTGCTCTGATCCCGGCAGCGACGGTCGGCTGGCTTATTACATTGATACGTTAACCGGGAGACACATGCATGAACAGAGAAAAAGCTGAAAGATATTTAAAGACAGGTCTGTTTGGAGCAACACTGACACTGATCGGTGATCTTCTCATCGGGGCAGCGAAGTTTCCGGACGGGGCAGGTATGATCGAAGGCTATTTTGCTGCTGCGTTGGCTATGCCCGTATGGCGGCCGGTCCTGGGCGGACTGATCGGCTTTTTGGGAATATGCCTTGAATTTCCGGCCCTGATGATGATCGCTCCCCTCATCAGGGAAAAGATGCCAGGAGGAAGCCGGTTCTATCAGCTTGCGATGTATGTTTATCTCGCTGCAGGAGGCGGAGCAGTACATCTGTCCTGCGGCGTGCTCCTGTGGATCTATAGGGCTGTTTCCACTGCTGCCGGAAAGGCAGTCGGGTATGACATTGCACTGAAATATCTGCTGTATTTTCTGCTTCCGTCTGCAGCTGTGTTCGGCGTATTCTTTATCGGCGCAAACATCGTACAGTTCATCGCTTTTCTCAAAGGCTGCACGCCGTTTCCAAAGTGGTACTGCGTATTCAATCCGATGATCGGAAAGACTGTATTCAACTCAGTGCGTCTGCTTGGCAATACAGCGCTGATCAACGGGATCGGAACGTCAAACATGAGTCTTGGTGCGATCGTAATGTTTGCGGCGCTGCTTCTTGGCTGGGAAAAGTATGCGGGAGATAAGGAGTATGAATTATGAGCCTGTTATACAGCATCTTAAAGCCTGTTGTGCGCTGGGCTGTAAAGGGGAGTTCTCTTCATCGGGAAGAAAGCTATGAGGAGTTCAAACAGACTTCTTATGACGTTCAGAAAAAGTTTAAATTCACTCTGCCCGTGATCAGTGGCTTTGAATTCCGGGATGAGCAGCTGGACGGATTCCATATCATCGTCGGTAAGGAAACCGGAACAAATCCCGGCAAAGCAGTTGTCTATTTCCCCGGAGGTGGTTCCCGGCGTTGGCAGCTTCCTTACAAAAGCTCCATGAAGCACTACATACGTGAAACCGGAGCGGAGCTGTGGATCCCATTGTATCCGCTTCTGCCGGACCATGATCTGATGGAGGAAACGGAGTTCACCATCCGGGTACATGAGAAAATGCTGGAGAAGTTCCGCCCGGAGAACATCGTATGGCTGGGCTTTTCCGGCGGAGCGGACGTGCTGTTCCAGGCCGGACGGCATATGGTGCAGAAGCACCCTGATCTGCCGATGCCGGGAATGATGATTCCGGTGTCATGCTCAGGACTCCTTGTGAGCGATGGAGCCAAAGCGCGTATGAAAGAGATCGATCCCTGTGACCCGCTGCTTCACTGGGACATGTTTGAAAAAATGATCAGGTATTACGATCCGGACGGAGATCTTCCGCAGTACATACTCGGTAAGGCAGATGTAGACGATTATACGGGATTTCCGAAAGTCATTATGTATTTTGCCGGGGATGAGGTCTTTGCCGGGATCGCACCGGACTATGAAAAGTCTTTTATCCGCTGTGGGTAAAAGACTACGAAATCAGGATCAGACCCGGCATGTTTCACGCCTGGCCGGTCTTCACTTTTTTGAAGGAAGGCAGAGAAGGTGAACAGGAGATCATTGAAGATATCAAAGAATTCTTCAGAAAAAAGCAGATGCACAAAGTATCGGAAACTGAACCGGAAAATCTAGAGGACGCGCCCAGACAATGAAATACTTTGAATTCGGAAAAGAGAATAATGAACTGATGGTTCTTTTACACGGCGGCGGGACGAGTTATCTGGGAGTCCTGCCTGCAGCGAAGAAGATCGCTGAGCGTTACCATGTTATTCTGCCTGCTTACGATGGCTTCAACCCGTCTGAGCCTAAGACAGAGTTTAAATCCACAGCCTATGAAGCGGATAAGCTGGAGGATTACATCATCGCAAATTATGGCAGGAAGGTGGATATCCTTTATGGTCTGTCATACGGTTGCCGCACATTGATGCAGGTGCTGGAAGATAACCGGCTTGAGATCACAACGACCATCGCAGACGGCATGTCATTGCGGGATTATCCGGACATCAATAACGATATCCTGAAAGAGATTTATCTGTTTTTCTTTACCGGAATATTCTTTATCATCATGGGCAGAGCGGGAAAACTGCGCAAACGGTTCCTTGCAAAGATCACGGGACGCAGCCCGGAAGAAGCGGACAGGATCCTTTATACCAAAGCCAGCTGGAAAAGCTGGAAGAATCAGGACAGATGTCTGATCGGCAAAAAGACAGATTACAGTGTTTTCAGAAATACGGATATGCATATCTGGTACGGTATCAAAGGGACTGTGGACAGGAAGCTTTCGGCAGATCTGGATGGACTGAAAGCAAAGGGTTACCCATTCACCTACAGGATTTTTGAGGATATGGGACATGGAGGACTGATCGGCGAAAACACAGAGCAGTTCATCCGGGAAGTAGAAAAGGTACATCACCCGGTGACCGGGTGAACGGTTCTGCAGGAAACAGCTTGCCGTAAAACCAACTGCAAATGGTGCAGGCAGCAGGACAGCTGCCCGCAAGATACCGGATTTTGCATACATCAGTTAGTTTTATCTAACTTATTTGACCTGTCCGCAGCGGCTGTCATTCCGTGTATGCGGATCATTTCAGAAGATGAATGAAGAGGATCATTCAATTTTAATTTTATAGAAAAAGGAGAGCGATTTTATGAATGAAAAGAAAAAAAGCGATCTGGCCGTACTGCTTGATTATGCAGGCAGTTATAAAGGCCTGACGTTCCTGGGACTTGGTCTTTCGGGCGCTGCTATGGTATTGGGGATGCTGCCGTATATCTGCATCTGGCTGGTAATGAGAGATCTGATCGCAGCAGCGCCGGATTGGATGAAAGCAGTGGGGATCGCCCGCTACGGATGGATGGCTTTCGGATTTGCTGTTGCCGGTATTGCAGTATATTTTGCTGCATTGATGTGTACGCATCTGGCTGCTTTCCGGACAGCATCAAATATCCGCAAACAGGGGATGGAGCATCTGATGAAGACTCCGCTTGGATTCTTTGATTCCAATGCTTCTGGACTGATCCGCAACAGGCTGGATGGTGCAGCTTCCGAAACCGAAACACTGCTGGCTCACAATCTGGCTGATATCGTCGGAAGCGCAGCGATGGTGCTCTCTATGATCGTACTGATGTTTGTCTTTGACTGGCGGATGGGTGCTGCATGTCTTCTTGCGGCAGTGGTATCGATCGCAGCAATGTTTACCATGATGGGCGGCAAGAATGCCAGACTCATGGCGGAATACCAGGCTGCACAGGATGTCATGAGCAAAGCCGGAACTGAGTATGTTCGCGGCATTCCAGTGGTCAAGGTATTTCAGCAGACGGTTTATTCATTCCGGGCTTTTAAACAAGCCATTGAAGATTACAGTGCCAAGGCAGAGCATTACCAGGGTGATGTCTGCCAGCTGCCTCAGTCAGTCAATCTGACATTCACAGAAGGAGCCTTCATCTTCCTTGTTCCCGTAGTTTTGTTTATGGCACCCGGGGCTCTGAAAACCGGAAATTTCACAGGCTTTGTCACTGATTTTGCATTTTATGCGGTGTTTTCCGCAATCGTATCGACTGCACTTGCCAGGATCATGTTTGCAGCAAGCGGAACAATGCAGGCAAGTACAGCCCTCAGACGTATCGATCAGGTGATGAGCGCACCGGTTCTCAGGATCACGGATCATCCGCAGAAACCGGAAGACAACAGTGTGGAGTTCAAAGATGTCACCTTTACTTATGAAGGGTCAAAGATCCCTGCATTGGATCATGTTTCATTCCGAACGGAACCTGGACAGACTGTGGCGCTTGTTGGTCCGTCGGGAGGCGGTAAAACGACTGCTGCCAGTCTGATCCCGCGTTTCTGGGATGTCAGCTCCGGATCTGTGCTGGTCGGAGGTGTTGATGTACGCGAAACAGATCCTCATGTTCTCATGGATCAGGTCGCTTTTGTCTTCCAGAATGACAGGTTATTCAAGGCAAGCATTCTGGAAAATGTCAGGGCAGCTAGACCTGACGCATCACGGGATGAGGTGCGGGAAGCACTTTCAGCTGCACAGTGTGATGATATTCTGCAGAAACTTCCGGATGGTATGGATACGGTCATCGGAACGGAAGGCACCTATCTTTCCGGCGGAGAGCAGCAGCGTGTGGCTCTGGCGAGGGCTATCCTGAAAAATGCTCCTATCGTTGTTCTGGATGAAGCGACAGCGTTCGCAGATCCGGAAAATGAAGCACTGATCCAGAAAGCTTTTGCTGCACTGATGAAAGGACGTACGGTCATTATGATCGCGCATCGTCTGTCAACTGTTGTTGGTGCGGATAAGATCATCGTGCTGGATTCTGGTCATGTTGTGGAAGAAGGAACGCACACGCAGCTTGTGTCTGCCGGCGGACTTTATGCCAGAATCTGGGCCGATTACAACCAGGCAGTGACCTGGCGCATATAGGAGGTGAGAATCATGTTCACAAAAGAATTTCAGAGAAAATACGCTCTTACAGACCAGGGTTTAAAGAACACTAAACACGGAACGTTCTGGACGGTCATCGTCAATCTCCTTATGATGGGCGGCATGGGTATCCTGTATCTGCTGATGTTTGAATACATGGCTGTTCTGACGGATGGGAAAGGGCTGCCGAATACTGTTGGTTTCATTGTACTTGTGCTGGCATTCCTGGTACTGTCGATCCTGACGCATTTACAGCAGTATCATTCTACGTACGGTCTGGTTTATGGGGAAGTCAAAGCAGTCAGAATTGAGCTGGCTGAACGGCTCAGAAAGCTTCCGCTCGGTTACTTTGGAAAACGTGATCTGGCTGACCTCACAGAAACGATCATGGGTGATGTGAACCGGCTGGAACATGTCTGGTCCCATTGTCTGGGATACCTGTATGGTTCCTACATTTCAACTGCGATCATAGCGATCGGCATGCTGGTATTTAACTGGCGCATGGCAATTGCCAGTCTCTGGGGAGTTCCCGTCGCATTCATTTTGCTTTTTGGAAGCCGTAAGCTGACTAAACGTAATTCCGAGATCACCAAAGAAGCCGGTATCCAGGTATCCGACGGGATACAGGAAACTCTGGAAAACATCAGGGAGATCCGTGCGACAAATCAGGAAGACCGGTTCCTGGAAGCACTCAACGATAAAATCGACAATCATGAAAAGACCATGCTCAGAGGTGAACTGCACACAGGTATCTTTGTTAATTCCGCAAGTGTCATTATGAGGCTGGGTGTAGCAACAACGATCCTTACCGGAACAAGTCTGATCTTGTCCGGCCAGATCGATTTTATGACCCTGTTTATGTTCCTGCTGGCGATCACACGTGTTTATGCACCGTTTGATCAGGCACTGGCACTGATTGCGGAAATGTTCATGTCCCAGGTTTCTGCAAGCCGTCTGATGGAGATCTATGATGCAGAAACTGCCGAAGGGGCTGATCATTTCAGTCCGGACGGTCACGATATCGTTTTTGAGAATGTCGGATTTGCTTATGAAAATGAGCAGGTACTCCGCGGGGTAAGCTTTACCGCTAAAGAAGGTGAAGTGACTGCACTGGTCGGACCTTCCGGTTCCGGCAAGAGCACCTGTGCAAGACTTGCTGCCAGACTGTGGGATATTGACAGCGGAACGATCAAGGTCGGCGGAGTGAATATCGCGGATATCGATCCGGAAGTGCTGCTGACAGATTACTCAATGGTATTCCAGAATGTCGTGCTTTTTGATGATACCGTGATGGAGAATATCCGCCTCGGTAAACACGGTGCTTCCGATGAAGAAGTCCTTGCAGCCGCCAGAGCAGCCAACTGTGATGAATTCGTAAACAAACTGCCTCAGGGTTATGCGACACCGATCGGCGAAAATGGGGCAAAGCTTTCCGGCGGAGAGCGTCAGCGTATATCCATTGCCAGAGCGCTTCTGAAGAATGCGCCGATCGTTCTTCTGGATGAAGCAACAGCATCTCTGGATGTGGAAAATGAAACTAAGGTACAAGGTGCACTGTCCCGGCTGCTTGCCGGAAAGACCGTACTGGTTATCGCACACCGCATGCGCACAGTAGAGGCCGCTGACAAGATCGTAGTCCTTTCTGAAGGGAAAGTTGCTGAGGAAGGCAGTCCCGATGAACTGCTTGCAAAAGAAAACGGTATATTCAGACGGATGACACTGCTCCAGAGCGCCAGCGCAGACTGGAGTATTTAGGATAGGGGAAGAATAAACAAAATGAACAAAAAGAATATTCTGCGAATTGTACTGTATGCAGTGCTTTATTCTGTCATAACAGCAGTCGTCTGCTTCACAGGTGCGATCCATCCGGTCTTCTTTGTATGTTATCAGATCACAGCAGGAATCCTGCTGTCAGGAGTTGTTATTTCTGCATTCAGACAGATGAAGGCACCGGGAACAGCGGTCATCCTGTTCCTGGGTCTGCTGATCCTGCTTCTTGTGATACAGGATGCCTCGGCATGGCATGTGATTCCTCTGGTCATTATCACAGTTCTGGCAGAAGTGATCCGGGCAGTTTTCAGATACAGTTGGAAGGGTGATGTGATCGCTGCAGCACTGATGACATTTTCGAGTTTTGGATATTATGGACAGATATGGTTCAACCGTGCATATACGTATGAATGCGCTGTTGAAGAAATGCCTGCGGGATATGCCGATACACTGATGGCGGTCAGTCCGTCATGGGTGCTTCCAGCTGCAGTTGTGGTCGGTGTCATGCTTTCTGTTCTGATCTCAAATCAGACTGCCGGTCTCTATAAACTTGAAAAATGAAGACAATATGATCCTTAAGAAATACCCGGATCAGACATCACGGTCTGATCAATACAGCTGTAATCTATATCATTTATATAGCCGAAGGACAGCAGAATAAGGAGTCTGTCACATGATCATCATTCAGCTTGTCATATACTGTGCTGTTTTTACACTGATGGTAAAGCTCGCTGTTGGGAACGATGCCCTGAACGGACTGTACTTTTATCCCAGACCGGTCCGGGAAAAAGTTTTTGAACTGGGCTTAACTGATCGTGAAACCGTCAGAAGAAAAAGAAAACATTTTATGATCCCGTTTGTTCTGGTAATGCTTGTATTATTGCTGTTCATCATCGGGATATGGAACGGGATAAGGACATTTCAGACTGCGTATCTAAATTCGTTATTGTTTCTCGAAGTCATGAACTGGTATGACGGGATCGTGATCGACCGTCTCTGGGTCGGACACAGCAGATTCTGGGTCATACCGGGTATGGAGGGGATCCCGTTTGTGCAGACATGGCCGCAGGTCCTGAAAAAACGGGGGATCCTGACACTCATCTGGATCGCAGGGTCGGCAGTCACCGCAGGGCTGACTGTGCTGTTATTCGGCGGCTGACCTAAGAAAACGTTTTTATGGATAACTGTATGCTTTGATGTCCTACGGATCATTGACAAATCAGATCGAAATGAATAACCTATTAGTTAGTTAGTATAAACTAATAGGTTATTTTCAGAATTGTTTATGGAGATGGAGTATGAACTGGACAAAAACTAGATTTCTTGCATATGGATTCCTGCTTGGATCAGCAGGTCTGAAAGTACTGGCATCAAAGGACGCAAAAAAGGTATATACGAAGATCACTGCGGCAGGAATGAGATGCGCTGATGAAACGCTTCGTATCGTTGACGAACTGCGTGAAAATGCCGGAGATATTGCGGCTGATGCCCGTCAGATCAATGAAGACAGAAAACGGGAAGAAGCTGAAAAAGTGATTGAAGATGCTGCCTGAGCAGCAATTCATGAAAACAGAAACTGCGAGGTGAAGACCGATGAAATGTGTCATTCAGCATATGTCTGAAGACAGGATGCGTGTACATGTCGGGCAGGCTTTTATAACGCCCGAACAGGCATGTATTCTTGAAAAATATCTGATGGGTATCAGGGGAGTCAGCAGTATACGGGTCAGTGAACGGACCGGAAATGCTGTGATCTGCTTCCATGCGGACAGTGAGGAAATACTGCATGCTTTATCGGTTTTTCATTTTGAGGAATATACAGCGGATGAAGCGGATCTGTCCGGCAGGAAACTGACAAGAGACTTTGAAGAAAAAGTTTTCTGGCATTGTACCAGGCGTGTATTTAAGAAACTGTTTCTGCCTGTTCCGATCCGGAATGCAGTGACTGTCCTGAATGCAGTCCCATATGTGTGGAACGGATTGAAGACACTGGTTAAAGGCAGGATCGAGGTGCCTGTACTGGACGGAACGACGATCGGAGTATCAGTATTTACAGGTGATTTTGCGACAGCTTCATCGATCATGTTCCTGCTTGGACTAAGTGAGATCCTGGAAGATTATACGCACCGGAAATCTGTCGATGACCTGGCAAGATCCATGGCGCTGAATATCGATAAAGTGTGGATACTGGATGGATCAGGCGAACAGATACTAATGAATGTCAGTGAAGTACATGAAGGCGATATCATGGTCGTTCATTCGTCCAATACCATTCCCCTGGACGGCATCGTTGTATCCGGAGAAATGACTGTCAATCAGTCATCTATGACAGGTGAATCCGTTCCTTCACCGAAAGAAGCGGGATCGCCGGTCTATGCCGGCACTGTCGTCGAGGAAGGTGAATGCCGGATCCGTGTAACCAATACAGCCGGGAGCGGCAGATATGACCGGATCGTAAAGATGATCGAAGAATCGGAAAAGCTGAAATCGGAGACCGAGGCAAAAGCAATCCATCTGGCTGACAGGCTTGTGCCGTATTCCTTTGCCGGTACGATCATCACTTATCTGCTGACCCGCAATACAGCAAGAGCACTTGCGGTTCTGATGGTAGACTACTCCTGTGCTCTGAAGCTTTCCATTCCGATCTCCGTTCTTTCAGCGATGCGGGAATGCGCACGTCACAGGATCTCGGTCAAGGGCGGACAGTTCCTGGAAAATATAGCCGCAGCAGAAACAGTCGTATTTGATAAGACTGGAACACTGACTTATTCAAGGACAAAAGTCGCTATGGTCATTCCTTTCGGCAAAAATGATGAGAATGAAATGCTGAGACTGGCAGCCTGTCTGGAAGAGCATTATCCGCACTCTATGGCAAATGCCGTAGTTGCTGAAGCGGAAAACCGCGGACTCATGCATGCAGAACGGCACACAAAAGTTGAATATATCGTTGCCCATGGAATTGCCAGTACGATCGACGGACAGAAAGCTGTGATCGGAAGCAGGCATTTCGTGTTCGAAGATGAAGGTGTAAAGATCCCTGCACGGGAAAAGAAAAAGTTTGAACAGATCCCTGACAGCTTCAGTCATCTGTATCTGGCGGTAGGCGGAAAACTTGCGGCAGTCATCTGCATTGAAGATCCGATCCGTCCGGAAGTACCTGCAGTGATCGGGACGCTGAAGAGAAGAGGGATCTGCAGTACCGTTATGATGACCGGTGATTCCCTGCGTACAGCCGCATCAGTGGCAGCTATGACCGGTGTAGACAGGTGGCAGGCAGAAGTACTGCCGGAAGACAAAGCAGCATTTATCAAAGAGGAACATGCACATGGCAGGAAAGTCATTATGCTGGGGGATGGCATCAATGATTCTCCGGCACTTTCCGAGGCGGACTGCGGTATCGCAGTCAGTGACGGTGCGGCGATTGCCAGAGAGATCGCTGATGTGACAATAGCAGACGACGATCTGAATGCGCTGATCGTACTGAAGGATATTTCCGACCGTCTGGACCAGAGAATACACCGGAATTACCGTTTTATCATGGCATTTAATACAGCACTGATCGTATCCGGAGCAGCCGGTATCCTTCCTGCAGCATCCGCGGCCTGGCTTCATAATATTTCCACTCTGGCAGTCAGTCTTCATTCCATGACTGATCTGCTGGATGAAGACAGCCTGGGAGAATCAGTGTGTTATCCGGGTTCATTAAACTGACATACGGTTTCGTATGCAGGAAAGGCTTGAGTTTCATTTTATGTTTGATCACAGATTAATGGAAATGTGTCCGGAAAGCAGACAGTACATCATCCGGAACGTTATCCTGCAATGGTGTGAGCTGATGATGAATGCGCTGATGATCGCTGTGATCGCAGTGATCTGTGAGCGTCTGTATCAGAATACACTGGCAATTGACTTCCTGATAAAAAGCTTCCTAATCGTCATCGTGACGATGGCAGTCCGCTTTTATGCGCGCAGAAGTTCAGTGCGGATGAGCTGGCTGGCATCCAGAACGATCAAGCGGATCATGCGGGAAAAGATCTATGAAAAGCTTCTGAAGCTTGGATCCGGTTATCGTGCGCATGTGGAAGAAGCAGAACTCGTGCAGGAATCGGTAGAGGGGACCGATCAGCTGGAAAGCTATTTCGGACAGTATGTTCCCCAGTTTTTCTATGCATTTCTGGCACCGCTGACACTTTTCCTGCTGTTTGGTATTGCCGGAAGCTGGAAAGCAGCGGCAGTGCTGCTTGTATGCGTTCCTTTGATTCCGGGTGCTATCATGATGGTCCAGAAGATCGCAAAAAAACTGCTGGCAGGATACTGGGACCAGTATGCAAAGCTCGGAAGCACGTTTCTGGAGAATCTGCAGGGAATGACTGCGCTGAAGATCTATCAGGCAGATGCCTTCAAAAATGAACAGATGAATGAGGAATCAGAAAACTTCCGCAGGATCACCATGAAGGTCCTGACCATGCAGCTGAATTCCATTATTATCATGGATTTCTTCGCGTATGGCGGAGCAGCACTCGGCATCATCATGGCACTGCGTGCTTTCTGTGCTCATACGATAGGAATCGCAGGATGCCTGTTTATGATCCTTCTGTCTGCAGACTTTTTCCTGCCGATGCGCCAGCTCGGAAGCTATTTCCATGTTGCAATGAACGGGATGGCCGCAAGTGACCGGATATTCCGTTTTCTGAATGAAGAAGAACCTCCTGTAAAAACTGAGATCATCCCTTCAGATGCAGGAGATATAGGACTGCAAGGTGTTTCTTTTTCATACAATGACGATCAGGAAGTGCTGCATGATATATCCATGACATTTCCGAAAGGAAGCTTTACCGGTATCGTCGGTGAAAGCGGCAGCGGCAAGTCAACGATCGCAGGCCTGCTGATGGGAAGAAATGTACTTCAAACAGGTGATTTGACGATCGGAGGAAAGAAGATCTCTGAGATCAGGGAAGACAGTTTGTTTGATCATCTGACTTATATCGGGTCAGACAGCGTCTTCTTCAAAGGCACACTCAGGGAGAATCTGATCGTTGCCCGTAACGGTGCTTCGGATGATAAGATCATGAATGTGCTTGATCAGTGCGGGATCGGGGAATACTTCCGGCAGAACGGAGGACTTGATGCACAGCTGAAGGAAAATGCGGAGAATCTTTCGGGAGGACAGCGGCAGCGCCTGGCGCTGGCAAGAGCGATCCTGCATGATTCTCCTGTATGGATCTTCGATGAGGCTACCAGCAATATCGATATTGAAAGTGAAGAAACGATTCTTGATCAGATCAGTAAGATGCGGAGTCGTAAGACGATCATTATGATCACCCATCGTCTGGCAAATGTGACCGGGGCAGACAGGATCTACTGTATGGAACATGGAACGATTGCCGGAGAGGGTACTCACAAAGAACTGCTCGAACATTGTGCGGTTTACAGGAATCTGTGGAATACCCAGCAGGAACTTGAAAACTTCGGAAAGGAGAACGGACATGAAGCAGAATAAAATTACCGTTCTTCTGAGAATGCTGAAGCTTGTTGACCCCCTGAGATGGTTCATGGTGCTGGCTGTTGTGCTGGGAACTTTTGGATTCATGGCTGCACAGATGATTCCGATCCTCGGCGTATGGGGTATTCTCGCTGTACTTGGCGAAGGTTCCCCGCTTTCTTTCAGGACGATCATGATCATCCTGCCTGTTCTCGCTGTTGTCAGAGCGGTATGCCGCTTCAGCGAGCAGAGAACGAACCATTATATTGCATTTACGCTTCTCGCCATTGTACGTGACCGTGTATTTCAGGCTTTGCGCAGACTTTGTCCTGCCAGACTGGAAGGCAGGGACAGCGGTGATCTGGTTTCCCTGATCACGTCGGATGTTGAGCTGATGGAAGTCTTCTATGCACATACGATCTCACCGATCTGCATTGCTTTGGTAACGGAAACGATCATGGTTCTTTTCATCGGCCATTATCATCCGCTGCAGGGTCTGCTTGCCTTATGTGCATATCTGTGCATCGGCATAGCGCTTCCGGCATGGATCTCGAAGCGCAGCGGAACACTTGGAGATGATCTGAGAAGAAAAGCAGGAGATCTGGCAGCTCATATGCTGGAAAGCATTCGCGGGATCGATACGACACTTCAATATCATGACGGAGAGCACCGTCTGAAGGAGATCAGTGAAAAAACCGCTGAACTTTCAAAAGATCAGGGTGAGCTGAACAGGCTGACAGGTACAAATGCCGCTCTGGCAAATACATTGATCCTGATCTTCAATCTGCTGATGCTGTGTCTCTCTGTATACCTGTACCGGAACGGATCAGTCACATTTGAAGGATTCCTGATCCCGCTTACTGCACTGATGTCCTCCTATGGACCTGTAAGTGCTCTGGCAGCGCTTGGTACGACCCTGCAGAATACGACAGCGGCGGGCGGGCGTGTACTGGCTCTGATTGATGAACTGCCGGAGACAGAAGAGATCAGCGGTTATCCGGAAATATCATGGAACGGTGCCAAGGCAGACAATGTCTCATTCTCTTATGGCGGGGAAACAGTTTTGGAGAATGTTTCTCTGGATATACCCGAAAAGGGTATTACCGGGATTTCAGGAAAGAGCGGCAGCGGCAAATCCACGCTGCTGAAACTGCTGATGCGTTTCTGGAAAGCAAAGAGCGGTCATATCATGATCTCCGGACAGACATTGATAAGATCAATACTGTAAATCTGAGAAACATGGAAAGCTATATGACGCAGGATACGGTCCTGTTCAAAGATACGATCGCCAATAACGTCAGGATCGGAAAACTTGACGCGTCTTTACAGGAAGTAGAAGATGCCTGCAGAAGAGCTTCATTGCATGAATTCATTATGTCCCTGCCGGAAGGTTATGATACAGTGATCGGTCCAGAAAGAGCTCTCTCCGGAGGTGAACGGCAGAGGCTGGGACTGGCAAGGGCATTTCTGCACGAAGCAGAACTGATCCTGCTGGATGAGCCGACAAGCAATCTCGACAGCCTGAATGAAGCAATCGTACTGAAGGCGCTGTATCAGGAAAAAGAAAAGAGATCGATCGTGATCGTTTCACATCGTCTGTCAACCATGCGGATCGCCGATCAGGTGTATCCCATGTCACAGGGAAGGATCTCATGAACGATACAGCAGGTAAACGTGAAAAGGAAAAAAGGATCGTAAAGGAAATGATCGTCCTGTACTGTCACGGGCATCATCATGCAGCGGACGGACAAGAGATGTGTGATGAATGCCGTGCACTGTGCGATTATGCATGGAAGCGCAGTGATCTCTGCCCGTTTATGGAAACAAAGACATTCTGTTCCAATTGTACGGTGCACTGCTATCAGCCGGAAATGCGTGAAAAGATAAGAACTGTCATGCGCTGGAGCGGGCCCAGGATGATATTCCATCATCCCGTTATGGCACTCAGCCATGCGATTGCATCAAAAAGAGAAAAAAGATTAGGAGGAGTTTCAAAATGAGTACTAAACCTGATTATGCCAACTGGATGCCTGCTGAGATGGTTTATGGCGGTGCGTTCGGAGCCGGGCTGCTGGCTGCAGCAGACGCTGTTGTTTCCAGGTCGGATCTGCCTTACAGAAAACCATTTTCAATTCTGCTGAAAGCAGGTGCCGGTGCAGCAGGCATCTGGACAGTCTACAGCTATGCAGCAAGATCAGCCTTTTCCTATGAAGGAAAACGGCAGCTTTCCAGAGATATCATTGAGGGAATTGCGGAATATGTGAATCTTCCGGAAGGAGGAACATGTCTGGATGTGGGATGCGGAAGCGGTGCATTGACGATCGCAGTTGCAAAACGCAATCCGGAGGCGACAGTAACCGGCATCGATCCCTGGGGAATGGAATACAGGGATTTCAGCAGGCAGGTATGCATTGACAATGCAGAGACTGAAGGTGTCAATAACGTCCGCTTTGAGAAAGGCAATGCTGTTAAACTGGATTATCCGGATGAGTCATTTGACGCAGTTACCAGCAACTACGTGTATCACAACATTTCCGGAAAGAACAAACAGGATCTTCTGGTGGAAACACTGCGTGTTCTGAAAAAAGGAGGAACGTTTGCGATCCACGATCTCATGAGTGAGTCACGATACGGAGATATGACTTCTTTTGTAAAGAAACTGAAGAACATGGGCTATGAAGAAGTACGTCTGATCGACACAAGAAGGGAATTCTTTAAGAATCCGATGGAAGCCAATGTTCTGATGCTTGGCGGGTCCAGGCTGCTGGTAGGAAGGAAATGATCTGATGTCAAAAACCGATTCCAAAGGACAGGAAATTTTTATGTCTTATCTGTTCCGGGGGACGGAGATCTTCAAGCCGGCACAGACCGGAGTGATCGATGAACGGGTAAAATGCCTTCGGGAATACGTGGCCAATATCTTCTTTTATACCAAAGAAGGAACGACCATCATGATCGATGCCGGATACAATTATGAACGTCTGAAAGAAAAGATGGCATGGCTTGATCTTGATCCTTCAGATATCAGGCATATCCTGATCACACATCAGGACACAGACCATGTCGGTGCCGTGGAGGATGACAGTGATCTGCTGTTCAAAGACGCAAAGCTGTATATAGGTGAAATCGAAAACAGATATCTGACCGGTGAAGAGAAACGTATGGTCATGCACAGGACATTTGCACTTTCCAGGATCCGCACATCCAACGAAAAAGTGCTGCTGAAGGATGGCGAGATCTTCTACATTGATCATATTAAGATCGAGTGCATTCTTGTACCCGGACATACCTGGGGGCATATGGTCTATCTGATCGATGACGAGTATCTGTTTACCGGTGATACCATCTGGTTTGGAGCCGACGGAGGATACAGCTTTATCGCCATGCTGGCAGAGGACAATAACCTTGCTGTAAAGTCCCTTGCGAAACTGGAACATCTCCTTGTAAAAAGAAACCTTTACCCGAAGATCATTACCGGTCATACCGGATGGACTTCGGACAGATTTATGGCATTTGCTCACAGAGACAGACTCTGCATCTGGAAAGACAGAAATCTTGTCCATGATCCGGAAGCACCATATGACGGATACGACGAGAGTAATGATACAGAAGAACTTGCAAGGAATCATCCTGTCGCTGAAAAACAGTTCATCCGCTGAGCAGTGTCTGCTCAGTTCAATCGTTCAGAGAATCAGCATAATTGATGGCCGGTGATCCCGGCTTTTTCTTTTTCAAACAGAACTATCCGGTTTTTCGTGATCCGCCATCAGCTTTTTTATAGCAGATTCCTTTGAATCGGATATCTCCTGCAGTAATATAAAGGCAGATATAGTTGATCTTCTGCAGACTGACTGTGGAAAGACACTGCTGAAAGATCTCATTAAAGCTGTCATATGGATTAAATAACATGGAGGAACAAACTGCTATGGCTCAGTATTATATTGCAAGCTGTGTTTTCACTTCTCAGTTTCCTGAATTAAGTCTCAGAATTCAGGATTACATAAAGGACCGTTACGGTTTTACTGTAGTGCGCTGCTGTATTCCCAAATACAAGATACGTGAGTTTGAAGAAAAAATGCCGGAGGGGAGACTCAGGGAATGCTGGAGCAGACTTCCTGATTCCTGTGTTTTCAAGGAAGGAGATCAAGTCTTCTCACTCTGTCACAACTGCAGCAATATCATCGAAGAGATGCGTCCCGGTGTTCAGGTCCGTTCTCTGTGGGAACTGATCGATTCCGACCCGTTATTCTCTTTCCCGGATCATCATGGCCTTAAGGCATATGTTCAGGACTGCTGGCGTGCAAAAGACCGCCGGGATGAACAAGATGCTGTCCGCAGTCTGCTGGCAAAGATGAATATTGAAGTGATGGAGATACAGGAAAACAGAGAGAGTACGGATTTCTGCGGTGCTTCTCTGTATCGAGCCCAGCCTCCGAGAAATCCTGTATTGGCACCGAAGCACTATGTGGAGGGAGCGGCCGGAAAGTTTATTCCTCATTCACCTGAAGAGCAGAAAGAAAAAATGCAGGAGTACTGCCGTCAGTTTAACGGCTGCAAAGTTGTATGTTACTGCCATTACTGTTATGAAGGTCTTCAGCTCGGCGGAGCTGATGCATCACATCTTGCGCAGATGTTGTTTCCAAGTGATTGAATGCACGGAGAAACAAATATTTCGATTAAATAATCCGATATTTTAAATATGGAGAAATCGTAAAAAGTCATGCTCAGATAATGTAACTAAACGCCGGATTATTTCTGACATGATTTTTTTATGATCGTAAAGATGAATTTGACAGGTTATTTGTCGGTCACAACAGTTGATGCCCTTTACTTATGTGTATATATTAAAAATAGTTCATCCATTCTTATCTTATTTCATAATGTTTATTAAGGAGATAGAGTATGAAAGAGAGTAAACTGGGCAACATTCCTATTCTGGACACAATCAACAAGATCCCCGGAGGACTTATGGTCGTTCCTCTGTTCCTGGGTGTTATCGTCAACTCTTTATTCCCGGACTTCCTCGAAATCGGAAGTTTCACAACAGCCCTGTTTAAGAACGGCGCAAATGCATTGATCGCGGCGTTGTTCTTCTGCTCCGGTGCACAGATTCAGTTCAAAAGTGCCGGACAGTCACTCTACAAAGGTCTTGTCCTGAATACCAGCAAAGTCTTATTTGGCGTATCGCTTGGTGTGATTCTTGCCAAGATCGGCGGTCCCGGTGCAGTGGTTCTCGGTGTGACACCGCTTGCTCTGATCGGCTGCATGTCCAACTCCAACGGCGGTCTTTACACTGCTCTTGCTACGAAATACGGCACAAAAACTGACGTTGGTGCTGTTGCGATCATTTCTTCGAATGACGGACCTTTCTTTGAAATGCTGTTTATGGGTCTGACCGGTGTTGCCAATATTCCGATCAAGACTCTGATCGCCTGCATTTTCCCGATCATCGTCGGTATGATCCTTGGCAACCTTGATAATAAGCTCCGTGATTTCTTAAAACCCGGCATGCTTATTTCCATCTTCCTGTTCTCATTCCCGCTGGGTGCAGGTATGAACTTCAAGACTCTGATCACAGCCGGTATTCCGGGTATCCTCCTCGGTGTCCTGACAGTGCTGTGGACAGGTATTCCTTCTTATTTCATTTACAAACTGCTGGTTAAGAAAGAAAACAGAAGAAGCTGTGCAGTCGGTGCCGCTATTGGTACATCTGCAGGCAACTCTGTTGCAACACCTGCTGCGATCGCAGCTGTTGACGCAACATGGGAACCGTATGCTGCTGCAGCAACAGCACAGTGCGCTGCTTCCGTTATCGTTACAGCTCTGCTGACACCTTTCGTTGTCAATGCTCTTTACAAGTATGAAGAGAAGAAGGGTCTGATCAACTATGACCTTCCTCTTGCTTCAGAAGACGACAGCGAATAAACCGCAGTTCAATTGAATTTCTTTTAGAAAAATACACGAAGGCTGCTGTGCCTGAAGGCCGGCAGTCTTCACCAAAGTAATTTGGTCCATGTTTTCAATCATTGCCATTGGAGGTAAATATGAAAATATCATTCCCTTACGGAAAAGAATTCATTGACTATGATTTTTCAGATGAAAGAGTTCAGGGGGTTCTCGTATCAAATCTTCACCACTATGTGGCTGAAAAAGATCCTCTGACTCTGGTCGAAGAAGCACTGGCGAACCCGATCGGAAGTCCCAGGCTTTCGGAACTTGCAAAGGGGAAGAATAAGGTCGTCCTGATCGCTTCCGACCATACAAGACCCGTACCCAGCAAAGTGATCGTTCCGCCTATGCTGAGAGAGATCCGTGAAGGAAATCCGGATGCTGATATCACGATCCTCATCAGTACCGGCTGTCACCGCGGAACCACAAAAGAAGAACTGATCAGCAAGTTCGGCGAAGAGATCGTTGCCAAAGAAAAGATCGTTGTGCATGACTGTGACGAATCACCGCTTGTGCATATCGGAACATTACCCAGCGGCGGCGAACTCATCATCAACAAGCTTGTAGTAGATGCCGATCTGGTATGCTCTGAAGGATTTATCGAACCGCATTTCTTTGCGGGATTCTCAGGCGCAAGAAAATCCATTCTTCCGGGAATCGCTTCCAGGGTAACTGTCATGGCGAACCACTGCTCGGAATTCATTGCAGACCCGCATGCACGTACCGGTATCCTTGAAGGCAATCCGATCCATAAAGATATGGTTTGGGCAGCAAGGACTGCAAAGCTTGCATTTATCTGCAATGTTGTCATCAACGCAGAAAAAGAAGCTATATTCGCTGTTGCCGGAGATCTGGAAGAAGCACATAAAGTAGGGTGTGACTTCCTTTCTTCACTCTGCAAAGTCGATGCGAAACCGGCTGATATCGTTATTACCACAAACGGCGGTTACCCGCTTGATCAGAATATCTACCAGGCAGTCAAAGGTATGACAGCAGCAGAAGCTACTGTTAAGAAGGGCGGCGTCATCATCATGATGGCTAAGAGCAATGACGGTCACGGCGGTGAGCATTTCTATCATCAGATGGCAGATGAGCCGGATATCGAAAAGACACTGGCACTCTTCCTGTCCAGAGGCAGAAATGAAACCGTACCTGATCAGTGGCAGACACAGATCTTTATCCGCGTACTGCAGAAGGCAAAAGTCGTCTACATATCCGATGCACCGGATGAGATGGTCAGAGGACTGCATATGATCCCGGTACATACACTGGAAGAAGCTATGGCAGTTGCTGAAGATATCGTTGGAAATAAGAATGCAACAATAACTGCTATTCCCGACGGTGTTTCAGTCATGGTCATTGAATAACGAAAAGTAACTTAGAGCGTAAGAGGAGAAATGATGCAGGTCTTTGTAAAAAATGTTGTTGAAAGCTATATTATCTTTCTGTTTTTTGAAGGCCTGCTGCTCTTCAGTCTGTTAAAGTCAGGAGCGAAAAGCAGAAAAAAGGCAAAGGCAGTGCTGATCATTACACTTGCTTCGGCGTTGATCTGGATCGATTATTATCTGATCTATGTAAACCGTCTGCCTATGAGCATGGCATTGATCGTACCGGCTGTACTGCTTGCCCTGGGTATTATGTTCAGAAGTACCGTATTTCCATTCAGGACTCATTGTGTTAACTGCGGGAAAGCACTCAGCATATCGGAATTTCTATCGATGGATGAACATCTGTGTGCTTCCTGTTACCAGGAGATCCACCCTGAATCGGTCAAACTGAGTCCGGATGAACAGTACCGCAGGGAAACAGAAGAAAAAAAGAAAGACTGGCAGGGCTGGAAACCGGACAGGGAATATGTGCTGGTGTTCGCGTTTGATGAAAAGTCAAACGTTCTGCTGATCGATAATCTCAATATGCCCAAAAGTCCCGGCAAGCATTCCGGTGTGATCGGGGCGATCAATGCACGGAGTGACAAATACAAAACTGCATCGAATGCCCTGAAAAGAGAAACAGGCATTGTTTGCGAAAGACCTGACTACATGGGAAGATTGAATTTCCAGATGCCTGATACGAATGTCCGCTTCTATATTTTTATCGCAAGGGAGTTTTCCGGTACGTTAAAAGAAGGGGGCAGTAAAAAACCGATCTGGGTCCCGCTGAAAAAACTGGACTATGACCTGATGAGTATGGATTATCCTTTATGGCTTCCGAGAATGTTGAGGGGACAGTATGTTGAGTACTATGCCAAGGTGAACCCGGAAGGGAAGATCTACGAGGATATTCTTGATCTTGATGCAAAGAACGGATGAGGAGCTGCACCGGATCATACTCAGGTACCGGTTAAAACCGTGATGAAAGAAGTCGTAAACCGGTATGCTGGACATGGTGAAAATGTTCTGTAAAGACGGTCCAAATTGTCTGAAGTGAGTCAAAAACGATCGTCGTATAAAACTTGATAAGGTCTCAGCCAGTCAGTCATCACTGGCAAGAGACCTTTTTTCATTTTGCTTATTGATGGGAATAACCTTACCGATACAGGTATAATGAATATAAAGAAACGGCTGTAAATATCAGTACAGAAAAGATGATCATTTGATGAGGTACAGGATGAAGAGGTTTATTGCCCTGCTGAGAGGCATCAATATCAGCGGCAGAAACAGGATCGCAATGGCCGATCTGAAACCTGCAGTAGAAGAACTCGGATATGAGAACGTTGTTACGCATCTCAACAGCGGCAATGTTATTTTTTCATCCAATGAAGAGAATGAAACTGTCCTGACGGAAAACATAAAGATGATGCTGGACAGGCGCTTTGCAATGAAGATCCCGGTTTTTGTCATCGGATGCGATGAACTTGAAAGCCTGCTGGATAAAGCACCGGACTGGTGGGGAACAGATGACAAAAACATTTATGACAATCTGATCTTTGTGATCCCGCCCGCGGATGTGCAGGAGCTTTGTAAGAAGATCGGTGCGCCGACAGAAGGTCTGGAACAGATACAGATCTCCGGCAATGCTGTGTTCTGGTCATTTGACAGACAGAAATATGCGAAAGCAAACTGGTGGAAAAGAACAGCAGAAGCCGGGATCGGGGAGATGATCACGATCAGGACAGCCAATACACTGCGTAAGATCGTTAAGATGTAATTCATTGATCCTGAGGGGAAAACAGATCCTGTTCCCGGACTGAATCAATGTCAGCCGGACGAAACTGTTCACCTGCAACATGGCTGGTTTTGCCGGCATGCCCGATCTGTGTTCAAAAGGAATGCCGGAAAACGGCATAGGAGGACTGTATCATGAGCATGATTTTCCTGATTCTTGGGCTTATAGCACTTGCGTTCTATATCCCCGAGAAGCTGAGAGGATATACACTGAAGGCAGTATTTAGAAAAAGCATCGTTTCCGTATTGTTCATTGCCGTCGCAGTTTCGGCAGGAGCTTCCGGTAAAATGCCGATGTTTGTGATCCTTGGACTGGTATGCGGTCTGCTCGGGGATATCTGGCTCGATCTCAAATATGTATTTCCTCTGCATGATGAACCATTTACATATGCGGGTTTTATATCATTTGGGATCGGACATATCCTTTATGTGACCGGACTGCTTCTGCAGTACGGCACAGGTAAATATCTTCCTTTGTCATTTGTGCTGGCCGCAATTGCCGCAGGACTTGTTTCTGTTCTTGAAGGACCGATGAAGCTTGTCTATGGAAAAATGAAGCCTGTGGTATTGGCATATGGATTTCTGCTGTTTTCCAGTGTATTTGTATCAGGCGGTCTTCTTCTGTCAGAAGGCGGCTGGACACTTCTGCTGTTCTTTGCTGGAAGCGTACTGTTCGCTGTTTCGGACCTGATCCTGAGCGGTACATATTTCGGAAAAGGGAAGGATACAGCTCCCTATATCATCAGTAATTACCTGTCCTATTACGGCGGTCAGTTCCTGATCGCGTACGCTCTGGTATTTCTTGTGTAAGATCTGTTCGCGGTCGACATAGAAGATGCTCTGTGTTGAGAATAGCAAGTGAGGCGATTAGGAATTTTCCCTGTTGATTCAAACGTTCCGGATAAATAAATGAAGGCGGCAGATCCCGCCTTCAATGTTTATAAGCTGTTGTTTTGTTCAGAAACTTCTCAAGAGTTCGAGGCCAGGTTCTTCTACCTTGAGCAGGGCATAGTTTGTGCCGATAAAGACCGCTGTTTTGTTTTTGCGGCATAAGCCGAGCCATGCACTGAATGCACCGGCACTGCCTGTATGCCAGGAGATCCCGTCATCGGTCAGACGCCATGCCAGACCGCTCTTGAAGTCTTTTTCACCATGTCCGTGCACCTGGTGGCAAAGATCCAGATAAGGCCTGTTTTCATCCATCTGGATCGAGGCGTATTTCAGCATATCCGCAGCAGTAGAATTCAGTGCGCCTGCAGACATGATGACATCGCTTTTCTCCCATTTCCAGCAGGAACAGGGATTTTCCTTTTTGTCATATCCGGTCAGTGTTACGTTTCCGATCATGGTATCTTTGAGCCCGAGGTCGTTCTGTGCATAGTCATTCATCAGATCCCAGTAATTCTCTCCTCCGATGATACCCAGGATATAGCCAAGGATCCCATAGGCAAGATTGGAATACTCAAATTTATATTCTTTATCCTGCAGCTTTGTCTCTCTGATCAGCTTCAGCATGACTTCTTCATCAAGCGTACCGCGGAACGGATTGACATGCAGAAGACCGTCCGGTTTGTTCATGTTTGCAAGTCTTAACAGTGTTTCCACTGTTGTGAAAGGTTTTCCGCCGTATCCGGAGGAATGAACTGCAAGCGGCGAAGAGAAGGATAATACTGATCAGGCAGACCGCTGATATATGCGGAAAGTGGATCGATCAGATCCGCTTTTCCCTCTGACACATATTTCGCGAGCAGGGAAGCGGTAAAAGTCTTGCAGATAGAACCGACCGGATACGTAAGTGTTTCATCGGACTCGTTCTGCTGGGGGTCAAGATGAATGATCTGTGTATTCCCATCCTGAAGGATACCGAGTGTCAGTTCCATATGTGAAGTCTTCGGATACAGTTTCCGGATGACGGGTTCGGCAGCTTTTCTGATTTCCATAATGATCTCCTTATTGCGCAATATGATCTGTCTCAATTATATCAGTCCGCATAACGCAGGAAACTTCCAGACTGAACAAAACACAGTTAAAAAAGTCTTTATATCGAATAATATCTGCTTGATGAGTTCCGTTTCCATTTACTGAAAGACCGGTCATGTTTTACCGTATAGTCCAGGGCTGTTTTTTTGAGGCTGAATGTAATGTCAGGAAGGCATGCTGCAGCATTTTCAGGTGTGTGCTGATTGCTTGATACGTTTTGAAAGTCATGGATATAATATTTAAAATCTTCGATCAATCATGTTTGAAACATTCAGAAGTTCATAAATGAATCTTTGGCACGTAATGACATGAAATTGTTCTTATCAATAGGTATTGGAGTTATGTAAATGGAAAAAAAGAATGAAAGATATTTATTCCTGGCAGTTTTCCTGTTCTGGTTTTCTGTCTATACATATCCTTCATTCCTGACTACCTATGTGACCAATAAACTGGGTGCCGCAAAAACACTTGCCGGCATGATCGTAGGCAGTTATGGTTTGACACAGATGATCCTCAGGATCCCGCTCGGCATTTTGTCGGATGCTATTAAAAAGCGGAAGCTGTTTGTGATGATCGGCTTTGCTGTTTCGATCGCCGCTTCAGCGGGACTTGCACTGACCGCACTGATCGCCGGAAGGGAACATATCCCGGAAGGACTGGCATACGCAGTTCTCATATTCCGCGGTATGTCGGGAATGACAGCTGCCACATGGGTAAATTTTTCTGTTCTTTATGCGTCCAGCTATCAGGGAGATCAGGTGGCGAAAGCAATGAGCCGGGTGATCGTACCGCAATGCGGGTCACAGATCATTGCAATGCTGTTGGGTGCACAGCTTGCTGGAAATATCGGAGAGATCTGGGCGTTCCTGCTGGCAGCCGCAGCAGGGATTGCCGGACTTGTCATAATGTCCAAAGTCAAAGACCAGCCTCCGACCGGAGATCCGATCACGATCAAAGGCTTCCTGGAAGTGACAAGAAACATTCAGCTGATCAGCGGTACTGTTCTTGCGACGATCTATCAGCTTGTTGTATGGATGACCGTACAGGGGTTTGTCCAGAACTGGGCAAGGGACGTGATCGGTATGATGACTGCCCAGCTGGGATATCTTTCTGTAGCAAACCTGCTTCCCAATACGATCGTTTCCCGCTTTTCAGGTACGGTTTTTGCGCCGAAATTCGGCAGAAGGTCTGTTCTTGCGGCCGGGTTTGCGGCCATGGCAGCAGCGTGCTTTCTTTATCCGAGAACTGATTCCATGTTCTCTCTGTTGTCAGTACAGGTCCTTCTTGGTACAGGAGTCGGACTGATCATGCCGCTGACGATGGCAAGCGCGATCGAAACCGTTCCAAATGCCAGACGGGGCGCGGCAATGGGGATCTATCAGGCAGTTTACGGAGCCGGAATGTTTGTCGGACCGGTGATCGCAGGAATGATCATTGACCGGTTCGGCGGAACAGGAGAGCATGTCAACCTGACAGCCGGTTACACTGCCAACTTCTATGCGGCAATGTGCGTGGCAGTTATCGGAGGCATCCTGGCGGTATTGCTTACAAAAAAAAAGGTCCGCCAGAGTCATGGAAGATAACGGATCAAAAGCGGAGTGATCCGGTCCGAGTGAACTGAGGTCATCCGGAGTTCTATTTCGTAAGTGACTCAATACGGTCAGTCATGCTAAAACATACCGTTTTCTGATAATGATTAGAAGGAGTTTATATGATACTTTTCAGTCTTGCTGTTTCGTTCTTTCTTTACTGGCTGATCCTGCAGAATAAAAAGAACGACCCGTTTCCAAAGGGAGGAGTGCTGCGCCTGGTGATCGCGGGAACTGTAAGTGTTCTGCTTGCAACGATCCTCACATTTCCGATCGGCGGAATTATCATGATGATCAGGTTCGGTGTATTCAGAGACATCTCCATATGGATGCAGGCAGCTAAAGAGGGGTCAGAAGCGCTGGCCGCTCTGGCCCAGGAAACCGTAAGAAATCACCCTCCGACATTCTTTGCGAATTTGATAAACATGTTCTTTAGTGCCGGTCTGCTGGAAGAAGGTCTTAAGTACCTGACATGCCGTATCGCTGTCAGAAAGGAAGGTATGATCCGGACATGGATGGATTGTGCTGCTGTATTTGCGGTTGTTGGGATCACTTTCGAAATGCTGGAGAACGTTTTATATGGAGCAGGTTCTTCGATCGTTTCAATCATTGCCAGAGCGCTCGCTCCCGCACATTTTGCGTTCGGTGTTGTTATGGGATATTTCTATGGGAAATACCTTATCAGCAAACAGAAGAAGTACAGGCTGCTTTCTGTCGCGATTCCTGTCGCGCTCCACACACTGTCAAATGCTTTTGCGATGTCGATGGATCTGGGGCCCTTCTTTCATGTTCTCGGGACTGTTTCGGGGATCAGCCGTATCGTGTTTTCACTTGCGGCTGTCATCATCGTGATCCGCTGGCAGAAGAACAGAACTCTGGATATTCCGATCGATAGATAATAGTGTCATCGTTCGAAAAGGCCACAGGAAGTAAATGGTATGATTTTAGTTAGTCTGTTTCAAAATTGCAGGATCTTTGATTTCAGCATTTCCTGAAAGACGGTTTTATGTTGATGCGGAAATGATAAATAAATACAGGATGAGAAACAGAGATTATATTTTCCAGATCTGGAAATCAATGGTGATTCAAGGTTTTGCTATGGTATTGTGATAATGTGGAAAGGGGACCATTACAAAATGAAAGAAAACAAAAATCTAATGTACTGGATGGTTGTGATTGCCGGGTGCGGACTGATCGGTACAACGATCGGACTTGGGATCAATGTTGCAGGTCTGTTTTTCAGCCCGATCGCTTCGGATTTCGGTGTAGGAAGGGGAAGTGTGTCTGCAACACTGACCGTATATAATCTCGTCCAGGCGTTTACAGCTTTGCTTGCTCCAAAACTGCTCCGCAGATTTACATTTAAACAGATGGCTGTAGCCGGTACACTGATCCAGGTATGTACGACGTTCTTAATATCTATGACGCCGAATATTCCGGTCATGATGGTTTTGAACGGAATAAGAGGCTTTGGAGCCGGACTGATCGGAACCGTTACAGTCACGGTCATGATCAACTACTGGTTCAATAAAAACAATGGCCTGATGATCAGTTTTGCATTGGGCTTCTCCGGTCTTGTTGGTGCTGTGCTGTCACCGATCCTGACGAATATCATCGCTTCCAGCGGCTGGCGTACAGGATATGTTGTAGTTGCTGTACTGACAGTGCTCTTCAATCTTCCGGCGATCATTTTCCCGATCGCGCTTAAGCCTGATTACAAAAATATGGAACCTTATGGCGGAAGAAAAGATACAGGCGTATCAAATACGGCTTCACCTGAGTCGCTGACGATCTCTGTATCCATGGTTGTAATTCTGATGATCTATACAGCATGCTCTGCCGCTACATCTGCTCTGCCGCAGCATTTTTCCGGAATTGCGGAATCCTATAATATGGTCGCAACCGGTGCTATGATGGTCAGTGCCTGCATGATCGCTAATACAGCAGGCAAGATCATTCTCGGTGTTTTGATCGACCGTTTCGGTTCCAGAGTTTCTGTTTCCATATATGCAGTCATCGTAGCTATCGGTGCATTGCTGATCGTTGTCAGCAGAAATTCCTTTGTTCTTGTAGCGGCAGCTGTCATGTACGGAATGTGCTATTCTATGGGAACCGTGTCAACGTCAATGCTGGCGAGAGAGATGTTCGGCTCGGCAAAATACAGCCGCGTATATCCGAGACTGTCTATGACAACGACTGTATCCAACGCGATCTTTACAACAGTAGTCGGACTGCTGTATGACCTGACCGGTACCTATACATCGATCATCCTGTTCCTTGCATGCCTGATCATGATCGCCTTCAGCATGATCCAGCTGGCATATATTAAAAAAGCAAAAGAAGCGATCTGAAGACAGATCAAAGACATCCGGTCAGCGCCGGATGTTTTTTCTGCCTGAATCAATATGCTGGCGGTATTGCCTGTACCGGATACGGCGCATAATATAATCATAAACAAAACAGATCAATATGGATCTGACTCCCGGAGGTTTGGCTTATGAGAAAAATGAAGACCATTTCCATGATCCCTTTGGTCCTGACAGTATGCATCATGTCTGCAGGATGCAGTTATCAGACACCTGATCAGCAGAAGCTGCCTGCCGCTGAATCTTTCACACCGGTAATTCCAGATGATGCATCGGTCAGTTATCTGGGTCCGCAGGGAACTTATACAGAAGAAGCTGCACAGTTTTTCTCTGTAACTGATGCGGATCTGATTCCGAAGACAACTGTCGAAGAAGCAATCGCGGATGTTGTAAACGGTTCTTCAGACTATGCGGTGATCCCTCAGGAAAATACGGTAGGCGGAGCAGTTACAAATTATGTGGATGCTTTGATCGCTGTTGAGAATATCTATGTGATAGGAGAAGTGATCCTGCCGATCAGCCAGACATTAATGGGAATACCCGGAAGTACCGTCAAAGATATCAAGACTGTCTGCTCGCACGCCCAGGGGATCACCCAGAGCGCAAAATGGAGAAAGGAACATATGCCGGACGCTGAAACAAGAGAGATGGCAAGTACTGCCGCAGCTGCCAGTTATGTAGCCGAAACAGGCGACAAAACGATCGCAGCGATCGCCGCTCCGGCAGCCGCATCCCTGTACGGGCTTTCCGTTCTGGCTGAGAATGTGCAGATCACAGATGCCAACAAGACCAGGTTTTATGTACTCTCTGCATCAATGTCGGAAAACAGCAGATCTCAGAGGGCGGTATTTGTCGCGGATTGTGAAGCTAACAGGATCGATGATATCATCATCGAAATTTCCAAAGCAGGACTGGAACTTGTGACGATCCATGACCGTCCTGAAGGAAGTCAGCTGGGTTCCTATCATTACATCATTGAAGTGGAGAATCCAGACGGGATATCAGCTGAACAGCTGGAAAAGATCAAAGCAGTTTCAGAGGTTCGTTATCTGGGAAGTTTTAATTCCGCGGAAAAGAAGAATTAAACGGCTGATGAGGAGATATCAGGGTGAACGAAACAGAACTTTATAAAGAACTGGGAAAACTGACGAAAGACAAATGCAGGTGGGAGGAAAGCATTCCGTATGTTTCTTCTCTGCTTGAGCATGAGTCTGTGAAAATACAGGCAAAAGCACTCTGGCTGCTTGGTGAGATGGGACTGCTGTATCCTAAGCAGGTACAGGACAGTATCCCGATGATCGCTTCATTCCTTGACAGCAGCGAAGCGCTGTTGAGGGAACGTGCAGTCAATGCAATGGGCAGGATCGGCAGGGGCTGTTACCGGCTGATTGAACCTGAATGGAAAGATCTGTTCCGTTTTGCGGCAGATAAAGAACCCAAGGTCAGATTAAGCTTTATCTGGGCATCAGAGAATATTGCAGTGAATTCACCTGATATTTATGAGGAATACATGGATGTATTTGCTGAACTTCTGCATGATCCGGATGACAGGGTAAGAATGGAAGCTCCGGAGATCTTCAGGGTGCTGGGCAGACGCAGACCGGAATTCGTCAGACCATATCGGGAACTGCTGCAGAAGACAGCGGAAGATGACAATAACCGTGTCGTAAGGATTCACTGTCTGGGTGCGCTCAAAGCGATCTCTTCCAATTGAGCAGATGTGCACGTAAATCAGATAAAACTTCATAAATCAAAAGAAGATTTCCGGAGATATGTTCCGGGAATCTTCTTTGATCAGAAATGATTATTTTTCGTTGTGATATGTAAATTCTGATGTATCAGGAAATTGTATAAACAGTTGCGTGTGACATCGCAAAGTCAGAGAGATCCTGGCCGATACCGGGGAGATTTGGTACATCGATGTAGCTGTTTACCGGCTGGTAATCATAGATACCCATTTTACGGATCTTATCAAAGGTATTGGTAATGTGATGTTCATGAATAATGAAATTCGGGACTGCGGCTTCCAGATGAAGGGCAACAGCAACACTGATCGGTGAATTGCAGGCGTGACTCTGAACGGAAACATCGTAAACCTGGCACATTGCTGCTATGCGCATGAATTCGGTAACACCGCCGCAGTTTCCGATATCGGGCTGAGCTACGGAAATAGCGCCCTGTTCCAGGAAAGGACGGAATCCCCAGCGAGTGAATATTCTTTCACCTGCTGCGATCGGGATCGTAGTGGAATTTGCGATCTTCTGATAATTTGCTGCAGAAAGGGGCATGCAGGGTTCCTCCAGATAAAGGATCCCGTATGGTTCCGCCATCTGCGCAAACTGTATGGCAGTCGTGACATCTGTGTTTCCATTGTTTTCCGCAACAATGAGAGCATCAGGTCCCATGACTTCACGTACCACACGGATGCGCTCTTCTGCAGTACGCAGCATCTGCGGTGACAGTGTGTTTTTCAGGGAAGCGTTGGGATTGGTGCGCCCTTGTTCATCCATCGCGAGAAAGTTTACCTTTACAGCATCATATCCCTGTTCCTTAGCGCGCAGAGCAGACTCCCTGTATGCGTCAAGTGATCCGATGCGGTCAAAGTCCTGTCCTCCCCAGTTAAAGTGAAGCTGGCTGGCGTAAGCATGGATCTTGTCCCGGTATTTTCCGCCTAAAGCCTGATAGAGCGGAACACCCAATGCCTTTGCTTTGATATCCCAAAGTGCAGTATCAAGCGCGCTGATCGATGACATGACGACCGGTCCGTTGCTCATTGCCCAGAATGTATCCCGGAACAGGTTTTCCCAGATAACGGAATGATCCAGGGGATTTTTGCCAATCAGAAGAGGTGCATAGTCTTTCAGCATACCGAATACGGCTTTTGAACCATTCAGAATGGCCATTCCTGCTTCACCGATCCCGGAGGTACCTTCATCAGTATGGATCCTGGTAAAGACGGGGCAGAATGATTCACCTAAAATCGATTCGATTGCGATCAGATCAATACTTGTAATTTTCATCATTATCTCCTTCATTTGATCATTCAAAAACAGACCTCAGCATGATCTGTTCTGAGTGATGTCTTCATAATTAAAATTTATATAAAAATCCCGTTGATTACAATCATATTTGGTTTATTGATCCTTCTGAAACATGCAGTGCCATGAACAGCACTTAGAACGGGAAAAGATATTTCATTCATCGGATCTGTATGCCGGTCAGTAAGTGAAAGATTCATTATCTTCATATAAAAAGTGTATGTTTCATGCAGAAACTGAAGTATATTGTGTATCAGGTGAACATGATGCAGACGATTACAAAACAGCAGGCCAGACAGTTCATTCTTGCAAAGCAGGGATTGATCGGCAGTTATAAATTTACAGGAAAAGAAGGTGCACTTGCCTATGTCCGTCAGGCAGGATGTATTCAGTTCGATCCGGTCGATGTCTGCGGTAAAAATGCGGAATTGACCCTTCAATCAAGAGTAAAAGGGTTCCGCAAAACAATGCTGCAGGAACTGCTGTATCAGGACCGGAAACTGGTCGACTATGTTGATAAAGAACTTTCCATATGGCCGACGGAAGACTGGCCGTATTTCTCTTCATTCAGGGAGCGCAGCCTCCAGATGAGTGAAACGTTTGAGGGACTGCAGGAGCTGAAAGAAACAGCACTCAGTTATATCGATGAACATGGTCCCGTTTCCAGTGACTCACTTCCTGTTGAAGGAGAGATTTTCTGGCATTCTTCCATGCACTGGAGCGGTAACTGGCATAAGAAATCAGCTGCTGCCAGATCGGTCCTTGAACAGCTGTATACCGATGGAACATTGATCATTCATCATAAAAATGGCAGCAGGAAATATTATGACATCGCTGAGAAATACCTGCCTGCAGAGATGTTGAATGCTGAAAATCCCTGCAGAACAGATTCAGAGTATACAGCATGGCGGGTACTCCGCAGGATCGGTGCTGTTGGTCTCTTATGGGATAAAAACAGTCCTGCTTTGCTTGGTATTCAAGTGAAAGCTGAACAGAGAAAAAAGATACTGGCAGATCTCACAGAAGAAAGAAAAATATGTCAGATCATGGTAGAGGATGTGAAAACACCGTTTTACTACTTGTCTTCTGATGAAGAACTGATGCAGAAAGTGAAGGAGGGCAGCGCAGATCTGAAACCCCGCATGTCATTCATAGCACCGCTTGATCCGCTGTTATGGGATAAAGCACTGATCACAGCGCTGTTTGACTTTACATATGCATGGGAGATCTATACTCCGGCTGAAAAACGTAAGTATGGATACTATACACTTCCCATTCTGTATGGTGACCGTTTTATCGGCAGGATCGAAGCAGTTCCCGGCAAAGACGGTATTCTGCGTGTCAATGGACTGTGGTGGGAACCGGGAGTCAGACAGACGAAAAAGCTGAATACAGCTCTGGACAGAACACTTCAGAATTTTGCCGGATTCAATGGATGCAGGAATTACGAACTGTGAAACAGAAAAGGGCAATCAAATGATCATCGTTCAAAAGGTTGATAAGAATACTGAAACAGCCGATAAGCTGCTGGACTTTGTGAATCATTTTTCATGGCAGGAAATTAAGGAACACACTGTCAAAGTGATCAAAGACTGGGAGTTTACGGATTGGGAGTCACCGTTTGCGGCAATGGATGACGAACGCATTGTCGGGATGGCTGTGATCGTTAAAACAGACTATTATCCGCTCCCTGAGATCTTTCCGTGGATCTCAACGATATTTGTAAGCGAAGAGTATCGCGGCAGAAGGATCAGTGAGAAGCTCATTGATCATGTAAATGCGTACGCGAAAGAACTGGGATTTGAGAAGACCTATATACCGACTGATTATGCCGGCCTTTATGAAAAATACGGATACAGATATGTAAAAGATATCGTCAACTACGGAAACGGAACTGACCGTCTGTACGTCAAGGATATCTGATGACTGCCGGATCAACGATTTTACTTTAAAGTATATGAAATAAATGCCCCTGGACCGATGAGCTCAGGGGCATGATTCATTCGCTGATCTTACGGACAGCTTTGATAAATTTCAATGTTGCGGCAGTTGGTTCCTTTGCATAGATCAAACCATACGGCATCGTGATGTCGGTCTGCAGGGGGATCGTGATCAGGTTCGGATGGATATCTTGATAGACAGGCTGTGTGATCAGGATATAGGAATTCATTTCACACAGGGCAAATGTATCAACACCATAGTAGTCAGAATCAATGATCTTTACGGAAGGATAGTCGTGAATGATCATATCACGGAAGGCATCTATTTCCTTTGCGACACCTTTGACCGGCATCACGAGCACTTCACCGTTCAAATCCTGCATGGATAGTTCTGAAGTATTTGCCAGTCTGTGGTTCCGGGAGACGGCGCAGCAGACAGGAGTACGGCTCAGTTCCAGAAACATACAGGAACCATCCCATGCACTTGCATAGATGCCTTCGAACAGATCAAAGTCCAGGCCAAGACGGGAAAAGACGGTCGTTCTGTTTGCGTATTCTTTCATCGGCCGTATCTCAATTCTGAGGTCCGGCTGTATTTCGTTTACCTTTGGCCAGAGATCTGACAGGATCCTGCACTTGTAGAGAAGACTCGTACCGATCCTGAGGGTAGATTCGGAACTTTCCGCAAGCAGTCTGGCCTTCTGCAGGGATTCTTCTGAAAACCGTATCATTGTCTTTGCGTCTTCATAGAGTGATCTGCCGGCAGGTGTAAGCTTTACACCATGATTCGTCCGCACAAACAGCCGGAAACCGCACAGGTTTTCCAGCAGATTGATCTGCTGGATCACTGCAGTAGATGATATATACAGTGCTTCTCCGGCTTTTCCAAAGGAACCGAGATCAGCGGTTTTGATAAAGGTATCAAGCTGGTGATTATACATAATGCACTCCTGTATAAAGTTATAACTTGGCACCATGATAACATATCCATACTTCCGCGGCAAATGAGGAACGGGTAGACTGATAAGTGTAAATAACAGATCACTGAAAAACGAAGGAAGTGTTTTATGAACGTATTTGAAAAACTGAAAAACGGGGAACCCGTTGATATGCACTCGGAAGAATACCATCCCGCTGTTGAGGAACTGCACCGGGCGGATAAAGCGCTTTTTCACCTGAATCACGCTGAACCTCAGTCCGAAGAATGGAAAAATGCATTAAGTGAATTGTTTGAAGGAAATATTCCGGAAGGACTTGGTATATTCACACCTGCTCAGATCGATTTTCCAAAACAGATCACATTCGGGAAGCGGGTCTTCATCAACCACAGCTTCACCGCAATGTCGATCGGCGGCATTGAATTCGGTGATTATGTACAGGTCGGTCCTCATGTGACCATTGTTACCGACAATCATGATTTCAATGACAGGTATGTTCTGAAATGCAGGAAAGTCGTGATCGGCAATAATGTCTGGATCGGTGCCGGTGCCAGCATTATGCCGGGCGTTCATATCGGGGACAATGCGGTGATTGCCGGCGGTGCCGTTGTCACAAAGGATGTGCCTGCCAATACAGTGGTCGGCGGTAATCCTGCAAAGGTAATACGTCAGCTGGACGCAGCAGAGTGATGAAGAGACAGCTGCAGCTGATCCTGATCATACTGACAGCCTGGTCACTGAATGTCTGCATGATGACTGAAGATGCTGCAGTGAATGAGCAGGAAGAACTGATCACCGTACAGGAAGGAGAAACAGAGATCATGGAATATGACTTTCGGGAATTCAAAAATGTAAATATCACAGGGATCGATATCACTTCGCTGAATGAAGAAGAACTGGCTGTTCTATACGCACAGGCAAGATACTGTCAGGCAATGACGGATGCGGATATCGATACGATGAGAGAACTGGTCTCAGAGGATAAGATCTATGTGCATATGAGCGGCATGAAGCAGACAAGGGAACAGTATTTCGCAGATGTCGCTGACGGAAGCCTCAACTACTTTACGATCGGTATTTCTGATCCCGTCATCAAAGTGGATGGCGATCGGGCAGAGATCACATATACATCGGTCCTGAATGCTGATGCATATGGTGCAAGAGGTACATTCCGTATGAAGGGGACGCATCCTTATGAGAAAAGGGCCGGTGCCTGGATCTCAGTCAATAGATAAATTGTGGATCATGTGGAGGAATGAAAATGATTTTTGACAGAAATGAGAAAAAAGAAGTGATTGCACTGCTTGGAGCAGGCAGTATGGGAACAGCGATCGTCAGAAGGATCGCTGCCGGCAGAAAGATCCTGCTGGGGGATATCAGTGAGAAGAACCTGGAAAGGGTTTCTCATGATCTCCGGTACAGCGGATATGATGTTGAAACGATGATTGTCAACGCACTGGAGAAAGACAGTATTGAAGCGTTTGCCCGGAAAGCTGCTTCTCTGGGTGATGTGAAGTATTTCATTGATACGGCAGGCGCTTCTCCCAGTCAGGCATCACCTGAACATATCCTGGCTCTTGATATGGTAGGCACGGGATATGCTGTAGATGCTTTTGGGAAAGTCATGGCAAAAGGCGGGGCAGGACTGATCGTTTCGAGTCAGACAGGATATATGTACCCGATCCCCTATGAAACAGAAATTGAGATCCTGAATACACCGACAGAGAAGCTGATGGATCTGCCCATCATGAAAGAAACAGCCATGCAGCGTTCCGGTACTGCCTATATGATCGCAAAGCGCGTCAACCAGCTGCAGGCACAGAAAGCAGCCGCAACAACATGGAAAGAACGCCGTGCCAGGATCAATACGATAAGCCCTGGTGTGATCGTAACGCCGCTTGCCTATGATGAATTCAATTCCGCAGGCAACGGTTACCAGGCAATGGTATATTCTTCTGCGGCAGAACGCTGCGGAACTTCTGATGAGATCGCAGAAGCAGGTGCTTTCCTGCTTGGGGAACACGCCGGCTTTATCACAGGTACCGATCTGCTGATCGATGGCGGAGTGATCGCGTCGATCAGGACCGGTGCTTACAAACTGCATAGATAAAGAGAAGAAGGAGACTAAGAATATGACGATCCAGGAAATACAGGACAGAATGGAGATCAGGGAACTGACTGACATGTTTGCAAATCTGGCAGACACAAAGGAAGTGGATAAACAGGTCGAATTGTTTCTTCCGGAAGGAAAACTGGAGTTTCAGATTGGATTTGACGGAGAGATCAAAGAGATCATCGGAAGGGAAGCTTTGCAGCAGGCATTCGGCAGAACTGTCGGTCCTGCAAAGAATGTCTACCACCTGAACGGTCAGCAGACGCTGACTTCCTACAGCGGAAATGAGGCAGAAGGCATCGCTTACTGCCAGGCAACACTGGTAAATACTGTTGACGGCAAAGATGTCACTACGACAAATTATGTGCGTTATACCGATCACTATGCGAAGGTTGACGGGAAGTGGTACATCAGACAGCGCAGAACAACATTCCTGTTCAGGGAAACAAGATAGAGGCTAATTGATGAAGAATAGAATGCTGCGGGATATCGAAGTATCTGAAGTGGGAATGGGGTGCATGGCATTCTCCCATGGGTACGGAAAGATCCCGGATGAAAAATACAGTATCGAAGCGATCCGTGATGCCTATGACCATGGCTGTACTTTCTTCGATACGGCTGAAGTATACAGTCCGAATCTGTCAGGAATCGGCCATAATGAGCTGATCGTCGGCAAAGCCCTGAATGATCATCGTGATAACGTCGTTATTGCAACGAAACTGATGCTGCATGGATTTGGTTTCGGTGATATGTATCACAATATCAGGAAACATCTGGAAGGATCACTGGAACGTCTGCAGACAGATCATGTGGATGTCTATTATCTGCATCGTATGAATGCTGTACCGGTAGAGAAGGTAGCTGAAGCTATGGGAAGGCTGATCAACGAGGGACTGATCCGCGGATGGGGTCTTTCCCAGGTGGATGTTGATGTGATCGACCGCGCACAGCAGGTAACACCTCTTGCGGCGATCCAGAATATTTACTCGATGGTGGAACGTGACTCTGAGGAAGAGATCATTCCGTACTGCATGGAGAACAATATCGGTTTTGTGCCGTTTTCGCCGATCGCCAGCGGATTGCTGTCAGGAAAGATCACACCGCAGACACAGTTTGAGAAACATGATGATGTGAGAAACTGGGTACCTCAGCTTTCCAAAGCAAACATAGTCGGCAACCAGCCGATCGTAGAGATGCTGAAGGACTTTGCCGCAAAGAAAGAAGCGACCCCGGCACAGATATCTCTTGCATGGATGCTGCATAAGTATCCGAATGTTGTACCGATCCCCGGTTCCAAGAACAAAGGCAGGATTATCGAGAACCTTGATTCCGCAAATGTTATATTGACGGATGAGGAGTTTGATGCCTTGGAAAAATCACTGAACAGCCTGAAGGTTTACGGACACAGAGGTCTGGGCGGTTTCTGACAGGAGGACGATCAATGAAAAATATGAAATGCATATTAAACGTGATGCTGAGTCTGGGCCTGGCAGTATCACTTACTGCCTGCGGCAGTTCTGCCGGCAGTGAAAGCAGTCAGAATGCAGCAGAAACAGCAGTACCCGATGCGGCAGAGATCACTGAAACTAGCAGCCCTCAGCCGGAAACACCATCCGGCAATCCATCTGCTGAGGAACAGAATGAAGAAGGCAGTGACATCCTGGTCGTTTACTTCTCCCGTACGGGTGAGCAGTACACAGTAGGTGTGATCGACCACGGAAATACCGCGATCGTTGCGGAGATGATCAAAGAGGAGACCGGTGCAGATCTGTTTGAGATCCTTCCGGCTGATGATCATTACCCGATGACTTATGCCGAGCTGACAGACATTGCAAAGAAGGAACAGAATGAGAACGCCAGGCCGGAATATGCAGGGGAGATCCCCGATCTGTCGCAGTACAGCACGATCTTTATCGGTTCTCCTGTATGGTGGGGTGACTGGCCGATGATCATGTATACATTCTTTGAAGAAAACGCGGATGCACTTGCAGGGAACGATCTTGTTCCGTTCAACTCGAATGAAGGATCAGGACTTGCCGGCTTTGACAGGAAACTGGCTTCTAAGTGTCCTGAAAGCACGATCCTGAAAGGACTGGCAGTACGCGGAAATGACTGTCAGAATAAACAGGACAGTGTCAGACAGGCTGTTTCCGACTGGATCGCGGAACTGGGATACTAAACGATCATAAAAATGATCAGTGATGAAAGTCTGTTCATTGATGAGATGAACGGCTTTTTTCGTCAAACGGAATAAATGGAAATACACAAACTTAAGAATGATCATATTTATCCTTTCAGTGCACTATGATACTTTTATATTGAGATCGCCGGATCTGTCTTAGATGAGAATAAGCTGAGGCAGATCAAGAAATAAATGGAGACAAAATGATTCGGATCCTGCTCAGATTTTTACTGTTCCTGCTCAGACTGCTTCCGCTGGTCATCCTGTATATTGCACTGTACAGGGATGCCGGTCATCTGAAGCTGCAGAAAGCAGGCATCATGGAAAAAGAGATCATCGTCGGTGATGTTCGTTTTCATTATGCTGAATCTCCGGATAACAGGAAACCCGTTCTTCTGCTGATCCATGCGCAGCTGCTGGACTGGTTTTCCTATCAGCGTGTCATGATACCGCTGTCACAGCATTTTCATGTATATGCCGTGGATTGTCCCGGACATGGTAAGACCAGATGCCCGGATGATTTTCAGATGAATGCGGACCGGATCGGTTCCGTGCTGGCGCAGTTCATTGAGAAAGTGATCGGAAAGCCGACTGCTGTCTGCGGGAATTCATCCGGAGGCCTGCTGGCTGTGTGGCTTGCCGCAAACAGACCGGAACTGATCAGGGCAGCAGTACTGGAAGATCCGCCGCTGTTTTCCTCAGAATATCCTGCGATCAGACATACGATCGCATATCGTACGTTTGCGGTCAGTGACCGGGCAGTACGGCAGGATAACGAAGGGGACTATGTCAGGTTCTGGATCAGAAGCTCCCCTGATTTCTTCAAAAACAATACATTTCCCGGGGCCCGTACGATGGTCCGCGTCCTCATCATGCTCTACAGGATGCTGCACTGGCAGAGTATCGTTGAGCTGCCGTTTGTGCCTGTTCTCTTCAGGGAGATGATCAGAGGCATGGATCAGTATGACCCGCATTTCGGGCAGGCATTCTATGACGGTACGTGGAATGAAAACTTCGACCATGCGGAAGCGCTGCGGCGGATCAGATGTCCTGTCCTCCTGATGCAGGCAGATACGTCTTTTCTTCCAGACGGAACATTGAACGGTGCCATGTCGGAAGAAAATGCGCAGTTCGCATGCAGCAGACTGCAGGATGTCAGGTTTATAAAAGTCAATGCGAGACATGTGGTTCATCTGGAAAAACCGGAAGAATACCTGAAACATGTGCTGCCGTTTTTGAGAGATCACAGCAGAAATGACAATTGAAAAGACCGGCTTCGTATGAAACCGGTCTGCTGTTATTCATGGAGTCTGCGTTCCTGGCGGAGTGCTTCGATCTTGCCGTGGATACGGCCAACAGCGTACATCAGCAGTGCTGCGCATAACAGATTGATAAATCCCATATGTACAGGAAGGATCGAGTTTGCGATCCCGATGATGATATTTATGAAGCCGATGATCATCAGAAGATTGGCAATTCCTTTCAGATGACTGATCTTCGAGTCAATATCGGAGAAGATATTGAATTCACCGAACTCTGCTTTTCTGCGGAAGTACATCCAGCCGAAAAACTTCGCAATCAGTTCGGCACCAGTATCCTCCATAAATTCGATATATCCCGGATCAAAACCGCCATGCATCTCCATACGGATGATGTATTCACCCGGTTCACAGTTCACGAATGTGTATCTGCAGATCTGATAGCTGTCAAGGACCCAACCCTGTTCAGCCATCTCATTGAGCCATTGTTCTTCTTTATCAAAATCCCAAACCCAGAACAATTTGTAGAATGTCTTCATCATTTTATATTTCTCCTTTCAGAACAGCTTCTCCATTACTGACTAATTCTCTGAGCCGTTCCAGTTCATTTTCCAGGATGTCCATGCCTTCATCGGTCAGTACATACTGTTTTCTGCGGCTTCCCGCTTCTACAGGAAGCTGAGTGATCCATCCTTTATCTACAAGTGCATTTAAAGCACCGTACAGTGTTCCTGCCGCAAGATGGATCCTTTCGTTTGAAAGCTTTTCCACCGTCTGCATGATCCCGTATCCATGACACGGTTTCACCAGGGCAAGCAGGATATAATATGTCGTTTCTGTTAATGCATATAGATCGTTCATATATATCGTCTCCTTGTATATCGACAACCGATATATCGTAATTCCAATATATCGGCTAACGATATAATTGTCAATACCGGATATGATTTATTCTGAACGATCTGTTTATAACGATCATTCACGACAAATCACATGTAATGCGACCTGATGTCATGATACGGATATGAAAAATCGTGCAGGATAAATTATAATTTTCATAAGGGTGTGTTTTTGACATCAGGCTGTCAAAAGACAGACAATACAGCATATGATATCATTCAATTACCGGGAAGAAGGGGGAAAATGATCTTATGGAAATCCGTGTTCTGAGATATTTTCTGACGATTGCAAAAATGGAAAATATTACGAAAGCTGCTGAGGCGCTTCATATAACCCAGCCGACATTGAGCCGTCAGATCCGGGAACTGGAAGAAGAGATCGGTACAGAACTGTTCTTCCGTGATTCCAGGAGGATCAGACTGACACCGGAAGGCTTTCTGCTCAAAGAACGTGCTGAGGAGATCCTGGAACTGACAGATAAAACAATCGAAGACCTGAGAGCCAGCAGTGATAAAGTTGAAGGTATGATCACGATCAGCACCGGTCTGATCAGATCGACACAACTGCTGACAAAGATCATGACGGAATTCCGGAAATCGTATCCGAATGTACGTTTTACGCTCATGACAGCTACAGCCGATACGATCCGCTATCAGCTGAACCGGAGTCTGATCGATTTTGGCGTTATGCTTGAACCGGTCGATCTGACAGGACTGAGCTTTATGCGTTTTCCCGTACAGGAAACATGGAATGTGATCATGCGGTCAGATGATCCCTTAGCAGGGAAGGAGAGGATCTGTGCTGAGGATCTGTATGACCGTGAACTGATCCTTCCGTTCAGAGGTCCTCTGGCAGCGGAGCTTTACCGCTGGCTCGGCAAAGATCCTGATGAACTGAACATTGTCTGCTACAACGCATTAGGCGGAACTGCTGTACATATCGTCAATAACAGCCACGCTGTGTCGCTGAATGTTGATGGATCATTGCCGTTCCTCGATCATACGCAGATCAGTGCTGTTCCGCTTTCACCTCCGCTGAATGGAAGCAGTGCAATAGCCTGGAAACGGGATGCTGTACATACGGAACCTGCAAAACGGTTTATCGACTTTATATCATGCTTTTCAGGCATGAAAGATGCATAAATATTAAGTATTTGATATGTATTTGATCTGAATCTATACTGAAGCCGTAAAGAAAAGGAGTTAAAAATATGAAGGGAAGATATTTGATTATACTTGCATCACTCTGCGGACTGATCGCTTCCGGAGTCGGTCTGATCACAAATGTAGCCGGACTGTTCTTCAATC
Source organism: Solobacterium sp. (assembly GCA_024693325.1). Taxonomy (GTDB): domain Bacteria; phylum Bacillota_I; class Bacilli_A; order Erysipelotrichales; family Erysipelotrichaceae; genus Bulleidia. The sequence goes on from JAILLA010000002.1 coordinate 56,434, forward strand.
CGATCGCTGCTGAACTGGGGCTGCTGAGAGGCGCCGTCAGTATGACCGTAACCATCAATAACCTGCTGTTTGCATTAGGCGGATTGATGTCTCCCAAATTCATGTCTGAAAAAACACTGAAACCCGGCCTGATCATCGGAACTGCCGTGATCGCAGGAAGTACGGCACTGCTTGCCGCAACAAATTCGATCATGGTGATGTATATTCTGAATGCGCTGCGCGGATTCGCGTCAGGTATTCTCGGATTCGTATTCGTTACGATGGTCATCAATAACTGGTTCCACTCCAATGTAGGTCTGGCAACTTCGATCGCTATGGGCTTCAGCGGTCTTGCCGGAGCTGTGTTCTCACCGATCGTCTCCTCTGTTATTCAGAGCAGCGGCTGGAGAACAGCATATCTGATGAACGCGGCACTGATGGTCATTATGAATCTTCCTGCGATCTTCCTGATCCCGTCCATCGATCCCGCTGTAAAAGGGTTAAAACCGCTTGGACAAAAAGCAGCTGTCGCTGCGGGTGAGAATAAGACAGATACTGCACTTCCGATCGTTATGTCAATGCTTGTGATCATGTGTGTATATGCAGCGTGCGGAGCAGGTTCAACATCTCTGACACAGCACTTCACAGGTATCGCAGAAGAAAGAGGACTTGCTGCATCAGTCGGCGCAACGATGCTGTCTGCCTGCATGCTTGCCAATACAGGCGGTAAGGTCGTTCTCGGTGCTCTGGTCGACAGGATCGGTGCCAAGAAGTCACTGCTGACATATGCATGCCTGATCATGTGCGCAGTACTTATCATGCTGTTTATTCCTTCCGGAACTGCAATGTATGTCGCAGCGTTCTTCTTCGGTCTGACATATTCCATGGCTACAGTCGGTGTCGTGTCCATTACAAAAGACCTGTTCGGTCTGGCAAACTACAGCAAGACATATCCGAAGATCAATCTCTGCGGAACAATGTTCAGTGCTGCATTCTCTTCCATCATCGGATTCATGTATGATGCTTTCGGAAGCTACAACGTCCCTCTGTTCATTATCATGGCGATGGCAGCGATCGATTTCATCATCATCCTGTATGTATACAAAACAATTGACGCAAGAACAAAGAACGCATAAAGAGAGGAAAAGGATTATGAGAAAAGAAGATGTATCACCGTTCGCAGTAGGAGATGTCAATCCTGTTGCCCAGTATTTCACCGGCGAAACATTCCTTGCAAGACTGACAGGACCGGATGCCCAGACAGATATCTCCAATGTCACATTTGAACCTGCCTGCCGCAACAACTGGCATGTTCATCACGGATGCCAGCAGATCCTAGTCTGTGTCGGCGGTAAGGGATGGTATCAGGAGTGGGGAAAAGAACCCGTTCTGATGACGCCCGGCAGTGTTGTTGAGATCCCGCTGGATGTCAAGCACTGGCATGGTGCCGCAAAGGACAGCTGGTTCTCACATCTCTCTGTTATGTCAAGAACAGTTGAAGGTTCTCATGAATGGCTGGAACCGGTAGATGATGAACAGTATGAAGCTGTACATCAGACACAGGCATATCTTGATACACTGAAATAAGCAAAGTAAAAGAAGGATCATTTCCTTCTTTTTTTGCGGCCATGATCTACGAAAGGATCAGGTCAGCGGATGGGTCGTTGTTTCGAAAAAGAAATCGCTGATCTCTTCAGGTGAGTACTGTCTGTTTGCGGTCCACCAGCGGACTGTTTCCGCAAAGTCACATATCATATGATTCAGCACATAATCGTAAGGGGCATTGTAAGCAGATTCCGGCAGTACTGCGGAGAAAAGATCTTTCAGATGCTGTTTGAAGAAATGCATGAAGATCTCGCCGCTCTCACCCGCAACAAGTCCGGGCAGATAATCCATATGCTCCTGCAGATGATAAAGAACATGCGTGATCATCGTACGGGTATCATGGTGATCGGAAAAGTCATGTGTTTTTTCCTTCTGGAGATCTTCCGAGAAAACGTGGTCAAAGATCTCGGAGCAGAGGCTACTGAGAAGATCATCCTTTGTTTCAAAATGAGCATAAAAAGTTGTACGTCCGATATCTGCTGTGTCGATGATCTCCTGTACAGTGATCCTGGAATAGGATCCGGTTTTCAGTAATTGTGTAAAGGCATTGTATATTGCCTGTCTAGTTTTCCGTTGCCTGCGGTCCATATGGTCAGTTCCTTTCAATATGCATTTTTCTTCTGTTCCTGACGAACACACCGCACATTCTGATGGCGGTCTTGGCTGATCTTAATCGTATGTTCGAAAGCAGAACACAATGTTCGGTAACAAATACAGTATGCGTAAATGATATACGGTTGTCAATGCTTGAACTGCTGCTCTACTTTACGTAGATAGCGGGATCCTCTCATCTGTTCTACAATCTGATTGCAGGAGGGCAAACAGGATGGATCAATATGTGACAGGAGCAGTCATCAAAGAACTGCGGGAGAAGAACCGGATGACACAGCTTCAGCTGGCTGAAAAGATCGGCGTCAGCGACAAGACAGTCTCTAAATGGGAAAACGGAAAAGGGTACCCGGATATTACTCTGCTGGAACCGATCGCAGCGGCTTTCCGCATCTCAGTAGCCGAACTGATCTCAGGGAATACAGTACGCAATGCCAATGTATCTGCGAATATGCTTCGTTCAAAGTTTTATGTATGTCCAGTATGCGGAAATGCGATCCACAGTACCGGTGAAGCAGTGATCCAATGCCATGGGGTATTGCTGAAACCTCTGGAGGCGGAACAAACGGATGAAGAGCACATGATATTCATTGAACGTGTTGAAAATGAGTACTATGTCCGCATCGGACATGAGATGTCAAAACAGCACTATATCTCTTTCATCGCAGCTTTATCACCTGATGAGATACAGATGGTCAGGCTGTATCCGGAAGGTCCGGCTCAAGCGTATTTCAGGATGCGGGGAGTCAAAAAGATCTGTTTCTTCTGCAATCATGACGGACTGTTCTCCATCGAAGTGATGAAGGGCATTGACGATAAGGACAGAAGTTATGACGACACACAGGAACGGATGGAACTGGAAAGGGCAGCTGCCAGGTTATTCGGCTGAAACTTCATTCATATGACAGAGACACCTGCGCAGGGTGTTTTTTCTTTATAAGCAAAAAAAGAAGCAGACAATGGCTGCTTCGGCTGAAGTTATATGAACTGTACCCTGACTCCGGCAGGATCTGTTGTGAAGAAGAAACGGACATGCGGGCTCGGCGTGATCATTGGTGAAACAGGGAAACCTGCCTGCAGCATCAGTTCCCGTTTCTGCTCCGGATCATCTGTACGGAATCCGATGGACAGATGTTCATTTCCGGCATTTCCTGCTTCAGGATCATGGATGATCTCGATCTCTGTGTCTCCTTCCTGATCAGCCAGGAATACCATCTTTCTGCCGGCAGGGCGCATATCTCTTGTAATATGCAGTCCGGCATGTTCCGTATAGAATGCGATCTCTTCGTCAAAGTGATCCGTATGGATCGTTACGTGCAGCAGTTTCATGTTTCCTTCTGTTTAATATCCAAGTGTTCTGTCAACGATGTGTACCGGCGGCTTTCCTTCGAGATAAAGCGTCAGGTTATTGATGACGACATCAATTACACGCTCATAGTTGACGCCTGCCCTGTATCCGCCCGAGATGTGCGGCGTGATATAAACGCGGGGTGTTGTCCAGAGAGGGTGTCCTTTCGGCAGAGGTTCGGGATCCATGACATCCAGACATGCGGCTTTCAGGTGTCCTTCATTCATTACCTTGATCAGGTCATCCGTTACGATCGAATTGCCGCGTCCGACATTGAGCAGTACTGCTGTCTTCTTCATCATGCGGAGTTTCTTTTCGTCAAACATTCCGGCAACTTCCGGAGTGCCCGGAAGGCTGAGCGCAACAACATCCATCTCCGGCAGAAGGGTGTCCAGATCGTCCTGTGTGATGAGCGTCTTTACAAACCCCGGCTGATCATGCAGGGTCCTTCTGACGCCATAGCATTCCGCTCCAAGAGCATTTGCCATGCGCAGATAGGCTGTTCCGATCGCACCCATGCCGACAGACATGACTTTGGCGTTTTCAATACGCCTGATATCCTTCAGCAACGTCCAGTCCTGGTGCTGCTGCATATCCAGATATTCAGGCATTCTCTTCAGTGCCATCAATGTTGTTGTAAGCATATGCTCGGCAATGACGTCACCGTAAGCACCATATGCGTTGGCAAGGATGATATGTTCCGGAAGCCATGTATAATTGTTTGCTCCGGCACTGTACAGCTGTACATAGCGCAGCTTCGGCATCTGTGCACACATATCCGGGCTCAGACTGCCGACAAAGATCTCAGTATCTGCCAGATCCTCCGGTTTTATATCTTCTTTTTTCGGTGCGAATATGACCTCAGCATCAGGAAGTGATCTGAACTTCTGTATGGTCTCATCGCTGTGTGTGTTGGTGACAATGATCCTGACTGGCATAGCAATTACCTCCGGCTTCATCATACAACAGGAATATGATCCATGCCGCTCCGGTGATCAGAACAGGGTGCAGGTCAGGAAAATGACAGTTTTCAGGCCAGGTTCATGCGGCACGATCAGTTTGGCGTACCGGAATCGTAATGGATCTGAAATGCGGAACAACTGTTTTGCTGTATCGTTGAAAAAATGAGTGCCGCCAGTTATCATGAATCATGTATGAGTAAGGAAATGAATGACGTACCGGTGAAAAAGAAAAAAATCAGTATGCTGCTGCAGATCGCGATCCTTTTTGCGATCGGGGCGGTCATGATCGGCGTTTTGTTATCAAATGAAGTGAAGAACGTTTCCTATGATCTTTTCATGCTGAAGCAGAAAGAAAACGCTGAATCTTCTGCGGAAGATCTTGCAGGATATCTTGAAAGTTTCCCGGCACACGATTGGCTGATCCGTTACTGGTATGACCACTATGATGAGCTGGATATCGAATATGATGCGCCTTACAGCGCGGATACGGTCACTGCCGGAAAGTACAGTCTTCTCATGGAACGCAATCCCGGGTTTATTCCCGAATATGCAGAGATAAAGGATGTTGAAAAACTCACAGAAGAAGACCGGAAACTGTATGCTGAGATCGAATATTCACGATTGATCTCACGTATCGACCAGATCAAAAAGACACAGAATATTTCCTATGTGTTCGGTGTGGTTACGGAAAAACCATATGATAATCAGAAAGTCCTGTTCATATCAGCGGGACCGGGTGAAATACGCGGAAGTGAAAAGGGTCAGGTATATCCGATCGGAACAGAACTGATCGTTACGGAAGAAAGGCAGAACGCAGTATTGAATGCCATCTCCGGTGAGCCGCAGTTTTCCTATAATGAAGACGAAAAGTACTTTGACTATTATTATCCGTTCTGTTCGATTGATTCTCACGATGTCCTGATCGTGATCTCAATGTATGTTCCCAAAGTAGAGATGCCGTTTTATGACAGTATGGCCAAGCTGAGTGTGATGACGATTGAATTTATGGCCCTGCTGGCAGCGATCTGTCTTGCGATGATCATAATGGTCATCCTGCTTCCGCTGAAAGATGTTCAGGACAATATCAGTCTGTTTAAGAATACAAAGGACAGCAGTACTGTTGTGGAAAATCTGTCAAAGATCAGTTCTCATAACGAGATCGCCGAACTTTCTTCTGATTTTGCGTCAATGGTTGTGGAACTGAACGCATACATGATCCGGAATGAAGAAACTGCAGTCAGGGAAGAACACAACAAAACAGAGCTGGCTCTTGCAAACAGGATCCAGACTGCGATGCTGCCGAATGTATTCCCGTCATATCCTGACAGAACAGATTTTGATATCTATGCTTCAATGACTCCTGCAAGGGAAGTCGGCGGAGACTTCTATGATTTCTTCCTGGTTGATGATGAGCATTTGTGCCTGGTGATCGCAGATGTATCCGGCAAAGGAGTACCGGCTGCACTGTACATGATGGCAACGAAGATCTTATTGTCACAGATGATCAAAACAGACAGATCAGCAGCTCAGATCCTCAATGACGCAAATGCTTCGATCTGCTCAAAAAATCCCGAAGAAATGTTTGTAACCGTCTGGCTCGGTATCCTGGATCTGACAACAGGGATCATGACATGTGCAAATGCCGGCCATGAATACCCGATGCTGAAGAAAGCAGGGGGACAGTTTGAACTGGTCAAAGATAAACACGGTCTTGTGATCGGTGCTATTGAAGGAGCAGTGTACCAGGATTATGAACTTCGTCTGGATCCCGGAGCATCCGTGTTCGTCTATACAGACGGTCTGGCAGAAGCTTCCAGCAGTGATCATCAGATGTTTGGAACAGACAGGATCCTTGAGAATCTGAATACAGATCCCGACAGAACACCGGAAATGATCCTGCAGGATATGAAACAGGCGGTCAGCAGCTTTACGCAGAGTACGGAACTGTTTGATGACCTGACGATGATGTGCATAACATATCACGGAAAAGTCTGAAATATGCATTCACACAGGAAGGGGACTGATCATGGAACGCTTGGAAGCTTTTGAAAAAATGCTGGACGATATCCGCAGACAGGCTGATCTTGAGAAAAGGAAAATGGATGAGCTGAAGGCTGAAGGAAAAGAAAAAACAGCAACTTACCGTCAGTATTTCGGAAACCGTCTTGTACTCAAAACGATCCTGGATAAGTACAGGGAATACGGCCTTCTGGACTGACCGTTCCTGTAAACAGGAAAATACAAAAAAGGAACTGTTTTATGCGGGTGATGATCATAGATCATCCGAGCATATGACAGTTCCTTTATTATCAGCTGTGTATACAGATCAGCCGTTGATATCTTTGATGAGTTTGAGCAGGTATACCGCAATGCAGATATCCACAACACTTGTGCCGATATTTACTCCGCCGGCTTTGTTTATAATGCCGAGGACACAGCTCGCAATGTCAAGGATGATCGCTACCCAAAGAAGGAATGAAGCTGACTTTGCCTTTGAAGGATCTGTCGCAGACATATAGCAGTAAAGACCTGTGATCGCTGTAATTGCTCCTGCAATAAAGTACGGAATTTTTCCGGACGCAACGATCAGACCTTCAACCGCATATACCAAACCAAAGATGATCTCAATCATCGAAAGAGTTCTTAAAGATTTCTGTTTATCACTCATAAATGTCACCTCCAGTTGAAATTAAAATACCCAATGAAAATAAATGTAAATAAAATGAAAATAATGTAAACGCATAATTACACTGTTATTTACCGTTATTGACCGTTTTTCTTCTGCGCAGCGATCAGATACCGATGGATCGTTCCTTTTACTGTACCATTCCGTTTGATTTCTTCCTGCATTTCCAGCAGGTGATCAAAACAATGTTCTACCGAAAATCCGGGAAATTCCCATTCAATGATACGGGCAAACCAGACAAATGCACCGACATCAAAGAATCTGATCGGTCGGAAAGCCTCTTCAGCACGGAGGATCTCAAAACCGGCTTCTTTCAATCTGTCTGTCTGAATATGTAATTCAGCTTCCGGAAAGGGGAGTGGTGTACCGGGCAGGACCATTTCGACAAGTTCACGATCATTCCTGGCACCGACCTGCTGGGTGATAAACAGTCCGTCTATCTTGAGCAATCTGAAGACTTCCGCCGGATCAAAACTTCCGTGTCTGTTGATCATGATATCAAATGAACCGTCCGGAAAAGGGATGTCGGACGCATCATCACAGGCTTTGAAATCAATGCCCAGGGGAATCAATGTTTTCCTGCACAATTCAACATTCGGCGGATATCCTTCCGTGGCTGCTGTATTGCCGTATGGGTGTCTCAGGGATAACAGGAACTCACCGCCGCCGGTGTCATAGTCGAGCAGCTTCATATCCGGAAGCAGATACTGATCAATGATCGTTTTATAATCCCAGGGAAGATCCTGTTCTTCCTCGTATCTGCCATGAATATGGGAAAAGTCCCATCCATGGATATGTGCTGTCTTTTCTTCTGCTTCCCATGTTTTCCGAAGCTGATCGATCGTATTGGTTTCCATAGCTGCTCCTTTATAAGAAACGATGTGTTTTTGGAAGTATTTCAATTATACAGTACATGAAACATGTTGATTCAGTATGATCGTGCATAGGTTTACAAAGAAACTGACAGTTCCGCTATAATGACATTGAACATGAAGGAGATTTCCATATGACAAAGAAGATCGTTGTAGTAAATGCCGGTCCGAGAAAAGGCTGGAATACAGATACTCTGCTTACAGAAGCGGCGAAAGGCGCTGAGTCTTCCGGTGCTGAGATCATTCGTTTTGACCTGTTCAGGCTTGAAAGATATACAGGCTGTATTTCCTGCTTCGGATGCAAGAAACAGCAGTTCAAAGGTCACTGCATCTGCAGGGACGGGCTGACACCTGTGCTTGATGCGATCCGTGAAGCAGATGGACTGATCATCGGATCCCCGAACTATCTTTCAGAGCTGACAGCTTCTTTCCGCGCGCTGTATGAAAGGCTGATCTTCCAGAATCTGACATACAACCGGGAAACACCCTGCTGCAACGACCGCCTGATCCCGGTGTTGCTGGTTATGACGAGCAATGCGCCGGATACGATGTATCTGAACCTGCTGAACAATTACAAAGCATCGCTCAGCAGGTTTGTCGGGCCGACAGAACTGTTTGTCAGCGGCAATACACTGCAGCTCAAAGACTACAGCAAAACAGACTGGGAATGGACAATGTTTGATCCGAAGGCCAAGCAGGAAAGACATGATACTGTTTTCCCGGAGGAATGCAGAAAAGCTTATGCGCTGGGTGAGGCGCTTGTAAGCAGATAAAACTGTTATTATCCGTATAAATAACGAAAACCCCTCAGACCTTTGCACGGTTTGGGGGGTGTTTATATCAACGTTCAGGAATACATGCTGTTGAGCAGTGCGGTCCCTGTTTTTGTCCTGAATACTTCCTGCCGGAATCGATCGACAGAATTCCGGTATTTTTCATTTTCACCGGCGTTGACGAGGAAGTCCGCTTCCAGCAGGATCCGGTAGTCCAAGCCGTCCACATCCGTAAAGGTATGGTGATGACCGACAAGGTAACAGATCCGCTCCAGCATTTCTTCACTCATGCCTGAATCCCTGTAGAATTCACGCACCATCGGAGGTCCGTATTTCTCCTGCAGGTCATGGGGAGAATTACCGTATTCCCTGCGGAGAGAAGGACATGCGATGTCGTGCACGATCGCCGCAAACTCCAGAGTCTGCTGTGTCAGTTCATCAAGACCTTCCTGTTCGCCGATATTTTTCGCGTATGCCCATACTTTCAGAAAGTGGCAGATATCATACTGGCTTCCTTCACTGTTCCCGATCATTTTGATGATCGCTTCACTGACTGTGATCATATGTATTCCTTTCTTTTGAACTGTTGATAAACGGGCAGATCGTGTCTGCCCGTCATTTCATTGACTGTATCAGATCTTTTCTACCTGAACAAGGTTTGTATGCTGGGGATTGCCCTTTGCCAGCGGGGTAGGATGTGCAGCATCCGTCAGGACATTGATGGAGCCGCGGCGGTCAGCGCCGTTCTTGTCCGGCTTGAACCATCCGCCCTGGGACATTGCTGCAACACCCGGCATGATGCGTTTTGTAACGACTGCCGGAATGATGACAGTACCGCGGTCATTGTAGATGCGTACTTCATCACCGCTCTGAATACCGCGAGGTTCGGCATCGGCCGGATTGATCCAGAGACCAGGCATCTCAACTTCATCCTGCCATTCATTGTTGTCATGCATGGAGTGAGTGCGTCTTCTGGTATGCCATCCGATGAGCTGGAGAGGGAACCGTTCCCTCAGAGGATCTTCCGGTCCTTCCGGACAGGGGAGATATCCTGAAACAGCAGGAACGTTTTCCAGATGCATGTCATAAAGTGTCTTGGAGAAGATCTCGATCTTCCCGCTCGGTGTCTTGAACGGATGCTTGATCGGATCTTTGATCTGGTCTTCGAATGCGATATATACCTTGCGGTTCCTGTACTGCCAGCCGCCTTCTTCACAGAAGTCTCTGTATTCAGGCAGTTCAGGTTCCTTTTTCCTGAGCGCATGGTAGCTTTCTTCAAGCCAGTAGTCCATGTCGTCGTGACCGCCGGTGAATTCTTCATATAAGCCGAGCTCACGGGAGATCTCTTTCAGCCATTCCCACTCGAAGCGGCATCCGAACAGCGGTTCAATGACTTTGTTGTTGCGGATAAGGTAGTTCCCGCCGCGCCATGGAGCGGTAATGTTGTTTGTCTCGAATACGGACGGAGCCGGCAGTACATAGTCTCCGAAGCGGGCACTCGGCGTCATGAAGATGTCTGAGCATACGATGAGCTGGCAGAGATCGTCCTGCTTCAGGATACGCATCGTATCGTTGATGTCCGAATGCTGGTTGATCAGTGTGTTTCCGGCAAGATTCAGGATCATGCGCATCTTGGAATCCAGTTTGTCAACACCATGCACACGGTCTTCACGGGCTGTCATCTCATCACCGTGTTCGATCGCTTTCGTCCAGAGGAAGATCGAAATGACGCCCTTGTACGGGTTCTCGATCGGCGGCAGGGCAAGAGCAGGACCCTGATGTTCACGGGTCATGCCGCATCCGCCGGCATTGCCGCCCGGAATACCGACGTTTCCGGTCATGGCTGCCAGGGTAGCGATAGCTTTGGTAGCCTGTTCCCCGTTGCCGGTACGCTGGATACCATAGCCGGAGATAATGCAGGCAGGCTTTGCTGCGGCGAGTTTTCTTGCCAGTTCCCTGATCTTTTCTGCCGGAACACCGGTGATCGCTTCTGCCCATTCAGGAGTACGTTCTACACCGTCTTTGAGGCCGAAGAGGAAGCTGTGATAGCTTTCATTGGCAGGAATGCCTTCAGGCATATGCTTCTCATCAAAGCCGATACAGTATTGATCCATGTAAGCCTGATCCTGCAGGCCTTCCTGGAAGATGGTATAAGCCATGGCATCTGCCAGCGCAGCGTCAGTGGAAGGTTTTACCGGGATCCATTCATCCGCATAGGCGATCGCTGTCTGGCTCAGACGCGGATCGATCGCGATCACAGGAATATTCTTTTCCTTGATCTTTGAAAGATAATAGTTCCGTTCAGAACCGAATATGGTCTCTGTGGAGTTATCGCCCCAGAAGATCAGGAGATTTGTATTGAGCATATCTTCCGGACTGTTGCCGAAGAACATATCACCAAAGATATAGGGACTGATATATGACGCGCAGGCAGAACTGTAGCTTCCATAGGAATTCAGGTATCCGCCATCTGCGGAAAGCAGACGCTTTGCCAGAACGGTAGGACGCATGATGCCGGTGACGCCTGTCGCGTAATTGACGTAGCGTGAGCAGGGGCCGTAAGCATCACGGATACGCTTCCACTCGGAAGCGATCTCCTGTACTGCCTGTTCCCAGCTGATGCGGCGGAACTTTCCGCTGCCTCGTTCACCGATGCGCTTCATGGGATAACGCAGCCTGTCCATGCTCAGGAAGGTCTTGCGGTAGCCTCTGCCTCTGACACATGCCCGGATCTGGGGATTATTGCTGGAAGTGTCAGATTCGATCCGCAGGACGCATCCTTCCTGTACGTGAGGCGTGATCACACATTTGCCGCCGCAGTTGTTGAGACCGCCGCTGCGGGTGACTTTGACTTCCTCAGGAATGATCTCATCCCTGATGCCGTCCTCGGATACTTCTGTGAATTCTTCTGCATATGGTTTCAGGATCGTCCAGAGATCAGACAGTCTGCCCCTGATCCCAAAGGTGTCCGCAAATGCCGCAAGAGATGTATTGCGGCGTCCGGCAAGCACTTCCAGGAGGTATTCACTGATCTTGATAAAGGGATCAAATGTTCCCCGGTCACGCAGTGCCTGCATCAGCATTTTCTGGTTGTCCAGGGTATAGGTGTCCGCAAATGCCGTCAGGCTTTCCTTTGCGCCGGCAGTTTCCAGGTAATAGAGATACCTGAATTGTTCGCCGATGTAATCGGGCGGATTTCCTTCCATGCGAACAGGTCTGTAGCCGTTTTTGTAATACGCCTTGATCACTTCGAGGGTCGTCTGGTTGCAGAGTACCCGTTCTTCCCGGCATACGGATGCCCAAAGCGGCGGACTGAAGTCAGCGTCGCATCCGCGGAACAGGAAATCGTATTCCAGCAGCCAGTCTTCGTTTGAATGATCATTCCATCCGGGGAACAGCGAAAGGATTTTCAGTGCTTCATCACGGTCTGCGAAGAAGACACTTCCCAAAAGCAGGACAGATTTCAGAAGGGGAACTTCATCAGCTCCCGGCTTCAATCCGAGATTCTGCCACAGTTTCTCACGGATCATTGCAAGGTCCCGATAGGAATCGATCAGGACAGCGCCTTTGAGGTCGCCGTCACGGTAAAACAGTTTCTCGTACGGTTCATTGGCATATACAGGAGGATTGATGCGGAACGCCGCAGGATCCGGTCCCGCAGGTTCTTTTTTCTCTGCTTCTTCCGTGATCTCACCAAAGGCATATAGGAAGTTTCTGCGTCCGGAGAAGATCAGTTCGCCTCCGTTGTACAGTTCATGATCTTTTACTTCGTCAGAATCCGGTCCGTATACTGCGCCAAGGCCGGCGATCATGCCGCTCTGCTTTGCGAAGTTCCAGAGTCCGGGATTCGGTTTCCACTGGATGCAGTCTCCTGCAGCAAACACATCCGGCAGGCTTGTCTGCATGCCGTCATTGACGATCACACCGCGTCCGCACTCGGCTCCCGCTGCCTGCAGCAGACCGCTCTCAGCCCTGATCCCGCAGGAAAGGATGACCAGGTCAGCGCTGAATTCTTCGACAGCTTCACCGATGAGCGCTTTGACGGATGAAGTCCTTCCGTCCTCTCCGCCAAGGATCTCGATATTCTGAACACTTGTGCGGCAGACGATTCCTTCTTTTTCAAGCCTGTCTTTGAATACTTCGGCGCTTTCATCGTCAAGGAATCTTCCCAGCAGTTTGGGAGCGAGTTCCAGTACGGAAACTGACAATCCGGAAGCCTTCAGCTCACCGGCAAGTTCAACACCGATCACACCGCCGCCGATCACAACAGCATTCTTAGCCAGTGCAATGTCACGGTGTATTCTGATCATGTCTTCGATCGTGCGCAGTGTATGGACACCCGGCAGTTCAGCGCCGGGAATAGGCGGTACGGCTGCTTTTGCGCCGGATGCACAGATGAGCCTGTCATAGAGCAGGATCGTTCCGTCACGGCATGTGACGGTATGATCTTCCGCATTGATGCTTACGACATGGCAGTTTGTTGTCAGGGTGATGCGTTTTCTGCGGTACCATTCTTCCGGATGGATCTCCATCTGAGCTCCGGCAAGATAATTGATCCCTGTCTTGCTGAGGAGGGGACGCAGATAGGGTCTGTGCGGACCTGCTTCAAGGATATGGATATCCGCTTCAGGAGAGTTTGCGCGGATCGTTTCTGCAGCAGTCAGTCCGGCGATCCCGCCGCCGATGATCAGATAGTTCATTCCCATGGATATTCCGCCTCTCTTTCCTGATAGCTGTCCAGTGTGTCAAAGTCAACAAACTGCAGACAATGGGTCAGGCATGCGTCAACACAGGCAGGGTTTTTGCCCTGTGCTCGCAGGTCATAACAGCCGTCGCACTTGGCGGATCTGCCGTTCCTGACGCTCAGTTTCGGTGCATTCCGAAGGCATACTTTTGTGCAGATTCCGCAGCCGATGCATTTATCTTTCCGGTGTCCGACGGTACCGTCAGCCCGGCGGTACATCGCTCCGGTCGGACAGTGCGTCACACACAGTGCGTCATCGCAATGGATACAGGCACCTGAATAGTGGTAGAACGCTGTACCTGTTTCAGATGTGATCTCCTTTGTCTCTGCTTTGCGGAAAAACATACCTGCTTCAAGATCGTTCTTGTCCTTGCAAGCCATCTGACAGGCGTTGCAGCCGATGCATTTTTTCTGATCGAAGAGAAATCCGTAACGTTTCATAATGACTCCTTTCGTTGCGGGAAAGTGAAACGATAAATGTTTCATGATGTGTCTGATTCAGTGTTCCGGCTTGATGGAGCATTCAGCCGGAAGGCTGTTCATATTGTCTGTATCTTCCGTTACCGGGAGAAGACCGTTATTCCTCGATTTCAGTATATTTCGAATGGTCAGTACTATGTCAATATGGTTGTTTTATTTTGTGCAGTAAACAGGCTTTAATGACATCAATATATGACATATATCGGATCTTCAGTGGAAACATGCTTCCGAAGAGAGAAGAAAATATGATTCCGGAATTTGAAATAAATGTGATCCAGTTTGTTGACACGGTGTCAATATATGCTATAATTTCATTGTTGACACGATGTCAGCAGAGAGGGGTCTGTTTTATGATCAAAGGCACACCGGAACTGATCGCAGGACGCAGGGAAGAGATCATCAATGCCTGTGAAACGCTTTATCAGACCATGAGCTTCAAAGATATCACACTGAAGGAGATCGGCAAAGTCGTACCGTTTTCCAGACCGACGATCTACAACTATTTTCAGACAAAGGAAGAGATCTTCCTTGCGCTGTTTGAACGTGAATATGACCGCTGGAATGAGGAACTGACATTGATCCTGAACAGTCATGATTCCATGACAGAAGAGGAACTGGCTGATGCAGTAGCCGGATCATTGGCCAACCGTGCGCAGCTTCTGAAACTGCTGTCAATGAATAACTATGACATGGAAAAGGACAGCCGTCCGGAACTGCTTGCCGCGTTCAAAGCATCATACGGCAGATCGCTGAAACTTGCAGAAAAGCTGCTGGAAAAGTTCTGTCCTGATCTTTCAGATGAAGATATCAGCAGGATCATCTATATCTTCTTCCCGTTTATGTTCGGGATCTATCCTTATACGGACGTTACGGAAAAACAGATAAATGCAATGAGTGATGCCGGTATTGAATTTCAGTATCAGTCTGTATACGACATTGTCTATAAGTGTCTGATTGCTTTGCTGAAGGGCATCAGATGATCATCAGAACATCCGGTCCGGATCTTTTCCTGATCATGGACCGTACAAATATGAAAGAAGGAGAACAAGCGAAATGAAAGTGATTACGAACAGTAAGGGACAGGCGGTCCCGGAGAGAGTTGAGCATATCGGACCTGAAGCGTTCGACAACATTGAAACAACTGAAGTACGCTGGCTTTCCGGCGGAGGCGCCATGATCAATGCGCGCGGAACGGTGATCATGATCGATCCGGTACTCGAAGGATTCGATATGCCGCTGACATATGAACCGCCGCTCAGACCGGAAGAGGTCGTGCGTTCGGACGCGATGCTGATCACGCATATCGATAACGATCATTTTTCCAGACCGACACTGCATGATACAGCTGCTGTGACAAAGGAATATCACACAACGGAATACGTTGCCGAGGTCATGCGTGAGGAAGGGCTGAACGGAACAGGACACAAGATACATGATGGATTCGATGTCGGAAATGTTCACGCTGAACTGACTCCTGCATGGCATAACTGGCAGAACGGTTCCAGAAAATGGCAGTACCGTGAATGGAAGATGGAAGATTACTGCGGATTCATGCTGAAGACACCTGACGGAACGATCTGGATGCCGGGTGATTCACGTCTGCTGGATGAACAGCTGACTTATGAAGCACCTGATGTGATCCTCCTGGATTTTTCCGACAATGACTGGCATATCACATTCGAAGGTGCACTGAAACTGTGTGAGGCTTATCCGGATGCTGTGCTCATCCCGATCCATTGGGGCAGCGTTGACGCACCGGACTGGTCAACATTCAACGGGGATCCGAGAAAACTGGCAGAGCACATCGTTCATCCGGAACGTCTTGCCGTTCTGAATCCCGGTGAAGCATACACATTGAAAGCAGCAGAATAAAAAGAAATGGGGAAAAACAAATGACAAAGAAAAATATCGGACCTGTACTCGCTCTTTACCCGAGCCCGGTGATCGTCGTCGGCGCGATGGTGGATGGAAAACCAACATGGACACTCGCAGCTCATTCCGGAACAATGGCTCACAGCCATGTGATGGTATCACTGGTACAGGCACATTACATCAACAAAGGCATTCGTGAAAACAAGAAGCTTTCGGTAAATGTTGTCGATGAATCCTGGCTTGCGGCAGCAGACAGGATGGGTACAATCTCCGGCAACAAGGTCGATAAATCCACAGCATTCGAATGGACGATGGGTGAAAACGGCGCGCCTGTGATCAACGACGCGAAGGTATCCATTGAATGTGAAGTGGATGGCAACTATGAACTGGAAAAATTCGATCATTTCGTCTGTAAGATCCTTGCGGTATATGCAGATGAAACAGTACTGAATGACGCAGGCAAGCTCAATTACCACGTGTTCAAGCCGGTTCTGTTTGAATTCCCGACATATGAGTACTTTGTGCTCGGTGAAAAGGCAGGAAACTGCGGAAAGATGAATGCACCGCAGAAATAAACAGAAGTTTTGAGGTTACAGATATGACGAAACATATCCTGACAGCGGTATTTTCAGCAAGCGGCGTTACAAGGAAAGTCGGTAAAGCTATATCGGACATTGCAGGTACGGATCTTTATGAGATCCTTCCGAAAGAACCGTATACTGCCGCAGACCTGAACTGGCTCAGCAAAAAGAGCCGCAGCAGTATCGAGATGAATGATCCTTCATCCAGACCTGAGATCGCAGAAAATGACCTGGATATCTCTTCCTATGACACAGTCATCATCGGTTATCCGATCTGGTGGGGGCTGGCACCCCGCATCATCGAAACGTTCCTGGAAAGCTATGATTTTTCCGGCAAGACCATCATCCCGTTCTGCACTTCCGGCGGGAGCGGTATCGGCAGAAGCGACATTGAGCTTCATAAGAATGTCAGCCCTGATGTGAGATGGGAAAAAGGCGTTCAGATCAACCTTCCGAATGAAAAAACGATCCGTAAACAGCTTGGATCCATACTGGAACAGGAATCATAAACACATCCCCGAAGAATGCAGCAGAAAGGCTGTCATGTAATTTGAAACAAAAGAGGTATCGCTATGAAGATCATTGTATTGATGGGCAGCCCGAACAAACACGGTTCTACCGGTATTCTTACGGAACAGTTTGTGAAAGGTTCCGAAGAAGCGGGACATATAGTTGAAGTGATCGATGTATGTCATGCAGATGTGCATCCTTGTACAGGATGTATCTACTGCGGCTATGAAGGGGATTGTGCCCAGAAGGATGATATGGACATGATCCGGAAAAAACTGCTTTCTGCAGACATGGTGGTATTTGCGACACCCCTGTATTACTACGGCATGAGTGCTCAGCTGAAGACCGTTGTTGACCGTTTCTGTGCATTCAACAGCAGCCTGAACAGCAGACATCTGAAGTCCGCGCTGCTGAGTGTCGCGTGGAATGCAGACGACTGGACATTTGACGCGCTGGAAGCACACTATAAAACACTGGTACGCTATATCAACCTTGAGGCCAAAGGAATGATCCTTGGTTATGGATGCGGTACGCCGTCAATGACAAAGCGCAGCAGATATCCGGAACTTGCTTATGAGCTCGGCAGATCACTGAAATGATCATTACATCGAATAACATATTGAACTGACATCACAGGCGGAATGATCTGCCTGTTTTCAAATGCATTTGAATGATAGATCATTTTAAGATCTGTGTTTCTGTTCATGATCCGGGTTTATAATGATTACAAATCAGGAGGATCTGTAAAATTATGATGTGTGTTAAAAATAAATTGAAAAAGTTCAGATCGGCCGCGCTCCTGTTCGTGATCATGATATCAGTGACAGCCTGTTCCGCCGGGAAAGAAAAGACTGTCTTCGATTTGATCAATGAAAGTCCTGCGGCAGAACTGTTCCTGCCTGATGGCAGTCCGGTTTATGTTGACAGTGAAATATCTTCACTCCGTTCACTGACGGAACTGTGTCTGCAGCCTTCACCGCTGGAACCGGCAGACAAAGAAGGTGACTGGCTGTACAGGATCGTATTCAATCCTGCTTCACATGTGAAAGGGACCGATGAGATCGTTGTTTCATTCCATCAGGATTATGTTCAGATCAATGATGAATTCTATTTGCCGGAAAACGGTGTCCAGTACGAAAGGATCCTGGAATGGGCAGCCGGCAAATTTGATTATTTTTACAAACAGTAACAGATGATCCATTCTGAAAAAGAGAGGTTAACAGGATGATCCAATTTATGCGGAAGAATTCTGTCCTGACATGGTTCATATCGATTCTTCTTTATATTGCAATCATGTTCGGCTCATAGTTTTTGGATGAGTCTCATCTCATCAGTATCATTGCATCTCTCATACAGTGCCTGATGTTATGCGGTGTCTGTATGTCATTTCCGGTACAAAAGCATTTGAAAAATGCAGAAGCAGAACAGGTTATGTTCTTAAACACGGCTGGCCTGTCCTGATACTGCCGCTTGCATTCTTCTGTATCGGGTTTCTTTTCACCGATCAAGGAGGGAACTCCGCTTAATCAGGACTGGCCGGTCAGAGTGGTGACGGGGTTTGATTGAGATGCTGCTGGCAGGACTTGGTGAGGAACTATGCTTCAGGGCTGCAGCCTGTGAAGCGCTGCTTCCGAAGCTCAGAAACACAAAGCATCCTTTTCTGTTCACGGTCATGATCTCCGGTATTGTTTTTGGCTTGATGCATGTTGCTCTGGAAGGGATCGACAGCTGGATGAGTGTTCTGTTGGGGTTCATGAAGATCCTGACTACCGGGCTGTTCGGAGCTTCCATGATGATCCTGTACTGGAAAACAAGGAATGTACTGGCGATCGGTCTGCTTCATGGACTGTATGATTTCATCTCCACATTCATCGAGTATATGTTTGCTATTGAAATGACTGAAGAAGAAATTACATATACGGGCGGCGGTATCGAGACACTGATCGTTTATGCGGTCCAGACAGTCGTTAATCTTCTGGTACTGCGGGCTGTCTATAAAAACACCGGCTGTTCAGTGGATTACCAGCAGATACTGGAGAATTGGTGATCTCTTCAGAATTGTTCGACACAGGTGTTTTATTCATCCGGTAAAATATGTAAAATAGTGCCTATGAACGAGAAAAAATACTGTATATTCTGCGGGGCAGAGAATACCGCAGACGCGGATACATGCTGTGCGTGCGGCAGGACCATGCATCCGGAAGAACATCTTTTGAAAGAGTATCTTTACAAAAAAACAAAAGGCAAACTGCAGGGAAAGGCTGAAGACAGTTTTCTTTCTGTTCTGAAGAACTGGATCCTTTCTCATCTGTACGGTCTGGTCGTTACGATCTCCCTGGTCGCATTGGCGACAGTAACAGTATCAGCTTCCTTTACATCACAGCTTCCCTATGTCAGACGCATCAGCAGTCCGCTGACACCAGCTGAACAGGCGGTTGCCGTCCATGAAGAAAGCGGTATGACAGCCGTTCCGTCAGCTCCTGCGGCAGAGGAAACGAATGAAGAGATCGCTGTAAGGCAGGAGGATATCGACGAAGTTTCTCATCTGATCTATGAATTTGATTTCTACTATCTTTCGGAAGTCGTACTGGCCCCTCAAGGAATCTATATGGAAACTGAAGATGAATTATCGCGAAGCAGCCTCGATGACTGTCTGGTACCAGAGTCATCCGGATACCGCGGAGAGTTTGCATACGGAGAGATCGATCACAATATATTCAACTATAACGAAGTGTATATTGATCAGGGTGAACCTGTCATCAATGAACCGGCTACGGAACTTGGAAAGAGGATCATGGCTGACGGACATCCGGTCATCGTTTATCATGTAACGAATCATCATTACGGCAGCGGAGGAGCTGATCAAACGCTCTCGTTCCTGTTTACGGCAACAGAACTTGACGGGACATGGTATTTTGCTGAAGTGCTCAGTGAGGGGGACTAATGATCTGTACAAAATGCGGAAAAGACAATCTGATCAAGGCTGATTACTGTGTACAGTGCGGACACGCGTTTACAAAACAGGAAAAGGAAGCAGCCTACAATCAGACGATCTACGGGAAACTGGACAGGTTTGATGAAGTGAAGTCATGGGTCACACTGAAAAAGATCACCGGGAATTTCTTCGTGCGTCTTCTGATCCTTGTATGCATTGCCATAGCCGGATACTTGACGCACTCGAACCACGGGACAGAGATGAAGCTGCTGGAAAGCAATGAATACGCGATCGACTGGAACAGCAGCAGAAACGAGTACTACCTGTATTCGGATCTGGACAAGATCCATCTGAAGCTGTATCTGCCCGGAAAGCCGGAGTCGATCGGTGTTGCTGTACTGGACGCAGAAGGGAATGTGATCAGTTCTGATACATACAGCACAGATACAGAACCTGTACTGGAGAAGAACGGATCCTCCTACAGGATATCTGGAATCTATGAAGAAGGGGAAACCAGTATCCTCGCTTATGTCTACGATACCGATTATCGTAATCTGATGAAGTAATGATATGTGAACAGCCTGTCAGTTTGGCAGGCTGTTTTTGACAGCAGACATGAAAAAGGTGTGAAACACCGTGATCATTCGGTATTCACACCTTGATCTTATTTGGTGAAAGATGTCTGGATCTGCCTGAGAAAACGCTCAGCGATCGGTGTAAAGCTCTGGTACTTGTTCCAGATCAGATACATCTTCATTTCCAGACGGGGATGCAGCGGGCGGAAGACAAGACCGCTGTCTTTGGAAGTGTCGATCAGATTGTTCAGTGTGAGCAGTGTGCCAAGACCTTCCTTGACGAACATGGAACCATTATAGGAAAGACGGAAGGATCCCTCCAGATGAAGCTGAAGGAATTTCTCTTTTGCCCATGGCCGTATATCATTCTCCCAACTTTGTTCTGAGGCGAATAAAGGCTGACCGATAAGGTCATCAACGGTGATATGTTCCTTCTTGGCCAATTCCGAATCAGCAGGAACAACGGTGCCGAAATAGTCGGCTTCCGGAAACAGGATATAATTGTACTTTCTTTCATCAGGTGTCTCACAGATGACAGCGAAGTCCAGAAGTCCTTTATCAAGCTTCTCCGTGACCTGTTCGGTATCACCGCTCGTGATATGGTAGCGCAGATCCGGATAGACTTTTTTGAATTCACGGATCTCCCGTGCCAGATAACGGATCTGATATGACTCAGCCAGACCGAAATAGATGTCACCGCCTGTAATGTCATCCAGGGAAAGGAACTCCTGTTCGATCTTATCTGCCATCGAGATCAGGTCTTCTGCCCGGTTTCTCAGAAGAACACCTTCCTCTGTAAGGGCAATGCTGAAGCTGTGGCGTGTAAACAGTTTTTTGCCCAGCTCGTCCTCAAGAGCCTTCAAAGCTTTTGAGAGCGTTGGCTGTGTCACATGAAGCAGTTCGGCAGCCCGGGACATATTCTCTTCACGCGCAACAGCAAGGAAATAGCGCAATGTACGGATCTCCATATTCATACTCCTTGATATGCTTTATATGAATATCATGGTATGCATTATAACAATTAGTCAAGTATTTCCGCATATGGTAATTTATGACTGTAAAAGTTCTGACCGGATGGATACGGAACAGATCCATTGAATGAGAACGGAGGCGTTTGCATGAAAAGAATATATGCCTCATTACTGCTGGCAGTTATGGTACTGACTTGTTCCGGCTGTAATACAAAGGAATCTGACAGTCCGGATGACTCAGCTAAGCATACAGCAGATCAAGTTACTGACGATCTCTCAGACGAAGGAGAAACGGAAATGCATACAGAAGAACATTCCTACCGCACAGAAGAGATTCTGTGCAGAAATGGTAACAATCAGATATACGGTTTCGCATATATCCCGGATGCGGGAAAAGAGAAATATCCTCTGGTGATCTTCTCACATGAGCTTGGCAATGACCATACTTCAGGTGAACGGTATGCCCAAAGGCTTGCAGAAGCCGGCTATGCCGCATATGTCTTTGATTTCTGCGGAGGTACCGTCGGAGGCAATCAGAGTGACGGACAGAACAATGAAATGTCCGTACTGACTGAAGCTTCGGACCTTGAAACAGTTCTTGAAACTTCCAAAACATGGGACTTTGTTGATGCAGACGGGATCTTTCTGCTTGGCGGCAGTATGGGCGGACTTGTAACAACAGTTGTCGGAAGCGGACACCAGGAAGAGATCGCCGGCATGATCCTGATGTATCCGGCTCTCTCCGCAAAAGAAGACAGCGGTATTGAAAAGTACGCTTCCAAGGATGATGTTCCGGAAGATGTCAGCTTATTCGGCGGATGGATCCATGTAGGAAGGAACTTTGTTCTTGATCTCTGGGACATCGATTTTTATAAGATGCTTGCGTCATACAAAGGACATGTCCTGCTGATGCACGGGGATCAGGATGGAACAGTACCTGTTTCATATTCAGAAAAGGCTGCTGAAGTCATCTCTGACTGCGAGTTCTATGTGATCAGAAACGGGGGACATGAATTCTTCGGACAGCCGTTTGAAGACGCAATGTCACATATACTGCCTTATCTGGAGAACCGCATGAATGAACTACATACAGAAAATGTTGAGGAGGAAATGAACATGCAGATGAAAATCGAAGAAACTGTTGTTGAAGTAAAATGGGAAGAAAACGAATCGGTCGATGCACTCAGGGAAATGGTTAAAGATCATCCGCTGACTGTACAGATGTCCATGTACGGAGGCTTTGAACAGGTCGGCCCGATCGGCGCAAGTCTTCCGAGAAATGATGTACAGACTGTTACGGAGCCCGGTGATATCGTGCTTTACTCAGGAAATCAGATCGTAGTATTCTACGGTTCCAATTCCTGGGCATATACAAGACTCGGGAAGATCACTGATAAAACGGATTCTGAAATGAGGGAACTTCTCGGAAACGGAGATGTGACACTGACGTTCTCAATGAACTGAACATGCTGTTCCTGTTTCATAAAAGGATCAATATTGCTATTACGGAATACGGCTCATTGTATAATGTGAACATACTGAACGATATAAAAAAGGGAGAACCTGTGAATGGTACAAACAGGTCTCCCTTGTAAATCGAATGAGTGCAGGAATGCCGGATGAAGTTCTCATGACAGGCATATCCTGCTGAATTAGGTAACGCACATGATGGAAGATAAAATTTTAAAACTGAAACGGATGTTTCCAATCATACTTCTGGGCTCCGTACTTTTGTCCGGATGCGGAAGTACTGCTGCTCCGTCCGGAACAGAACCAAAGAAAACTGAAGATACCGCCGCTCAGACAGCACCGGCACCTGAAAGCACGCTAACTCCGGATACAGCGGACCAGAACAGTCCAGCTGTGTATTTTACTTCAGATATCTCTGCTGAAGGACTGGTGAAGCTTTATGAAACGTTAAACTGGACACCGACAGGAAACACAGCGGTCAAGATCTCTACCGGTGAACCTCCCGCCAGCAATTATCTGCGGCCGGAGCTGATCGGTGATCTGGTAAAGCAGGTAGACGGTACGATCGTGGAATGCAACACCGCTTATGGCGGATCACGAGCAAGTTCCGCAATGCATAAACAGGTAGCAGAGGATCATGGATTTACTGTGATCGCTCCGTTTGACCTGATGGATGAAGAGGGCGAAGCTGAATGGCCTGTGACAGGCGGAAAACGCCTGAACAATATCATCGTCGGAAGCCATGCTGAAAACTATCAGGACTGGGTGATCCTGTCCCATTATAAAGGTCATCAGATGGCCGGATTCGGCGGTGCAATCAAGAACGTCGGTATCGGCGCATCCTCCGCAAGAGGCAAGGTACTTGTACATTCAGCAGGAACAAGAACGTCCGGCAGTATCATGCACAGCGATCAGGATGCCTGGCTGGAAGCACTGGCTGAAATGGTTGACGGGTTCGTGGATCATGTGGGAACGGACCACATCATTTATATCAACGTGATGAACCGTCTGTCCGTAGACTGTGACTGCAACGGTCATCCGGCTGAACCGGATATTCACGATATCGGTATCCTTGCGTCATTCGATCCCGTAGCTCTGGATCAGGCATGTTATGACCTTGTTTCACAGGCGGAAGGCAATGAAGCACTGATGCGCAGGATCGAACGCCAGCATGGTCTGCATACACTGGAACATGCAGAAGAGATCGGTCTTGGAAGCAGAACATATAACCTGGTAAACATTGATGAGTGATATCTTTACGATCCTGCAAAGAGAGTTTGTATACATCTGGTACTATTTCGATATTCAGTTCCGGCAGATCTTCCGGTACTGGGTCATCGGCATGTCGATCGGTTCCCTGATCTCCGTGTTCGCAAAGGACCGGATCCATGGACTGTTTGCCGGAATACAGAAGAAAAAGTGGGGCGTGCTTGGTATTGTGCCGGCATGTCTTCTCGGCATTGCTTCACCGCTCTGTATGTACGGGACGATACCCATTGCGGCATCTTTCCGCAGGCAGGGAATGCGTGAAGACTGGCTTGCTGCATTCATGATGGCTTCGATCCTGCTGAATCCCCAGCTGATCATATACAGCGCAGCATTGGGAACTAAAGTCCTGGCTGTACGCATCATCACTTGTTTTCTATGCGGAATATGTGCCGGACTGCTGATCCATTACTGTTACAGAGACAGAGATTTCTTTGACTTTACAGGATTCTCGGAGCGGGCCAGTCATGATACGCACCCGGACCTGCTTGTCCGATATCTGCTGAACCTGTGGCGGAACGCAAAGACTACCGGTCCGTATTTCCTGCTTGGTATCCTGCTGTCAGCTCTGTTCCAGAGATATGTGCCGCAGGATCTTATGGTAAATGTATTCGGCGGAAATGAAGCATGGGGCGTATTGATGGCAGCGACGATCGGTGTGCCGCTGTATGCCTGCGGCGGAGGAACCATCCCGCTTCTGCAAAGCTGGCTGGCAGAGGGCATGAGCATCGGAAGCGCTGCTGCGTTTATGATCACCGGTCCTGCAACAAAGATCACCAATCTGGGTGCCCTGAAGATCATCATGGGAATAAAGAGATTCGTACTCTATCTGCTCTTTGTAATCATCTATGCGTTCCTCAGCGGGATCCTGATCAACATCATTCTCTGAATGTTAAACACGATTACGATCCATAAAAACATGAAACAGCATGACCCCCGTGATCATGCTGTTTTATAAATATCGGTTGATTTTCAGTAAATACCTTCGTTAATGTTATAGAAGGTTATGGAATGCAGACTTATCTGCTTTCGTATTTCGGCTGCCATCCGGCAAAATGCTGCAGCTGTTCTTCAGTGCGGTGATAATACCTTTTATCCTGATCAAGTTTGGCGATCTCTGCCATTTCTTCATCGGTCAGGGTGAAGTCCAGGATATCGAGATTGTCACGGATGTGATCGACGTTCTTACTGCCGGGTATTACGACAAATCCCATCTGTGTGTGCCAGCGGAGAATGACCTGGGCATTCGTTTTGCCGTATTTTTTTCCCAGTTCAGCAAAGACCGGTTCATTGATCAGCGACTTGTCCCCGTGTCCAAGTGGATACCATGACATCAGCCTGATGCCGTACTTATCGAGCGTTCTGCGCAGTTCTTTCTGAGTGAAGTACGGATGTGCTTCGACCTGGATGAACTGGGGAACGATCTCCCATTTTGTCTGAAGTTCTTCGATATATTTTCCTTCAAAATTGGAGATACCGATCGACTTTGCTTTGCCTTCTTTATATGCTTTTTCAAGCTGTCTGTATCCCGCAAGCCAGTTTCCTGCAGGCTGGTGGATATAGAGCAGGTCGACATAGTCAACGCCGAGACGTGCCAGTGTTTCATCGACTGCATTCTCATTTTCATATTCACTCGGCCAGAGCTTTGTGGAAAGGAATACTTTGCTGCGGTCGAGTCCGCTTTCTTTGATACCGCGTCCTACAGCGCGTTCATTCACATATGCGTTAGCTGTATCGACCAGGGAGTATCCCATTTTCAATGCTTCCCTGACGCTGTTTTCCGCTTCTTCCGATGACAGCATGAATGTTCCGATGCCGATGACGGGGCATGTGAGCCCATTGTTCAGTAATGCAGTTTCCATCTGTTGTTTTCCTCCTGTATTGGTGTTCTGTTATGGATGTCCTGATCAGACCAGGCTGTTTTCAGTGAGCCATCTGCGGACTTTGCCGGATGCACTGGCGGCAGCACTGCCGGTAATGGAAAGACCGCTTTTGACGATAGCACCGGGAACTGTTTTTTTAATGTCCTGTTCGCTGGATCCCATACCGCTGCCTTCGTTGGTGCAGAGGGGAAGGATCGTCTTTCCGCTGAAGTCATAGCGTTCCAGGAATGTGAATACTGCCATCGGCATCGTTCCCCAGTAATTGGGATAAGCAAGGATCACGGTGTCATATGCGTCGATGCTGTCAAGGTATTCCTTCAGTTCCGGTCTTGCATTGCTCTGATAGTCTTTCTTTGCTTCATTGATGCAGGTCATATAGACCGGTGAGTAGGGTTCTTTCATGTCGATCTTGAATGTGTCTGCTTCGATCATGTCTTTCATACCGTTGACAACGATCTCTGTGTTGCCTGTTTTTACATATCTCATTGCACCGCCGAAGTAGTTTTCATCAGCTCTGGAAAAGAATGCGATCAGTGTTTTTGTCATCTGTTTTCTCCTTTATCACGTCATGTAATCTGTTTACGATCTGATTTTGACATGAGGTAATTGTAAAATCCAATTGAAAGACTATATACTTGATTTAAATATTAAATAATAGATGAGGCACGATATGAATACAAAACAGATCGATTATTGCATAGAGCTTGCACGTACGCAGAATTTCAGCAAGGCAGCTGAAAACATGTTCGTCAGCCAGCCGACGCTTTCCTATCAGATCAGACTTCTGGAGGAAGAGATCGGATTTGCTGTATTTGAACGCAGCGGAAAAGGCGCTGTTCTGACTCCGGCAGGCGCGCAGTTCGTAAGCTTCCTGACGAATATGCGGGAGGAGCTGAAACGGGCGGTCGAACAGGGGCAGAATTTCAGCGCGCAGTATAAAGACAGCATTACCATCAGTATGATGGTCAGACAGGCTTTATATTTTCTGCCGGAAGCGATCATAACGTTTGCCAAAAAATACCCGCATACCCAGATCGTTCCGGTATTTCGGTATGAAAACGGCATAGAGCACTTTCTGAACAACAAGACAGATATCCTGTTCTGCCTGAAGGAACAGACAAGGCAGATCCCGGGGATCGATGTGCATGATCTTTTTGAAAGCCATATCTATCTGATCTCCAAAAGAGACGATGTGCTGGCATCCGGAAACATCGTCAGAGAAGAAGACCTTTATGGCAGAACATTGATGGTAGGCGGAGGATCTCCGCCTGCACTCAAAGCAGTCCAGCACAGGCTGATCTCTTCCGGCAGGATCGATTATTTCAACAGCGCCGATCATGACACGACACTCGTGAATATTGCCTCAGACAGAGGGGTATGTCTGGCTCCGGGCTTCCTGAACGATCACAGCGGGCTGATAGCATGGACTCCGTTTGACTGTCCGGAAAGCTTTTCCTGTGTGCTCTGCACACATAAAAACGACAACCGGGAAGAACTGAAAGCATTTGTTTCGATCCTGCAGGACCTGTACAGGGAAGCAGTGGCGTTCCCGATGTAAGGAACGTCAAATATGCTTTATCTTCATCATGCTCAGATAGTATAATGCTCGTAATATGGAACTCAGAAAATATATCGGTACAAGTGATTTCTACCGCAGTACAGCAAGGATCGCCATCCCGCTTGCCCTGCAGAGCGCATTGATGAGCTGTCAGTCCATGATCGATACCCTGATGGTATCCTGGATCGGCAAGGTCTCAGCAGTCGGAACGGCTGCCCAGGTGGATACGCTGGCCAGCATGATCGCATATGGATGTATCGGAGGCATCTCGATCTTTGCCTCCCAGTTTCATGGCGCGGGAGATGATAAAAATCTGAAAAAATGCACAGGACTGGGTCTCTGTCTTGTCATGACAAACGCACTGCTCTGGTTTACGGCAGCGACGTTCTTCGGAAGACAGATCCTTTCCTTTTATATGAAAGATCCGGCTGTTGTTGCGGACGGACTGATGTATCTGAATATCTCCCGTTTTACGCTGATCCTGTCAGGATGTTCCTTCATCATTTCCAATATGTTCCGCTCTACCGGACAGCCGCGTGTCGCGCTGCGCATATCCATCCTGACGACGATATGCAATATCACACTAAACTATCTGCTGATCTTCGGGATCGGACCGTTCCCGGAACTGGGTATTCGGGGAGCTGCTCTTGCGACGATGCTGGCGCAGCTGACAGCCTGCATCATCCTGATCAGCTATGCAAAGATATCAAGGCAGAAGTTCATCGGAACATTCTCTGAAATGTTCGGACTCTCACTCAGCTTTGTACGTCCTGTGCTGGAAAGGATCTTTCCTCTGATCATGAATGAAACAGCGTTCGGGTTCGGCCAGACACTGTTCATCAAGGCATTCGGTTACCTCGGCAAGGAACAGATGGATGCCTATTATGTCGGAAACCAGATCTTCAATCTGATGACATTCATCATTTACGGCTATGGCAACTCAGTCCAGATCCTGCTCGGACAGAAGCTCGGAAGGGGCATGATCAAAGAAGCCAGGGAAGAATGCGACAACCATATCGGACTTGCCTTTGTATTATCCTGTATCCTCGTTTCATTCCTGATCATCTTTGCCCATCCGATGGTCCGTCTGTTTGCGCTGCAGGATCCCTACATTGAGCATCTGGCAGTCCTTATCGTCAGGGTATTCGCTGTAAAAGCATCCATGCGCCTGTACAACTTCATGATCTTCTGTATCCTGCGTTCCGGCGGTGACGCTAAGGTCATCCAGTTCCTGGATTCAGGCCTGGAATGGCTCGTCGGACTGCCGTGCGCATTCCTGTGCGTAAGAGTTCTTGGCATGACCAATATCGCGGAAGTGCTGCTGATCACACAGCTTGAACAGCTGGTCCGCCTGATCTTCGGCATGAAACGTGTACGTTCATACAAATGGGCAAACGATCTGACGCAGCTTGTCTGAGATCATCAGGAGGAAACCATGGATGATAGAATGAGAAAGCAGCTCGCATTTGCGCTGGAGATCGACAAAGAAAAGAATATCTTCCGGCAGACACATTTATCCGGTCATGGCCGAAATGAAAATGATGCCGAACATGCCTGGCACATGGCTGTCATGGCATATCTGCTGAGGGAATATGCCAATGAAGAGATCGACATCGCCAAAGTCATGGTGATGTGCCTGATCCATGATATCGTCGAGATCGATGCAGGTGATACCTACGCTTATGATGAAGAAGGACTCAAGACACAGAAGGCAAGAGAGGAAGCTGCCAAGGAACGTATCTTTTCATTGCTGCCGGAAGACCAGAAGCAGGAAATGATCTCCCTGTTCGATGAATTTGAGGCATACAGCAGCCCGGAAGCCAGATTTGCCCATGCACTGGATAACCTGCAGCCTCTGATGCTGAATACCAGCAATGACGGCAGTGACTGGAAAGAACACGGCGTGACTGCCGATCATGTATACGGTCGTCAGATCAAAACTAAGCCCGGTTCGGTGAAACTGTTTGAAGTCAGTGATGAACTGATCAGGGAACAGATCAGAAAAGGGAACCTGCCTGACAGAACAAAATAACCATAACAGTGTTATTGACAGAATATATGATGTATCTGCGATGTGGGATACATCTTTTTCTTTCTCTGCAGTGCATATGATCGGGCTATATCTTGTGACGGTAAACAGAACATACTAAAATGTAATCAGAACAACTGATGAGAAAAATCATTTACCGAAATCAAAACAGGGTCATAAACATATAAATGATCCGTCTTTCTCTGCGTAAGCGTGCTTTTTGATGATAAAAGCAGAAAGGATTGCATCATGGCAAACAGACTGTACTGCCGTACATTTCAAGCCGGCATGAAAATCGGAAACTACTTCCTCGGTTACCGGACACCTGAATATATCGAAGGACCCGGTTCCGTGAAACGGCTCCCTAAAATGATCCGTGATAAAGGCATCTATAAAGTCCTGCTCGTAACAGACCAGAGCCTATTGAAGATCGGTCTCCCGGACGGACTGATCAAGGCAATGGATGAAGCGCATCTGGAATATGTCATTTTTGCGGATATCCAGCCAAATCCGACTGATGAGAATGTTGAAGAAGGATACCGCATCTTCAAGGAGAATTACTGCCAGGCGATCGTTGCATTCGGCGGCGGATCACCGATCGACTGCGCAAAGGGAATCGCCGCGAAAAACGCGCATCCTAATAAAACGGTCTCCCAGATGCAGGGCATTCTGAAAGTACACTGGCCGGTCGTTCCGTTCTGGGCTGTTCCCACAACATCCGGGACAGGCTCGGAAACGACGCTTGCGGCAGTGATTACAGAAGCCGCGACACACCATAAAGCTTCGATCAACGATCCGTCCATCCTGCCAAGATACGCAGTCCTGGATCCAGAGCTGACAGTCGGACTGCCGAAAAAGATCACCGCTACGACAGGCATGGACGCGCTTTGCCATGCTGTAGAGGCATATACGAATCATTTCTACAATACGAAGGAAGAGGATGACAGGGCAAAGGAAGCAGTCCGCCTGATCCACGATTATCTGTACAAGGCATATGAAGACGGGACTGATCTGGAAGCCAGGGCAAAGATGCAGCTGGCAGCGTTCCATGCCGGCAGGGCATTTACCAGAGGCTGTGTCGGTTATGTACACGCTGTCGGGCATACACTGGGCGGTCTGTACGGTGTACCGCACGGACTAGCCATGGCAGTGATCCTGCCTCACGTCATGAGACAGTTCGGACCGGCTGTCTATGATAAGCTGGCAGATCTGGCAGATGTCTGCGGTATTCCGGGTGCAGATAACAAAGAAAAAGCCGAAGCATTCATCAGCTGGATCGAAGAGATGAACCGGAAGATGGAGATACCGACAGGCTTTGACTGCATCAGGGAAGAAGATATCGATCAGATCATCAAATGGGCGGATAAAGAAGCCAATCCGCTGTATCCTGTTCCTGTGATCTGGAAGTACAAGGATTTCAGAAAACTGATCGACACGATCCGGATCACACAATAACCGATATCATTACTTCATGCGGAGGATAACAGGATCCTCCGTTTTTATGTTATGTTAGTTTCTGTAATATGAGTCCGGCATATCTTTGATGATACAGGAACTGAAGGGAAGCATTTGATGACATCACATTCAATGAAGAAATGGATCAGCAGAACTGCATTGATCATACTCTGTCAGGCACTGGTTTTATCATGTTCCGGATGCTCAGGCAGATCGCCGGACAGTGATCCTGAGCCGGAAGCAGAAACCACGACTGAACCTGAGCAGGAGCCGGAGATCACGGAAGCGCCCGAGCAGGAAACAGAAGATATGGAAATAGAACAGATACTGGAAGGAATGACCCTGGAGGAAAAAGTCTGTCAGATGATCATGACGTCATATCGTCAGTGGGGAAATGCAGGAAAAACAAGGATCACGGAACTGAATGATGAGATCCGAGAAGCTCTTGGAAAATACCACTATGGCGGAGTCATGCTGTTTGAGGAGAATTTCAAGGATGCTGAACAGACGCTCAGACTGGTTTCCGATCTGCAGACGGCAAACAGCGGTATTCCGCTGCTGACAGCTGTGGATCAGGAGGGCGGTTATGTCGCCCGTGTCATTTACGGAACTGCAGGCATTGGAAACATGGCGCTCTGCGCTTCCGGGAAAACAGAAAACGCCCGAACGATGGCATCCATATACGGTGAAGAACTGCAGCTGCTGGGCATCAATTCCGATTTTGCGCCTGTTTTGGACGTCAATACCGATCCAGCCAATCCGGTGATCGGGAACCGTTCGTTCTCGGATGATCCGGAAATAACTGCCGCTTATGGTACGGCCTATCTGCAGGGACTGCATGAGCAGGGAACGATCGCTGTGCTGAAGCACTTCCCGGGACATGGCAATACGGATACAGACAGCCATACAGGATTCCCGTGCATCAGCAGCACCTATGAAGAACTGAAACAGTGCGAACTGATCCCGTTCAGGAAAGCAATCGATGAAGGTGCTGATATTGTCATGACAGCCCATATCCAGTATCCGCTGATCGAAACAGAGACCTATACATCGGTATCGACCGGAGAACAGGTATATCTGCCGGCCACCATGAGCAAAACGATCCTGACTGACATTCTCAGAAATGATATGGGGTTTGAAGGTGTCATCGTATCCGACGCACTGGATATGGGAGCGATCGCCGATAATTTTTCGGATGAAGATATGCTGTGCATGACG
Organism: Solobacterium sp.; assembly: GCA_024693325.1. Lineage (GTDB taxonomy): Bacteria > Bacillota_I > Bacilli_A > Erysipelotrichales > Erysipelotrichaceae > Bulleidia. Next base: position 88,815 of record JAILLA010000002.1, read on the forward strand.
GTCAACGCCGGTGTTGATATCCTGTTGTTTCCGGCAGTCAAAAGCACAAAAATGTTCAGGAAAAACATTGAACTGACGGAGATGGCTGTCAGGCTTGCCAAAGAAGGAAAGATCAGTGCTGAACGCATCGATGACGCTGTACGGCGGATCCTCAGATTAAAGAAGAAATACGGTCTGCTGGAAGAAAAAGACTTTACTGTTACGGATGAACAGATACGCGCTGCTGTAAACGGTGTCGGCAGTAAAGAACATCTTGAAACAGCATGGAAACTGGCAGAACAGTCATTGACGCTGTACAGGAATGAGAATCATGCATTCCCGATCGATGCTGGAGCGGGTGAAAAGACATTGATCCTGTTTGCGAACAACTCCCAGGGAAGAAACGGTTCCGCAATGCATGCTGTGCAGATCCTGCAGGAACAGGGGATCATACAGGACGCTTCACAGGTCTCGCTGATGGTCCATAAGGGAAACAACACACAGGCATGCTTCAATGAGGCAAAAGCGGCTGATCACGTCATTCTCGTTTACAGGACATATTCAGAAGACTGCCTGGATGCCCGGACGATCGATGGGTTCTCGATCAGACTGTTTGAGCAGATCATTGAACAGCGGCATAAGGACGGCAAAGCTGTGATCTTTATTTCCGCCCAGCTGCCGTATGATGCGGCAAGGTTCAGTGAGGCCGACGCTGTACTGCTGACATACGGATCATCCTATATGGCAGAAATGACAGAGGACCCTTATGAAGGTCAGATGCCGAACCTGCCGGCAGCACTGTGTACATGCTTCGGCATGTCGGAAGTGACGGGCAGACTCCCGGTAAAGCTTCCTCAGCTTGATGAAAACGGAAGGATCATAAAAGGCAGCTGATCCGGCGTTATAACTGCAGGCTGTGACAGTCCGGCAGGGCTTTATGCACGCTGCATATCGATCCTTGAGTACGGTTCAGGGCAAACCTATAATAAAGCACAACGAGAATTACCGGAGGTACGGCATGAGACTGCTTTTATTGGAAGATGATGACGCTATCGCAATGGGTCTGAAATATTCCCTGGAAAAAGAGGGATATGAGGTGATCTGCGCAAAAAACAAGCTGGAAGCACTGAACTCATGGCAGGACAGCTTTTTTGACCTGTGCATACTGGATATTAACCTGCCGGACGGAAATGGCTACGATGTATGCAGATCCATAAAATCAAAAGAGGACGTTCCGGTCATTTTCCTCACAGCAAGCGATGCTGAGGTCAATGTGATCATGGGGCTTGAAATGGGAGCGGATGATTATGTATGCAAGCCTTTCAGGATAGGTGAACTTATGGCCAGGATCAAAACTGTTCTCAGACGGACCGGCAGAAATAAAGACTCTGAAGCCGGCGGGAACGATGGGATCCTGGAAATCAAAAATGTCCGCATTCATACAGGTGAGGCCAAGGTCGGCATAGTGAATGAGACTACCGGAAAAGAGGATATGGTGGAACTGACTGCGCTTGAGTACAGACTGCTTCTTTCTTTTTACAACAACAGAGGAACTGTTATGACCAGAAGCAGACTCCTTGAAAATATGTGGGACGTCAACGGCGATTTTGTGAATGACAACACGCTGACTGTATATATCAAAAGACTTCGGGACAAGATCGAGAAGGATCCTGCTGATCCGCAGATCATAAAGACAGTCAGAGGTATCGGATATATACTGGAAAAGTAATGCAGAAAGCAGAGGGACCATGATGTTTAAAAACAAAGAATTCAGGATGATGGTTATTATATCGGCTGCTTTTACAGCTGTGATATCTACTTGCGGATATGCGCTATGCGGGATATCCGCATTTCTTATATCAGTTCTTTCAGGCGGAGTTCTGACGGTGATCTTTGCAATTACCACGAAAAAGAGATATGAAGCGATCGGTGACCTTAATTCATATCTTGAAAAAGTGCTGGCAGGCTCGGAAGTACCGGACATCCTTGACCAGGAGGAGGGGGAACTGTCTCTTCTGAGGACCAATATCTATAAAGCGACCTCAGCATTAAAGTACCAGAAAGAGCTGCTGGCAAAAGACAAGACTGCTTTGTCAGACGCAATTGCGGATATCAGCCACCAGCTGAAAACACCTCTCACATCAATGATGGTAATGAATGATCTTTTGAAAACTGAAGAGCAGAAGGACAGGCGCATTGAGTTTCTGCGGACACAGTCCAATCAGCTGGACAGGATGAACTGGCTGATCCAGACGCTCCTGAAACTCTCGAAAATCGATGCCGGCACCATTGAGATGAAACCGGAAGTGATCAGGGCAGATGTTCTGATGGAAGAAGTGATAAAACCTTTTGAGATCCAGATGGATCTGAAGAACATCAGGTATTCCTGTGATGCAGCTGACGAACTGCTGAAATGCGACAGGAACTGGACTGTAGAAGCGATCCAGAACATCGTTAAAAACTGTATCGAGCATCTGGAAGACGGCGGGATGCTGCATGTCTTTACAAATGACACCAACATTTATTCAGATATCGTTATTGAGGATAACGGATGCGGGATCGCAGAGGAAGATCTGCCTCATATCTTTGAACGCTTTTACAAAGGGAAAAACGCAGGAAAGGACAGTGTAGGGATCGGACTGGCACTGGCCAAAACGATCGTAAACAGTCAGCACGGTGACATTCTGGCTGAGAGCGTACCAGGTGAAGGAACCCGGTTTTCCGTGAGGTTCTATAAGACGATCATCTAATGTGACAATATTGTAATGAAAAAAGTCACCTGATCGTAATATTGAAAAGTTAATCTGATCTCAGATGAAAATGATCTCATTTGAGAAAGGAGACATAAGAAATGAATATTTTGGAAATAAGAAACCTTTGCAAAGTATACGGAAGCGGTGAAACAAGAGTTGATGCTCTTACGGATGTTTCTTTTGATGTTGAGCAGGGTGAGTTTGTTGCGATCGTGGGACCTTCCGGATCCGGTAAGTCCACACTTCTGCATATACTGGGCGGAGTTGATGTTCCCTCATCGGGTCTGGTGAATATTGCAGGAACCGATATCGGAAAGCTCGATGAAACAAAACTTGCTATCTTCAGAAGAAGGAATATCGGGCTGATCTATCAGTTTTACAATCTGATCCCGATCCTGAATGTGGAAGAGAACATGACACTGCCGATCCTGCTTGACGGCAAGAAACCGGATAAGAAACTGCTGAAAGACCTTGTTGAGAAGCTCGGGTTAAAAGACAGGCTGTCACATCTGCCCAATCAGCTTTCGGGCGGACAGCAGCAAAGAGTTTCCATAGGACGGGCACTGATGAACCATCCGGCACTGCTTCTTGCGGACGAACCTACCGGCAACCTTGACTCGGAAAACAGCCGGGAGATCATCTCACTTCTGCGGAAATTCAACAAGGAGAACAACCAGACAGTCATCATCATTACTCACGACGAGAAGATCGCTCTTTCTGCTGACAGGGTCATTACGATCGAGGACGGCCGTATTACCCGTGATTCCAGGAAGAAAGGGGCAAAGGTATCATGAATATCATTTCAAAGCTTACCTTAAAGCATCTTCTTGGAAACAGGAAACGAACAATTGTAACGGTGCTTGGAATAGCTGCTTCCACTGCACTGATCAGCGCGATCATCCTTGGAGTTTTTTCCTTCTTTAAGTTTTTCGGGCAGATTGCAATACAGGCTGACGGAGATGCAGTGGCACAGTTTGATCAGGTTACTTACGATCAGTTTATTTCTCTGAAAGAAGATAAAAGGATCGCTGCAGCAGGTCTTTGCGAAATGGAAAACAGACAGACCGGGATCAGACTTCTGAATGACAAGGAGGACCGGTTCAGGGTCGGCAATATCGAACATGCGGATGAAACCTTTCTGTCCATGGTCGTCGTATCTGATTATGACGGATATCTTCCGAAGAATTCCTCCGAAATAGCTGTGGAAGAACAGTTCCTGACAGATAACGGACTGGCTGATATCAAACCTGGAGATATACTGACTTTTGAACAGGGATACAGATATATCGACGATGAGCTGGAAGGTTTTCTTTATCTTGGAGGCAATTATCGCTCAGATGAGAACTTTGAAGCACTTTCCACCGAGACATGCAGGATAACAGCGATCCTTCATGGGAACAGGCCGACCAAAGACTGGGATATACTTCGGGGATTAGACAGTGATTATTATCCGGATGTTAAAAACGCACAGGTATATATCCAGCTGGAAAACTGTGATCATACTGCAATCAAACAGTTAAACAGCATCGTTTCCGATCACGGAATCAGCAAGTATCACTTTAATACAGAATATCTACTAAGCGTATTTGCGTTTGAAGGAAGCGGAGGAACATACAGATCGTTCTTTGTGATGATGGCGATTGCGCTCCTCATAGTAATTTTTACTTCAGTCATTCTGATCTTTAATTCGATCGGAATGTCACTGACAGAGAGAATGCGCTATCTTGGAATGCTTGCAAGTGTCGGAGCTACAGCCCGGCAAAAAAGATTCTCCATCTATTTCGAAGGTCTTATTTTGGGAATGATCGGGATCCCGGCAGGACTTCTCCTTGGATTTATCGGAACAAAGATCACACTTGTATTTCTTGGAAACAGGATCCTCGAATCAGATATGCTGGCTGCTGCCCAGGGAATGAGAGGCACGATACCGGTCGTTTGTGATTACAAGGTTCTGACTGCAATTGTGTTTTCCGCAGTCATAACGATCCTTATTTCAACCTTTGTTCCGGCAATGAGAGCTGCGAAGGTGATGCCCATCGATGCAATCAGGCAGAATGATATTCTAAAGGTGAAAGCAGGAAAACTGCGGGTAAACCCTCTGGTAAGGAAAGTCTTCGGATATGAAGGGGAACTTGCTTACAAGAATATTAAAAGAAACGGAGTGAAGGGAACTGTGATCACTGTGACGATTGCAGTTTCGATCATCCTGTTCCTTACTATTAACTTTTTCTGCAATGCGATCGTGAGGGCGAATCAATACGAGTTTGAGATTCCCTACCAGATCATTGCGTCCTGTTCACTGGCTGAATCCGATAAGCTGCGCAGCACGATCAGCGATATGGAAGGTGTCGATGATGTATACACTGCCAGCATGATACAGTTCTCTTTTAAGAAGAGAGGAGACTCCGATATTGAACCTGCCAATACGGATATTGCAGACCGGAAATTTCTTCTGGCGGAATTCTCGGATCTGAATCTTGACGGTATGCTGGTCCTTGTAATAGATGATGAGGACTTTGACAGGATCCTTGCAGATAACGGAATTGATAAGAGCGGATACTACAGGGATACCCTGAAAGGTGTACTGCTTAACGACTATTTCCATGAAAAGAGACCCAGTGAAGTATTCAGCAGCGGGATGCTGGGACAGGTTCTTCACTACGATCAGACCGAAGGGTTTCCTCCTGCGGTAGAAGTCGGAGCTTTCGTAAAGTATGACGATAACGATAAGATCTTTAAACTTGTCCCCAAAACCAATATCGCCGTATATGTTCCGGCATCCATGTACTATGACAAGGCTGAAGAGGTCCTTCCCGCAGAGAAGCTTACAGTTGATCTCGCAGTTGAAACAGCAAGGCATAAGGAGATCTATGACAAGGTATACCAGCTGTTTGAAAGCGAAGGATATCACAATTATTATTGCGCAGACATGACTGACACGGCTAAGACCATGGAAACGATCACGCTGATGCTCAAGACAGCAATGTATGGATTCACAGTGCTTCTTACGCTGATCGCCATGGCAAATATCGTGAATACGATTTCAACCGGAGTGCTGCTGCGGAGAAAAGAATTTGCGATGTATAAGTCCGTAGGCATGGAAAGCGGCGGATTTAAAAAGATGATCAGACTTGAGACTGTGCTCTATGGAATCAAGGCTCTGATCGTTGGAATTCCGATATCTCTTTTACTGAGCTTTCTGATGTATAACGCCTTTGCGCATACCCTGTATACGTTTGATCCGGATCTCAGAATGTATGTAATCGTGATTGCGGCAGTATTTGCCATTCTGGGTATCAGCATGGCCCTGAGCATCAACAGGATCAAGGATGACAGCATCATAGAAGCGTTAAAGGAAGACGCAGTGTAAAAGTTCAGCGGGAAGTCAAAGAACAGTTCCTTTGACTTCCTTTAATATTACCTGGACCTGGAAATGCATTCAGCAGGCAGCCCGGAAACGCATCCTGCTGTTTTATTTCACCGTTTTTCTTTATCTGCAGCATGAATGCATTCCGTATACTGGCCGGTCTGTTCCGGACAGGACATCTTTTGACGTGTATTTTCATACATTCATGATATTTACGCTTACAGTCCGGCAGGTGAAAAAAACTTCACACAGAATGCATTGACACATACGTCATAAGATGATAGCCTTTCAAATGGCCGGGAGCAGTACCGGTTAAGAAAAACTGACCAGATAGGGGTGTACTATGAACCATATTGTAAAACATCCAAATGTTATCCGGAATCAGAACGGTTTTTACCGGTTCCGCAATGTATTTACACATTGCTGAGAGCCGGTTTTTCTTTATGACCACCAAAAAGGAGGAAGTATGGCAAAGAGAACAGACATCAAAAAAGTATTGATCATCGGCTCCGGCCCAATCGTAATCGGACAGGCTGCAGAATTTGACTATGCAGGAACACAGGCTTGTATTGCTTTGCGGGAAGAGGGATATGAGGTAGTCCTCTGCAACTCCAACCCTGCAACGATCATGACCGATACCCAGATGGCTGACAAAGTCTACATGGAGCCGCTGACACTTGAATATATTGCAAAGATCCTCCGCTACGAAAGACCGGACGCGATCGTTCCCGGTATTGGCGGACAGACAGGTCTGAACCTTGCCGTACAGCTGGATAAAAAAGGTGTCCTGAAGGAATGCGGCGTTGAATTGTGCGGCACGCCGCGTGAAAGTATCGAACGCGCGGAAGACCGTCAGATGTTCAAGGAAATGTGCCAGAAGATCGGTGAACCTGTCATTCCTTCCGAGATCACATATGACATTGAAGAAGCAAAGCTCGCCGCAAAACATATCGGTTATCCGGTCGTCCTGAGACCTGCCTTCACGCTTGGCGGTACAGGCGGCGGATTTGCAAACAATGAAGAAGAACTGGTCGAGATCGGCGTGAATGCGTTCAACCTCTCACCGGTACACCAGGTACTGATCGAAAAGAGCGTCAAGGGCTATAAAGAGATCGAATTTGAAGTCATGCGCGACAGCAATGACAAGACGATCACGATCTGCGGTATGGAAAATGTCGACCCGGTCGGTGTCCATACAGGTGACTCAATTGTCGTAGCACCGATCCTCTCACTGAATGAACATGACCTGAAAATGCTGAACGACAGCGCGATCAAGATCATCCGTGAACTGAAGATCGAAGGCGGCTGCAACGTCCAGTTTGCCCTGCATCCCGAGACCAGTGAATACTACCTGATCGAAGTCAATCCCCGTGTATCCCGTTCCTCCGCGCTCGCTTCCAAGGCAAGCGGATACCCGATCGCACGTGTAACAGCCAAGATCGCCATGGGCATGGCGCTGGAAGAGATCGAAGTTGCCGGTACGACAGCAGACAAGGAACCGAAACTTGATTATATCGTTGCCAAGTTCCCGCGTTTCCCGTTTGATAAATTCCCGAATACACCGAACCAGCTCGGCACACAGATGAAGGCGACCGGTGAGGTCATGGGTATCGGCTCGAACCTGGAAGAGTGCATCCTGAAGTCGGTGCGTTCCCTGGAAACAGGTGTTTACCACCTGCATATGCCGAAGTTTGACAGCTTCACAACAGAAGAACTGCTGAAATATGTCGCTGAATTCCGCTATGACAATATCTTTGCGGTAACGGAACTGCTCAGACGCGGTGTTTCCGTAGAAAAGGTACATGAGATCACGATGATCACGGAATTGTTCCTGAATTCGATCGTCAAGATCATTGAAATGGAACGGAAACTGGCAGCCAACCCGGGCAATACAGCAGTGCTCCTCGAAGCCAAGAAAATGGGCTTCGGCGACCGCTTTATCGCAAAGCTCTGGAAACAGAATGAACTGGATGTTTACAACCTGCGTCTGGAAAACAATATGATGCCTGTATTCAAAATGGTGGATACACTGCATTCCGGCAAGTATATTGCGTATCACTATTCCTCTTACACAGGTGAGAATGAATCCAGGCTGTCTGACCGCAAAAAGATCATCGTGCTCGGCGCGGGACCGATTCGTATCGGACAGGGCGTTGAGTTCGACTATTCGACCGTACACGCAGTCCAGACGATCCGCAAGGCAGGCTATGAAGCGATCATCATCAACAGCAACCCTGAGACCGTATCAACGGACTATGAGACATCCGACAAACTGTACTTCGAACCGCTGACACCGGAAGATGTCATGAACATCGTGCATTTCGAAAAGCCTGTCGGTGTCATCGCTTCACTCGGCGGACAGACAGCGATCAATCTTGCTGAACCGATCATGAAGAGGGGCGTCAGGATCATCGGTACGGATGTTGAAGCCATTGACCGCGCAGAAAACAGGGACAGCTTTGAGAAGATCCTTGTTGAGCTCGGGATCCCGCAGCCGCAGGGACGCGCAGTCACGAAGATCGAAGACGGCCTGGCTGCAGCCAGAGAGATCGGCTATCCCGTACTGGTACGTCCGAGCTTCGTACTCGGCGGCAGGGCAATGCAGATCGTCGGAAACGAGGAACAGCTGAAGCACTACCTGAAGACAGCTGTTGAGATCGACGAAGAAAAGCCTGTGCTTGTCGACAAATACATCAGCGGCAAGGAAGTTGAGGTAGACGCTGTATGCGACGGCAGAAATGTATTTGTACCGGGTATTATGGAACTTGTTGAACGCACAGGCATCCATTCCGGTGACTCGATCTCCGTATACCCGGCATTCAGTATTTCCGACCATGTAAAAGGAATGATCCTGCAGTATACAAAGAAACTTGGACTGGGCATCGGGATCGTCGGTATCTACAACATCCAGTTCATCGTCGATGAACATGAGAATATTTACGTCATTGAAGTCAATCCCCGTTCATCCCGTACCGTACCGTTCCTTTCCAAGTCAACAGGCTATTCACTGGCTGATATCGCCACAGAGGTCATCCTGGGCAAGAGCCTGAAGGAACTCGGTATCTTCGATATCTATCCCGATGAGAAGAAGCGCTACTATGTCAAGGTACCTGTCTTCTCCTTCAGCAAGATCAAGGGACTCGATGCTTACCTGTCACCTGAAATGAAGTCCACCGGTGAGGCGATCGGTTACGATGACAGACTGAACAGGGCGCTGTATAAGGCACTGCAGGCATCCGGCATGAGCCTGAGAAACTACGGTACCGTATTCGCAACCATCGCAGATGATGATAAGGAAGAAGCACTCCCGCTGATCAGGCGGTTCTACAACCTCGGATTCAATATTGAAGCGACAGGCGGCACGGCTTCCTTCCTGAAGAAGAACGGGATCCGTACACATGTTCTGAAGAAGATCAGTGAGGATCCGCATGATATTCCCGACGCGATCCGTCAGGGACACATCGCGTATCTGATCAATACGAGAAATATCAGCTCAGACAGTGAAAACAATGACGGTGCAATGATCCGTATGTGCGCGGTCGAGAACAATACGACCATGTTCACATCGCTGGATACCGTCAAGGCGCTGCTCGACGTACTGGAAGAGATCACACTCCGTATCTCAACGATCGACGCCTGATCAATATTTATACCCGACAGACTGCAGACCATCATATCTGCAGTTTTTTGCTGTTTATTTAACATTTACATTTCGAAATATAAAGAGTAGTATCTCTGTTGTGAGCCGGAATGAAAGAAACGGCCTGCATCAGAATGAAATTAACAGTTAAAGAAATGGCATTTACAGCCATCATGGCGGCAGTGATCTGTGTCCTGTCACCGATCGCAGTTCCTCTGGCAGGGGAAGTCCCGATCTCACTGGCGACCCTTGCGGTCATGCTTGCAGGAGCACTCCTCGGCAGGAAGCTCGGCAGTCTTTCAGTGCTGATATATATCCTGCTCGGCATGGCAGGTGTTCCGGTATTTGCCAACTACGCGGCAGGTGCCGGGATCGTATTCGGAATGACAGGCGGATATATCGTCGGCTATATTCCTCTCGCGTACATGACCGGAATGTTCCGGGAAAAATACGGAAAACAGAACATGTACGCTTCTGCAGCGGGCGGTGCTCTGATCGGCACGGTCATTCTGTATGTTCTCGGTACAGCATGGTTCATATACTGCACGAAAATGCCGCTTGCGGGTGCACTTGTTGCATGTGTATTCCCGTTTATCCCGGGTGATCTTCTGAAGATCGCCGTTGTATGCCTGCTGACACCAAGGATCAGACCTGCACTTGAAAGCAGACTGTGACAAACAGCAGTGCGTTCACTGCTTCTGCAAAGTCTGTGTCCCGTACTGCCGGACTGCAGCACTGCTGTGCTGTGATCCGTTTTTTTGTTGGCGGAAATCTGCCGGCGTGACATTGCGGTAAAAATATCGGATAATCACTTAGAAAGAAACGGAGCGTATCAGATGAAGACTACAGACAGTTTAGAACTGATCGGATCTCTGCATGAACAGGAAAACTGTCATGTGATCGATTTTCTTCCGAAAGTCATGGAAAGCAGGGATTTCTTTGAACTGGAAGAATATATGGTCAGTCATTATATCGATGATTTTGCGGACAGTATCATCAGGATCGTTCTGAAGATGATCTGTTATGAACCATCACAGATCTATCTGACAGAGCTTCCTGAAGGATATGCGGGAATTCTTGAACGGTATCCGGCAGATACCGACCTGAGATACCTGTCCCTGGAAGAGACAGCAGAGATCATCCGTGAAGTTATCGTCAAAGACAGATCATCCGTACAGATCCTGGCAGGCAGTACCTGCCGCTTCAATATCAGTATCAACGGCTGGTATTCCGTTGATGTGTATGGTCTCAAACAGGACTGTTCCGAATATGAACTGATAGCCGCACTGGTACGCCAGGAAGGACTGTTTCTGAGGAAAGCGGGTGATCTTTAATGGATTTTATACAGCTGCAGCTTACTGATGAACAGGGGATCCGGGAGATGTCTGCTATGGCAGAAGAGATCGTCCGTGAACATTTTGATCCGCTTATCGGGAAGGAACAGAATGATTACATGATCTCCTTGTTCCAGACACCTGAAGCGATCCGTGATCAGCTGATGCATGGATACCGGTATTATTTTGTACTGAATGATGGCAGGATGATCGGCTTTACCGCATTTTATCCGAAGGCCGGCGCAATGTATCTAAGCAAGTTCTATCTGTACCGGAATGAACGTGGCAAAGGCTGCGCCCGGCAGATGCTGGAATTCATCAAACAGAATACACTGGAAGAAGGCCTGAAAGCGATCGAGCTGAATGTCAACCGGTTCAATATGGCGGTACAGGTATATGAGAGGCTTGGATTCCATGTGATCAGAACAGAAAAAAATGATATCGGGCATGGATACTATATGGATGATTATGTATTCAGACTCGATCTGTAAAGGGTGAACTGGAAGGAAGAAGCCCTGGAACAGACGATGATTCCGTCTGATTTGGGGTTGTATCAGGCAGTTTTCTGTTTTAACATTTTTGTAAGGCGGCAAAAGTATTTCATAGCAGGACTTCATGTTGTGTCAATGGATCAATAACATTGTTATTATTCTGAAATGCAATGAATGCTGTAAGCCGGGAGGGTGTCAAGTTGAAAAAAGTATTTGGAGTGACATTCGGCAGTCTTCAGAAAAAAGTGGTCACGCTTGTTATGATCGTTATTATACTGACGGTCGGGCTTTTGGCTTTGGTTTCCTATTACCAGAATCAGATGCTGGTCAACATCGTTGAAGATACAAGAAATGAACAGCAGCAGGCGATCTCAAGAACTTCCGAAGAGACGATGTCGAAGATACTTGAGACGTCCATCATCCGGACGACAGTTCTTGAGGCACAGAAAGCAGACCATGAGTTTTCTGAAGTCGTAAATGATGTTCAGATGCTCAGAAGAATGGCTGTTCTTCTGCTCCGAAAAAATGAACCCACCTCCGAACAATTGATGTTTCCCGATCCTGCCAATGACGGAACTGTATCTGCCATGATCCTGACGGAAGAAGGGATCGATTACAGGACCTCTGCAGACCTGCCTGTTATAGCAAAGATCAAAGATACGATGATCGCTCTGGATACTGATTCGGAAAAGATCAACGGATGCTATATCGGTCTGGCTGACGGCACGCATTTCGTGGTCGATGATATGTCTTCCGACAAAGTGGATGAAAACGGCGATCCGCTTCCGTTCCCGGTCAGGCAAAGACCCTGGTATAAAGGCGCCGTGGAAGCAGACGGCATCTACTTTACCGGCATTATCCGCGATGCATTCAGCGGGGAACTGGGTATTACCTGTTCTGTTCCCATCAAGCACAGCAATCAGCTTGTAGGTGTTGTCGGAATCGATATCGTTCTCGAAAGTATGGATGAACTGATCAATTTTTCACGCAAAAACAATGATTTTGTCATCGTAGTCAATGATCAGGGACATGTCATACTGGCACCGTCCGGCAACGGATTGTTTACCGTTCAGGCTGCAGATCAGGCTGAAGATCTCAGGAAAAGCGACAACAGGGAACTGGCGGAGTTTATCACCACGGCACTGGAAAAAACAACTGATCTCAAACTGATCACGATAGGCGGAAAAGAATTCTACATGGTCGGTTCACCTATGCCTACAGCAGGATGGGCTGTCGTATCGATCATTGATAAGGAGATCACAGAAGAACCGGAAAGGGTACTGCTTTCTGAATATGATCAGATCAACGAACTGGCCAGCAGCAAATTCAAGGACGGACAGAAAACGACGATCAGGTCAAGTATTCTCCTTGTCCTTGGTGTACTGCTTGTAGCATTATTCCTGTCATTGTCCGCTTCACATGAGATCGCCAAGCCGATCGAGATCATGACCAAAAACATAAAGCGCAGCAACATGTCAGGAAAACTGTTTGAAATGAACGATGCCTACAGGACGAATGATGAGATCGAGATCCTGGCGGAATCATTCTGTGAACTATCCAAACAGACAAAGAAATATATCAATGACATCACAGAGATCACGAAGGAAAAGGAACGCGTCAGAACGGAAATGCAGCTGGCAAACCGTATCCAGCACAACAGCATTCCTCATGTATTCCCGCCGTTCCCTGATCGTGATGAGTTTGAGATCTATGCGTCAATGGATCCGGCAAGGGAAGTCGGAGGAGACTTCTATGATTATTATCTGATCGATGATGATCATCTGTGCCTCGTTATCTCAGATGTCAGCGGAAAGGGCGTTCCCGGCGCATTGTTCATGATGATCTCCAAGGTCATCGTACAGAACCTCGCAATGCTCGGTAAAGGACCTGCGGAGATCCTCGCGAAAGCAAACGAGGCGATCTGTGCCAACAACAATGAAGAGATGTTCGTGACGGTCTGGATCGGTATCCTCGAGATCAGTACCGGCAGGATCATCGCCGCAAATGCCGGCCATGAATATCCGGCGATCATGAAAAACGGGAAATTCGAACTGCTGAAAGACAGACACGGATTTGTGATCGGCGGAATGGAAGGCATGACCTACAAAGAATATGAGATCTCTCTGGAACCGGGTGATAAGCTGTTTGTCTATACAGACGGTGTTCCCGAATCTACGAATGCGGAAAATGAGATGTTCGGTACCGACCGGATGATCGATGTGCTGAATGAAGATCCGCAGGCTGATCCTGAAAAGATCCTGAAGCGGATGAGTACGGCGATCGATGACTTCGTACTGGAAGCTGAACAGTTTGATGATATTACGATGATGTGCATTACATATCACGGAAAGAAAAAGGATGATCAAAGCGTATGAACCAAAATCTTGTAAAACGAATCTTCTGGTGCCTGATCGGTGTAGCGGTCATCGGTGTAGGGTGTGCTGTCTTCAAGGTGTCAAATCTCGGAAATGATGCCTTCACTGCTCTGAACATCACGATCTCGGAAAGGACCGGGATCTCTCTCGGTACGGTCACACTGCTTGTGAACTGTGTGTATTTCCTGGCTCCGCTGTTTTTCGGCAGGAAGTATATCAACATCGGTACGATCCTGAACGGGGGACTGCTGGGATATCTGGTCGACTTCTTCTACAAGACCATTATCGGCATCTTCGGAAAGCCCGGATCATTTACAATACAGCTGATCTGGCTCATTCCGGGAATCATCATTATTTCCCTGGGCCTTTCACTTTATCAGAACGCTGATCTCGGTGTAGGACCCTATGATTACCTTGCGCTCGGGATGAGGGATCACCTGAAGCTTCCGTATTTCGGATGCCGCATCTTTACGGATGGTATGTGCGCGCTTGCGGCATGGCTGCTTGGCGGACTTGTAGGTCTTGGTACACTTGTGTGCGCTTTCTGTCTCGGACCGTTCGTGTCATTCTTTGACAGGAATGTTTCGGGAAAACTGATGCCGCATGAATGACCGGGATCGATATGTAAGATCTGAAATATCCATAATGCAATAAAGGAAGAATGAAATGACCGTTTTGGAATTTCATTCTTTTTTTCGGGAATTTATCTCAGAACTTCTTTGTAAAAAAAGCTGGTTTATATGAAGGGTTTATATGAAGTTGAATAATTGTCAGTTTGACATCAGAAGTCATGATAGGTTATTCTATAGATGGATCTATATGAACTGTTTTCAGAGGGAGAACATACTATGGAACAGAAAAAAAATACAGCGAGGATCTTCGGAGCAGGTCTGATCGTCCTCGGAGCTGTACTGGGCTTTGCGTCAGGAACAGGGAAGACTGACTCAGGCACAGCCGTCAAACCTGCACCTGCTGCAGAAACAGCAAAAGCAGAGCCGTCAGAAACAGCCAAACCTGTATCAACGCCGATCGTACAGACGGCAAAAGTTGCGGAAGAAGGTACAGGCGTCGTAGTCACAAAAGCATCAGATTGGGCTGAACAGTTCCCGAATGAATATACGACTTACATGAAGAATGATGAGAATGAAGAGATCCACAGTTATCTGGAACTTCATCCTTATCTGAAAACTCTTTATGAAGGCTATGGATTTGCGATCCAGTACGGAAGCGCAAGAGGCCATACGTATGTTGTTGAGGATGTTCAGTCGACCGGCAGACCGCACAAGATGGCTAACTGCTATACCTGCAAAACTTCATCGATGACTGCGAAGGTCCTGAATGATGGTGACAGTGCATACGCAATGAACTTTGACGACCTGACACCTGAGATCACCGATGCATTCGGATGCTTCCACTGTCATGAAAATGAACCGGGTGTCCTGACAGTCACACACAGATATCTGTATGACGCGCTGGCAGGTGACTTTGAAGGCGTAGCTCCGGAAACGATGAGCTGCGGACAGTGCCACAGCGAATATCATTTCGATCCTGAAACAAAGGCTACAACACTGGCCTACACAGGACTGGCTCAGATGAATCCTGACGATATGCTGAACTTCTACAACACCGGTTTTGCAGAACCGTTCGCAGACTGGACTGAAGAAGATACAGGCGTCAAGAAGCTGAAGGTACAGCATCCTGAGTTCGAAACATTCCTTGGAGAAGGAAGCCCGCACCGCGCTAACATGACATGCGCAGACTGCCATATGGGCAAGACAACTGCTGAAGACGGAACACAGTTCACAAACCACTACTGGACAAGTCCTCTGGACAACCAGGAACTGCTGGATAACAACTGCTCCAAGTGCCACAAAGATCTGGCAGCTGAAGTTGAAGCAGTACATGAACGCATCAACGGCAGAACAGATGAACTCGGCGAACGCCTTGCAGGTCTTGACGATCAGCTGGCTGAAGCAGTCGCTGCAGGCAGCCTGAGTGATGAAGAACTGGAACAGGTCCGTGATGATTTCAGAAGCGCACAGTGGTATTGGGACTTCGTATTCGTTGAAAACGGAGACGGTGCCCACAACGAAAAACTCGCGACACAGTGCCTTGACTCTGCTGAATCCTACATGGAAAAGATCGAAGCAGTACTGAATAAGTGATCCTGCTGAGAACGGCCGTCTCCCGTGTGACGGGAGATGGCTTTTTTTCTGCAGAAGTATCTGAATACACTTTTGCGGGAAAATCATTATACTGAAATATGTGTATGTTCTGAACACATAACAAAACGGAGTAATATGAAGAAAATATTGCAGTTTATACAATCCATGACATTCGGGCTGATCCTGCTCGGAGCGATCACTGCCTGTTCTGTGATCGGCAGCCTGATCGTGCAGAACGGAGAGCCGATGACATATGTCAGGTATTATCCGGACTATTATCAGATCATATTTGCGCTGAAGTTTGATCATATCTTTACCAGCTGGTATTTCATCGCTTTGTCAGCTCTGCTGTGCATCAACCTGACGCTGTGTTCTGTGATCCGCATCAGCAGGATCTCCAGACAGAAGCCTGCAGCCTATGAAGCAGCTTTCGCTCCGGTACCGGAAGGAAACGCCAGTCCGGAACAGCTGGAAAGGATCCGTCAGAAACTGGAATCCATGCGGTGCAGAAAAGAGGAAAGAAACGGGATCACCGTATATTACCGGAATGATCACGGCTGGTACGGTTCATTCCTGACACATCTTGGACTGCTGCTGACGATCATCCTCTTCGGTGCGGCAATGTATCTTCCGAAGGTCATTGATGAACCGTGTTATCCGGGTGATTCACTGATCCTTGATGACGGGACGAAGATCACCGTTGATTCATTCAGGATCGAAGATGAAACAGGAAAGCTGGATTATACGAGCCGGATCAATGTCATCCTGCCGGACGGAAGGGAAAGCGGAATCAAGGAAGTCAGTGTCAACCATCCGGTCTCCATGGGACGCTATAAGGTCTACCAGCAGACATACGGAACGGTCGGAAAGATCAGGGCGGAACGCAACGGAAAAACGGATGAGTTCTACCTGGAAAACAAGGACTTCATGTCAGCCGACGGAAAGAACGGCATCTGGTTCGATGAACTGTATCCCGGCTTTATCACGGATGACCAGGGAAGAACGACGCTGATCCAGTCGACCAGCGGTCATTACGAAAACCCTGTTTATGTATTTACACTCATGCTGGACGGGTCAGCAGATATGATGATGGCATTCCCGGGCGATACGATCGAAGTCAAGGATCTGGTATTCACATTCCTTGATCCTGTCGAGTATCCAGGACTGCGCATCAAACGAACACCTGTCATGATCAATCCGCTTCTGCTTGGGGCAGTCCTGCTGATGACGCTTGGACTGTATCTCGCAATGTTTGCCCAGCCTGTCATCGTTGCCGTTGGAAAGAACGGCTATGCGGTGAGGGGACCGAAGCCCGAGAATACACAGTATGAGATCAATATGATCCTGAAACAGGATCAGAAAGGTACAAAGGTATAAATATGCTGAACTTTATCTTCTTTGGAGGACTTGTCCTGTACTTCCTGTCCATGTTCCTGCAGTTTGCGGGAATGGTCTTCAAAAAAGAATCCTGGACACGGATCGCATGGTTCCTGTTCCTCGCTGGCTTTGTGCTTGAGACTGCATATCTGATCATCAGAGGCATCATGGCGCACAGACTGCCGTTATCGAACCAGTTTGAATTCGCTTCGGCATTCTCATGGTCGATCGGCGCGCTTCTGATCTTCTGCTACTACCGTCTGCATCTTGACTGGATCCAGTCGATCGGTATTGCGGCAACATTCCTGATCCTGTCTTATGCTGCACTGCAGCCCAGGGAGATCACAGAACTGATGCCAGCGCTGAGAAGCTCCTGGTTTGGTTTCCATATCGGTTCAGCAGCGATCTCCTATGCGGCATTTATACTTGCCGGAGGCGTCGGTGTCCGTTATGTCCTGGTTGAAAAGAAGGACAGCAATGATGCTTCCCTCGAACAGATGGATCACTTTATCTACAGGCTGATCGCGCTGGGGATACTGATGCTGACGATCACGATCCTTTCAGGCGCCATCTGGGCAGAGGAAGCGTGGTCTGCTTTCTGGACCTGGGACCCGAAGGAAGTCTGGGCACTCATAACCTGGATCATCTATGCCGTGTATCTGCACCTGCGAATTAACAGGAAACGCCGCGGCGCATTCCTGGCATGGTATGCCATCCTGTCCGTACCGGTCGTGCTGTTTACATTTATCGGCGTCAATACGCTTCTGCCCGGACTGCACAGTTACGGCGCGCTTGAAGCTCTGACACGTTTGATGTAATACGATATCCATACGAAAATTCAACGGACCGTCACTGAAACGATCTGCAGATGCTGCAGACGCGGGTGACGGTTTTTGTTTCTTATCATTTTCTTCAGACATTCTGACTCTTCAAAATGCATTATCATATGAAACGTTGGTTAACTGTTTTACAATGGTAAAAGATACAAAACAAATTCGTCCGGGAGGTTTACATGAAACAATACAGAGATACATTTCCTGAACATTTCCTTTGGGGAGGAGCAACTGCAGCGAATCAGGTAGAAGGCGGATGGAACGAGGGAGGAAAAGGCATGTCCGTAGCGGACTGCTATTCGTTCGATCCAGCGCTTCCGAAAGAAAACTGGGGCGACCAGTGGAAGCATCTGAAGGAAGAATATATCCGTGAAGCACTGGATCCCCAGAGCACCAGATTTTATCCGAAACGGTACGGATCAGACTTTTACCATCACTGGAAGGAAGACATCAGACTGTTCGGTGAAATGGGCTTCAAAGCATACCGTATGTCGGTTGCCTGGAGCCGTATCTTTCCGCGTGGAGATGAGGAAGAGCCGAATGAGGAAGGTCTGCAGTTCTACGATCAGATTTTTGATGAACTGAAGAAATACGGCATTGAACCGATCGTCACGATCTCTCATTATGAGATGCCGCTTGCACTGGCACTGGAATACGGCGGCTGGAAAAACCGCAGGGTCATTGAGTTCTATGTCCGCTATGCAAATGTCCTGTTCAGAAGATTTGGCGACAGGGTGAAATACTGGATGACATTCAATGAGATCAACAGCAATCTCCGCCATCCGTTCGTGAGCCTGGGCATCATTACCGAACAGTGCGAGAACCCGCTGCAGGATATCTTCCAGGCAAGTCATCATCAGTTCGTCGCAAGCGCTATGGTCACAAGAGACTGTCATAAGCTGTATCCTGAGTCAATGGTCGGATGCATGATCAGCTATCAGATGCCGACGCCTTACAGCTGTGATCCCGATGATCTGCAGAAATGCCTGGAAGAACAGAGAAATTCATTGTATTTCTCGGATATCCAGGCAAACGGATATTATCCGGATTATGCGGCGAGAATGCTGAAGGAGCGGGGTGTGGAACTTGTTATGGAACCAGGCGATGAAGAGATCCTCGCGGCATATCCTGTCGACTATGTCTCATTCAGCTACTATATGACGATGTGCGTATCCGCTCATCCCGAACGTCATGAATCGGTCGGCGGCAATCTCTTTTCCGCCACAAAGAATCCGTATCTGCAGAGCAGTGAATGGGGCTGGCAGATCGATCCGAAGGACCTGAGAGTCGCTCTGAACCAGCTGAATGACAGATATCATAAACCGATCATGATCGCTGAAAACGGTCTTGGCGCAGTTGATGTCATTGCGGAAGACGGAAAGATCCATGATCCGTACCGTATCGAATATATGAAAGCTCATATCGAACAGATGAAGGAAGCAGTGAAGGACGGTGTTGACCTGATTGGATATACGATGTGGGGATGCATCGATATTGTCAGCGCTTCTACTTCCCAGATGTCCAAACGCTACGGATTCATCTATGTAGACGCGGATGATATGGGCAACGGTACATACGAAAGGAAAAAGAAAGACTCCTTTGACTGGTACAGGAAGGTCATTCTTTCCAATGGGGAAGAACTGTAACGATCATTGAACCACCAAAAGAATGTTAAGCCGGGTGACCGGCTTTTCTCTTTATCCGATATATTGTTTACATAAAATTAATAAACGAAAATGAAAAGCATTTTCATATTCATTGACATTTACTGATTTGTCGTTAGAATAGAAAATTGTTCAGGTCAGTTTCCGTCATATGAATAACAGAATGGGCTGACAAGAATGATGACTAACATGCACGGATCGCTGATTCTTCAGGACAACTTGACGAAATAATGGTGATGAACATGAAAAAGTATATATCTGTATTATTATCTGCGATGATGATGCTCGTTTGTCTGACAGGGTGTTCCGGTCAGAACGGTAACTCAGAGCAGGAACAAAGAAAATTCAGGATCACAACTACGATCTTCCCGATATACGACTGGGTCATGAGTATCCTCGGTGAACATGCGGAAGAGGCAGATGTAACGATGCTGCTGAACAGCGGGGCAGATCTGCACAGTCATCAGCCGACAGCTGATGATATTATGAAGATCTCCACCAGCGATGTGTTTATTTATATCGGCGGAGAATCCGATGAATGGGTCGAAGACGCGCTGAGCACCGCTGCCAACAAAAACATGGTCGTTCTGAATCTGATGGATATCCTGGGAGATGGTGCCAAGGAAGAAGAAACCGTCGAAGGTATGCAGGAAGAAGAACATAAAGATGAACATGAAGAGGAAGCGGAATATGATGAGCATATCTGGCTGTCTCTCAGAAACGCGTCAGTGCTCGTCAACAGCATCTCGAAAGTACTGCAGTCTGCTGACCGTGAACACGCGGCAGATTATGAGAAGAATACCGCGTCCTACACAGCGAAACTGGAAGAACTGGATCAGAACTACAAGGATGCGGTATACGCATCAAATTACGACACTCTGCTGTTCGGGGACCGTTTCCCGTTCCGTTATCTGACCGATGATTACGGATTGTCTTATTACGCGGCATTTGCCGGTTGTTCCGCGGAAGCAGAAGCCAGCTTTGAAACAGTTGTATTCCTTGCGAAGAAGGTTGATGAACTGAAACTGCATTCGGTCATGACGATCGAAGGCACGGATCACAGGATCGCTGAAACGATCATCAGAAACACTGAAACGAAGGACCAGCAGATCCTTGTCATGGATTCCATGCAGGCTGTGACAGGGGAAGACGTTCAGAACGGTACAACATATCTTTCCATCATGAATAAGAACCTTGAAGTTCTGAAGGAAGCGCTGGAATGAATCTGACAGGAGGGATCAAATAATGAAGAAATGGATCAGGATCTGTTTATGCCTGATGTTTATGATCAGTCTGACTGCCTGCAGCAAACGCACACAGACATCCGACAGGGCGAAGAACAAGACTTCCGGTGTCAGTGACGTGCTTGCGGCAGGCATGGCTGAAGCAGATGCTCAGGAAACAGCTGAAAGTACAGTGCCGGCAGAAACACCTGAAAGCACGATAGAAGCTGAAATGACTGCACAAAGCACAGAAGAACCGGTAATGGAGACAACACCGGAACCCTCTGAAGAAACAGCTGATCCGTATGAGGTCATTGATATCGACCTGACGGTCATGTCCGCCACAATGGTATATTCCCAGGTGTCAGACA
This sequence comes from Solobacterium sp., assembly GCA_024693325.1. Lineage (GTDB taxonomy): Bacteria > Bacillota_I > Bacilli_A > Erysipelotrichales > Erysipelotrichaceae > Bulleidia. Next base: position 110,387 of record JAILLA010000002.1, read on the forward strand.
TTATGGCCGATCCGGACGCGTATGTCGGCAAGATCATGAAAATGAGAGGTCTTCTGACGGTATTCCACAGTGAAGAGACCGGGAAATACTATTTCGGATGTCTGATCCAGGATGCCACTGCCTGCTGTGCGCAGGGGATCGAATTCGAACTGGCAGGTGATTATCAGTATCCGGAAGATTATCCGCCGGAGAATACGGAGATCACGGTTGTCGGTGTATTTGACACATACATTGAGGGCGTCGGTCTGTACTGTACGCTGAGAAACGCTGAGTTTGCCTGATATCTGGAAATCTGATCATGCCGGAGACCAATGTGTTTCCGGTTTTCTTTATGCAGCAGGTATAATAGTGATTGCCGGACAGATAAGATCCGTTATGAAAGGACAGCATATGACAGAGGAATGGTTTACCGTCGAACAGATCGACCGGGATACATTTGCCATCAGTGAATACGGTCATTGGGAACAGGCGCACTGTTATCTTTTGATCGGTGAAACACAGGCCGCATTGATCGATACCGGAATGGGTGTATCCGATATCCGAAAAGTCACCGATCAGCTGACACAGCTGCCTGTACGGGTACTGACCACACATGTGCACTGGGACCATATCGGAGGACATGGGCTGTATTCAGACCTTTCTGTACATGAACTGGAGCAGGAATGGCTTGAATCGTCTTTCCCGCTACCGGAGGCGGCTGTACGTCAAAATCTGACCTGTATGTCATGCAGGTTTCCGGAAGGATTTGATCCTGCGGCTTATCATGTGTTCCAGGGGAAGGCATCGCATCTGCTCCATGACGGGGATAGTATTGATCTAGGTAACAGGAAGATCATCGTCATCCATACACCCGGACATTCGCCGGGTCACTGCTGTTTTTGGGAAGCGGACAGACAGTATCTGTATACAGGTGACCTGATCTACAGCGGGTGCCTGTATGCTTACTATCCGTCTACCGACCCATATCAGTTCTGGCAGTCCATCAGGAAGGCCGGGGAGCTTCCGGTCAGAAGGATCCTGCCCGGACACAATCGTCTGGATATCGGTACTGACATCATTGAACGGATCGAGACTGCTTTTGCGCAGCTGTACAAGGAAAATGAACTGAAACAGGGATCCGGGTTATTCGATTATCCGGATTTCCAGATTCATATTTAGATTGCAAAAACAACAAAACGAATTATCATAAACATATCTTTTGCCGTTTCTGTATCAAACGTCAGCTGATCCCGGAGGTCATATGAAGAAAAGGAAGATGCTGTCTTCAGAAGCAGCTTATATCATTGGCATCATCGTGCTCGCACTGGGCACTGCTTTTATGGAACGTGCCGATTTCGGCATGTCCATGGTAGTCGCGCCGGCGTATTTGTTTTATCTGAAATTATCTCAGTCTTTTGCATGGTTTTCATTCGGTATGGCGGAATACTGTTTCCAGGCAGTACTGCTGGTCATCATTGCGCTGTTCATGCGCAGGTTCAAAACCATGTATCTGTTTTCGTTTGTGACTGCGTTTCTTTACGGGATCATACTGGACCTGATGATGGGAGCTGTCGGCAGGATCACGCTGGAAGGAATGGCCGGAAGGATCGTATTTTTCCTCTGCGGATTGGTACTCTGCTCATTCGGCGTAGCACTGCTGTTTCATACCTATATTGCTCCGGAAGCTTATGAGCTGATGGTCAAGGAAATCTCCGCCAAAACAGGCGAGGATATCACAAAGGTCAAAACGATCTATGATATCTGCAGCTGTGCACTGGCAGTCATCCTGTCTTTCCTGTTTTTCGGCTTTGGGCACTTTGAGGGTGTCAAGGCGGGTACGATCTTCTGCGCATTGATCAATGGCTGGACGATCGGTAAGTGCAGCAGCCTGCTGGAATCGCTGTTTGATTTCCGGGATGCCTGGGATCTGAAAAGATACTTTGCTTAGGCATATTCCGGTCTTACGGAGCCGTTCAGCAGCGAAATAACTGAAAAATACAAAAAATACCCTGCGTCAGGTATTGCTTGTGACGCAGCGTCATGTTCTACAGTTGAGGCAGGAGGTGAAAAGCTGTGTCCAGATATACGACAGGTGAGATCGCAAAGATATGCGGTGTGACGGTCAGGACCGTACAGTATTATGATACACGCGGTATTCTTGTACCCTCTGAACTGTCGGAAGGAGGCAGAAGGCTTTATTCGGAAGATGATCTGAAAAAGATGAGGATCATCTGCTTCCTGCGTGAGATCGGTCTGAAGATCGACGCAATCTCACAGATCCTGAAAGAGGATGATCCGGACAGTCTGATCAGGCTGCTGCTGGATCAGCAGGAAATGAACCTGAAGCAGGAGATCTCCGAGCGTAAAGAACAGCTCGAAAAGGTAACCATGCTCAGGTCGGAACTGAAACAGCTGGAAAGCATTTCTGCCGAGTCGATCGGGGACATAGCGTATACCATGTCTAACAGAGAACAACTGAAAAAAATACACCGGAACCTTCTGTATATGGCATTGCCGGTAACGATGCTTGAACTGGCAGGCATCATTGTCTGGATCGTGACGGGAAACTGGCATCTGTTTGTGCTGTATGTCATCGTTGCCGTGATCTGGGCTGTACCGTTTTCCAGATACTATTTCAATCATGTTTCCTATATCTGCCCGCAATGCCATACAGTCTTCCGGCCTTCATTCAAGGAAGCGGTATTTGCAAACCATACACTGACTGCCAGAAAACTGACATGTCCGGAATGCGGACATCATGGTTTCTGCGTTGAAACAGCAGGAACGGAGGAAGCGGATCATGAATGAGCGGAATAAATCTGTGATCAGATATCTGCTGTTCACATTCCTGATTGCGTATATCATTCAGGGAGCTGCAGCTGTTCTGTACCGGAAAGGTCAGATGCAGATCGGTCAGCTTGTCATTGCACTGATGATGTTTGTACCGATGCTGTCGGTATTATTGAGCGGCAACAGTCTTAAGGGTATGGGCTGGAAGCCGGTGCTGAAAGGGAATGTGAAAGCGATCCTGACAGCCTGGTTCCTGCCGGCAGTCCTGACGTTCCTCGGAGCGCTGATTTATTTCCTGATCTTCCCGGGTCATTTTGATCTCAGCGGCAGTTTCCTTGATGAAAGCGTGCCGGGTGCTCTGGAGCAGCTGGAAGCACAGGGGCTCACTTATACCATGTATGTCCTGATCACAGCGGTATCCTGCGTAACCTATACACCTCTGATCAATATGGTCCCGGCTGTCGGGGAAGAAGCGGGATGGCGGGGATTTCTCTATCCGCAGCTGAAGGAAATGTACGGCAGAACGAAAGGAATCCTGTTGGGCGGAGTGATCTGGGGTGCCTGGCACTGGCCGCTGATCTGGCTGATCGGTTATGAATACGGAACGGATTATCCGGGCTTTCCAGTAGTAGGCATGCTGGTATTCTGTGTATTTACGATCGGTTTAGGGATCCTGCATGATGTGCTGTATGAAAAGAGCAGATGCATCTGGATCCCGGCGCTCCTGCATGGGTCACTGAATGGGGCAGCCACGATCCCTCTTGCAATATGCAGAACGGATACCGGTCCGGCAAGACTGCTGGGACCTGCACCGAACGGTCTGATCGCAGGCCTGCCGATGCTTGTGTGCGCTGTGATCATACTGATGAAAACGAAACAGAAAACAGTTCAATAATCATGGAATACAAGGCATCTTCCGGAGCGGGAGATGCTTTTTTCCAGTTTCTGGAAATCAATGGAATTTGCTGTTTACAATTCATATACTGTAGTCAAAGGAGAACAGGTATATGACAAAAAAAGCAGAGATCGTAATTGCCGGTGGATTTGAAGAAGGCGAAGCACTTGTTATCGTGGACATTCTGAGAAGGTGCGGAATCGACTGCAGATCTGCAGGTCTCACAGACAAAGAAGTAACAGGAGCACATGCTATCACACTGATGTGCGATAAAACACTTGATGAAACAACAAAGGAAGCAGACATGATCATTCTGCCGGGCGGATACGGCGGAACCGAAGCAATGGGCGGCAGTGAATATCTGAGGGATGTACTGCTCAGCATGAACGACAGCGGTAAATACGTATGCGCAATATGCGCTGCTCCGGAAGTTCTGTTCAAGGCAGGACTGTTGAAGGACAAAAAGTTCACAGCTTATCCCGGATATGAATCAAAGATCACTGACGGTACATATCTGACTGATCTGGTCGTCAAAGACGGAAACATCATTACAGGCCGCGGACCTTCCGTAGCTTATGCATTCGGATATTACCTGGCTTCAGTACTTGGTGCTGATGTACAGCCGGTCAAGGACAAGATGCTCTACGACCATACATTCGATGAAAGCGCAGTAACGATCACAGAAGTACAGTAAGAAAAGGGAGGCTGAATAATATGACAAAAGTAGCTATTCTGATGGCTGAAGGATACGAAGAAAGCGAAACAATGCTGCTGGCTGACCTGCTCAGACGTGCAGAGATCGAAGCGGTCACATTTTCAACAACAGGAGAACAGTATGTAAAAGGCATGAACGGGATCATGCTGAAGGCTGACCAGCTGTTCTCACATGATGCTGTCAGCGAATGCGATGCTGTATTCTTCCCGGGCGGAAGACCCGGCGGCCCGAATCTGATCGCAGATCCGGAAGTGATCCGCATTGCCCGTGAATTCAATGAACAGGGCAAGTTTGTTACAGCGATGTGCTTCGGTACAAGAGTGCTCCCTGCAGCAGGCATCATCGAAGGAAGACGCCTGACAGGTTATACAGGCTATGAACAGTTCATGGAAGGCGCATGCTTCCTGGGCGATGAGCTGACCGTTACAGACGGAAATATGGTCACATCACAGGGTCCTGCAACTGTTATGCCGTTTGCATTCGCGCTGATCGAAGCATTGGGCAAAGAAACTGCGGACATTAAGAAAAGAATGCTTTATGATTTAGCCGGAGGAAGATAATTCCTCAGGAGGTCCTGAATGATATACAGCAGACTGCCGGTGCTTTTCCTGGGCACGATCACAAGTGAGAAATACGGAGCCGCAAATGCGGCGATCGCTTCGACGATCCTGCATAATCTTCATAAAGCGAAGAATTACGGGATCCAGGACATTGCCGACATGTGCAATGTATCCGTCAGTTCCATATCGCGTTTCTGTACGCAGATTGGTCTTTCCGGTTTTGCTGAGTTCAGAGAGATCCTGATGAATGCGGATCTTTCACTGGAACAGCAGTCTTTCCATGAAGAACCTGATGAACGGTACAGGGAATACGAGGAAAATACTGTCTCGGCGATCCGTGAAGTCAGCAGATCGATCGACAGGGAAGCACTGAACAGACTGATCAGTGACATCCGTCAGTATGACAGGATCGCTGTATTCGGACTGCTGAAAGCACAGTCGGCAGCGATATCACTTGCTTCGGATCTGATGTTCTGCGGAAAACAGATATACTCAAATGTTTCTTTCTCCGAACAGATCGAATACCTGAAGTCTGCCGGCAAAAATGATCTGGTCCTGATCTTCTCGTATACGGGAAGTTACTTTGAAGGGGTCGAACGGAGTCTGAGTCAGTCTTCGCTGCGTGCCAGGGTTTGGATGATATCAGGCGGCAGACAGCATCCTTCTTTCATCCGGAATGTACTGCGGTTTGACTCCAGACTGGATCAGGCATCCCACCCGTACCAGCTGCTGTATATGGCGACTGTCATTGCGCAGGAGTATATGTATCAGTACAGCGATCAGTAAACCGCAGACATAACAATACATCATTCAACTGACTGTACCAAAATCGGTACAGTTTTTTTAATAGCAGCCTGAATGAGTTTATAATATGAATGAAATGAAAAAAGTGTTTGAGAAAACATATATCATACTGATGGCTCTGTTCTGTCTGGTGACAGGGGTTTCATGTACTTCTCAGCCGGAAAAAGGAAGTACGATTGTTGTCAGAGAAGGTACATCCAGCGGAACCATTTCCTATGACATCTATTACCGGGATGATTATTTCATGACTGACGGAGGCATTTACCAGCCCAGTCTGGCTACATGCAGTTACGGACTAGCAATCGCAAGCTTTGCATATTATCCATATAAAAATGATTACAGACTGCAGTATAAGAATGCCCTGGACTTTATGAAAGCAGCAGGCTTTCAGGATATTGAATACAATGAAAACTACAAACTTCCGACAAGTTATGATTCCCTGAGCCTGATCATCGGGAGGAAAACGATCGTCATAGAGGGTGAGGATGTAACACTTCTTGCGGTAACAGTCAAAAGCAACGGCTATCGTATGGAATGGCTGAACAACATGGATATCGGTCATGACGACGATGTTGAAGGACACCACCATAAGGGCTTCTATAACAGTTCTTTGAGAGAATATGCTTTCATACAGAATTACATCAGTTCAAATCATCTGTCAGGCAGAACAAAGATCTGGATGGCAGGTTTTTCACGAGGCGCAGCCCTTACAAATATGACTGCAGGACTGATCGATCAGCGTATCGTCGAAGAAGGCAGCGGCTTTGAAGGCGTTGAACTGAGATATGAAGATGTGTATGCTTTCTGCTTTGAATCACCTCAGGGCGTTTATTATGACGAGACATGCACAGGGCTCAAAGACCCTCGCAATGAAGCCTACAACAATATCTTCTGCATGCTGGATGAAAGTGATGCGGTAACCCTGGTTGCCATGCCGCAGCTTGGTTTTACCAGATACGGTCACCAGATGTTCTACCCGAACAATCTGAATGATTCTGATTATGAAGACAGATTCAATAAGATGATCCGGTTCTACGACGGATTCCTTCCCAGGTATGACAGTTCATCGTACTACAGCAAGCGCTTTAAGTTAACGACATATACACCTGCAGGATCACCTGAGATCTGTATTGTGAATCCGAATCTCGGGATATTTGCCGGCGGCTTCGTCAATGATCTGGTACGGAACGCTGTTTCTGACAGAAAAACCTACATGGACCAGTATTATGCGTCTATCTGCGCGGTTCTGGAATTTATATACAACGGAAATCTGAGCACATCGAATCTGCTCGGACTGACCGGACTGCTTGTTGATATCACAGATGAAAACAACAGCCGTCTGCTGGTAGAAGATATCATTCATGACAGCAATGCTTTTATCAATGATTTCAGTTACTTTGTATCAGCTTATGCAACGGGAGAAGGCAGAGAGATGAATGCGGAGGTTCTCGCACATCTGAAAAATGTCCTGGAACTCGTCACAAAAAGCACTGATCTTGATAAGTCGTTCCTTTTGACGATGATCTCCATGAACAATACTTTTGGTGTGATCGTGAGCTGTCATTTCCCGCCCTGCAATATTGCGTGGCTGATGGCTATGGATCCCAATTATGCCGGGAATAAAACAGCCGGTGAGATGATGAACGGGTATTACAGAAAACTGACAGTTACAGGTTCCGAAACACTGAAAATAAAAGATTCCGACGGTAAAGTATGTGCGCAGATCGATGAAAAAACACTGTCAGATCATGGCAGCGGGCTGACCCTCGGAACGGGATCAAAAGGCGAATATTATGTATATCTTCCAATGAATATGGATTACACATATGAAATGGACCGCGGCAGCGGTGCAGCGGCAGTGACAGAGCTGTTTGATCCGATCACATGTACTTATAAAGTACTGGGTACATCAGAGGATGCGGCCGGGGATATACCGGGGTGAGGCGGAGATATGATCAGTTATAACAGATATCTCAGAAAACTCAGAACGGATCAGGGGCTTTCCCTGAAAGAAGCCGCTAAGGCAGCCGGTGTGAAGAGAAGATCACTATATCTTTATGAGCAGGGTTACCGCATGCCGCCTTATAAAGATATGGAAAAACTCTCACGTCTCTACAAGAGCGATCTTGCGGAATACTTTTTCTATGAAGACATTTCCTTTCCGGATCCTTTTGATGAGCCGGACCCGGAAAAACCGAAGCAGTTCAGAAAAAATCGCGAAAGGATGCCGGGATTTCTGCTGGTCTTCGGATTGATCATAATTGCGATGGGAGCTTTGACCGCGAGCATTCCCGCGGACATGATAAATACACTTTATGGTCCGAATTACCGTAACCTTCATGAGCATATAGCAATTGACGGTACTTTCACCACAGACCTGCATGAATCATCTGAAAAGAAGGAAATATACCGGAGAGATGAAAACGGCGGTTTTACCGTACTGACCGCTGATCTGAGCTATGGTTTTTATCAGACCGAGTTTTTCAATACGCAGAGAGACTTTGAAGATTACCGGTTCATCAACTTCTCGATCGGCAACCGTTATTCGAAAGATCTGATCTATGTGACCGGTATGAACAGGGATGGCCAGTATCTTCAGGGAGAGGGAATACTCGATGACGACGGTACAGCAGAGATCAATTTTATTACGCTGAATGGCGGACAGGCACTTGAACTGCTGCCGGATATGAGCAGAGCCGCCAATATCGCTGTCAGCAGGATCACATCTTTAGTTCGTGAAACGATAGATGATGATCAGATCTCACTGAACACGGTTCTGGCAGATCGTGATATGGGTGCTTCTACAGAAAAAACGCTTTCAAGCCTCGTACTGAAGCTGGTTTATATCGGTACGATCCTTACAGGATTTATGCTGAGTTTCTATCTGGCGGGGAAGATGAAGAATATCGTTCTTGGTGACATCTATTTTGTCGCATTAAAGCCCAGATTAAGAGAAGAACTGGGTTCAGATATGCATTTCGGACCATTCATCACAGACTACAATATGATCATCATATCCTTCCTGTTCATTCTGCTCGGAGCGGTCCAGCTGTTTTCCGGAACGCTTGCGTCGATGTCATTATTCCGGAATCTGGGACTCAATTCGGAACAGATCGCGGAGATCGGATCGGAATGCTTCTATATCGGCATATTCCTGATGTCATATATCCAAATGGATATCTTCACCTCCGACCAGCAGATCGTACGCAGTATGTGTTTCTGTCTGAGTACATTCCTGACGATCTACGCAGTCGAGATCATTACATACAGAGTCTTCACAATGAGCGGGTCTTCTGTTGTAGCAGCAGTGATGCAGTCGATACCCGGCAATATCTTCGGTGTGCTTGCATTGGAGTACCTTTGTTCGCTGATCCTCTTCTATACGCCTGAATTCGCGAAAAAGAGCCGTAAAAATACTTATATATGGCGCTCTTTATCATTGATACCACTGTTATTGACCGTGATGGTGTATCATTTCGGGAATGGAAGAAGCCAGCTGATCGCTGACAGCATCCGCCCGTACTTCCAGTACTTCTGTCCGTCCATGTTCCTGCCGTTCATCTTTGCACAGTATCTCTGCATGTATGCCGTTTATTCACTGCGTGTATTCTTCGCAAGAAAATACGGCGTCAGAAGGGCAAAGTTCTATGTTGACGGCAACAAGTTCCAGATGCTCAGAAACCTGTTGGTCGTAAGCATTGTCATTGTGATCTCCGTTGTCGAATATCTGCTTCGCAGCAACCAGTATGCGATCATGCTTGGACTGGGGTCCAATGCTTCGATCATCGTCACTGTGCCGTTCCTGCTGCTCTATCACAGGCATATGGGCAAACGAAGCGCAAAGTTCGAACGCTTCACCAGAGTCGTCTACTATATATCAGCTAACAGCTATGTATTTTCAGCCATGCTGAAGCTGATCCTTGTTCTGCTGTTTCTTTAACAGATGACAGGTTTCCGGCATATTTCCGGATATCTGTTTTTTCAATGTATAATTGTGTCAACAGATAATAAAGGCAGGTACCCTCATGACAAATACAATGAAATGGTGGCAGAAGACGATCGCATATGAGATCTACGTCAGAAGTTTTTATGATTCCAATGGAGACGGGATCGGCGATCTGAACGGTATTACGGAGAAACTGGATCATCTGAAAGAACTCGGTGCCGGCGCGTTATGGCTTACACCATGCTATAGATCACCGCAGGCTGACAATGGATATGATATTGCGGATTACTATGAGATCGATGAAATGTTCGGAACCATGGAAGATATGGAACGTCTGATACGGGAAGCGGGAAAAAGAGATATCCGGATCATAATGGATCTTGTCTTCAACCATACATCGGATCAGAATCCATGGTTTACGGAGTCCTCCTCTTCCAGGGACAATCCTAAAAGTGACTGGTATATCTGGCGTGATGCGAAACCTGACGGCAGTGCTCCGACAAACTGGCGCAGTATCTTCGGGGGTTCTGCATGGACATGGTGTGAAGCACGTCAGCAGTATTACCTGCATACGTTTCTGAAAGAACAGCCTGACCTGAACTGGGAGAATCCGGATATGCGCAATGCGCTGTATGACGCTGCTTCATACTGGGTGGAAAAAGGTGTCGGCGGGTTCCGGATGGATGCTGTGACGTATATCAAAAAGCCGGAATTCAGGGATGGAGTTCCCGACTATGGTGACGGGATGTGCGCTATCCACAATATGACAGCCAATACAGATGGTATCCTTGATTTCCTGCATGAGTTCAAAGACAGGGTTCAAAAAGGGAAGGATATCTTTACCGTCGGAGAGGCGAACGGTGTTTCTGCCGCAGATCTTCCCTTATGGGTAGGAGACAAAGGTGTATTCGACATGATCTTTGAATTCGGCCATGTTGTGATCGACCTGAAGGATGAAACGAACTGGGCGGAACGAAGAAACTGGACGCTGAAGGAACTGAAGCATCTGATCGGTGAAAGCCAGAAGAATACTGCCAAAAGCGGGTGGTACCCGGTCTTCTTTGAAAACCATGACCAGCCCCGCTGCGTCAGCCATTATTTCCCGCCGGAAGCGGACAGAAAGATGACCGGGAAACTGATCGGTACACTGATGTATACGCTCAGAGGAACTCCGTTTGTCTATCAGGGACAGGAACTTGGCATGCAGAATGTCGCATGGGATGATATCGATGATTACAATGACATCTCAACAAAGAACCATTATGATTTTCTGATCGGTGAAGGCTATACCACGCTTCAGGCGATGGAAGCAGTCCATCATTTCAGCCGGGACAGCGCAAGAACACCGATGCAGTGGACATCAGGCAAAAATGCCGGATTTACAGACGGCACTCCCTGGCTGCGGCTGAATGATGACTATCCGGAATGCAATGCCGTATGTGAATCTGAAGACAGCACAAGCGTCCTGTCATGGTATCGTCAGATGGCAAAGCTCAGAAATACGCGAACTGTACTGATCAACGGAAGCTATCAGGAGATCATGAAGGACAGTGATCAGGTCTTTGCGTTCATGCGCAGGAATGATACACATGAAGCAGCCGTACTGCTCAATTTCAGCGCTCAGACGGTTTCCTATGATAAGAAGATCACTGATGGCACATATCTGCTGATCTCATCGGCAGATCATATACCGGGACTGCTTCAGCCGTATGAAGCAGCAGTATTCGAACGACAGATATGAAAAAGACCGGGCGATCATGTCCGGTCAGTTTTCTTCATTGGCTGTTTCAATATGTTTGAGACGGTAGAGTACGATTTCGGCGTTAGCCAGGAAGCGGACATCCTGTCCGGTCGTTCCGACTCCGCTGGAGATATCCAGTGTAAATGTGCCGTCAACGGTATGTTTGCCGCGGAAATAATTGACTGCGCCGTCCGGCGTATACCAGGCACCGAATCCGTAGTAGATCTGGCCCCCATGGCTGTGTCCTGCCAGGAAGTAATCTACAAGGTCGGTCGGGACTTTATCAGCTTCATCCGGCGTATGGCAGACAGTGATCGTATATGCGTTCTTCGAAACATTCGCGAATGATGAACGTGTATTCGGATAACCTTTGAGCGCACTGTCGATACCGATCAGGGTGATCGACTGGGAACCGGTATTTCTGATCGGGATGCTGGCATTGTAGAGGAGTTCGAAATCAGCGTCATAGAGGACCTGCTGTGTCAGTTCCAGGATCTCATCGTTCCTATGATCAAAATCACCTAGTACGGCGAATTTGCCGAGGTGATGGCTGATCGACCGAAGGCCTTCCGTGACTTCCGCCACGGTCTCTTCATCCGGCGTACATGCGGCATCAAACAGGTCACCGCCGAAGACCACGATATCCGGCGACAGATTGTTGACCGCATTGACCAGCTTGTTCAGCCTTGCCTTGTCCATGAACGTTCCGTAGTCAAGATCCGAGAAAAACAGGATCGTGACATCGTCCAGCTGGGCAGGAATGCTTTCTGAACTCAGCGTTTCATATCTCGGCGTAAATCTCTGGGCAGCCGCGTAATAAGCATCATATGACAATGCACCGGCCAGCAGCATGATCAATCCAAGTATCAACAGTATCTTCTGCCAGATCTTCATAAGCTCTCCCTCACTTTGTTAATGATACCACAATCGGAATTTCACTGTGGTATAATTCTTTTGGCAGGTGAATTATGATAGCAAACTGTTTCCTGATAATGACAAGCTGTCTGATCAACAGGCAGGGCAGGCCTAGGAAAGGCGCTGTCTATTTTATGAACACCTTGATCGATAACCATATCCCGTTTGTGATCCTCACAAACCAGTCTACGTATACACGTGCTCAGCTGGCAGAGATGATGAACCGTGCCGGATTCAATGAAATGATTCCGCAGATGTTTTATACATCCACAATGGCAGCAGTTGATGCGATCTGCCGGAAATATCCGGATAAGAAGACTGCCGGATATATCGGCGGCAAGGGTATGACCGAGATCCTGAAACTGGGCGGCTTCTCCCTGAATATGAATCATGCGGACTGGCTGTTCGTCGGCAGTGATCATAATGCGACATTCAATGATTACAGCTATGCACTCCGTCTGATCAGCGGAGGCGCGTATATCGTATCGACCGATCCCGTACTGAAAGAAAAAACCACTTCCGGAGATCTGATCGGAAGCGGTTCAGTTGTTAAAATGCTTGAGAGTGCTTCAGGCACAAGGGCACTGGAAGCGGGTATTCCTTCCGGACTGATCGTCAGCAGATCACTTGTATATCTGCGTCAGTCGATCGATGATGCTGTTCTTGTTACAAGCCAGCCTGAGCCTGAGATCACCTGCGGTATCGCTGCGGGGATCCGTACCGTACTGTCCATGTCAGCCATGGATGAGGCGGACAATGCTCTGCAGAGAAGGGTACAGCCTGACTTTGTAGTCGAAGACTTAACGGGCCTGATGCGCTGAGCACTGCTCAACAAACCACTGCATCAGCCTCAGATGCTTCTCATCATGTGTCAAACGTTCCGGATGCCACTGCACTGCAGTGACATTTTCTTTTTCGATCCCTTCGATCAGACCATCCGTACTGAGGGCAGTGACGCGGAATCCTTCCGCAAGACGTCGTATTGCCTGATGATGGTATGTATTGACATCATGGACATCCGAGAAGATCTCATGCAGGATACTGCCGGGGACAAATGTGCAGGAATGCGCAGTCGTTCCGACCGGATGATCCGGCAGATTTCTCTGGTTATGTTCTCCGTATCCTTCGGGTTCGGAAGGGATATCCTGGATCAGTGAACCTCCCTCGGCAACATTGATCAGCTGGATGCCGCGGCAGATGCCGAGCACCGGCTTTCCGGCTTTCACGAATGCTTTATACAGAAGGATGTCGGATTCATCGATATCGTGCTCGACGATCACGCTCTTTTTGTTTTCTTCATCATACAGCGCAGGATCGCAGTCTCCGCCTCCGGTAACGACCAGGCCGTCAAAGCTTTCCGCAAGCTGCTCTGCTTCTTCCGCAGTAACTGTACCGGCAAGAACAGGGATGCCTCCGCCTGCCTTCACATAATCAAAATAGCTCTCATTGTCGTAATAGATCCTTGTAGTGTTGATCATACTGTCGCGTGCACTCAGGCAGATCAAAGGTTTATTCATAACGCCACCTCATATGAACCGTATTTTATTCTTTTGTTTATGACAATGCAATCCTGTTACAATGAATACGATGACAGGAGGATGTGTTTATGCCGTTTGCTGAAAACTTTATGTGGGGCGGCGCGACAGCCGCTAACCAGTATGAGGGAGGCTATCAGGAAGGAGGCAGGGGACTTTCCACAATGGATGTCAGGCTGCCGGGAAGCCGTCAGAAACGGCGTGCGGCTTCTTTTATACAGCCGGACGGACGCATTACATTTGCGACGAGGTTTGAACCTGCCGGCAAAGGGGCCAGAGGCTATATGATCCCCGGCAGGTATTACCCAAGCCATACAGCCGTTGATTTTTATCATCACTGGAAAGAAGATATCGCCCTGTTTGCTGAAATGGGTTTTAAATGTTTCCGCATGTCCATCTCATGGTCACGTCTGTTTCCGCGCGGGGATGAAGAAACACCGAATCCGGAAGGCGTCGCTTTCTACCGGAATGTATTTGAAGAACTGCAGAAGCATCATATCGAACCGCTTGTTACACTGAACCATTTTGAGCTTCCGATGTTCCTTGCGGATGAATATGACGGATGGCTTGACCGCCGTACAGTCGGTTATTTTGCGCGCTTTACGGAAGTATGCTTCAGGGAATATAAAGGACTGGTCCGTTACTGGAAGACGTTCAATGAGATCAATGTCATGAAGGACTGGACGAAGCTCGGCACCAAGGACTTTGAATACGCAACGATCGAGCAGGCAGTCTATCATGTCCTGCTAGGAAGCGCCGAAGCAGTCAGGATCGGACATGAGATCGATCCGGAAAATATGATCGGAATGATGTGCGCATACGGGGCCATGTATCCGGTTGACTGCGATCCTGACAATTACATGAACAATATCCAGGCTCTGCATCAGATCCAGTTCTTCTGCGATGTGCAGTGCAGGGGATACTATCCGGCATACAAACTGAAGGAATTCGAGCGCAGTCATTTCGTTCTGCAAAAACAGCCCGGTGATGAAGAGATCCTGAGACAGGGGACAGTCGACTTCATCGGCTTCAGCTATTATTTCTCCGCTGTTACAAAAGCAGGTGCTGATGTCCAGATGAACGGGGACCAGTCACATGCGGTCGAAAACCCGTACCTGACGAAAACGGAATGGGGCTGGAGCCTTGATCCGGTCGGCATCCGCGTCGTCTGCAACGAGCTGTGGGACAGGTATCAGAAACCCGTATGGATCGTGGAAAACGGACTGGGAGCCATCGACCATGTTGAGGAAGACGGATCCATCCACGATCAGTACCGCATTGAATACCTGGCAAAGCATATTGCGGAACTGAAAAAGGCAGTCGAACTGGACGGGGTGGAAGTGCTTGGCTATACACCATGGGGATGCATCGACCTGATTTCCGCCGGTACAGGTGAAATGAGCAAGCGCTATGGATTCATCTATGTCGATCTTGATGATGAAGGCCATGGCACATTCAGGCGCAGCCGGAAAGACTCCTTTTACTGGTATCAGAAAGTCATCGCCACAAACGGCGAAGACCTGAGCTGGTGAGCAGAAAAATCACGATGCTGATTGAAGTTTGTCCCGTTGTTTGTTAAGATAATCACGTTACGTTGACGAAGACCAAGTAGGATCTGAACAGTGGCACAGAGAGACGGGGGATGGTGCGACCCGGGGCATGAAGCTGATCTGAACTGAACTTCCGAGCAGCCGCGTTCATGGCGTTAATATGAGCTTAAGCGCACAGTGATGAACTGTGAACTAAGGTGGTACCGCGTTATTACAGACGTCCTTAGATCAAGGGCGTCTTTTTTATCAGGAGGAAAGATAACATGTACGATCACAAGTCAGTCGAAAAGAAATGGCAGAAGTACTGGGATGAAAACAAAACATTCCGTACGGTCGGTGATGATTTCAGCAAGCCGAAGTATTACATCCTGGATATGTTCCCGTATCCCTCAGGACAGGGACTCCATGTCGGACATCCGGAAGGATACACGGCTACGGATATCATTTCCCGTATGAAGAGAATGCAGGGCTACAATGTCATGCATCCGATGGGATTCGATGCTTTCGGTCTGCCTGCAGAGCAGTATGCACTGAAGACAGGACATCATCCGTCCGAATTCACTTACGCGAATATCGATCATTTCCGCGATCAGATCAAATCACTCGGTTTCTCATATGACTGGGACAGAGAGATCAGGACATGCGATCCCGACTACTATAAGTGGACACAGTGGATCTTCCTGCAGCTCTACAACAGAGGCCTGGCATATATTGCCGAGATGCCTGTCAACTGGTGCCCGGAACTCGGTGCAGTTCTTGCCAACGAGGAAGTCGTAGACGGAAAGTCCGAGATCGGCGGTTTCCCTGTCGTCAGAAAGAACATGCGTCAGTGGGTGCTGAAGATCACGGAATACGCAGAACGCCTGCTGGATGACCTGGAACTTGTCGACTGGCCGGATTCCACAAAGGAAATGCAGCGCAACTGGATCGGCAAATCCACCGGTGCGGACGTTGTATTCGCCGTTAAGGGAACGAACAAGGAATTCACCGTTTTCACGACCAGATGCGATACGCTGTTCGGCGCTACATACTGCGTTATGTCACCGGAGCATCCGTTCGTCAATGACATCACAACTGATGAACAGAGAGCGGAAGTTGAAGCTTACCAGGCAGAATGCGCAAAGAAGTCCGATCTGGAACGTACAGACCTGAATAAGGACAAGACCGGTGTATTTACAGGCGCTTACGCTGTCAATCCCGTCAACGGCAAAGCGATCCCGATCTGGATCTCAGACTATGTCCTTGCAACATACGGAACAGGCGCGATCATGGCTGTACCTGCACATGATGAGCGTGACTATGCATTCGCGAAGAAATTCGGTCTGCCGATCATTCCCGTACTGGAAGGCGGAAACATTGAAGAGGCAGCCTGGACACAGGACGGTCTTCATATCAATTCCGACTGGCTCAACGGACTGAACAAGGAAGACGCCATCAATACGATGATCGCATGGCTGGAAGAACATCATTGCGGAAGCGCAAAGGTCCAGTACAAGCTGAGAGACTGGCTGTTCTCCAGACAGCGCTATTGGGGTGAACCGATCCCCATCATTCATATGGAAGACGGTACGATGCGTACAGTCGATGAAAGCGACCTGCCGCTGGAACTGCCTGTTACAAGCAACTACAAGCCTTCCCAGGACGGCGAATCACCGCTGGCGCATTGTGAGGACTGGCTGAATGTCGAGATCGACGGTGTCAGGGGCAAACGTGAAACCAACACGATGCCTCAGTGGGCCGGTTCCTGCTGGTACTATATCCGCTATCTGGATCCGCACAACAACGAAGCGATCGCGGATAAGGCACTGATGGATCACTGGCTGCCGGTCGACCTGTATGTAGGCGGCGCGGAACACGCAGTACTGCACCTGCTGTATTCCAGATTCTGGCATAAAGTACTGTTTGACTGCGGCGTCGTATCTTCACCGGAACCGTTCCAGAAGCTGTTCCACCAGGGCATGATCCTCGGCGAAAACGGCGTCAAGATGTCCAAGTCACTGGGCAATGTCGTCAACCCCGATGAACTCGTACAGAGCCATGGCGCCGATGCGCTGCGTGTCTATGAAATGTTCATGGGACCTCTGGAAGCATCTCTCCCGTGGTCCGCAAAGGGTATGGACGGTGCGAGAAAGTGGCTCGAACGTGTCTGGAGACTGGCTGAGGATGAAAAGATGATCACTGAAGAAGCTACACCGGAGCTGAACTACAGCTACAACTTCATGGTGAAGAAGGTGACATCCGATATCGAAACACTGAACTTCAACACTGCGATCTCACAGATGATGATCTTTGTGAATGACTGCTATAAACTCGGCAAAGTCAACAAGGACATGCTGGTGAACTTCATCAGGATGCTGAGCGCATTCGCCCCTCATATGTGTGAAGAGATCAACAGCCGCCTGACAGGCGAGGAAACGCTGGCATATGCCGCATGGCCGACATATGACGAAGCAGGACTTGTCCAGGAATCCGTAACGATCGTCGTACAGGTCAACGGAAAGATCCGTGCGAAGTTCGATGCCCCGATGGACAGTGACAAGGCATTCCTCGAAGAAGAAGCCCTGAAACAGGAAGGCATCAAGCCGTTCATGGAAGGCAAGACGGTTGCCAAGGTGATCGTTGTTCCCAACAAGATCGTCAATATCGTCGTCAAAGGCTGAAATTGAGCAATGAAAAACCATGTACGTCCTATGGAGGAACGGCATGGTTTTTGTTATAATCTTCTTCGTATGGAAGAATTCAAAGTCACGATTGAAAAGTTTGAAGGCCCGCTGGACCTGATGCTGCATCTGATCAAGGAAAAACAGCTAGACCTGTTTGACCTCGATGTCAACGTTCTGACAGACCAGTATATCGGCTATCTGAACGCCATGAAAGAGCTGCATCTTGAGATCGCCAGCGAGTATTTGGTCGAGCTTGCCGATCTGATCGAATACAAATCCAAACGGCTGCTTCCCAAGGATGACAGCGAGCTGAACGATGAATATGAAGAAGACCCGAAGGAACGCCTGATCAGGCGCCTGCTTGAATATCAGCAGTTCAAGGAGGTCAGTTCCCAGCTCAACGCTTTATATGAACAGCGTCAGAAGATGATGTCCAAGCCTTTGTCACAGGAAGCGGATGAATGGATCAACAGTACGGATGACCTGCATTATGAAGGGAATCCGAATGATCTGTTCAAGGCAATGCGCAAATGCATGATGCGTCTGCGTCTTGCCAGACCGATCGAAACGAAGTACACTGCCCGTGAGATCTCCATGGAAGACCGTGAACTGGAAGTGCGTGCCAAGCTTGACCGGCTTGGACCGACGTTCCGGTTTGAGGCACTGCTGGATGACTGTCATGATGTCCCGATGTTCATTGCGACATTCCTGGCTGTGCTCGATCTTGCAAGACAGCACATTCTCGCTTTTACGATCGATGAAAACGAAACGATCTGGTTTTCCAGAGGTATAGGTATAAGCAATGGATGAAGAAAAGAAAGAAATCAATCTGAAGATCGTAACGGAACAGAAACCCGTCCAGCTGCAGGACCCTGAACTGGCAAAGGCACTGTATCCGGAAGGATATATTGAAACAGGAATGGCGCAGGCGATCCTGGAAGGACTGCTGTTTATCGTCGGTGATGAAGGACTTACGGCAGAACAGGCTGCCAGAAGCCTGGAAATACCGGAAGAACGCGTGAAGCAGCTCATGGATGATCTGCAGGTCAAATACCTGGATGATCAGTACGGCATCGAGATCGCCAATTACGGAGGAACATACAGGTTCCTTTCCAAGGCGGTCGTCCATCCGTACGCAAAGAAGCTGTTTCAGCTGTCCAAGACCTCGACATTGTCACAGGCAGCTCTTGAAACGCTCGCGATCATTGCCTATAAACAGCCGATCACCCGTGTTGAGATCGAAGAGATCCGCGGCGTAGGAGCTGATATGATGCTGAGAAAACTGGAAGCCAGGGATCTGATCAGGGTATCCGGCCGTTCGGATGCGCCGGGACGCCCGATCCTCTATGAAGTGACCGATGAGTTCATGGATTCATTCAAGCTGCTGAGCCTGGATGAATTGCCGGCGCTTCCCCAGTTTGAAAATGAAGAAAGTGATGAGCTGTTCGACCAATGAAGAAACTGATGATATTATGCATGGGTGCGGTACTGCTGTGCGGATGCTCGGCACCGGAAAAGAAAGAAGATCCGGACGCGACACCGGAACCGGTGACATATGCCTGCCGCTATATCGACAAGTACGATTATTCCCAGCCTGCCGGTTTTTCCGACATGGTCAGCGATGACTGGTATGATACGGCACTGTTTGCCGGAGATTCCCGTATGGGTTCGATCGCACTGTACGGTACGCATGACAATGCCCAGGTGGAATATGTTACTTCCCTGAACCTGATGAGGATCGGCAATATGCCTGTCGACGGCAGGGATGACGGAAAGACACTGATGGACATCCTTGAAGAAACGGAAAAGGATAACATCTACCTGCTGTTCGGCATCAATGAGATCCGTAATCCGAATTTCGATGCGTTCGGTGAAAAGCTGCAGGAGATCGTAGATATGCTGAGGAAAGACCATCCGACACGCAGCATATACCTGATCCTGTCGTACCACCCCGATAAGATCGACGGCCTGCCTGAACCGGCACTGACCGAACATTTGAACAATCTGAATACGACGATCTCGGAGATCGCGAAAAACAGCCATATCTACTTCGTCAATCCGGATGACGGACTTGACGATGAAGCAGGGACAGTGATAGATGATTATGTATGGGACGGCCTGCACTTCAATGTGCCGGGTGCCCGTGCTTTTGAAGAATATCTTGGATATCATGTTGTAAGGAGAGAGAAATATGTTCAGGAAATTTGTGAGTAGTCTGGCAGCACTTCTGCTGCTTGCAGGATGCAGCGGCGGAGGCTCTTCAGCCAGCCCTACATCAACAGGAGAAAAGATCGTCAAGAATCTGAATCTGACGGAAAAGATGGACGCAATGGATGAAAGCCAGATCAACGGGCTGTTCTTCTTTGAGGACGGAACCGTCAAGTCTTCCAGCCTGTATCTTGCCAATGATCAGACGGCGGATGTAGTAGGCGTATTTGAGGCCGAGAATATGGACTCTGTCAAGCAGTGTGTCCGCACATATCTGGAAACGACAAAGCTTCAGAACCAGAATTATAACCCGGAAGAGGTATTTAAGATCGATAACGCTGTCATTGATGATAACGGAAAGACACTGATCCTGGTCGTATGCGACGATCTGGAGAGTGCAAAGAAGGAAGTTAAGTCAGCACTAGGCAAATAAGGTACCTGTTCAGGTATCTTTTTTCATGAACAGAACTGATGATATGAATTGAGAGAGTACCGTGCGTCAGATAAAATATCTGTGCCGGAAAGGAGTACATAGCATGATCGAACGTTATTCCCGCAAAGCAATGCGCGATGTCTGGAGCGAAGAAGCCAAATTCCGGGCATGGCTTGAAGTAGAGATCCTGATCGATGAAGCCTGGAGCATCCTCGGGGAGATCCCCGCAGAAGATGTTGTACTGATCCGGAAGAATGCCAGATTCGATGTTGACCGTATCCTTGAGATCGAACAGGAAACAAGACATGATGTTGTCGCATTTACCAGATGCGTATCCGAAAGTCTTGGAGATGAAAAGAAATGGATCCATTACGGTGTCACAAGCACCGATGTCGTAGATACGGCCAACGGCATCCGTTTCAAAAAAGCAGATGAGATCCTGCGGCAGGATATTCTTGACTTTATGGAGATCCTCAAGGAAAACGCTCTTAAATACAAGGATACCGTATGCATGGGAAGGACACACGGCGTACATGCCGAGATCACGACATTCGGCATGAAGTTTGCGCTGTGGTATGAAGAAATGAAGCGTAACCTCGACCGTTTTGATCTTGCGCGCAGGGACGTGGAAGCCGGCAAGATCTCCGGAGCGGTAGGAACATTCGCGAATATTCCGCCGTTTGTACAGGATTATGTATGCGAACATCTCGGGATCCAGTCTGCCCCGATCTCTACACAGATCCTGCAGAGAGACAGGCATGCCTTCTATTTTGCGACACTGGCTGCGATCGGCGCCTCCCTGGAGCAGATGGCAACGGAGATCAGACATCTGCAGAGAACGGAAGTACGTGAAGCGGAAGAACGTTTCCGTGCCGGCCAGAAGGGTTCCAGCGCAATGCCGCACAAGCGCAACCCGATCGGCAGCGAAAACATCTGCGGATGCGCACGCGTACTGAAGGGATATATGGTCACAGCCTATGATAACGTAGCACTATGGCATGAGCGTGATATCTCACATTCCTCGGCTGAACGGATCATCGCACCGGATGCGACGGAACTGCTGGACTATATGCTTTACAGGTTCGGCAATATCCTGAAAAACCTGACCGTTTTCCCGGAACAGATGGAAAAGAACATCTGGCTGACAGACGGCGTCATTTTCTCACAGAGGTTCATGCTGAAGCTGGTCGAGAAGGGATGGTCACGTGAGAAAGCATATGATACGGTACAGCCGCAGGCGATCTATGCCTGGACGAACCATGTTTCCTTCAGAAAACTGATGGAAAATGTACCGGAAGTAACAGCAGTCCTGACACCCGAAGAAATCGATGACTGCTTTGATACGGCTTACCATATCAGAAATGTCGATGAAGTCTTCCGGAGAGTAGGTATTCTATAATTCAGACAGTATGATGTGATCAATACTTCATGCTTACAGGAGATACATGAACAGAAAAAGCACACTGGCAAGACTGGCACTGCTCACAACGGCGGTCATATGGGGAAGTTCACTGACGGTAGTGAAACGTTCGACGGATACCATTCCGCCGCTTTTTCTGCTTGCCCTGAGGTTTTCCATTGCAGCTGTCGTATTGATGATCTGTTTCAGGAAGCAACTGAAGCTGATCGACCGGAGTTACCTGCAAAGCGGTTTCGTGATCGGCTTTTTCCTCTTTCTTGCTTATTGTTCACAAACGATCGGCGTTACTACGGCGATGCCGGGCAAGAGTTCATTTCTGTCCGCATCCTACTGTGTCATCGTGCCGTTTCTCTGTATATTCACAGAAGACAGGATTCCCACGGTCCACAATGTGATCGCTGCACTGCTTTGTACCTGCGGGATCTGCCTGGCGGTATTTGCCGACGGCATCATGCTCACCAGAGGAGATTGCCTGGCTGTTTTGTCCGCTTTCCTGTTCGCTTCCCATATCGCATCCGTATCAGCCTGCGGAAAAGGTAAGGATCCTGTTCTGATCACGATCCTGCAGTTTGTTTCCGCGGCGTTCTTCTCGTGGATCAGTGCATTTCTGTTTGAATCAATGGATGTCACTGCACTGCAGGGGGATGCCCTGTACGGAACACTGTATCTTGCGCTTGCATGTACGGCTTTATCACTGCTGTTTCAGAACATCGGCCAAAAGTATACCGATCCATCCGAAGCTTCATTGATCCTGAGCCTGGAGTCGGTATTCGGTGTGGTCTTCGGAGTGATCTTTTACCGGGAAGCGCTGGATCTTCCGCTGATCGCAGGTTTTGTCCTGATCTTCACTGCGATCATCATCACCGAAACAAGACCGGCGTTTCTGAATATGAAAAAAACGCGCCCAAGCGCGTTGGATCAGATCTCAGACCGTCTTCAGTGAATCAAGGATCGCCGTGATCTTCCGTTCATCACAGGCATAATACGTTCCATGATCATCATAGGCTGATTTCGCGGAAAAATGGATCTGACAGGCACCGGACTGCCTGATGATGTCTTTCACATTATCACCTGATACGCCGCCGCCCGGCAGGATCTGGATGTCCTGTCCGTACAAGGCGATGAGGTTGGCAAGCAGGGGAATGCCTTCGACAGCATTTGCGGCATGTCCTTTTGTCAGGACGCGGTCTATGCCGCATCCGATCAAAGTCTCGATCGCTTCAAAGGGGTCAGGTGTCAGGTCAAAAGCCATATGGAAGACCGCTTCTTTCTGATAGGAATGCACAAGCTCCGCCATATCACGGACCAGTGCTTTATCGATCGTATCATTCGGATTCAGGAAACCGAATACGATACCGTCGGCTTTATTTTCAAGAAATGTTTCTGCATCATCGAACATAGTACGGATCTCTTCTGCCCGGTAAACAAAACCGGCAGCTCTGGGTCTGACCATGCAGATGATCTTTTTTGTACTGCGTCTGCGGGCACTCATGAATTCATGAAAAGAAGGCGTGAGTCCGTCAAGCTCAAGCGCGCAGTTCAGCTCGATCCTGTCGATCGGAAACCTTTCAGCCAGCAGACAGTCACGGATGCTTCCGGCGCACAGTTCTGTTGTGATCCCTCTAATCATAATGCATACCTCACATTCTGTTCCCTGCTATAATACTATACATTGAGAGGAGTTTCATATGATCGTACGCAGAGCTGAGGAACGCGATATTCCGAGAATACTGGATCTGCTTGTGCAGGTGCTGAATATCCATGCGGAAGGCAGACCGGATCTGTTTATTCCCAATACAACAAAATATACGGTCGATGAACTGAAGGTCATGATCCGGGATGACAATGCACCGATATTTGTCGCGGATGAGAACGGTGAAGTGCTCGGCTATGCATTTACCGTGATGCAGAGACGTCTTCATAACAATAACATGACCGATATCAAAACACTGTTTATCGATGATCTGTGTGTGGATGAGAAAGCAAGGGGAAAACATGTCGGCAGAACGATCTTTGATCATGTAAAAGAATATGCCCGGTCAGAGAACGTATACCATATTACACTCAACGTCTGGTCATTCAATGACAAGGCGATCAGCTTCTATGAGAATGTTGGGCTGAGACCGATGGAGACTGTAATGGAGCTGATACTGGATGAGCAGAAATAGGTTTATTATCTTATTTGCAGGTCTGTTACTGATCCTTTCCGGCTGCAGCAAGCCCAAGGAAAGATCCAGGGATACCACGGAATTCAGGGCTGTCATTGTGTCCGATCTGCACTATACGGAAAACAAAGGTACTGTCAGTACGATCGTACCGCTGATCCGGGAATCCCGTGCCTGCTATGAAGCGTTTTTCAAGGAAGTCCTTGATCAGCATCCGGATGTTCTGATCATAACCGGCGATAATACAAACAGCGGAAACACTGATGATGTACAGGCACTGTCGGCAATGCTCAGACAGATCAAAGATGCCGGCATCAGTATCGTGATGACGACCGGCAATCATGATTTCAACAATATGCTGCCGGGTGCCTATGAAGAAGCTTACTTTCCGCTGTTTGATATCCACAGCAGGGATACTTCTTCTCTCAGCTACAGTGCTTTGAAAAACGGCGTGCTGATGCTTGGAATGGATGACTGCACCGACAGCAATAACACCGGTGCATCTTTCGGCAAAGATACCATGAAGTGGCTCAAAGGACAGCTGAAGGAAGCGGAAGACAACGGCTGGCGCGTTCTGTTCTGTTCGCACCACAGTGTTCTGAGCAATGCCGGAGGATCATATACGATTGCCAATCAGGAACTGGCAGATACACTGAAAAAAGGCGGGGTACAGCTGTGCCTGACAGGACACCAGCACTCCCAGCATATCCTGACAGATGGATCATTGTATGAGATCATCTCAGCCATGCCGCTGACAGGCGCGCATCTGTACGGCAATCTCGTCATGAATGACACGGGGATCCACTATCATACAAGGTCCATTGATTTTGAGACATATGGCTCTGATGAGCTGAAAATACTTATTGCCGGGGCAGAACAGAATTCATCAGAAAACTTCCGGACAACATTTACATCCATGTTTGAAGCAGATGGTGTCAAAGCGGAAGAAATGGAAGACTGCCTGGAATGCGCATCGATCCTGATGCAGGCACAGTCCGAAGGAAAACTCGGATCACAGGCAGAAAAGATCAAAGCACATCCTGGATATGAACGGATGCTGAAGGCACTTCAGCCGACAAATTACGGTCCCTGGATCAACAGCATGATGCAGCATCCTTCAGATTCAGACCATCTTGAGATCCATTGAAAAAAGCAGGGGATGACCCTGCTTTGATGGTTATATCAGTTCCTGGAGGATAATGTTGCTGGTACGTTCCGGTGATACGGATACCAGACATACGGGGACGCCTGTATACTGCTCGATGAACCTGATGTAATTCTGACAGTTCACCGGCAGCTCTTCGAACGTACGCACTTCCGAGATATCTTCCTTCCATCCCGGCAGGATCTCATATACGGGTTTCGCAGCTGCAAGATCCCTCAATGATGCAGGTACGGTATCGTATACATGACCGTTGATCTCATATCCCGTGCAGACGGGCAGTTCATCAAATCCGGAGAGGATATCCGTTTTTGTAATGGCAAGCTCAGTCAGACCGTTGATCGTGACAGCCTGTCTGACGACCGGCAGATCCAGCCAGCCGCATCTTCTGGGACGGCCTGTCGTAGCGCCGTATTCACCGCCGCGTTCACGGATCAGTTCACCTGTTTCATTCAGAAGTTCTGTCACAAAAGGGCCTTCACCGACACGTGTAGAATACGCCTTGACGATGCCAATGATCTTATCCAGTTTCCTGGGAGATACGCCTGCGCCTTCACATACGCCTGCAGCAGTCGGGGATGAACTGGTCACATACGGATAGGTACCGTAATTGATATCCAGCATATTTGCCTGCGCGCCTTCAAAGAGAACGTTTTTGCCGCTGTCCAGCGCTTTGTTGACCTTGTCTGTCGAGTCAACGATCATCGGAATGATCCTGTCCCTGATCACCGCGAACTGTGCAAGCATTTCATCATAGTCAAACGGTTCGCCATGATAGATTTTCACGATCTCTTCGTTTTTGAATTCAAGCGCTGACTTCAGTTTTTCCGAGAAAACATCCCATTCCTTTAGATCGCAGACACGGATGCCTGTTCTTGTATATTTGTCCGCATAGCAGGGGCCGATACCGTTCTTTGTTGTTCCGATCTTATGACTTCCTGCCCGGATCTCCTGCAGTTCATCAAGACGTACGTGATACGGCATCAGCAGATGACAGCGGTCGGATATCCTGAGGTGACTGCAGGAGAGACCCTGCTCTGCCAGGGTATCGATCTCTGAAAGCAGTACAAACGGGTTGACGACGACACCTGCTGCAATGACGCAGAGCGCATTTTCATTCAGGATGCCTGAGGGCAGCAGATGAAGCACTGTCTTCTTTCCGTTGACGACGACAGTATGTCCTGCATTATTGCCGCCCTGGAAGCGGACGACCATATCCATGTGTGATGAGAGCAGGTCGACGATCTTTCCTTTTCCTTCGTCTCCCCACTGAGATCCTACGACTACAAATCCAGCCATATGAAAAACCTCCAACAAAAAAATATTCTAACACCATCTGCGCTGTTTGCATTATAAATGCATGAAAATCAAAATGCATACCCGCCATTCATTGAAACAAATGTGCTATGATCTTTCATATTTGGTAGAATAGTTCAGAAGGAGTGAAAACTATGAGTCAAAATCAGAACCCTGAAAACTGCAACCACAATTGCGAAGGATGCACAGCTGACTGCAGTTCGAGACAGGGGACGGACAGTTTCAGGATCGATCCGAGTCCTCGTTCGTCTATTAAAAAGATCATCGGTGTTGTATCAGGAAAAGGCGGTGTCGGCAAGTCATTCGTGACATCTGTACTGGCTTCAGAAATGCAGAGAAGAGGCTATAGAACTGCCGTTCTTGACGGAGATATTACCGGTCCCAGCATGGGCAAGGCATTCGGTATCAATGAAAAAGCTACAAGTGACGGTCAGCTGATCTATCCGTATGTTACTGAAAACGGCATGCAGATCATCACGGCAAACATGCTGCTGGACAGGGATGACCAGCCGATCATCTGGAGAGGACCGATGGTCGCGGGTATCCTCAAACAGTTCTATCAGGAAGTATTCTGGGATGATGTCGATTTCATGTTCATCGACATGCCTCCGGGAACGAGCGATGTACCGCTGACGATGTTCCAGAGCATTCCGCTCGACGGCATTATCGTTGTAACGAGCCCTCAGGATCTTGTATCCATGGTCGTTGAAAAAGCGGTCAACATGGCAAAGATGATGAACATCAACGTACTCGGTCTTGTTGAGAACATGAGCTATGTTGAATGTGACAAATGCGGTGAGAAGATGTATGTCTTCGGAAAGTCGCATATTGCTGAAGTATCCGGAAAAACAGGACTGCCTGTACTGGCACAGGTCCCTCTGAGATCAGCACATGCTGAAGCATCCGACAACGGAACGATCGAAGACCTGGAAGTACCTGAACTGAAAGAAGCAGCAGATCTTATCGAAAAACTTTAAGACAACGTTCACATAAACTTCATATTTGAAGCGTAGTGTAACAGCAGGAGGACAGTTTATGACAAGAATACTGATTACCGATGATGAAGCAAAGATCAGGGAGATGATCCGTAAATACGCGGAATTCGAAGGATTTGAAGTTGATGAGGCAGTTGACGGCATGGAAGCTGTCAGCAAATGTCTGAGCAATCAGTATGATCTCGTCGTCATGGACATCATGATGCCGAATCTGGACGGGTTCAGCGCATCCAAGGAGATCCGCAAGGCAGATCCTTCCATGCCGATCATCCTGCTGTCAGCACTTGGTGAAGAGTATGACCGTATCCACGGTTTCGACATCGGAGTCGATGACTATGTTGTAAAGCCTTTCTCCAGCAAAGAACTGATGATGCGCATTCACGCGATCCTGAAGCGCGTGCATCCGGAGACAACGGAAGCACAGGTCTACCGTCTGGAAGGACTGGAGATCGATTATTCAGCCAGGATCGTCAGGATCGACGGAGAAAAGATCCAGCTTTCACCGAAGGAATATGACCTGCTTGTTTATCTTGTGAAGAATGCAGGCATCGCCCTGACAAGGGAACAGATCCTGCAGACAGTCTGGGGATATGATTTCTTCGGCGATGACCGTACGCTGGATACACATATCAAGCTTTTGAGGAAAAATCTCGGGGATTACAGCAAATATGTTGTCACCCTGAGAGGGGTAGGATACCGCTTTGAAAAAGACTAGTCTGAAATGGCAGATAGCGTTCTATCTCGGAGCGTTCGCAGCTGTTCTGATCGCCGTGATCTGGATCTTTCAGATGTTTCTGCTGCAGCCGATGTTTGAGAAATCAAAGATTTCTGCAGTCAGGAAAACAGCGGATACAGTATCGGAAGCCATTCTCAGCAGCAGCGACGACCTGAACGAAGCGATCTATGACATCTCCGTTCAGAACGAGACATGCGTGAGGATCCTGACGAGCAATATGAATGTGATCGCAGGCAATTCAGGCTGTGCGCTGTACAGGATGTCCGGCCATGAACTGAGAGAGAACATTGATAACGCCGTGAAGAACGGAGGGTCATATCTGAATACCAGCACAGATCCCGGATTTGAAATGGACGGCAGGGAACTGAAGGAGATCACCTACACGAAGATCGTGGAAAAGGGTGATGACCTGAATGTCGTCATGGTATATACCGGGATCACGCCCCTGAGCGCAACGACAAATACGCTGCGTTCCCAGCTGAAGTGGATCACACTGATCGTGATCGTTCTGATCACATTGATCATCATCGTGCTGAACAGGAAGATCGCGCTCCCGCTCAGCAGTATCACGAAAGAAGCAGCCAGGCTGCCTGACGGTGCATTCCATGCAGATGAGAAGAATAACCAGTATCTGGAAGCACAGCAGCTGAATGAAACACTGGAACAGGCGGCAGATGATATCAGGAAAGCAGATCAGGCAAAACGCGATCTGATCGCCAATGTTTCCCATGACCTCAGAACGCCGCTGACCATGATCTCCGGATACGGGGAAATGATGCAGGATCTGCCTGGTGAAAACAATGAAGAAAACCTCCAGGTCATCATAGATGAATCAAAACGGCTGACCTCCCTGGTGAATGACCTGCTTGATCTTTCCAAGATGCAGGCAGGCAGGATCACACTGGAACTGCAGGACTTCGATCTTGCAGAACTCGTCAGCAGTGAGATCAGGAAATATGATGTCTATCAGTACAATGAGTCATTCGAATTCGAAGTGCATCTGCCGGAAAAGGCAATGGTGCATGCGGATGAAAAGCGGATCGAACAGGTATTCAACAACTTTATGACCAATGCCATCAACTATTCCGGCAGTGCCAGGAAGATCATCATAACGATGACTGAGGAAAACGGCTCTGTCAGAACTTCTGTCAGGGATTTCGGAGAAGGCATTGATGAAAAAGATCTCAGGAATATCTGGGACAGGTACTATAAGGTCGATAAACAGCATGTACGCTTCAGCAGCGGAAGCGGCCTCGGCCTGTCGATCGTCAAAGAGATCCTTGATCTGCATGACGCAAAATACGGCGTCAGCTCGAAGAAGAATGAAGGCAGCACGTTCTGGTTTGAACTGCCTCTCATTCAGAAATAAGACAGAACAGAAAACCAACGCACAGAAACGGGGCAAAAACGATCTGCCTCGTTTTTCTGTTGGCCAGGGCAAAAGGAAGCGCTGTAAAAGAAGCGATCGAAACAGCCTTCCAGGTGCTGAGCCCGTACAGAAACGACCAGGCTGTCAGAAGCTTTGCATCACCGTATCCGAGCAGTTCATTGATCGATAACAGTGTTGTGACAAAAAGAATGATCAGACAACCAGGATCAAATGACCGGCAATAACCTGTGTAAATAATGATCAGGATACTGCAGAGATCAGGGATCTCACCGGTACGAATGTCAGATACCGCTGCAAACAAGCAGATCGGTATTAAAAAAGAATGCTTTACATGACAGTCCAGCAGAAAAGAGACCAGAGCAAAGAAAACACCTGCCGACACATCATTTACCGAACCGGACCGGTATGCAGGATAACGGACACTCAAGATCCCGAGGATCATTGAATACACATACAGCATGATATTCCTCCGGTACAATATACGAACAACAGCAATCTGTTCCACGGTGTGTATGTCTTTCCTAACCCGTGCAGGGGACATATAATGTTCACAGGAGGCATTATTATGAAGGACTTAAAAGGAACAGAAACCTACAAGAATCTTGAAACTGCATTTGCCGGGGAAAGCATGGCCAGAAACAAGTATGACTACTGGGCAAGCAAAGCAAAAAAGGAAGGATTTGAACAGATCGCTGAATTTTTCACACTGACAGCCGGAAACGAAAAGGAACACGCCAAGATGTGGTTCAAACTGCTGCAGGGCGGTGCGATCCATGATACAGAGGACAACCTGAACCAGGCAGCTGCAGGCGAAAACTTTGAATGGACAGATATGTATGCCAAATTTGCGGAAACTGCTGAAAAAGAAGGCTTCCCTGAGATCGCTGAAAGCTTCAGAGGTGTTGCGGCAATCGAAAAAGAACACGAAGAACGCTACCGCAAACTTCTTGAAAACCTGACAGGAAAGACCGTATTCGCAAAGAGCGAACCGGTCGTATGGCAGTGCAGAAACTGCGGTTATACAGTAGTCGCTGCTGAAGCACCGTCCGTATGTCCTGTATGCGCACATCCTCAGGCATATTTCGAGATCAAGCGCGATAATTACTGATCCTGTTTCACCGGCCTGTATGTCCTGCATACAGGTCTTTTTTGCGCAATGAAAAGCCGGCATTGTACCGGCTGATAAGGTTATTTACGCCCGAATCTCCTGTTGGTGCGCAGCTCAATTTTCTCAGATGACAGACCTGTTTCTTTCTGCATGACAGACAGAACAGGCAGTTCTTTTTCCGTGAACAGGGAAATGACTGTGCCTTCGGTATTGGACCTGCCTGTGCGGCCGATCCTGTGAACGAATGACCTGATATCCTGCGGACAGTCATAATTGATGACAAGACTGATATCTGTGATGTCGATGCCTCTGGCTGCGACATCGGTAGCGGTCAGAATCCTGAGCCGGTGATCCTTGAATGATCTCATGATCCGTTTGCGGACATTGGGATCCATTTCACTGTGAACGGTATCACAGCTGTATCCCAGACTTCCGAGCATGGAACTGACACGGTCACATGTGTTTCTCATACCGCAGAAGATGAGGATCTGCGGTGCTTCGTTCTGATAAAGCAGTTCCTTCAGGACAGCAGGTTTCTCATCCTCTTTGCAGAGGCAGTGGTACAGACGGATCCTGTGTCTGAGCAGGGGATCGGAACCGATCCTGAACTCCGCCGGGTCCTTCATTATTTCCGACGCGAGTTTTCTTGTCTGTGCGGTATCTGTTGCCGAAAACAGCATGATCTGACAGCCCGCAAGAGCGTTTACAACATTCATAACGTCTTCATAAAATCCCATCGACAGCATTTCATCCGCTTCATCGATGATCAGATATCTGATCTCATCTGTCTTGATCGTATGCCTTCTCAGATGATCACAGATCCTGGCAGGTGTTCCTACGATGATATCCGCGGAATTCCGGAAGGAACGCACCTGTCTGTTCATATCGATACCGCCGGTCAGCAGCGCCGTACGGATGCCTTCTCTTGTCGAAAGAAGCTTTCTGGATACGTCCGCGATTTGTGAAGCAAGTTCTCTTGTCGGCGACAGTATTACGGCAATGGGTTTATGCTTTGTTTTCATCTGCTGTTCCGTATGTTCCAGAACAGGCGCCAGATAGGCGATCGTTTTGCCTGTTCCCGTAGGTGCGCAGGCATAGATGTCCTTTCCTTCCAGTGCCGCAGGAATACAGGATCCCTGGATCCCGGAAAGTTCACTGATCCCCATTTTCTTCAGTGCTTCATATGTTTCGTTTCTTAACTGATCGATCCTGAATTCTGTCATAAGTTGTTTATATCACACAAAACAGGATGTATAACAATAGGAAAACAAAAAAATAAATGCTAAAATACGTTGCGTGAAGGAGAAAAGAACGATGAGTGAACATTTTACTTATACACCGCAGGGAGTCTGCTCCAAGAAAATGGACTTTGATCTCAACGACGGGAAGATAGAAAAAGTTGTTGTAACAGGCGGATGCAACGGCAACCTGAAGGGTATCGCCAACCTGCTGAAAGGCATGGAGATCGATGAGGTCATCGAACGTCTTGACGGCATCAAGTGCGGATACAAGAGCACATCATGCCCTGATCAGATCGCGCGTGCTCTCAAAGAATACACCGTTTCAAAGAACTGATCCTGCTGAAAACAGTCTGCATCTTAAAACAATGCAGATTTTTTTGACTGGTCAACAGTCCTGATTACGGCTAATATTATTTAGCAGACAGGAGTTGGATATGCGTTATATTTTGATGATAGCTGTACTGGTGATCGATCAGCTGAGCAAATACCTGATCGCAGCCTCACCGATGCAGTATGCACATATGGAACTGATACCGGGTTTCTTCTACCTGACATACGCGAAGAATACCGGTGTCGCATGGAGCATGTTCTCCGGCGGACAGGCAACGGCCGCTCTTTGTATCGTTGCGGCAGTGGCATTTATCGGACTGTCTTATCTGATGGAACGTGCTCACAAAAGCGGAAACAAGCTTCAGACGGTCGTATTTGCCCTGATGGCAAGCGGCGCGCTCGGAAATCTGATCGACAGGCTGATGCTTGGATACGTACGTGATTTTCTTGATTTTATTATCTTCGGATATGATTTCCCGATCTTCAACATTGCGGACAGCGCACTGTGCATCGGAGTCGGACTGATGATCATTGAGATGATCCTGGAAGAACGGAAGGAGAAAGCAGATGGCAAAACTCAGATTTGAAGCAGCTGAAGTTTCAGGTGTCCGGATCGACCGGTATCTGAGTGATGTCAGCGATCTTTCCCGCAGCCGTGTCCAGTCACTTGTGAAAGAAGGACTGATCACAGTCAACGGAAAACCCGTGAAAAGCAGCTATGCCGTATGTGAAGGAGTCATTATAGAGGCGGACGTTCCGGAAGACCAGCCGATGGATCTTCTGCCGGAAAACATCCCGCTTGATATCCTGTACGAAGATGAAGATGTCATCGTCATCAACAAACCGAAGGGGATGATCGTTCATCCCGCTTCCGGTATCTATACAGGCACGCTGGTCAACGCGCTGCTGTATCACTGCAAAGACCTGTCAGGCATCAACGGCGTGATCCGTCCTGGCATCGTCCACAGGATCGACAAGGATACGACCGGCTGCATCGTTGCCTGCAAGAATGACTTTGCGCATACGGCGATCGCTGCCCAGCTGGAAAGCAAGACTTGCCGGAGAGACTATCTGGCAGTCGTGATGGGCAACATCGTTCATGATGACGGGCTGATCGACGCACCGATCGGACGTGATCCGGCAGACCGTCAGAAAATGAAGGTGACAGATAAGGCATCCCGCGAAGCCCGTACGCACTTCCACGTACTGAAACGCTTCAAGAACAGTACGTATGTCGAATGCAGGCTGGATACAGGCAGGACACATCAGATCCGCGTTCATATGAAATACATCAACCATCCTGTGATGGGTGACCTTAAATACGGAAAGCCATGCCGCTATATGGATACACAGGGACAGGTGCTGCACGCGCACAGACTGACATTCGTCCATCCCCGGACGAACGAAACGATGGTGTTTGAAGCGCCGCTCCCGGAGTACTTCCGGAAGCTCCTGACGATACTGGAAGAGGAAACATTATGAAGTTCCTCAAACAGATGCCCCGTACGACTCTGACAGTCATGGTGATCTGCTGTGCTGTCTGCCTTGTCGTCAATCTGTTTCCGTTTTCCGGCAACCTGACGGAAAAAGCGATCCTGTTCGGAGCTTATTACAAAGCCATGATCATTGCCGGTGAATACTGGCGTATCGTGACTGCCGGACTGGTTCATGTCAGTGTATGGCATCTTCTGATGAACATGTACAGCATGATGTATATCGGTGTCGTGCTGGAACGTATCCTTGGCTGGAAGAATTACCTGATGACGCTTGTCATATCGGTAGTGATCGGCAATCTGTTTCTGTTTGTCCTTTCCGGCAACACTGTGGCAGTGGGGATCTCCGGCGGACTGTACGGTCTGATGGCATGTGAGATCTATATTCTCTACAGAAGAGGCATATTGAAAAACCAGGCAGTCCAGCGGGCGATCATGCAGACGGTACTGATGAACCTGCTGATCAATTTCATGCCGACGGTAGCCTGGCAGGCACATCTGGGCGGAGCGATCGGCGGACTGCTGTGCGCATCGATCATCACAGCAGCCAACCGTACACAGAAGATCACAGGATACACGGCACTGCCGATCCTGTGCGTGATCCTGGCTGTGATGTGCATGCAGAAAACAACGATCAGGCCTTCGGAAACCTATGCGGGAACCGACGCAAAGATCCTGAAATATGAATATGACCACGGTCTTCCGAAACATGCAGTGAATATTGCCAGGAATCTGGATGAATTATATGATATTGATTATCTCGAAGCATATCTGAAACAGGAGAACTGAATATGACAAAACGACTTGATACACTCAGCTGGGATGAGTACTTCATGGGACTTGCTCATCTGTCCGCACTTCGTTCCAAGGATCCCAACACCCAGGTGGGTGCTGCCATCATCGATGAAAACAACCGTGTCGTATCGGTCGGCTATAACGGTTTTCCGCGCGGATGCAGTGATGACGAATTTCCCTGGGACAGGGAAGGCGGCTTCCTCATCAGCAAATATGCATATGTTGTGCATGCTGAACTCAATGCGATCCTGAACAGCCCGCGTCCCGTACGCGGATGCACGCTTTACGTATCACTGTTCCCGTGCAATGAATGTGCCAAGGCCATCATTCAGTCTGGTATTGCAAAGATCGTATATGAAAGCGATAAATACGATGGGACAGACGCAAACATCGTATCAAAGCGCATGCTGAGGGCAGCAGGCGTCGAACTGGTACAGGTCGACAATACGATCAGACTGAGCGTTGAACGCAGAACAAACAGCGAAAAGAATAAATAAAATGAATACCGGCCAGAACAGCCGGTATCATAGTTTTTCCGTATTCTTGAAGTGGAGCTTGGCTACATCGCCAAGCTTTTCAATACCATAGCGCTTCACGAATTTTCTGGCGCATTCATCAACGGCTGAAGAAGCTCCTTTGACGAATTCCATGTCATATTCCCGTTCCATCGCTTCCATGCTTTTCAGGAAGGCGTACCTGGCGATCATGCTGGAAGCCGCAACACTGAGATATTTGTTCTCAGCCTTGGTCTCAAAACGGATCTGCCCGATCACATTCCTGTCACCCTGCAGGTAGCGGTAATAGGAAGCCTCAGGCGTGAACTGGTCGATGACGCGGAGATCTGGCAGTACGGTCTTGGCAGACAGATTGACATAAGCCTGGTTATGAAGCTTTGCCTTGATCGCGTTCATGTTCGTTGTTTTATGGACCTCGTTGTATTTCCGGTTATTGACGATCAGCAGACTGTGCTGCAGCCGTTCCATGACGGATGGGGCATGCAGAAGGATATACGCGTCGGTGATCTGCTTGGAGTCCTTTACGCCCAGTTCTTCCAGAAAGGAGACATCCTTCTTCTGAACGATGCTGGCACAGACACATACAGGTCCGAAATAATCACCTGTACCGACTTCATCGGATCCGGCCTGGGGATACAGGCTCTCATCCGGCTTCATAAAAGCAGATGCGTATACTTCCGCGTCTTTCCCCTGGAAGACGCATTTCCCGGATTCATAGCAGGTGATCACACAGTTTTCCGCCCTCAGCTGAAACCTGGCATAAGCAGGGGGGTTCACAGAACATTCCCTGAATGATCCGTACAGACGGTCCTGCTGTTCCGGTGTCAATTTTAATGTAATTGTTTGATTTGCCATGCAACAATTCTAACATACGATTTGCGTAAATAATGTGATTTGAGTATGATATTGCAATAGACGGAGGTAGATATGATTTCAATACCTGTTGACTGGATTACTTATATAAATATCGGACTTGTAGTCTTTTATATTGCCATGATGGTGATCGGTGCATCCAAAGGCTTCCTGAGACAGGTCGTCTCACTGATCGGCGTATGTCTTTCCCTGTTCGCTTCATGGCGCTACTATGACGTAGCTGCAGCGTATCTCAGGCTCTGGCCGAAGGAATGGACTCCGCTCCAGGATACGCTTCTCAAAGACAGTGTCTATACATTTGCCAACCAGGCGATGTGGTTTCTGATCATCTTCATTGTATGCCGGCTCATTCTGATGATCCTTGAAAGCCTTCTGAAAGAGATCGAAAGCACACCGGTAATTCGTGAAGTATCGGGACTGCTCGGCGGCGCAATCGGAGTTATCAGCGCAACTGTCTGGGTCATGGTGCTTTTTACAGTGCTTCATACACCGTTCTTTTCCAACGGCGTGAATATTTCCAACAAGTCATGGATCACCATGATCCATAATACCGTGGTCTCTACAGCAGACAATGCAGGCATTAAACTCGATACATCGGATATGATCGATAAGATCTATTCCGAGGCAAAAGAACTGGATGATTCAGACCGTGAAGCCGTAGCTGAATGGCTGGAAGCACAGGGCTTTGATAAACCGGGAGAGGAATAAAGATGAGTACTGAAAGCAGTCTTGAGCTGGATGTAATTCTGCAGGAAATGGAGAATTCCTGCTCTTTTTCTCTTGGCAGGGAACTGATGCGCCGGACTGTTCCGAGCTTTGATCCGCTTGTCATCAGAAGGGATCATGCCCTGATCAGTGAAGCACTGGAAGCCACTGTCCGGTTCGGGGAAATGCCGTTCGGCGGGATCACCGACCAGACAATGATGCTGGAAGGTGCAAGAAGACAGAGAATACTGACAGCTGCGGAGCTGAACAATGAAGTACGGCTGATCCAGGGTATCCGGGCAATTAAAA
The DNA here is from genome assembly GCA_024693325.1 of Solobacterium sp. GTDB lineage: Bacteria > Bacillota_I > Bacilli_A > Erysipelotrichales > Erysipelotrichaceae > Bulleidia. The sequence goes on from JAILLA010000002.1 coordinate 147,675, forward strand.
GCTATGAAAAGAACTTGGAGTCAGACCATCCGTATATTCACGATCTTGTATCCACGATGGTCGTCCATGATCACTGTGAAGCAAAGCTGACACAGTGCATCAGCCCGTACAGTGAAGTGCTCGATGACGCTTCTGCGGAACTCAGGACGATCCGCAGAAACCTGAGAAATGCAGATGCGGTGATCGCTTCCGCAGTCAACCACTTCCTTTCGACACACGCGTCCAGTGTTGTGGACGGGATCGTAACATACAGGGGCGGCAGAGCGATGGTACTTGTCAGGGCTGCTGAAAAGAACAACTTCGGAGGTATGGTCTACGGCGATTCTGCCAGCGGACAGGCATCCTATGTTGAACCGGCATCCCTGCTGAACGCAAACAACCGGAAGCAGGAACTGCTTGCCAGGGAAGCGGAAGAAGTTCAGCGGATCCTGGAGGAATGCTCCTATGAGGTATCGCTGGTCGCTGAGGAAGAACTGGCAAATCTTGAAACATGCGCGATCCTTGACTGTCTGTATGCCAAAGCCTTATGGGGCAAACAGCGCGACGCAGTCGTGGCAGAGCTGACCGAAGACCGCAGGCTGATCATTGAAAAAGGACGTCATCCTTTGATCGAGCGTTCCAAAGTCGTCGCCAATACATATCACCTGGAAGATCCGAAGCACCTGCTTCTGATCACAGGTCCCAATACCGGCGGCAAGACCGTCTCGATGAAGATCATCGGTCTGTTCGTACTGATGACTTACTGCGGCATGCCGGTTACTGCCGAACATGCTGTGATCCCTTACTTTGATCATGTTTTTGTCGACATCGGTGATGACCAGTCAGTCGTCAGTTCACTTTCAAGCTTCTCTGCACAGATCGTCAAGATCGCAGAAGTCATGCGTGATGCAACAGAAAGAAGCCTTGCGCTGCTCGATGAGATCGGCTCAGGTACGGACCCGAGAGAAGGTGAGGCACTCGCTATTTCCGTACTGAATGAACTGAGAAAACGTGAATGCATGACTGTAGCGACGACACACTACGGCAGGCTGAAGGCATACGGTAAACGTCATGATGACATCCTGACAGCCAGTGTTGAATTCGATATGGAAAAACTGCAGCCTACATTCAGATATATGGAAGGTACAACAGGTCAGTCCAATGCCTTTGAAGTTGCACAGCGTTATGGCCTGCCCAACGGCATCATCAAATACGCCAGATTCCTGAAGGACCAGGCAAGGACACAGGAAGACAAACTGATCGAACAGCTGGAAACACAGGTGGCGGAAAACCGTCAGCTCAAAGAACAGCTGGAACAGGAACAGCAGGAACTGGATGCCAGAAAAAAAGAAACAGAAGAACTGCTGAACCGTCTGGAACAGGAAAAAGACCAGTGGAAGGCAAAGGCCGAAGCGGAGATCAATGCATACCGGCAGAATGCCTACGAAGAGGCAGATGAGATCCTGCGTGAGATGCGTGAGATGCAGAGCAATGCGAAGTATCATGAAGTGCTGGCAGTCCGCCAGAAGCTCAACCGCAAAGAAGAGATCAAGCCGCAGAGCAGTGAACCGCTCAGGGACGACCGGGGCTTTGCGGTAGGTGATGTCGTTGAACTCAGGGTCAACAATCAGGTAGCCAGGATCACAGCGATCCGCCGGAAAGATATTACGATCGAGCTGAACGGCAGACAGATGCATGTCAAAGAGGACCAGATCCGTCACAGTCTGAGGATCCTTCCCGAAAAGAAGAAAGAAGCGTTTGTGAAATTCGGCGGAAATGTACTGACACAGACGATGTCTCCCGAATGCAATCTGATCGGTATGCGTGTAGATGAAGCAATGGAAGAACTGTCAGACTATCTGGATTCCGCCAAGATGAACAACCTGCTGACTTTCCGAATCATACACGGAGATGGTACCGGAGCACTCCGCAAGGCGGTCCATAACAAGCTGGACCGTGACCGTGATGTTGACAGCTATCGTCTCGGCATGCCAAATGAAGGCGGTACAGGTGCTACCGTGGTAACACTGAAAGGGTGATTTCATGGACCGTGAATATTTAAAGGCGAAACTTGCAAATCTGCCGGATGAACCCGGCAGCTACCAGATGAAGGATAAAAGCGGGGAGATCATCTACGTCGGAAAAGCAAAGAACCTCCATAACCGCGTGAACCAGTATTTTACGGGAGCACATGATTTCAAGACGACCAAGCTTGTATCCAATATCGAGGACTTTGATTTCATAGTTACCAGGAGCGAAAAAGAAGCCCTGATCCTTGAGATCAACCTGATCAAGAAATACAGGCCGAAATACAACATCATGTTCATCGATGACTCGAGCTATCCTTACATCAAGCTGACAAAGGAAAAATATCCGAGGCTGATGATCGCTCGTGATATGAAGAAGGACAGACACGCAAGATACTTCGGACCGTTTCCCGATGCGAGTGCAGCGAGAAACACGCTGAAGATTCTTCAGACACTCTATCCGTTCAGAAGATGCACAAAGATCCCGGATAAAGTCTGTCTGTATTATCACCTCGGGCAGTGTCTTGGTCCGTGCGAGTATGAGATCGATCCGGAAGAATACGAAAGGATGTCGGACGGAGTCACTTCGTTCCTGAACGGGGATACGAAAGAGATCACGAAAGAACTGAACAGAAAGATGCTGGAAGCCAGTGAAAACCTCGAGTTTGAAAAGGCTGCCCAGTATCATGAAATGATCACAAGCATCGAACGTGTCATAGACCGTCAGATGATCGAAACAGATAAGAAAGGTACGAGGGATGTCTTCGCATGGTATGAAGACCGCGGATATCTGGCGATCACCGGATTCCTTGTCAGAAACGGGACCGTACTGAACAAAGAATTCCGTCTGAAGCCGCTTTATGGCGATGCTTCGGAAGAATTCCAGTCATTCCTGCTGCAGTTTTATGAGGATCATCCGAAACCGAAAGAACTGGTGCTTTCCGCTGAATGCGAGCCGTTCCAGCAGGATCTGCAGGATACGCTCGGAATGGCCGTATTCATTCCGAAAAAGGGCTACCGTCAGAAACTGGTCGATATGTGCATTGAGAATGCGAAACAGCAGCTCAATCTGAAATTCGACGCTGCCGAGCAGCAGAACAGTATGACAGAAAATGCCGTACAGCAGCTTTCCGAACTTGCGGGACGTCCGATGAAACGCGTGGAGCTGTTCGATAACAGCCATATTTCCGGACAGTTCACTGTCGCAAGCTGCGTCGTATATGAAGACGGCGTACCCGACCGGAAGAGCTACCGTCTGTATAAACTGCATACAGGCAATTCCGATGTTGATTCCATGAAGGAAGTCGTTTACCGCAGGTACTTCAGACTGCTGAAGGAAAACGGAAGACTGCCGGACGGTATTCTCGTCGATGGCGGCAGAACACAGATCGAAGCTGCGAAAGAGATCATTGACTCGCTCGGGATCGACATCAAGATCATGGGACTGGTCAAGGATGACAGGCATAACACGAATGCCCTGATGGATACGGATTACAGAACATTCGACATCGACCGTGATTCAGGACTGTTCTTCCTGCTGACAAGGATGCAGGATGAGGTCCATAGAAGGGCGATCTCATATCATCGGAAGCTTCGTTCCAAAGCACAGACAAAATCGATCCTTGATGAAGTGGAAGGTGTCGGCCCGAAACGGAAACAGAAACTGCTGAAAGCATTCGGAAACTTCACGAATCTCAAAAACGCGGACGTTGAAGCGATCGCAGAAGTCGTTCCGATGGAAACTGCTGTAAAAGTATATGCGGCATTGCATGATGAAGGATGATATAATATCAGGTATGAGTGTAATAAACCGTAACAGCTTTAAGATCAGGATCCTGACAGCATTGTTTGTTTTCAGTGTTGCTTTGCTCGGTTCCGTATGTATCGGTATACTCAACAGCAAATACGATTCACTCTCCAGGTATCCGTACACAGACCAGAAGAGCCGTGAACTGATCAAAGAGTATCTGACCCCCGAGGAGATCGATTATATTATTGAATACTCCATTGCGCCTAACGTCTTCATTGCCTTTATCCGCGAAGAGGGATTCAATATTTACAATGCGGCTGAGTATAAGCGTCTGTCTACATACCAGTGGGACCGTACGCCTGCTCAGATCGTACGCATGGTCGAGGATACAAGGAATGTCATGGATATCGATACACTGATCATTCTGCTGTCCCAGTATTCCTATGAAGAGATCAAGGATTACCTGGATAACGGTGATCCCTATAAACAGGACAGTGTACTGGTCATGAATGCCTCCAGTCTTGACGCATGGGTCGACGCGAGCAATACAATTGTCAGACGTACCCCGACCCAGCTGCGCGTCGTATCTGAGGAAGTACCCAGTGACAAGCAGATCCTGATGCAGGATGAAGCAAAAACACATCTGGAAGAGATGTGCCAGGGCATACAGACCGGCCTGAAAACAGAAATGGCATGTGCCGGGCTGATCGTAACAGAAGGTTATGTTTCATATGATAAACAGAAGGAACTGTTTGATGAAGCAAAACTGAGATACGGCAAAGAAGTGCTCAGGTATGAGCAGTATCCCGGTCACTGCGAACGGCAGCTCGGGCTGACCGTTGACTTCCGCGTAGACGGCATCAGCAACGCTTCCTTCGAACAGACACTTCAGAGCCTCTGGCTGCAGGAAAACGCATATAAATACGGATTTATATGTACCTGGGATCACGAGAGCCAGAAGGTCACCGGAATCGGTGCCCAGATGTACCATTACCGCTATGTCGGAAACCAGCTGGCCACACAGCTTCACCTGAATCATCAGACATTCGCTGATTACATCGCTTCTGCTAATCGATAGCAGAAGCTTTTTTATTCAGGTATCGCATTCATACAGAACAGGGGAGCAGAACATACTGCTTTCTTTTATATAAAACGGGCTAAAAATGCCGGAAAGGTTGACAATTGTAAACTTCAGTAATACGATAAAAAAGACTACATATGTAGTCCTTTTGGGGGGATCATGGAAGGACTAAGCGAAGCCGAAAACAGAGTGGCAAGAATCATCTGGGATCAGCCGGGTATTTCTTCGATGGATGTATGGCACATCTGTGAAGAATTATACGGATGGAAAAAATCTACCGTGTTTACTTTGATCCGCAGGATCAGGGACAAGGGGTACCTGCTTCCGCAGAGAAGCGGTCTGACGATGGTCATCGGAAAAGATGAGTATTACAGTCATAAGACCAAGAAACTCGTAGAAGAGGAATTCAATGATTCATTGGGTGACTTCATTACGAGTTATCTGAAAGACAGGAAACTGACTGTTAATGAAACGCAGCAGCTTACTGCTCTGCTGGAAAGCGTATCGGAGAAAGAAACAGGTAAATGATATGAAGACAGTACGTAAAAAACTGATCCAGTTATCAGCTGCTGTCATGACCGGTATCTGCTTTACGATCTATCCGTCCAGTGCCGAAGAACCTGATTATTCAGATTCCAAGTACTGGTCAAACCTGTGTTCAGGGCTTCTGCCGTTGACACAGTCAGAAAAGAAAAGCTGCAGTGCATATATGGAATATATGTCACAGCAGAGTGATGTGCTGAAAAAACAGCTTGAGGAGATCGAAGCACAGCGTGCGGCGATCGCCGAGAACGTTGTGTACTATGCACGTCAGGTCAGCGGATATCAGTCGCAGGCAGATGCATTGAACGGTGAGATCTACGATCTGAATTATAAGATCGAGACAAAGCAGACAGAGATCGACGAAAAGCAGGCGGATATCGATCAGAGAGAAGCCGACATTACAGAGACTGAAGAGAAGATCCAGAAACGAATGGAGATCTCGCAGGAGACTATGAGACTCAATCAGTTCCTGGATGTCATCATGGGTGTACGGAAATTCTCAGACCTGATCAGGGTGATCAACGGCTTGTCAGATATCACGGGTTATGATGAAGAAGTCATGCGTGAACTGGCTGAAGAGATCGCAAAGCTCAACGAAGACAAGGAAGAACTTGAAAAAGCAAAGGCTGAACTGGATAAAGCAAAACAGGAAGTCGTTGCCCGTCAGAATTCGATCCTTGCACTGAAATATCAGGCACAGGTCATCCAGGAAGAATACAGAAAACAAAGCGCCAACCTCGAAGCACAGGGAAATACGATCGCAGGTGACATTGACAGTATCCGCGAGATGATGCGCAGCATTACGGAGAAGCTGAATCAGGTAACTGCGAGCAGCGGCTGGAACTATCCGGTACCGGGCGTCGGTATCAATCCTGAAGCCGGGACATGGCATTACGCATCAGGCGGCGTACATCTCGGTGCAGACTTTGCCGGACCGCTCGGCTCAACAGTCGTAGCGATCGGAAACGGTGTCGTCCTGAAGAGCCAGGACGGATGTCCGTACGGTGAACTCGGAAGTTCCTGCGGAGCCCAGAACCGAAACGGTTCACAGGGCGGCGGCAACCAGGTGTATCTGCTGACCAAGGTCAACGGCGGTCTCTATGCGATCAAGTATCTGCATCTGCTTGCGGGAACACCGATCGCAACAGGAAGTATCGTTATGGCCGGAGATGCAATCGGAGCCTTAGGAAGTTCAGGCAACAGTACAGGTCCGCACTGCCATATAGAGATCTTCTTTCTCGGAAGCGCAGCTGACTTTACCAACTACGCACAGACATGGAACGGCGACTTCTCATTCGGATGCGGATGGGGCTCTGCCGCACTGAACAGACTTTGCGAAAACGGTGCCGGGGCACCATGCAGAGTCAAACCGGAAAGCATTTACGGCGGCTAAGCGTCAACAGGGGGCTGTAACAGTTGAAAAATGACTGTTACAGTTTTCTTTAACTGGCAAAGTACATGCAAGCATGGTATAATATAGATATGAAAAAAGCTAATCAAGTACTCGACCTACCTGATCAGCGAACTTATTATAATGCAGTT
>JAILLA010000015.1 GCA_024693325.1 Solobacterium sp.
AGTTGTTTTTTGTCGTGCGAATTTTACTGAAACAATGAAAAAGACACAGCCGTTCATCACCATATTTCAGATGAATATCTGTGTCTCTTATGAAAAACTTAAATTGTCAAACTTTGGTACTTGACATAGGGATCAGTTTAGATTCAGGCGTCTGTTTTTTATTATGCTCAGCGGATATCGATCGTTTTGAGGTATCTCACTGCACGCTTGCTGTTGGAGTCTCCGAATACGATGAGCTGTGCTCCCTGTCCGCCTTCGAGCCCTTCCAGCATCTTTCCATCAGCACTGACAGCAACATACACTTTGCCTGCTTCCAGTACTTCCGCCCCGCTCACCTCAGCGGAATAGTTGTCTTCCGAGGTCGCAGTTAAAATGGAAGTTTCCGTAACCGTGATCCGGTTAGCTTCAAGAAGGGCATTCAGTTCTACACCTTTGTATTCGTGATGCGATACCTCTCCTTTGCCGTTGACCAGATCCCCTTCAAAGGTGATCTGGTCCAGTTTTTCGAATGACACAGCAGCTGTGTTTCCGCTGCTCTGCAGCAGAAGTCCTTCATCTTTGGGACTGTTCTGCCGGTTCATAAAGCCCAGAACGGCAGCAACTGCTGCGAGTAATACGATAATGCCGATCATCCATTTCTTTTTCATGATCTCGTCCCTTCCATATTTTTTTCAGATAGACATTTGCCATCTGTTTCATTCTTTTTCATTGTTCGTGTCAGAGGTCTGAGTCTTTTGACAAGTATATACGCTAATCCTCCGCACAGTGCTCCGCTTATCAGTTCCACTGTCACATACAGTGCAAGAGGAATCCCATTCAGGCGGAATACGATCAGGTTCGCTGTAAGTCCGGCGGATGCGCTTGCCAGCATGTTCGCAGCCATCATGACCGCAGCATGGTCGGATCCTGTCTTTCTGCCTGCGTAAAACACCAGATCGATGACGATTCCCGGAACGATGTATCCGACCGGCGCCAGCATGCCCATACTTCCGGTCATGCCCAGCGACAGCATGATCATGCTTTGGACAAACCCCATCAGTGCTCCGCATCCCCTGACCGGGATCATATCCGCCCCAATCACCAGAAACATCAGTGAGAAGCTTGTACCGATCCCTCCTGGTATTTTCAGGAAATCCGTAACTACATTGGCAAACGGGGAGATCAGTCTTTTGGCAAACAGTCCGATATCACAGCACAAGGCCAGGAAGATCAAGTCTCTGATTTTCACATCTTTCATCTGCTCTCACCTCTGTCTTCCCACGTCTCCATGATCCTGCGGGCTTCTTCATTGACTTCTTCACGGTTATCCTCGTTCAGCCTGAGCAGATATATTTTCGGATGATCTTTGATCAGCTGAAGATACCGGTATTCTTTCTCCGAAACCTTGATCGCTGCGATCACCGGAATATCCCCGTCAAATGATTCAATGACCTTGCGGCAGAAGTGTTCCGCACCGGTCTCCATATAACCGATCTCATCCATGACGATCACTCCGTCCTCATTCACATCAGACAGCAGCTTTACGCCAAGATCATCAAAGACCTGATCATTGACCGATATGACTTTGCGCCTGGTAATACCGACTTCCTGCGGAACTGTACTGTCTGTTTTATCTGCAGGATACATATATACGTGTCGGTATCCTTCCGCATCTGTTTCCAGGATCCTGGTCCTGTATCCGCAGATCCTGCGGTTTGTTTCGCTGATCAGACGGTCGATGAGCGTCGTTTTCCCTGCACCTTTTTTTCCTTCGATCACGATATGCAGTCTTCCTTCACAGTATTTTTTATAATCCTCTGAGCGGTTGATATTCGTGAAACAGTACTCACTGATACCGGCATCCGCCGCATCAATGACCTTGAAATTGACCTGATCAAGGATAGCAAGCAGTTTTCTGTTTCCGGTCTGAAGTGCATTGACCATCGGTTTGATACAGCGTACGGAATACCAGCCGAATACCGTCTGTATATGTCCGTCAGACGTTCTGATGCATACCGCATCGGTATCATCCGTTATGAACTGCTGCAGTTTTCCGATCATGCCTGCCTCAAAGAACGGTGCATCACAGGGAACGCAGAATATTCCGTCCAGCCCGTCCTGCTCTGCCTGCACCAGGCAGGAACAGATACCGGCTGCCGGACCCAGATACTGTCCGTCACTGTCCCGGTAAAGATCTTTGACCTTTGTCCAGCCTTCCGGGATCATCTGATCATATTCACCCTGGGACAGATAGCAGGGCATACCTGTCTGATCCAGTTCTGTTTCGATCATTACGGCAAATGTCTGCCCGTTCATGACCAGCTCTGCTTTATTGGTACCTCCCATGCGCCGGCCTCTGCCGCCGGCAAGGAGGACACATCCGTATTTTTTATCCATATAATGCTCCGAAGTAATAAAAATGGCGCGCACAAAAAATGATCATGCAGCGTCATCTTTCATGCTCTTTTTTTCAATAAGGAAGGTTGCCGGATTTCTCCGTCAGCCCCGGAGGCAGATGCCTCGGCGCAGTCCCATGCAGTGCTGACCTGTTTAGGGACTTTTGCTCAAAGAACGTTATTTACTTGTTTATACAGGATCTCTCAGAATAAACATGAGAGCATCTGTACGATATTTATCGTAACAAATGCGTTCGATCCTGCCAATTCACAAACCTCAATTTTCCCTATTCTCCTTTGGATAACATTGATGCTGCTTTACATATGGTTTTTCCGCTTTGTTTTCTGTTGTATATACGTATTGTTCTCCTGCTGACCAATCCTTATTGGCTGCTTAGTGTTTGAGATTGTTAAGTACCGTATATATCATAGATTCTGTCTCAGAGTCTGATTTCCTTGTGGAACGATTCGACACTAAAATTAGCCCATTTACGCTTCTCCGTCCATTTTCCTTGTTTATAATCTTCCACATTTTTCAGCTTATATTTCCAATCATATTTCATACAAAAGTACCCCCTTACTGGTTTGTCCGGCTTTGGGGGTACATTTCAAGTTAACGCGCTCATCTATACCGCGGTTTTTTAGATTCAAGCTGAGATTTGTTACTGATCAGAGCATACTTCCGAAGAAACTGAATAACCCTTTCCAGTATTCCTGAATGCTTCTCTGTCCGATCTTGAAGGATACAGTCTTTGTTCCTCCGTATCCGTTGATCCCTCTGAAGGTTACTTTCGCTGTTCCTTTGTTGATGTTCTTAACATAGCTTCCGGGTACGACTTCAAAGTTTTCTCCAAGTACAAGGTATTCTTTCTGCTTGTTCACTGTGATATAGGCATTCTTTGAACCATTTGTTTCAGTGAACTGGCTCATATCGGTGATCAGGATCTCACTTCCTGTGTATTCCTGGTCTGCGATCTTGAATGTTGCCTTACTGATATCTCTTCCTGTTTCAAGAATACGGTATGTCGTGGATACTGTTCCTGTGTAGTTTCTTTTGCCTGTTACTGTGACCTTGATGACAGTTCCGGTTTCTACAACTGCAGGAAGTTCCTCACCTTCTTTTGTTGTATAGGTAATGGTTTTCTCGTAATCTGTTCCGGCTTTCAGTGTCTTCCCATCAGTATCCTTCAGTACAGGTGCGCTCTTCCAGGCATTCGCTTTTGCGGAATATACCTTGTCTTTGGCTGTGATAGTTACCTGATCGAGCGGCTTGGGATCGATGAAGAAGTCTTTTGTGACTGATCCTTTGAAGTTTCCTTTGAAGGTAATGGTCACTGTCGGCCATTTGCTTACAAACTCATCCGTTACCTTCTTATTGTTTGCATACTTCAGCGTATAGTCTGTTCCTGGCTTCAGTTCTTTATCATTCCAGAATACATGTACTTCAGGGATCGCTCCGCCCTTGCTGTAGACAGTATCATTGACTTCAAATCTGAATTCATCTTTATGTTCTTCATACAGACGCGGTGTGATCTTGAATGTCTTTTTAACTGTTCCGGTATAGATACCCTTACCGGTTGCTGTAACTGTTGCTGTTCCGGCATTCACATTCTTCGTATAGACTGCAGTGTAGTCTGTTCCTTCTGTGAGTTCGTATCCAGCTTTGTTTGCGAATGAAGCTGTTTCCTTTGCTGTACCGTCATACTCTGCAGTTGCGGTTGTGACTGTGACTGCTTTGCTTAATGCGATAGTTCTTGCTTTGGCTGTTTCTTCCGCTATCGTCAAAGGGATCTCTTTTTCTCCGGTAAAGTTCTTTCCATTGCCGGTTAATACGATCTTATACGTTCCTGCTGTCTTAGGTCCTGTTTTTTTATCCAGTTCCACTCCGTCACTGTCAAGATATGACAATGTATACTCCTTGGAACTCAGTACTTTTCCATTGAAGGTAATGACAGGAACCGGCCTCTGTACTTTACCGTTAGTTTTTAGCGTAATGCTTTCCTCGACATATACCCGATCAGGATCATTCAGATCGATCTGTGTGATCGAAAACGGAACATATGTCTTTCCGGAATAGTTTCCTTTTCCTGTGATCAGGATATACGGTGTCTTATCTCCCTTTGCGGGAACATAAGAGTCTCTTTCTCCTTCGAATTTATATGCATTGGTGTTGTTCTTATACGTTACTGTATAGTCTTTTCCTGCTGTCAGAAGCTTTCCGGAATCATATACAGCAGGAACGGGTTTGATTGCTGTACTGGTATAAGAATATGAACTGTCAACACTTCTGATGTAGAGACCTTCTTCCGGATCCGGGTCTGTCTCGTCCGGCTGACCCGAACTGTCTTTTGTGACAGTAACCTCGCATACAGCAGATAATCCACTGCCTGTTGTCACCGTGATCATTGCTGTTCCTTCGGCAACAGCTGTTACGATTCCATTTGCATCAACTTTTGCCACACCTTCATCGCTGCTCTGCCACATCAGATATGACGATGCATCTTCAGGAAGAATACTTGCATTCAGCTGACTGCTCTGATTTGTTTTAAGAGAAATGGATTCAGAACTCAGAGTTACTGATTCTGCAGGTATACCATTCCAGTCCTCGGTATAAAGAACGAGATTGCCTTTAACAGTACTTCCCGGATTCCAGGCACGTGTACAGCTGCTGTCTGTATACCAGGCGGAAATACCTGCAGGGCAGTTTTCATCACCCAATACATATCCGTTAGGTACTGTCATGCTCTGCTCAGTTCTGCCGGGGAGTTTGAATGTGACTGTTACAAAATAATTAGGATCAAGACTCCATCCGGCATACAGTACAGTGTCCTCCTGTACAGTATCTGTTTCAAAGTCCCATACTTCTGTACATTCATCATCTTTAAACCATCCTTCGAAGAAATAACCTTTTCTCTCCGGATCCTTAGGGCGGATGACAAAACTGTTTTTCCTGACATTTTTCTGAGTAGGAATACTCGTGCCAAGATGACTGTCAAAAATTACAGAATAGCCAAATGCTTCTTCATTAATTGCTGTGTCTCCGGATAATACCCTGCAGATATCCCCGTTTTCTTCAATAATACGGATCGGTTCTCCAGCAGTTAATGATACGTTTTCAAATGCTTTTGAACTGATATCGGCATTAACAATAATATCGGCTTCAGCATCTTCTTCAGATACAAACCTGATCTCACCGGAAGTATATGATGCGCTCAGGTTTCCTGTACCGGAAGATATTTCCGCAGAGTTCCAGATCTCTGTCATTCTGTTTGAAGAAATAATCAGTTTCTGTTCAGTATTTCCATTGAGTGCGGTATGGACTGATCCATCACTGTCAAATGTGATTGTACCGTTTCCGGATGTCTGTACTCCTGTATAGAATCCTTCGGTTTCATGTCCATAAAACAGTACAGTGGAGACTTCAGAATCTGATTCTTCAACCGAGATCCTGTAATAACCTGTATCCAGCACAGGCAGGCCAAATGCATAAGTCACCGGATCATAAATATCATTAGACTGACCATAGACTCCAATACTTTCAAAATCACTTGTATAGATCTCCCCATTTCTGATCACTGCAGTATGTGTTCCATCAGTCAGAGTGAATGAAGAATATCCTGTTTCCAGATAATATTCTGTATCATTCTCTGCTGATTCACTCTGCTTCGTACTCAGCGTATTCGGTGCTATCAGAATCCTGTATTTTTTCAAATCATTTGCATTCATTGCATAACGGAACTTGAGCTTCGAGGCATTCCATATTTGTTTCCACTCAGCACATTCAGCAGTATATACTCCTCTGCTGTCCTTTGTGATCGTAACCGTTAGACCTATGTATGGTGAAATGTTGCAGTCATAAACTTGAAATTTATACTGACCTGCACCAATGGGCTCAAAATTATAGCCTACAACTGCGTGATAACCAGAATAACTCTTTCCACTGACATCTGTACCGCTGATATAGATCCCAATTACACATGGACCATTCGTTGTTTGCATTTTCTCTACGATCTGCTTGAGATTTTCAGATTCTGCGGAATAATCTCCTTTTGTTCTGATCTGGTTAATTTTACCGATCTTCTGTCTTAGCTGATAGAAGTTGATCATGCTTTCAATATTGCCAACATCTTCACTTCCGAGGAGGTTATTTGTCAGTTTTGCATTGATCGTGTTTTCCCAAATCTCTCCGGCAAACACCTGATCCTTAAATGCTGAAATATCAATATCTCCGTTGAATGCAAGAACAGCAGCTGAAGACATCCCGAAACAGGATCCTTCCCATTTCTTATCTTTATTGATAAATGTTTTTTCATTCTTACTGGCAGTACTCAAAAGCTTTTTCCAATCACCGTCTTTTATTTCATATTTGATATTGATTCCTGCACTGTTCCCAAAGTAATCAGTAGAATTCATAAAAGAGAACGTATCTGTACCCATGGAGAACTTCGACCATTTTGCATAAAGATACAGATTATTGCTTAGCATATTTCTGTTCAGAGAGTTCTTGTCACTGAAATATGGCACTCCTTCGCATTTTGGTGATACATACCATCCTCTGAATTTATAACCGGAGCGGGACGGCTCTTCAGGAGGATCAAACGGCTGTCCTGTTTTTGCTTCCCGGACTGTATAAACTGTACCGGACCCATCATTCATCATGTAGTTGACAGTAAAAGTCTCTTTAATCTGGATCGGAAGTTCCTGTTCTTCCAGTACATTCAGGTTTTTATCATAGATCACAGCATAGATCGGAGTGTCTGGCTGAAATAATCTTCCGGGAGATATTAAAGTGAATTTCCCCTTTTCATCAGACAAGACCTGTTCATAATTCTGTACCAAAGCTACTTCCCCGTAGTCACCATATCCGATTGCAGGATTGACTGTGATTGTGACAAGTTCCATGGAATTCTTTTGGAAATTAAATTCCTGCTCAAGCAGATCATAATTCACATTTGCACGGTTTATTCTATACTGTGTATTTTCTGAACGACGCAGATCATCCTGAAGGAAAACGAATGCATTGATCAGATTTTCAATCCTCTCTACCCAGTAGAAACGGTTTTCGTCTCCGGCAATATATCTTAATACATCCCCCTTTAATAAAGACTCGTTTACCAAAACGGTAAACATCGTAATGCTTGTCCGAATCGAATCGGCAATTGAATAGATCGTATTCACATTATCTTTTGGCTCACCATCACTGAACATTACGATATAGTTGTTCGTGTTGCGACTGTTATTTCTAATATAATTTGACGAATTATTCAGTGCTGTAGAGTATTGCGTTCCGGCACCCATTTTTATCCGGTTGACCATGTAATGCAGTTTGGCAATATCGGTCGTATATTCTGAAACAAGCTGTGTTGAATTGTCATATGCCATCACAGCAATATTGGCTTTATTGATCCGCCCTCCGATCCCGTCAATAAACTTGTTGACGGCCTCTTTCATCGTATCCATTTTGTCTATCATACTGTCAGATATATCCAGCAGCAGCATGACTCCGATCTCATCCATGGTATCGTCATAAAATATCGGCAGAGGGATACCGTTTCTGGTAACGAAAGACTGGGACCATCCGGTTGAAGTAGAAGGAGCGAGGATCTTTTCCAACACATCAGGAGAAAGACGGAATGCCTCATCTCCCATAAACGGTGCATTACCGCAGAAAACAATATTTGCAAGAGAATCACAGTCCGCAAATGCCTGGCTTTCGATCCTGTTCACGTTTCCGGGTATTTCGATATATGTCAGATTGTCACAGTCAGTAAATGCAGACTCGCCGATCTCTGTCAGGGATTCCGGAAGCAGAGCATAGTAAATATCTTTTGCATTGCTAAATGCATAATTACCAACGGCTGTGATTCCTTCTCCGATTTCTACAGCACTGATCAGCTCATAAAGCTTTATCCAGGGGCTTCCATCCTCTTCTGAAGAATCCGGAATAACACCTTCCCCGGAGATCGACAGTCTTCCGTTTTCAGCATCCAGTTCATATGCAATGCCATTATCCAGTGTTCCTTTGATCACAAAGTCTGTAAATGCATAGTCTTCCAGTATCAGGTCTTCACCAATGGATATTTCTCTCACACCGCTGCAGTATGCAAATGCGCCGCCTTCAACTGTTACATGATCACCGATCGTGACTTTCTTCAAGCCAGTGCACTTTTCAAAAGCCGTGTGACCGATCCGAGCATTTGAACCGACCGTTAACTCTTCCAATGAAGGACATAAGCCAAATGAAGACCATCCGTATGTGGCTATTCTTTCGGAAAGATTTATTTCCTTCAGCAGCGGACATTCTAAAAATGCACTTTTTCCGATCTCTGTCACACTTTCAGGAAGTACGACACGGACAAGTTTATACGCCCGATAAAAAGAACTATCCGGAATTTTGGTTATTCCCTCTTCAAATATGATTTCTTCACATGCATTAAATGCTCCGCTGCCGATTTCAGTGACAGATGCAGGAATTGTCATGGAGCTTATATTATTACAGCTTGCAAATGCTCCTCCACCAATTGAGGTCAAAGCAGGCGGCAGATGAACATTGCTCAGTACTTTGCAATAACTGAATACATTGACCCCGATTTTTGTAACAGAATCAGGTATTTCGATCTCAGTCAAAGCATAACAATACATGAACATTTGATCCGGCAGGCTGGTCAATCCTTCAGGAAGCTGGACAGATGTCAGTTTCTGGCAGTCCTTGAATACCGAATGACCGATTTCAGTGACAGCGTCAGGAAGTTCGATCGTCTGAAGTGATGAACAGTTATTAAATGCATTGTTTCCGATCTTGGTGACTGTTTCAGGAATAATAACGGTTACCAGTTTACTCGCACTTTGGCAGGCATTTGGAATAATTTCCGTTATTCCTTCTTCAAATTCGATCGTTTCAGCAGGCCTAAAAGCACCGCTGCCAACCACCCTCAGAGATTTCGGGATAAAGAAATAAGTCAATTTATTGCAGCTGTTGAATGCACTGGTGCCAATATAATCGATTCCATCGGGAAGTGTAAAAGCAGGCAGGGAAGAACAGTTGCTGAATGCATAGTCATAGATCGATTTCAGGGATGAAGGTACATTGATCTCACTTAAGGATGAGCAATATTGAAAGGCATACTGACCAATACTGTCCAGTCCGTCCGGAAGCGTTACAGATTTCAAAGATTTGCAATTCTGAAAAGCATATTTGCTTAATGATTTTACTGATTCAGGCAGCACAACTGAAACAACAGTACTGTTCTGAAATGCATTCTGACCGATTTCAGTCACAGTATAACCGCCCAGCATAGACGGAATTGTCACTGCAGTTTCAGTCCCTGTATATTTTGTAATAACTGCGGCTTCATTATTAATGGAATATGTATAATCCCCTTCGGTATCCATCAATTCGGATTCTTCCGTTTCTTCCGAAATCGGAGCAATCGTCTCTTCAATCACTTCCTGATCAATATCAGTTTCTTCCTTGGGGTATTCAAAATCTTCAGAAAAATCATCTTCAGTCTCACTGACAGCAGGATCATCGTCAGGTATATTCTCTTCTGCGGCAGATTCTTCCTGCGAAATAACTTCTTCAGCAATTTCCTCAGTGTTTTCTTCCGAAATCAGCTCTTCCGTTATTTCTTCAGTTGTTTCTGTTTCCTGTATTTCTTCAATCAGGGTTTCTTCCTGTGTATCAGGTGTTTCGTCTTCAGCCCTAATGCTGAAGGAATTGCTGAAGCACATCAAAATACACAGTAAAGCTGCTACAATTGTTTTTCTTTTTCCGGACATTTTTTTACCCCCCCCTGTGATCTGCAGGATCCAAGCCATTTGTCTCAGTATAGCAAAAAGAAAATGGTTTACCTACGTCATAAATAACTTTCTTATAGTATTCTCTAAAATCCTCACAATTTACGTCATATGATGTGAATTTGTTTCTCATACAAAGAGGATGAGTTTTCACTCATCCCCTCAGCTGCTGATTTACGGTACCAGGTTTTCCTGGATCTCTCTTGCAACGATCTTGAACTTCACTGTTGCATATCCTGCATATTTGCCTATGCCGTGGATCCTGACAGTTGCTGTTCCTTTCTTCGTATTGTTGGTATACGGATACCTGATATCCGCGATCTCATAGTCGACGCCATACGTCAGCGGTTCTTTGTTCAGTACTGCGCTTGTGAAGTCTTTTTCATCCAGTGTAACCGGAGTTCCATTCAGATACTGCTTATCCGCGATCTTAACGGCTGCTGAAGAAATGTTATTGACCTTTTCCGTCACTCTGAACTGAGCACTCACTGTTCCGCTGTAGTTGCCTTTTCCGTTGACAGTAACTGTGATCACATCACCGGCATTTACAGTATCAAGCTTTGTGAGGACGACATCGTCTCTGGTATATACCGCATTCTTCATGTCGTAATCAGTGTTTGCTGTCAGAGGCTTACCATCAACATCTTTGATCACGAGTGTTGTAGTAAATGCACCTTTCTTCGTGGTTGTGTTGAGGTCTGCCGCATATTCAACCATGTTGTTCGTCAGTTCTTTGATAGCGATCGAGAACTTCGCAGTCAGTGTACCGGTGTAGTTCCCTTTACCGGTCACTGTTACTGTCGGTGCTTTCGCTGCAGTTTTTTCTGCAGCTTTCTTGTTGTTGGCGTACTTCACTGTGTAGTCAACGCCTTCAACAAGGATCGTTCCGTCGGTTGCTTTCACGGTCACTTCAGGTTTTGCGCCTGACTTCACATGAACTGTATCGGTTACTTTGAGCGTTGCTGTCTTAGCAAGTGATTCCTTGTTGACAGTTATTGCAACCTTCACAGTTCCGGTATAGCCATTGATTCCGTTTACAAGAACATACAATTTACCGGCCTTGGATGTGTCAGGATATTCGATCTCATAATCCTTTCCTTCAACCAGGTTGAATGACGCTTTATTCTTGACCAGGATCTCAGGTGTTTCATTTCTTTCGATCGTTTTCTTCACTGCGCTTGCCGCAATTGCCTTTGACAGTGCAGTTCCGGTGATCTTGAATGTTTTGGACTTGGTTCCTACAGAATAGATTCCATCGCCCTCAACAGTGACTGTTGCAGTTCCGCATTGTGTATTGTTGGTATACGTAACTGTGTACCTTCTCGGATCAACGACTACTCTTCCGCTCTTTACCGTAACTGCCGGTTCAATTGCTGCACCGTTGTTGTAAGGATAGCTTGATTTCGGGATCGTAATTGTTGTTTTCGACAGATTTACCTGGTCCGCACTTGCAATCTGCAGTTCGAACTTCCGGGTACCTGTGTAGTTGCCGGTACCTGTCGCGATCACTTCATACTTTCCGGGTTCTTTGTAGTCTCCGGCACTCGGATAAGACAGCGTGTAATCGATATTCTTTTTCAGCGTCTTTTTGTTATCGGTAATTGTCGGCGACACTTTCTGCACCGTACCTGTATAGTTTGCAGAAATGATCGTAACTTCATCCTGGGTGATATCCCTGGGAAGAATGTCAAACGTACGGGTTTCTGTTCCGCTGTAGTTGCCCCTCATCTTAATGATGACTGTAGGCGGTGTTTCACTGTCCTTGGAAGCAGCTTTTGTATTGTTCTTATATGTTACTGTGTAATGAGTACCCGCTTTGAGCAGAGCGCCATCATCATAGATCGTAACTTTCGGTTTCAAAGCGCTTCCTGTGTAGATCATGGAATCGATCGGTTCGATCGTGATGCCTCTGATCGCACAGACAATATTCTTCAGCCAGCTTTCATTATCATAGCCGATCTTAATGTTATTCCAGTCAGCTCTTGATCCTGCATAATTGACCGTCATTGTATTGTCGTAGTCTCCGAATACAGCATCTCCGATCTTTGTAAGACTCAGCGGCAGATCAAGTTCCGTAACTTTATTGCAGCCACGGAAAGCATAGCTTGCAATTGTTGTTAAACCGGAATGAATTGCCACATTCTCCAGTTCTGTACATCCGGCAAACGCAGACATATCGATCGATTCAACTGATTCCGGAATGTCGATCTCCGTAAGGCCCGAATCCGAGAATGCTGCAGGTCCGATCTCTGTTAATGAATCAGGCAGATCGATCTTCTTCAGGGAACTGCAGTACATGAACAGTCCCT
Source organism: Solobacterium sp. (assembly GCA_024693325.1). Taxonomy (GTDB): domain Bacteria; phylum Bacillota_I; class Bacilli_A; order Erysipelotrichales; family Erysipelotrichaceae; genus Bulleidia. The sequence goes on from JAILLA010000015.1 coordinate 12,482, forward strand.
GCTGAAGCTCTGTCAGTCCTTCAGGAAGCTTGACAGTTCTCAAATTCGGACACGATTCAAACGCACCCATACCGATATTCTTAACAGTATCAGGAACTGTGACGGATACCAGACGTTCGTTGGAATCAAATGCGATTTGAGCAATCGACGTGATCGTTGCTCCATTAATCACACTCGGAACTGTAACATCTGTGTCTGTACCCACATACCCGAGGATCATTGATCCACTGTATACAAATCCGTTATAGATAGAACACTGATTTTCAGTCCAGACATCCCAGGAATATGTAATTTCATCATGTACTGTCAGTGTGATCTTCAGTACACCATATCCTTTCACTGTTACCAGTCCATGGTCATCTACTACTGCAAGTTCTTCATCAGAAGATTCCCAGGACACATATGTGCTGTCGAGCAGTAAATTCGGATCATACATTTCCATCTGGAAAGATGCACCTACCGGCAGTTTGATCATATGAGGTGTCAGAGGATACAGTTCATCATCTCCCACGATCCTCACGGAGCACTCAGCAGAGATATCTTTGTTCTCTGCGGATACCGCTGTGATGGTCCCTTCATAAGAACCCTTCTTCGCTGCCGTGAAGATTCCGTCTTCATATGTCAGATGTTCTTCATCAAACTCCCAGATAACATCCTGATATGTTGTCTGAGCAGGCGAGAATTCTGTCTCAATGGCAAATGAGCTGCCTTCTTTGATCCAGATCTCTTCCGGAAGCAGTGTAATAGACTGTACCGGTACCAGGCCGTCTTCACAGATCAGATAAGCATTCAGCAGAGGATCATTCTCCGATCCGATGCTGATTTCGTCCCATCCGTCTTTGTTTCCGGCATAGCGTACCGTCTGCAGGCTGACTGCTCCCTGGAATGCTGTTTCCTTAATCTCTTTAACAGATTCAGGTATAGATACTTCTTTCAGTCCTGTTCCGCTGAAGAATCCTGCCGGGATTACTTCAACTGAAGGAACATGCAATACTTCAAGGTTATTGCAATTCCTGAATGCATACGCACCGATCGTTTCAATATCATCTCCTTCAAATTCGATCGAGACGATATCACTGTCCGCAAATGCGTTTTCTTCGATCACCTTCACACTTGCAGGTACAGAAATCTCAACTGCAGATTTCATGCCGGCAAACATTCCGTTGCTTATCGTTTCAAGATTGTCATTCAGCATGATGACTTCCAGAGCTGTACATCCTTCGAAGAGTTTTTCTCCTGCCGATTCAAATGTTGACGGGAATACAAAGTCTGTCAGTGAGGTGCAGCCTTTGAAAGCCTGGTCATCAATATAGCGTATGCCTTCATTCAGATATACTTCGTTCAGGGAAGTACATCCCTCAAATGCATTTCTGTAGATATCTGTCACTGTAGAGGGAACAACCACTTTCACAAGTGTTTTATTGTCTTTAAATGCTTCATAATCAATAAACTCAACAGGATATCCATTGATTTCTTCCGGTATACCCACTTCAGCATCACTGCCTATGTATTTCCTGATAACAATGCGTCCATGCTCAATTTCTTCATCATCCAGTCCTGTGTCGAATGCGATCTTGAAATCATAATATGTATCATCAACATGGACAAGACATTCTGCAGATGCTGAATGGCTTGCGCTTGAAACCAGAATGACCGCATCTCCGCCGCCATTGGCTGTAATGACACCATTCGCATTTACTGCTGCGACAGATGTATTACTGCTTGTAAACACGAGGTCTGTCGGTACTGCATCATCATTCTCGAATATCGCTTCAAGTTCGAATGTCTGACCAGGAATCAATGTCTCTTCATAACTGTTCAGCTGGATCTCATCAGTTACAACCAGTTTACTGAGATCTGTTACAAGATATGTTTTTGAACCGACCTCGGAAGAAATACTGTCTGTAGAAACTGCCTGACCATCTTTCAGGTAATACATAGTCTTGGTCAGAGGAATGACATTATTCCCATATGCTGCAGGTGCCTTGAGTTCTGAAAGTGAAGATGTTCCAGAAAGGAAATTTGTGATATCCCTTGGATCTTTCACTCTGCTGAGATCAAAACTGCTGATATCCAGTGTCTTCAAAGAACTGCAGCTGGAAAGCATATAACTCATTGTGAAGACATTGCTGGTATTAAATGACGACAGATCAAGTTCGGTTAATGACCGGCAGTTCTGAAACATTGATCCCATGTACTGGACTTTTGATGTATCAAAGCCTGATACATCAACATCGGTCAGAGATTCGCAATACATAAACATATTTTCCATATGTGTCACATTGCTTGTATCAAACGACGACAGATTCACGTCGGTCAATGATTTACAAAATGCGAACATACCAGACATTGTAGTAACTGAACTTGTATCAAATCCGGACAGATCCAGTGATTTCAATGATTTGCATGAACTAAACATGCCATTCATATTAGTAACTCCTGCTGTGTCTGCTTTCCGGATGTCCAAGTGAGTCAGTTCACTCAAGCCTTCAAAAATACCGATAGGACCTGAAGGGAGTTTTATCTTTTCTGCAAATGTGATCGACTTGGTCGTATAGTTTTCACCTACAACGCCTCCACCGCTGTCTTCACTGCCAATATGTTTGTGGTTTTCATCATGGAAACTATGCGGTGTGAGAACTACCTGGTATTCTTTTCCGTCAATATTTGCATGATTATATACGACAATGTCTTCCACTACATTCTTTGAATCCAGTGTATTTAATGTGACCGTGCCCTCTTCTTCATTCACTGTATACAGGAATGCTTTGAGCCATTCGTCCGAAACATGTTCAGCAGCTGTTACAGTTACTGCACATGTTGCTGTATGTGAACCGTCTTCTGTTGTAACAGTTACTGTGACAGGGGTTGTTGTTGCTTTGACTGCTGTGACTTTACCCTGTGCATCCACTGTGACATATTCAGGAGCACTGCTCATCCATGTAACATTCTTATTTGTTGCGTTCTCAGGCAGTATTGTTGCAATTAATGTTTCTGTTTCTCCTTCAGCCTTGGACAGTTCTGTCTTGTTAAGGGAAACACTTTCTGCATTGATCACTTTAGCTGTGACTGTTACTGCACATGTTGCTGTATGTGAACCGTCTTCTGTTGTAACAGTTACTGTGACAGGGGTTGTTGTTGCTTTGACTGCTGTTACTTTACCCTGTGCGTCTACTGTGACACATTCAGGATCGCTGCTCGTCCATGTGACGTTCTTGTTTGTTGCGTTCTCAGGCAGCACTGTTGCGACTAATGTTTCTGTTTCTCCTTCAACCTTGGACAGTTCTGTCTTGTTAAGGGAAACACTCTCAACATTGATCACTTTTGCGGTAACAGTTACCGCACATGCTGCTGTGTGTGAACCGTCTTCTGTTGTTACAGTGATGATTACAGGATTTCCCTCTTCAGGTGCTTTAACAGCTGTTACGTTACCCTGCTCATCGACTGTCACGCATTCCGGATCACTGCTCGTCCATGTAACATTCTTGTTTGTCGCATCTTCAGGAGAAACTGCTGCTGTCAGTTTAGCGGTATCTCCTTCTGTCATCGTCAATGTATCCACATCAAGTGTTACATCTGTTACTAATATTGGTTTAGGCATTACTGTTACTGAACAGGATGCAGTAAATGAACCATCTTTTGTAATAACGGTAATTACTGCAGGTTTTCCTTCATCAGTCACTTCAACTGCTGTGATATTTCCCTCGTTGTCCACAGTTACATGTTCAGGATCATTGCTTGTCCATGTGACATTTTTAATTGTTGCATCTTCAGGTAATACAGTTGCTGTAAGCTGTGCTGTTTCACCGACTGTCAATGTCGTTTCATCAGGAACAACTGCAACACTTTCAACGTGGATCGCTTCGCCTGTAACTGTAACAGGGCAGACTACTGAAACATTATCATACACAGTTTGTACAGTAATATTTGCTGTACCGACAAAGAGTCCTGTCACCAGACCATTCTGGTCAACAATAGCAATATCTTCATTATCACTGCTCCAGACCAGTTCAGGATAATCAGCATTTTCAGGAATCACAGTCGCTGTCAATTGTTTCTGGTATCCTATTTCAACTGATAAAGCTTCATCAGACAGTACTATTTTTTCAACAGGATTCTGCACTTCAGCCAGTGTTTTCCAACAGGGATCAGGTTTAAATGTGTAATGGTCTCTTGTCCTGGTTAATGCCAAAATGTTCAGTCTAACATCCTTAACATCAACGGTTTGATCTTCTTTGCCGATTAACCGGATTTTATGCGTTCCGCTGCACTGCAGACTCTTTGTATTTGAGCTATGTAGCTTTACACTTCCGCCGATCTCCAGCAGTCCCGCTGTCATCACATCAGCGTAACTTTCATTATGTGAAAAATAGTCCCCTCCAACGATGAAGTGATCTGCTTCATTATTCATCGTTACAGTTACTGTCGAATTATATCCATCATAACTGTTTTGC
>JAILLA010000030.1 GCA_024693325.1 Solobacterium sp.
GAGGGGAAACTCATATGAGAAAGGGATTATTAACAACAGCAGCTGCCGCTATGGCACTTGCAATCTTCGCTCCGATTACAGCGAAGGCAGAAACACCGTCCGCAAGCGGAATGATCATCATTGATGAGAACGACGGCGCTGGCGGAATCTATGTCGGCCAGATGGCAAAAGATGTTGACGCTAAGTGGGGAACAAATATCGTTAAAGACTATGGTGAAGACTATACAGTTCTCTATGTTGGTGAAGCAACAGTTACTGGCACACCGGCTCCTGACAAGACAGTCAAGGCTTCTGAACTCGCAGCAGACGCAACAGTCGTTGTTCTGAAAGGTACAAACATTTCTATCGGTTCTTCCATTATTATCAAGGCTGATAATCTGGGACCGGTCATCGCTCTCGGACCTGTCGCTGCAGACGGCATCGACATGTACAGACTCTACAACCCGAACAGCGGTGAACACCACTACACAAAGAACGCAGGTGAAAAAGACGCACTCGTTAAGTACGGCTGGAACTATGAAGGCATCGGCTGGACAGCTCCGAAGTCCGGTAACCCTGTCTACAGACTTTACAACCCGAACAATGGCGGCGACCACCACTACACAATGAACGCTGGTGAAAAGAACTTCCTTGCAAATAACGGATGGAAGTATGAAGGCATCGGCTGGTACAGCGATCCGGATCAGAAGGTTCCTGTATACCGTGAGTACAACCCGAATGCTGTAGCTCGTAACCACAACTACACAGCTAACAAGGGTGAGCACAACTATCTCACAAGCATCGGCTGGAGAGATGAGGGTATCGGCTGGTACGCAATCGGCGGACGTAAGTAAAAAACTTAAACTTAACAGGGAAAGGGCAGACAATGATCTGCTCTTTCTTTTTTGAATCCTGAGGTCGGGATGACAGGAGGTTTGCATGACATTTGAAAAAGAGAAAAACAGTACAAAGAAGAAATGGACGGCCAGAATTCTGCTGGCTGCTTTTGATATCTTTGCGGTAAACTTTGCCTATTTTGCGGCATTAGTGATCCGTTTCTATGTCAATCATACATTCCATGCAGTAGCGTCAATTTATTTTCCAGCGTTCTTCAAGTTTGCACCGTACTATACAGTCTGCTGCATTGCTGTATTTGCGTTCTTCAAACTTTACAGCAGTATTCTGAAGTATGCCGGCATCAATGATTTGAATCGGATTCTTGCGGCAAATGCTGTGACTTGTCTGATTCAGATCGTTGGCTCAGTTTTATTTGTGAAGCGGATGCCGATCACATACTATGCGATCGGTGCAGTCATTCAGTTTGCCATGATTTTCGCAAGCAGATTTGCGTATCGCTTTGTGGCAATTGAAGCTGCAAAGTATTCCAAAGATAAGAATGATACGTCTGTGAATGTCATGATCGTGGGTACCGGCGAATCCGCTAAGATCCTTCTCAGGCAGTTTGCGAGTGACAGGAATAACATAGCCCATCCGGTCTGTGTTGTTGATTACCGCGGGCAGGAAGCAGGTTATCTGTTTGATGGACTGCCTGTCATTGGCGGAATTGATAATATCAAAAGTGCGGCGGAAAAATATAAAGTCAAGAGTGTGATTATTGCGGACTCTCTGATGCCGCAGGAAGTTAGAACCGAAATCAGGCAGTTATGCAAAAAGAATGAAATCGATGTTCAGGATTTCTCAGGATATGCACACGACAATGCCAAAGGCATTACATTGTACAAACTGATGGAATATACAACAGGTCCTGTGGAAGTCATGCTGGATGGAGTTGCTTTGAACTATGCAAACGGTGAGGAAGCAATCATGGCATTGCCTGACAGGTATCTGGTGAAATCTGTTACTGCGGAAAATGGTCCGCTTGTGGTAGAGATCGTAAATGATACAACAGTCATTAACAACATCAACGATACCTGGGTCAACGAGTATCAGAAACAGACAGGAGAAGATGTCAGTTTCTTCTAAATCAGAAAAATTCACATGTGGTTTATATAGAAATTTGGGAGATCACATGGACAACGAGGGGAGTTTTTTATGAACAATAAATTCTTAGAAGATCCCAGATTTGCAGGACTCAAGCCGTTTGAAAACAAGGTCTGGCTTTCAAGTCCTACAATGCATGGGGATGAGCTGAAATGGGTAGAAGAAGCGATTCTGACGAACTGGGTTTCTACTGTCGGCGCAAATATCAATGAAGTTGAACGTATCACTGCAGAAATGATTGGCAGGAAATATGCCGTTGCGCTTTCTGCCGGAACTGCGGCACTGCATCTGGCAATCAAGATCTGCGGAGAAAGAATATATGGTCAGCCAAAAGCTGGTCATGGATGCCTGGAAGGCAGAAAAGTCTTTGCGTCTGATATGACGTTTGCGGCAACAGACAATCCGATCTGCTATGAAGGCGGTGAGCCGGTATATATCGATACAGAACGTGATACCTGGAACATGGATCCTGTTGCGCTCGAGAAAGCATTTGAAATCTATCCGGAAGTCAAACTGATCGTCATCGCACATCTGTATGGCACACCGGGAAAGATCGATGAAATCAAAGCAATTGCGGATGCGCATGGCGCAATGATCGTCGAAGACGCTGCAGAGTCCTTCCTTGCGACATATAAAGGAATCCAGACAGGAACCTTTGGAGACATCAGTGTTGTCAGCTGGAACGGAAACAAACTCATTACCGGTTCCAGCGGCGGCATGTTACTGACAGATAACGCTGAATGGGCAAACAAAGCTCGTAAATGGTCTACACAGGCCCGTGAAGACGCTGCCTGGTATCAGCATGAGGAGATTGGATATAACTACCGTATGTCCAATATCATCGCCGGTGTCGTACGCGGACAGCTTCCGTATGCTGAAGAGCATAAAGAACAGAAGAAAGCAATCTATTACAGATACAAAGAAGGTCTGAAAGACCTTCCTGTTACCATGAATCCAATTGATCTGGAAAACAGTGATCCGAACTACTGGCTCAGCTGCATGTTGATCAATGAAGACGCTATGTGTAAAACAGTACGCGGAGAAAAAGAAGCGCTGTATATCAGCGAACCAGGAAAATCATGTCCGACAGAGATCCTGGAAGCTATCGCAGCATTCAACGCCGAAGGCCGCCCGATCTGGAAGCCTATGCATATGCAGCCGGTATTCAGAATGCATCCGTTCGTCACAAGAGAAGGAAACGGCCGAGCACGTAGCAATGCTTACATCAAAGGACATGGAGAAGATGTAGGAATGGATATCTTCAGAAGAGGCTTATGCCTTCCTTCTGACAATAAGATGACTCCTGAACAGCAGGATGTCATTATTGAGATTATTCACAGGTGTTTTAAATAATACGGGGGATTAGAACATGGCACACAAACCTTATGGTATTTATGAAAAGTATATCAAGAGACCGCAGGACTTCATGTGTGCTCTGGCAGCTACCGTTGTATTATCACCCGTTATGCTTGGTACAGCGGTTCTTGTGCGAATCAATCTTGGATCACCTGTTCTCTTTACACAGGACAGACCTGGTAAAGACGGAAAGGTATTTAAGATGTATAAGTTCAGAACAATGACGGATGAAAGAGATGCCAACGGCAATCTCTTGCCTGATGAACAGCGTCTTCCCAAGTTTGGGCAAAAGCTGAGATCCACTTCATTAGATGAACTTCCTGAGTTATTGAACATGTTAAAAGGGGATATGTCAGTAGTTGGTCCAAGACCGCTGCTTGTTAAGTATCTCCCAAGATACAATGAGCACCAGGCAAGAAGACACGAAGTCAGACCTGGATTCACAGGTCTTGCACAGGTGCATGGAAGAAATGCAATCAGCTGGGAAGAAAAGTTTGACTGGGATGTAAAGTATGTAGATCACATTACATTCCTGGGAGATTGGAAGATTATATTTGATACAGTAAAGACTGTATTGAAGCGTGAAGGTATTTCATCAGCCTCTGCGGTGACAATGGAAGAATTCACAGGAACCAAGGAGAACTGAGACTATGAAAGATTTGATTATATTTGGAGCCAGTGGTTTCGGCAGAGAAGTTGCATGGCTTACAGAAAGAATCAATGCACAGAGTCCTACGTGGAATTTTTTAGGATTTATTGATGATAATTCAGAAATTCAAGGAACGTTCATTAACGGATATAAAGTTCTTGGTACTTCTGCGGATATTGTTAAATACCCTGAAGCATATTATGTTTGTGCAGTTGGATCCTCAAGAATCAGAG
>JAILLA010000036.1 GCA_024693325.1 Solobacterium sp.
TGTTTCAGGTTCAAAGTTGTCGTGATAAAATCTTGAATAGTCATATAGGCTCCTTTCGTGTAACTTGTTCTGCAAAACAAAGGTTAACATGAAAGGAGTTTTATATATTTCAGAAGCAAAGATGAAGTTATGAAACAGGCAGGAAAAGACTGGAAATGGTTCATTAGAATGCATTCGACTGAAGTTTCAAGGACTACCCCGCAGAAAAAAGATGGGGTCGGAAATAGTACCCCGCATCTTAGCAGAGGCTATCCCCATACCCGCACAATTTTAAAGCGCCAAAATATTAAGCAGATCAACAATCGCAGTACTATCACGTAAAAAGGAAGACGACCTGCATATGAAAATGCAAATCATCTTCCTTTTTTTGATGCCGATCCTGTCAGTCAGATGCCCAAATCAGTGATCGTTCAAAACTGTCCTATGAACACCCGGCTGGCGGCCGTCTCTTAACGTTTTCTGAGTTTTAATACCGTATCTATGACCATCAGCAGGATGAATCCGGCTGAACCTGCGATCGTTGCGTACATCCCGGCTTTCAGTCCGACCGGTGTGAATGTACCGACGATCTTGTTTGTTCCTGCCGTGACCGGTATGCCTGTCAGACCTCCGCTCACAGCATATGTTTTTACCTGTTTGCCGTTGACCGTCACAGACCATCCTTTGTGCCAGGGAACTGACATGACGGCGAATCCCGGTTCATTTGCCGTGATCGTCGCATAGAAATTGTTGCCGTCCGGAACAGCTTCCTCAAACCCTGTGATCTCTTCATTTCCCAACAGGGCTTTGATCTCATCATAGTCTTCCGGATGAACGATCAGCACTGACCGGAGCAGTCCGGTCATGGACGGATCGTAGTCATCATACGTCATGATGTCCGTATAGGTCTTTCCGAAGTTGTAGTAGTCCGCGTTTCTGTATACGGGCATGCCTGCGTAATCGGTGATGTATTCCGCGTTGGGGAAGGGCACCTGGCTTTCTTCCGCGACGACTGCGTATTTTGTTGAGACCAGCGTCATGATGTCGGGATTTGTGATGTTGAAGGTCCACGGCAGGTAGTCCTGCACATGTTCCTGATCGAGCAGCTTCAGGTCATTCGTGCTCGCCGTATATGTACTGTCGTAGGACATCAGTCCCATCAGGTCATAGTAGAGATTGAAGTTCGTGCTCAGTCCCCAGTACACGCCCCATGAGTCGATATAGTGCCTGACGATTTCCTGACGGCTCTCCGGGTCGAACTGTGCCACCCAGTCCTGGTAGTAGCCCTTTTCCCCGAGAATGGATGCCGTACGGTCCATGTCTACCTTGTTCAGGTAATTGAATGAAGGGGAACCGAAATAGGTGAACCACGATACCAGACACAGCTCCGCAAGAATGACCGGCAGGATAACGTGCGTCATCCGGTAGTACAGGGCAGCCCCGGTGACCAGCAGCGAAGGCAGGCAGATGAGCACCAGATAATAGTCATCCTTGATCAATGACAGCTCTTTCCCGTCCGCCAGTGCGATCAGTGCAGTGCCTGCCGCAAGCACGATGGAAGCTGCCAGCAATGACCACAGGAGTACGTGATTATCCATGTCAGGTTTCTCGATCAGCGGCAGGATCATTGCGATCAGGAAGAAACTGACGGAACCGAGCCATCGGAAGGAAGGCTCGCTGAATCCGTGCATCGCGCTGGACAGGATCGGAATCAGCGCAACAAGCGTGATCACGATCATGGAGATCAGTGAACTCTTTTCCCTGTGCTTTCCGAACAGATACTGCGGGACCATCAGGGAACAGAGAGAGGATCCCCAGAGGAATACTGCCATGACGGAATAGTTTTCCGTATTGTAGGAATACAGCTGTGATATTTCCGCGCCCCTGTTTGCCAGCATGCTGGTAGGGGTGAACAGTCCGGTCAGATAATCGAGATAAGGCAGCACCGAGTCAAAGACCAGTGTTGCGCTCCTGGCGCCGACACGGGAATTGGACAGGATGGATACCGCTTCCGGCACTACAACAACACCGCTCATGGCAAATCCGATCAGATAGCAGCCGATCAGCCTGAAGGCGGATGCCCACATGCCCTTCATGGTGCGGTATTCACGGTCCCATCTCCAGATGAAGTAAAGGACGGTAAACAGCGATACGGAATAGAAGAGGTAATAGTTGTTGACGAACAGGAAGAAGACCATCAGGATGAACAGCCCCTTTTTCCGGCTCATGATATATCTGTCGATACCTGCGAAATACAGCGGCAGAAAGACAAAGAAGGAAGCGAAGAACGGATGCATCATCGTCTGCAGGTTGTAGGCGCTGAACGCGAAGATCAGTGATCCGGTCAGTTTCGTCCGCCTGCTGTAATGATTGACTGACGCGTAATACAGGAAACAGAATCCCGCGGTCAGGAATTTCAGATATGTCTGGATCGTGATGATGTCCGTGTACGGCAGCTTTGTCAGGGCGAAGGGATAATCGAACAGATCCTGGAAATAAAACAGCTTTGTGGAGTAGAAATCATTCCCCAGGAAGCTCGCCCAGCTCCAGAACGGAAGCGTTCCGCTGTCACGCCATTTCACCAGCATCGTCCTGAGATTCTCAAAGTTCGAGGCATACAGGGTGCGCATATCCCAGTCCAGGATAAAAGCACGCCCGGTCTTCAGATACGGCACAAAGATCACCGCGCATACGATATTCAGCAGTACTGCCAGCAGCAGTATCGTCACGATGTTGTTTTCTTTCTGTTTCATGTTTCAATATTATAGCATTGAACTGTATGAACATACGCAAAAGCGTGTAAAAGCCGGTACAGCGGAAAGATACGCTCTCGGCTGAAAAGGTACCGATCTGCAGATGCCAAAATGATGAAAATAGCGTATGATTATTAGCAGTAAGGTGAACATATGACAAAAATATCTATCGTAACGCCTTGTTACTACAACGGAATGAATCTTCCGGAAACGTATGAAGCAGTAAAAAGAGATGTATTTGATGTCAGAAAGGATATCGATTTTGAATGGGTGCTTGTGGATGACGGCTCAGGAGATGATACGCTGTTCCAGGCAGTCAAAATACAGAAGCAGGATCCCAGGGTAAAAGTCGTCAAGCTTTCCCGTAATTTCGGGGAGTTCAGGGCGATCGTTGCCGGTATGAGCCAGGCTGAAGGCGAGGCTGTCGCCGTGATCAGCGCAGACCTCCAGGATCCGCCCGATCTGATCCCGGAAATGCTGGCATCATGGGAAAAAGGCAATCTTGTAAACCTGGCTGTCAGAAAAGACAGGGAAGAATCAGCGCTCAAGAACTGGTTCGCGGATACCTATTATAAACTTGTCAGGAAATGGGTCGAACCCAATTACCCGAAACGGGGATTTGATTTCTTCCTGATCGACAAAAAAGTCGCCGATGAGCTGGTGGAAATGCAGGAAAAGAATTCCAGCATCTACCTGCAGCTGATCTGGCTCGGTTATGAGCCTACGACCATCGAATATACCAGACGCGACCGTGAGAAGGGCAAGTCCATGTGGACATATGCCAAGAGGATCAACCTGTTTATTGATACGTTCATCGTATTCTCGAACAAGCCGATCCGCTTCATCACGTGCTCAGGCGTGATCATCAGCTTCATCGGTCTGCTCAGCGCGGTCTACTTTATCATTGATAAGCTGAATAACAATGTGGTCTCCGGCTGGACTTCACTGATGGTGGTGATACTGATGCTGTCAGGATTCCAGATGGTAATGCTTGGCATTATCGGTGAATACATGTGGAGGAATCTGGATGAATCCAGAAACAGACCTCTGTACGTTATAGAAAAGGTACTCAAAAAGGAGGACGTTTCATATGAACATCATGGCAAACAATCTGAAACGAATGTATGACCAGCACGCGGATGAGTTTGAAGCCAAGGCTCTGGAGGTGCTGAGAAGCGGATGGTATATCCTCGGTAATGAGCTGAAGTCCTTTGAAGAGGAATTTGCCGCGTACATCGGTTCGAAGTACTGCGTCGGCCTGGCCAGCGGACTGGATGCGCTCTGGATCGCGTTCCGGGCGCTGGGCATCGGTGCAGGTGATGAAGTCATCGTCAGTTCCAATTCATATATTGCCTGTGTCATGGGCATCACGATGAACAACGCAACACCTGTATTCGTCGAGCCGGATCAGTACGGCAACCTTGACGCGGAAAAGATCGAAGAAAAGATCACGGATAAAACAAAGGCGATTCTTGCGGTGCATCTGTACGGCCAGAGCTGCGATATGACAAAGATCATGGAGCTTGCCCGGAAATATGACCTAAAGGTCGTGGAAGACTGCGCACAGAGCCACGGCACGGAATGGAAGGGCAGAAAGACAGGAACATTCGCTGATATCGCATGCTTCAGCTTCTACCCGACAAAGAACCTCGGTGCCTTCGGTGACGGCGGCGCCATCACGACGGACGATGAAGGATACGCTGATGCGATCAGGACGATCCGCAATTACGGAAGTAAGGTCCATTACCAGAATGAAGTCGTCGGTACCAACAGCCGTCTCGATGAACTGCAGGCAGGCCTGCTGAGGGTCAAACTGAAGTACCTGGACGAACTGAATGAAGAACGCATGGCACTTGCGAAGCGTTATGATACGGAGGTCCATAACCCCTGGATCACATATCTGCCGACAAGACCCGGTTCAAACAATATCTACCACCAGTATGAAATACTCAGCCCGTGCCGGGATGAACTGATCGAATTTCTGCTGGCAAAAGGCATCCATACGATCATCCATTATCCGATCCCGCCGCATCTTTCCAATGCCTATAAGTCTCTGGGCTTTGTAAAGGGCGACCTGCCGATCGCTGAGAAATACGCGGATACGATCCTGTCCCTGCCGATGTACAACGGCATGACGGAAGAAGAACAGACCTATGTGATCGAAGCGCTGAATGCGTTCAGAACGGAGTAGCAGATGGAACTGTTCAGAATGCTCGTATTCAATGAACTTGGCGATGAAAGAGGCAATCTGGTCGCGATCGAAGGCGATCAGGATATTCCGTTTGAGATCAAGCGTGTCTTCTACATGTACGGGACGGACAATACGATGGTCAGAGGCAAACATGCCAACAGGCATTCACAGTTTGTCCTGATCAATGTCAGCGGCTCCAGCCGGATCAGGATCACGGACGGCAGGGGACATGAGGCTGTCGTTTCCCTCGACAAGCCCAGGACCGGCGTGTTTATCCCGCGGATGATCTGGAAGGAAATGTATGATTTCTCTGATGATTCCGTACTGCTCTGCCTGACCGACACGCATTATGACGGCTCGGAGTACATCCGTGACTTTGACGCATATGTCAAAGAAGTCAATGCGGAATCCTGAGGGAGACTCTATATCAAAACATGAAAAAAGCAATTGCATGTGCAGTTGCCAATGGCGTCAACCTATGAAGAAGAGGTTGCGCCTTTTTTGACTAATAGTGGCAGTATCAGCTTAACTACAGCTTCAGTGATACATTTATTCTTCGAAAAGTGCATATGAAAACACTATCTTTTTCCAGATGTTTCAAATATTTTCTGCGAGCGTGATATTATAAGTTAAGAATGATTAATAGGGCTTCGTGGTTTGAAGCCGGCCTTTGACTCTGACAGTATTGGGCCAGTTTCTGCCATCGAGTCTGAATCGGGTAGGATGGCCGGACATAACCACTCTGCCCCATCGTTTTTCGTGTCTGTCGGGGCGGACAGACACTTTTATTTTGTGAATCAACAGGACTGCCAGGATGAAGATATCTTCCATTTTTCCGGTATTTCCAGAACGCATTGCTCTGCACAATCCTTCATCACGGATCAGAATGCTTAGCTGCTTGATGTTTACTCTGAACGCGTACTTGTTTGTATTTGTATTTTCAGGTATTACAAGATCTTCTTCCAGCATCTGATCGAGCTGTTTTCGAATCACTCCGCATAGATTGTGAAAAATGACTTTGCCATATATGGTGCACATCTCGGTATCACAATCTCGGCTGAAAAACCGTTCCCATTCATAATCTGTCTTCAGAGTTTTATAGCTGACTTCGATCTGCCATCGTTTTGCGTACAAAGAAGCGATATCAGAAGATGAAAACTCATCTTCGGAAAGATTGGTAAAGTAGATCAGATCAGTCGTGATCGGGATACCTTTCCTTGTGTAATATGTGTACTGGTATTTCACGACTCTGATTCTGATCCATGGATCTTTTTCAAATCTCTGTCTGGGCTGATCATATTTCAACCGTTTCTGCCATACTTTGTCGATATATACATTGATCCACTCATCATTAGATTCCATCTTTTCAACATAATGTTTGAAGAAATTTGCCTTTCCCCGTATGCAATACTTCATTCCGTATCCTTCAAGAATGGAAAAGACTTCAACACTGTCATAGTATCTGTCCGCCAGAAAGATGGCTGCTTTACCACGCAGGTATTGAATGATCCTGCCAAGCTGTTCAATTGCGATCGGTATTTCTGAGTCTTTATAGCGCCGCATCACAAAATCAAGAATGATTCCATTTGTCACGTCATAAAGTGCCGATGATCTGCTGGTTGCCTTTTTGGAATCAGCGTCTGTTCTGATACTTCCATTTTTTATATAACCAAATCTTTGCAGGGAAAGCCTGCCTGCCGGAAAATTCAATGTTGTGCCATCAACCGCAATTAACAGATAGCTCCTGAACGTTTTCATCAGAGGTGATTTATAGAACAGTTCGACGAACTTATGAATCAGAGGATCAAAAACCTGCGGATTCAGTTTTTTCAGTGCTTTAAAGGCAGCCTGTCTGCTTACACGTTCCTCAGACAATCCTATACCGGCATAATAATTTGATAACTCAGTTGTGACGCACTCTTTACAGCGGAAAATGATATACAGCAGAACATCAAACCAGGGAAACTTATAAACTCTTGTGAAATCGGAAGATTTCTTACGGCAAAGATCACGGACTTCTTCAGAACGAATATACGCCCCGAACTTTCTGAAGAGTTTCGCTATATCCCTATCGGGATCTGGAATACTTCCCGGCTTCACGGGAAAAGACCTCAGCCGGATCGCTGTCCTTGGCGAAAGCGGCTTTGAGATAAGGGACATATTTGGCGTCAAACTGTCCCAACTTAACTACAGTTCGCTGTCTGGGCTCACCATTCTCATTACGGTAAGATTCTACAAGATCGCAGAAAAAAGTGTTTTTCTTTCCTTTGTTGTTTGGAATAACACGAACAAACATAAAAAAGTCTCCTATACTTAACTACATTATACAATATATAAGACTTATACAGCGATATATAATTCT
>JAILLA010000057.1 GCA_024693325.1 Solobacterium sp.
TCCAGAGATCCGGTCGTATACAGTTCCAGTGACAAGGCGATCTGTTTTGCCTCCGGTTCCGGCTGTTCCAGAAGCTTCTCTCTCAGCGTAAAGAGAGTAGGCACCGTAGACATCTCATAAGCCTCCTTGTATACCTGCGCAATGCAGCGGTCAATGACGGATTTGTGCTGCGGTCCCACGCCCTTTTTGTCGATCTGCTCAATCAGGGACATGATGAATTCACTCTTCACCACGATCGGATTGTTTTCTCCGTACCCGTCCACCATATACATGGCATTCAGACGGTCATGCCCTCCTGCAGAAACGTGAACTACGGATCCCAGGTCTCCCATCGCCTCCACCAGGGGTGCGTATTCTCCCTCCGGATCACAAACCAGAATATCATCATCCGTGTTCAGAGTTAGGAAAGCGATCAACTCCTTTACACTGAAGGATTTGCCGGACCCGGGAACACCAAGTACGAATGCTGACTGATTCAGAAGGTTTTCTTTGTTGCACATGATCAGGTTGTGGGAAATAGCATTCTCTCCAAAGTAGATTCCGCCCTTGTCCATGATCTCCTGGACTTTGAAGGGAACAAAAACCGCCAGACTCTCAGTCGTAAACGTACGGAAGGCATCGATCTTCCTGCATCCGATCGGCAGAACCGTATTGAGCCCATCAAACTGCTGGTACTTCAGCACAGCTATCTGGCACATTTTCTGCCTTGCAGCCGCAAGAATGGCATCTGTCGTTTCTTTCAGTTCTTTCCAGGTGTCCGCCGTAATGACCATAGTCATTACGGCAAAAAACATCCGTTGATCCCTGTTCATCAGATCGTCCAGAAATTCCTTGGATTCTCTGCGCTGCATTTCCATATCGTAGGGAACGATGGCACTGAAGTTGTTGTTCTGGTTCTGTTTTCGCTGCCAGTTGGTGATATTCGTCTCCACACCCAGGAGACGGTTCTCCACTTCCCGTACCGCTTCATCCGTCGGTACCGGCAGAATATCAATGGAAAGCATCATACATCTGCCCAGCTCAGTAAGTTCCGCTATGAAGCTGTCCCTGATATAGCTGGCATAATCTTTCAAGTACAGCACTCTGGCATAACGGTCTCCGATCTTCAGATGATCATTTTTCATCTCAATGCTGTCAGGACAGATATAATCCTTAAAATCATGCCCTTTTCTTGCAGCATCATGGATATCAAAAGCAAACTGACTCTCTTCCCCGGCGTGAAAGAAATCGTTCAGAACTTTCAGGCGTTCTGCCGCAGACATAGGCGTGCATTTGGATCCGAGCGCTGCAAAATGAGCCACCAGATCAGCTTCTACTCGGGCAAAATAGTTCCTTGCTTCTTCCACATCTTTTTTTCCGACAGAAATAGTCACATACTTCTCCTGCCTGATGCCGCTTGAATCCATTGCCTTATCCATTATCACCTTGTTGTATTCTTCCCGGTATTCGTTCAGACCATCGTCCTTGGGCCTCATCAAAACAGATTCTTCGAAATCGGAACGCTTCATGTGATAGTTGTTGATCGTTATCTTAGTGCTGGCGCCGGTATCCAGTCCGTTCAGAAGCTCCGAATACCTCAGAAACATGCTTTCTTTATCTTCCCGGCTAGCTACCAGATAGTTGATATCCGAAAACTTCCAGCTTTTGGTATATTTGTTTCCTGCAAGGAAGATACCATCTGCCCAGATTCTCCTGATCGGAATAATGTCCTGCACCTTATTCGGTACATTGTAGTGTTCTCTGTCGGACTTCAAAATGTTGCTGATTGACTTAATCATGAGTCTTATAAACCTCTCTTTCGTGTGCTGCGATCGTGTCTTTCATAACCTCATAGTAATAGTTGTTGGCTTTGAATCTCAGCTGTTTGGGTTCGATCATTTCAGACCGGAGCCAGGCCCAGATAAACTTTTCCGCTGTCATGCCGTGATAGTTCACAAACCCCATTGCGGCAAAAGGAAAGGCTCCCAGAATACACATCCAGGAGACCGTTTCTGTGCCTACCATCGGCTTCAGCAGGAAATAAATGAGGACTGCCACTGCGACAGCCGCTATCGAAAAAAAGAGCTGACGCATGGACAGTCCGAAAAAGACGGATTCTGTATAATTACGGATCTCCCGATTGATTTTGACTTCCATTATCAGCGCTCCCTGTCTCTGTTTCTGTCAGGATCTGCCGCAATCGTAAGCTCCCGTTCCTTTACCCGGTATCGAAACACCTTGTTGCAGAGTCTATCTTCCAGTCTGACCTCATTTTCATTGATATTCTTCACCATTTTGGCTAGATCCTTCGGTGAGTTCTGCCCATGATCAGGCAGGATCAGTACTTCATGGATGGAGCTTGGCAGAATAAAGTAATCACCGCCAATGACTTCTCCGATTCTTTCT
>JAILLA010000067.1 GCA_024693325.1 Solobacterium sp.
ATGTATCGTTCTTGTTAAGACAGTACAGAATGCGATTACGTGTACGTTTGAAATTAGTAAAGCCATTTGCGTTCAGTATCAGCTTCTCTATCTGATTATTACGGCTTTCAATGTAGCTGTTGTTAATGCGCTTATTATCAACGATAGAGAATGAATTGACGATTTCATCAGACCAATTAACCATAAGGTTATAAAACTCAATAAATTCTTCAATACCGCTCTCGGCAAATAACTTGATCTGCTCAGCGAGCAGCTGACGGGCATTGTCAGAGTTTGCAGTCTGGTTAAATGTAATATAGCTTTCTTTAAGATAATAGGCTGCCTTGAGCTCCGGAAAACGATCAAAGAGGATGTTGATGATATCACGATAGTTCATATATCTCCTGAAACGCTTGTTATATTTGCCTTTATTATCCAGATCCCTGCCATGATCAAAGATAAACTTGAATTTCGTCAGAAGGTACTTAAGATCTTCATCTTCTGTGTTTCTCCTGCATTTAAGACGGACTGCACGAAAGTCATTGGTAAGATGCTCAAGGGCGTGAAAACTGTCTCCGCAGATAACTGCGTGAGGGAAATAAATCTTTGCAATTTCCTTATAGGGTTCCCAAAAGTCAATGGAAATGTATTTCACATTGTCCAGCTCGCTTTTATGAGTTTTGTCATCAAGAGTAGTGTTGCGGACAGACATAAAATAGTAGGAAAGGTAATCCTTTTTCCGATCCGGAAGAACGTCCAGAATGATGCCGGTAGAGAAGTCCATCAGAATACAAATGTAAATAGAATCCTGATTCAGTGACGGCATATGGTGCTCATCGATAGAGAGAACAGCCGGAAGAGTTTTTCTGGGAATATCGACATGTTTGTCGAAGATACGAATGACCTGCATCGGTTGAAGGTTCAGTCTCCTGGCGACGGCTGTGTAAGTTGACCCGGGATACTTAAGATCAGTGAGAACGTTAAGTTTCGTCTCATAGGTGATCTGTTCACGTGGAGCAGAAAAGGGACTCTGCTCATGGAATGAGAACTCACAGGAAGAACAGCTGTAACGTCTCTGATCATAGTAAATCATGCAGGGTCTGTTGACTAAAGTTGAGTGAACAAGTTTTTTCTGATGGTAACCCCGAATCTTTACTTTGCCATGACATAACGGACAAACAACATTCGGGTCTGGTTTCAGTCTGACATAAACAGATACAGAAGAATGATCAATATTAACAGCGGATATCTTCTCAATTCTGTCATAATCTATGTTCAGAATATCTGTGATAAAATTTTCTAAAGACATTAGTCTTTACTCCTTTCTGTTGAAGTGGTTTTTAGACAAAACAAATTCTACGGGAGGAGTTTTTATATGAAAACAGGTATGCACAACCACACACCTGTTACAGGACTGCAACCCATTGTTACAGCACCACCACCAATTGTTATAGCCTGACCACACCACCGTTATGTTATAGGGGTAGCCACACCACCATTAATGTTATATTACTCACTTTTTAATATTTTAAAAATCCTTTATTTATCAAAAAATCAGCATACAAAATTATCAAAATGCAGAAAAATATAAAAATATAATTTATACAAACAAGAGATAAATGTAAAATGAATCTGTGCGAGTTTCATCATCTGACGGAAGGAGGAGAACAAAGATGAAAATGAGTACAGATCATCTTCAAAATAACGGACCTGATAATGATAAAGCAAAATGGATCGATATCCTGCAGAGCATCACACTGACGCTGTTTGCGCTGATGTTTATCCCGATCGTAACTGCCGCATTGAAGTACACAGCATATTTCGACCCGGATCTATACCGGCAGGAACATGTGATATTTCATTCGGACAGTATTTTTGCGAATATTATCATGTTTTTTTTACTGTATGCCGCTTTTTTCCTGCTGAGCAGAAGAATCAGGACCGAAAGGCACGAAAAGGTGATCCTGCTGTTTCTCTTCCTGGCGGGACTTCTCTGGGTGGCTGTCTGCGGCAGCACTCCCGGCGGAGATTCCGCGCATGTTTTTAATCTTGCCTCTGAACTGAACCATCATCATTATGAGATATTGAAAGTACCGGAGAATCTGTATTATTTCAGCATTTACCCTTTCCAGCTGGGAATGGTCATGTTTATCCAGCTGATCACATTGTTTGTGGACAAAGGCGGTTATATGATCGAACAGCTGTTCAATGTAGTGCTGCTGACAGCTTCCTTTCATTGTGAGCTGTCACTGATGTCCCTCCTGTTTCCTGATGGCCACCAGAGAAAAACACTCAGTCTTCTGCTGCTGATCTCATCCCAGGCAGTATTGATGTGTACGTTCTGCTACGGTATCATTCCGTCATATTCTTTTACGATCATGGCGATCTGCCGGTTTGTCAGATGGTCAAAGGATCAAAGCGCAAAAAACCTGATCCTGTCGCTTCTGTTCCTGACGCTGGCAGTGATCCTGAAACAGAATGCCATGATCGTTATGATCGCTGTATGCGTCATTCTCTTCTGTATGTCAGTCCGTCAGAAAAAGATCAGACTGCTCCTGTATATCGTGCCGTTTATCATACTGCCCGTTTTTTCCAACAGACTGGTCATCAGTTATTATGAGCGGACATGTGATGTTGAACTCGGCGAGGGACTCAATATGTCAAACTGGTTCGTTCTCGGCGCAAGTGAAGGACCGATGTATTTCGGCTGGGATAATGCTTATGTACCTCAGCTGAGAAAACAGACCGGAGATAATATTCCCCTGATGAATGAGATCAGTGAGGGCAGGGCAAAGGAAGTCATCAACGGGATGAAAAAAGACCCTGTTTCCGCGCTCCGGAAATACCACTGGAAAAACACTTCCCAATGGGCGGAAACAACTTATCAGTCGATCTGGATCAGCAGGGTCAAACAACATTTAAACCTGCTCGGCAGCGGGTACCGGATCGTTTATGATCATGAAGGAACGATCTGCAGGATCATGGATCATACCGCCCAGTTTGTCTATGTTTTCTTCCTGATCGGACTCCTGATCCTGGTGAAAAGAAACTATGATCACAGGATGCCGGAAGAAACGGTCCTTGCCATGGACCTGTTTGCCCTGATCATCATGGGCGGGCTGATATACCATACGTTCTTTGAGGCAAAATCGCAGTATATCCTGATCTATTATCTGTATATGCTGCCGGTGGCTGCTTTAGGCATCACCTGTCTTACCGGTCTCATCAGACAGTATCTGCCCGGAAAATGAAGGCCGGGTACCGGCAGAATTCAGAAAAAACAGCACTTTCCCCAAACCATGACAGGAATAATCATGTATGATAAGGAAAACAGTAAATGAGGAACAACAGGATGAAAAACGTAACTTTGGCAATCAGCAGCTGCGATAAATACAGTGATCTCTGGGATCCTTTCTTCACACTGCTGAAAAAATACTGGGATCCGGATATGCCGATCGTACTGATCACGGAAAGCAGGGATTATTCTTTTGAAGGCCTGGATATCAGGACACTGAAACTGTATCCTGCAGGATCGCGGCCTGCCTGGTCCGAGCTGCAGATGAGATCCTTTGAACGGATCAATACAGACTATGTTATTTTCCTGCTGGATGACTTTTTCCTGGAAGGACCTGTCGACGAAAAACAGATCGAAAACTGCATTGAATGGATGGACCAGGATAAACAGATCACCTGTTTTAACTTCTCATGCATCAGTCATGGTGAAAACCTGCCCTCCGGGTATCCCGGTTTTGAACTGAGACCGCAGAAAGGGGAATACCGCCTGAATTGCCAGGCAGCGATCTGGCGCAGGGAAAGTCTTCTGAAAGACATGCGTGAACACGAAAATGCCTGGGTGTTTGAAACGCTCGGTTCAAAGCGCTCGTTCCGCTATAAGGACCAGAAATTCTACTGCGCAGCGCCTGATAATCAGGTGTTCATCTATGATATCCAGGGAGGAGGCGCGCTGAATCACGGAAAATGGAATCAGAATGCCGTGGAGCTGATCGGGCGTGAACAGCTTCCGGTCGACGTCTCTGTCCGCGGCATCAACACGGAAGTCCGCGGAAGCAGACAGCGCATGATCCATTACATCTTCCATGATCTTTCGCCCAAAAGAGTCATCAACGGGATCAGCACCAGATGGAAATCCCTGAAGCCATGAGGTTCCGGCTTCAGGTTTTCTTTCTTTTGAAAAACAGCTAAAATGAAGTCTAATAAGGGGGACAGGCAATGAGCTATACTTCACCGGCCTATTTTGTGCTAGCTGCTGTACTGTTCGCCTTTTATTATGTGATCCCGAAAAGATACAGGTATCTTGATCTGCTGGCTGGATCCGCCATGTTTTATTACCTTGTCTCAGGCGGAAACCTCCTGCTGATCGGTTTCTTTCTGCTGACAGTTTTGTTTGCGTTTGTCATGGGGATCATGATCGAACAGAACGGGAAACAAAGAACATTTCTGCATATTGCCGGCTGGACTGTTCTTCTTGCACCGCTTCTGGTGAACAGAACACGTGATTTCCTTTTGCACGGTGCGTGGAACTCATGGATCCTGCCCGTAGGGATCTCGTTTTATACCATGCAGCTGTGCGCATATCTCTCGGATATCGCACACGGGAAGATCAAAGCGCAGCGTTCATTCCTGCGTTTCCTGCTGTTTGCGTCATTTTTTCCGCAGATCATCCAGGGACCGATCCCGCGATATGAACAGCTGGCAGCTCAGCTGGAAGAAGGGCATGATTTTGATGAGCGGACTGCTGAAAAGGGATTCTGCCTGATCCTGTGGGGAGCGTTCCTGAAGTTCATGATCGCGGATCACGCAGCTGTTGTCGTCAACGCTGTATTTGATCATTACGCGGAATATACAGGCAGATATGTCTGGCTTGCCGCAGTACTTTACAGCATCCAGCTCTATGCCGATTTTTTGTCCTGCACGACCATATCACAGGGCGTATCACTGCTGTTCGGGATCCGTCTGTCCGGCAACTTTGATCATCCGTATTTTTCTGTTTCCATTCGTGACTTCTGGCGCAGATGGCATATCTCACTCAGTTCCTGGCTGAGGGACTATGTTTATATTCCCCTTGGCGGAAGCAGGAAAGGAAATATCCGCAAATACGCTAATCTCTGTCTGACTTTCCTGGTATCCGGGTTATGGCACGGCGGGGCAGTGCAGTATCTGGCATGGGGGCTGTATCATGCCTTCCTGCAGATCATGGGATCGCTGGTCCCGAAGGGCATCACCGCAAAAGTTCCCCGTGTCCTGCAGATCATCAAAACGGATCTTCTGGTCATGGCCGGCTGGATCATCTTCCGGGCACAGGGCTTAAGAGCGTCGCTGACGATGCTGAAGGGACTGTTTCAGCGTTCATACAGCCTGAACTGGACCATGCTGGGAACAGACGGATACGATATGACGGTCCTGCTGATCTCCGTGATCATTCTTTTCGCAGTGTCTTTCCTGCAGGGAAAAGAAAGTATTTCCGACCGTCTGCTCAGACAGAATATCGTGATCCGCTGGACCGCATGCATTTCCCTGATCTTTGTGATCGTGATCTTCGGCGCATACGGGTCCGGCTTCAATGCCAGTGACTTTATTTACGGAGGTTTCTGAAGTGAAAGCGTTCGGAAGATTCCTGCTGAAATGTATCCTGTTTGCCGGCATCGTGCTCGGGCTTCTTTTCAGCGTGAACGAGAGAATGCAGCCCGTATATACGTATCAGAATTCAAACTGGCCGACTACATCAACATTCAGGCAGTTTTATAAGATGAAGAAAAACAGCGTTGATGTCCTCTTTTTCGGCAGCAGCTTTGCTGTGAATGCGTTCGATCCGCAGGTCATTTACGATGAGACCGGGATCAGAAGCTACAGTCTCTCTTCGGAACAGCAAAGCCCCTTCATCAGTTATTACTGGCTGAGAGAAGCGCTGAAATACCAGAAACCGGAAGCTGTTGTTCTTGAAACAAGATATCTGTTCAAGAGGGAATCCAATACACCTGTCAATATGAATGAAAGCTTTCTCAGGAAAAGCATTGAGCCGATGAGGTTTTCCGCCCTGAAACATGAACTTGTTTCGGTATTATGCGGCATGGATCCGAATCAAAGTGAAATGAGCTATTACTTCACCAATCTTGCCTACCATACCAGATGGAAGGAGATGACAGCTGAAGAATTCTTCGCGCATGACGCGGACCATGCCCAGCTGAAAGGATACGGCCCTTTGTTTGTCACAAATACAGACCATTTCTCACCCATCGTACTGTCAGACCCTGATCTTGTGATCGGTATGGATCCCCTGATGGAGGAATATCTTGGAAAGATCGAAGATCTTTGCAGGGACAGCGGTATCGAACTGATATTGATATCGGTGCCTGCCAGTGAAATGCATGAAGGCATGCACAATGCGGCTGCGCGTTACGCAGAAGAGCACGGGCTTGATTACTATGATTATTCCGAAGCAGGACAGTTCTATGAAGCGGGCTGGGATCTTTCCGTGGAAAATCCCGTTGATCATATGAATTACGCGGGAAGCCTCAGGATGTCAAAGATCATTGCCGGCCTGCTGAAGAACAGGTATCATATTGAAGCTGCTGCAGATGATCAGTGGGAAGAGACAAAGGAATACGGCCGCATGATCGGCCGGAAGGCAGAACTTTCCCTTATTCAGGATCCGGGTACATACACAGATGCCCTGAAAGACCGGTCCTGTGTCATCTTTGCGG
Source organism: Solobacterium sp. (assembly GCA_024693325.1). Classification (GTDB taxonomy): domain Bacteria; phylum Bacillota_I; class Bacilli_A; order Erysipelotrichales; family Erysipelotrichaceae; genus Bulleidia. Next base: position 6,702 of record JAILLA010000067.1, read on the forward strand.
CACTGGATGACGGAAACATTCCTGCTGAACTGATCAGTGCGGCAGGCGCTCTGGGCATTGGGCAGGCTGCGCCTTTTCTGGCTGTCATTGACAACGGTCAGGCAATGATGCAGGACAGCGGGACGCAGGGCGTGATCAATCGATATGATCTGAGCTATCAGATGAAACAGGATGAAAACGGGACAGAGATCATCCTCAATGATTCCCTGTATTCACGGAAGGCTGAAGGCCTGCATATTACGGTATATGATCCCGGGCTGAACAAAGTGATCGATGAAGTATGCTTTGTCTATGAAAACGGAGCAGTCAGAGCAGTCCGCGATCTCCGGTTCATGAATGAGTAAAAAACCGATGTCCCGCCGGCAGACCCTGCAATATGACGGGTATCTGTCAGATGAGTGCGGTTTATGATAAAATAGCGAAGAGGCAAAACGATGGACTTTATTAACGGAGTGATACGCAAAAACAGAGAACTGAGTCTGTTTATCCTGGATACGTTTTCGATCATCCTGGCATATGTTCTGGGATTTCTTCTGCGTTTCCTGGACGCAAGTGAAAATATTACATTTTATGCGGCATATTTTGAAAAACTGGTGATCACGCTCCCGATCGTGCTGCTGATCAATTATCTGTTCTTTTATCTGCTGAAGGTGAATCGTTCCCTGTGGAAATATACGGGTATTGATGAAGTGGCGAGGATCGGCCTGGCGACCGTATGCGCTGATCTGATCTGGTTTCTGATCGTATATTTCAAACCGGTCAAACCGTATATCAGATCGATCCCTGTGATCGCGATGCTGCTGCAGCTGGTGATCATGCTGGGCCTGCGTTTCGGCTACAGGGCTTACCGGACAAATTGGATGCGGAAACAGAAACACCATAATGCCGTGATCATCGGAGCAGGTTCTGCCGGAGCTTTGCTGTACCGTGACATCCTGACCAATGACCGCATCGATGCCAATGTCATCGGCTATATCGATGACAATCCCGTCCTGACGGGAAAGCGCATCAACGGCGTTACGGTTCTCGGAACAGTCAAGGATATTGCCGAGATCAAAAAGAATCATCCGATCGATATCGTTTATGTGGCAATACCCAGCGCTTCCAAAAAGAGGATCGCCGAGATCATTGACAGCTGTTCCGCCCAGGGACTGCGTACGCAGATCATGGACTACCGCGTCAAGGAAAACCTCCAGGAGGTATCTTCCCTGCGTGAAGTATCTGTGGAAGACCTGCTCGGCAGGGAGGAAGTCCACCTCGATACCGATTCCATCTCTGATTATCTGACAGGCAGAAATGTCATGGTAACAGGAGGCGGCGGCAGTATCGGTTCGGAACTGTGCAGACAGATCCTCAGATACGAGCCAAGACGTCTTGTGATCTATGATATTTATGAAAACAACATGTATCAGCTCCAGCAGGAGATCCTGATGCATAACAGGAAGACGCATCAGTACGACAATACCGAGATCATCTGCCGTATCGGCAGTGTCAGGGATTCCGTACGTCTGGATGAGATCCTTGATGAATTCCCGGCGGATGTCGTGTTCCATGCGGCAGCGCATAAACACGTTCCCCTGGTAGAAGATTCTCCCAAGGAAGCAGTCAAGAACAATGTGTTCGGCACATTGAAGACACTGCAGGCATGCATCAGGCACCATGTCGGGCGCTTCATCCTGATCTCGACGGACAAAGCGGTCAATCCGACAAACGCAATGGGTGCGACCAAGCGCATGACGGAACTGATCATACAGGCAATGCGGAACAACGGTGTAACAAAGCTCGGCGCGGTGCGTTTCGGCAATGTACTCGGCTCCAACGGATCCGTCATTCCGCTGTTCCGTGAGGAGATCCTCAACGGCGGTCCTGTTACCGTGACCGATCCCGAGATCGAGCGCTATTTCATGACCATCCCGGAAGCTGCCAGCCTCGTGCTGCAGGCAGGAGCCTATGCGGACCAGGGCGATATCTTCGTGCTTGATATGGGTACGAGGGTAAAGATCCTGAAGCTTGCCGAGAATATGATCACGCTGTCCGGCTACAAGCCGTATGAAGATATCGATATCGAGTTCATCGGTTTAAGACCGGGTGAAAAGATGTATGAAGAGATCAGCCTGGGCAATGAGAACCGCTATACGACAGCGAACAACCGTGTCTTTGTAAATGAGCGGATGGATATCGACAGGGATCATTTCTTCCATGAACTCAAAGCATTATATGAGAAGCTTGACAGCGCGTCGGATGAAGAGATCCACAATGAGCTGTTCCGTCTGATCGAAGAATATAAATGAGGATAACATGTACGACCGAGTGATAAAACGATTCCTGGATATCATCATATCGCTGGCAGTTATCCTGGGACTTTCACCCGTTTATCTGATCACAGCCCTGCTAGTCAGGGCAAAGCTGGGTTCTCCCGTCCTGTTTTCACAGCTGAGGCCCGGTTATCATGAAAAGATATTCCGGATGTATAAATTCCGTTCCATGACGGATGAGAAAGATGAAAACGGAAAGCTGCTGCCGGATGAGGTCAGGCTGACACCGTTCGGGGCAAAGCTCAGGAGCACATCCCTGGATGAGCTTCCCGAGATGTTCAATATCCTGAAGGGAGACATGTCGATCGTCGGACCGAGGCCCCAGCTCGTCAGGGATATCGTATTCATGACCAAAGAGCAGAGGCACCGCGCGGATGTCCGGCCGGGACTGACGGGTCTTGCCCAGATCAGCGGCAGGAATGCCATCTCATGGGAAAAGAAACTGGAGTATGATCTGGAATATATCAGACACGAGTCTTTCCTGTATGACCTGAAGATCTTCTTCGGTACATTTGCGGCGGTATTCCGCCATGATGACATCAATATGGAAGGGGAAGCGACTGCCCTGGATATGGGGGACTGGCTGCTGAAAGAAGGAAAAATATCCGAAGAGGAATACCTTGAGAAGCAGGAAGAAGCGAGAGAACTGATCCGCAGGAGCGGACTCTGAGGCGGATCGCAACACCATGAATTGACTTTTATGTGTGCGAACAGATACTATTATGATTGATTTCATAGGAGTGTCTGAAGCACACTTTTATGTAAGACCGGAGGTTGAATATGATTTATTGTGCATGCGGTTACTGTGGAACGGGTTCATCCGTTGTCTATCATCTGTTGAGTGAATATGACGGGATCGAAAGCGGGGATCTCGGTGATTACGAACATGTGATCCTGTATACGCCGAACGGACTGTTCGATCTGGAAGACCATATGCTGAGAAACAACGGCTGGCATAATTTCGATGCGGCGATCTCGGCATTCCGTGAGGAAATGATGCGCCTGAATGATAATGATTTCAAATGGTTCGGCGGCTTCAAGGCACGCTATGGCGATACGTTTGAGAAGAACCTGGACGAATATATCAGCGCGCTGACACAGTACACCCTGCAGGGCTACTGGTCCTATGATATGAAGGGCTATAAATTTGACGGTGTCCAGTTCACAAAGGATATGATCCGCAAGGCACAGGGCAGGGAACGTCCCAATCCGGGCATCATCATTGACCGCAGCGCGGACAACAATATCTATTATTCATTCATCAAAGAAGATGAATTCTTTGAGCATACACGCAGATTCATGAATAACTATATGAAGATGATGTACGGGGACGCTGAGAAGATCAATGCGAACCAGTTCCTGCTTCCGCACAACCTGTTCCGCATCGGCAACTATTTCGGCAGGGACCTGAAGTCCATCATCGTCGACAGGGATCCCAGGGATCTCTATATCATTACGAAGTATGTCTGGCCGACCAAGGGCATCCGTTCCCGTTTCCCGATGAACGTGGATGATTTCTGCAGCTTCTATAAGGGCATGAGGGAAACAGTCCGTCCGTATGATCCGGAACTGGTCAGGACCATGCAGTTTGAAGACTTCGTATACAAATATGACGAGACTGTGGCACAGGTCGAAGAATTCTTCGGACTGGATCCGAAAGACCATGCCAGACCTAAGACACATCTGAATCCTGCGGTATCGATCGCGAATACGCAGAACTGGAGGATCCGTCCCGAATGGGCTGAAGAGATCAAACCGATCGAAGATATGCTTGCGGACTACCTGTATGAGTTCCCGTATGTATATACGCCGGATCTGAAAGATACGAAGTTCCTGTAAGAGGCGGTATGTCATCCAATCGATCAAGCCGTGTCAACAATGTCCTGAAGAATCTTGTGCTGGGCGGAGCAGCCAGGATCCTTTCATTATTGTTTCCGTTCATTACCAGAACGGTATTCGTAAAGCTTCTGGGTGAGGAATATCTGGGTGTCGGAGGGCTGTTTTCGTCGATCCTGACACTGCTCAACCTTTCCGAACTGGGTCTTTCCAGCGCGGTAGTCTATACCATGTACAAGCCGCTGTCTGAGAAGAATGACCAGGAAGTATCATCCCTGCTGAATTTCTATAAGGGCATCTATACAAAGATCATGCTGTTTATCCTGGGCATGGGGCTGGTGATCCTGCCTTTCCTGGGACAGATCGTGAATACGGAGCTGCCGCTATCCGAACTCCGTATCTATTACATCCTCTATCTGGCCAACAGCGCTGCTTCCTATCTGTATGTCTGGAAGAGCTCACTGATCCAGGCAGACCAGAAGCAGTACATCGTGACCGGCGCAAGCACGCTGTTTACGATGATCACACAGATCGTTCAGATCCTGATCCTGCTTCTCAAGAGAGACTACACGCTGTACCTGGCAGCTGCCCTGGTATGCACGCTGCTCCATAACTTCTATATCTCATGGCGGGCGGATAAAATGTATCCGCATATCGCAGCCATCAGGCCGGAGACACTGCCTGCTGAAAAGCAGAAGAGCATCTTCGGGGACGTCAAGGCGATGTTTGCCTATAAGCTCGGCGGCGTGTTCCTGAATTCCACGGATAACTTCTATATCAATTCGCTGATCAATGTCAAAATGGTCGGCCGGTACAACAACTACATTGCCTTATCCACATCGCTTACCGCGATCACATCCTATGTTTATCAGTCCATCATTCATTCCGTGGGGGATTTCAATGTCGAGCACAGTGAACAGGAGAAAAAAGGACTGTTTGACGAGATCATGCTGCTGTACTGCTTCGTGGCAGTCATCCTGTTTGCGGGCTTCTACTGCACAAGCTCCCCGATCGTTAAGATCTGGCTGGGCGAGGAACGTGTCCTGGATCAGCTGACCGTGCTTGCGATCGGCATCAATATCTTCCTGCCCCAGATCCTTTATCCGATCTGGATGTTCAGAAGAACGACAGGAGTATTCAGGCAGACCAGAAACATCCTGATCTATGCAGGCGTGGTCAACCTGATCCTGTCCTATATACTCGGAAAACGCATGGGACTCTCAGGCATTATCCTGGCGACCAGCGTATCCCGACTGCTGACATCATTCTGGTTTGAACCGGTCGTATTGTACCGGATCATCTTCCCGAGCTATCATGTCAGCGGCTATTTCCTGACAGTCATCAAGAGCCTCTTCATTGCACTGTTGTCGATCTTCTGCTTTGACAGGCTTTCCTTCCTGCTTCCATCGGGCATCATCGGTGTCCTGCTGGCAGTGATCCTCTCATTCCTGCTCTCCATGGCATGGCTGCTGCTGTTCAACTTCCGCGACCCGTCCATGAAGAAAGTACTGAATACCGTAAAAGGAATCGTAAAGCGTCATTGAGGTGTTTATGCAGAAAACAGAACGTATCCTGAAAACCGAAGAAGCTCTGCGCCGGGAATTTGAAAACGGCAGGGGCTTTGACTATGACTGGCAGAGATTTTACCGTTATGAACATTCCCTGCGTGTTGCGTCCATCGGCGCGTACATTGCCCGTGAAGAAGGCCTGGATGAAGAAGCGATGATCTGTGCCTGCCTGCTCCATGATGCCGCATATTTCAGAGGCTTCCGGAACAGACAGGAATGGGTGGACCATGGCCGGAATTCCGCGCTGATCGCCAGACCTGTCTTTGAAGAACTGGGCTTCCCGGAAGACATGGTGGAACAGATGTGCTTCGGCATCTCCACGCATGTTGATGAAGAAAAGGATTTCCCCAGACCCTGGACGATCTTTGAGAGGACGATCCGCAATGCGGATGACATCGACAGATATGATGTATACCGTCTGTATGAGACACTGCAGATGGTTCACTTTGAGGAAATGCCTTTGTCAGACAAACTGGGATTCCTGCAAAACAGACTGAGCTTTCTGGAAAGCAGTCCGGAGCCGGCTATGGTAACGGAAACAGCACAGAAGCTTTGGGATGATCATCTGAACTATCAGATCGAGTTTATCGGACGGATGATCAAACAGATATGCAACACAATATTGTAAAGATGGAGCAGGCGCAGGCCTGCTTTCTCTGTGGCTCAGGATATTGATTTAAGGTATAATGACTTTGCATGATACGGAGGTAATAATGAAAAAAGTTTATACATGTTTCTGCACGGATGTGATCCATGACGGACACCTGAACCTGATCAACCACGCACGTGAATACGGTGAGGTAACAGTCGGTGTTCTGAGTGAAAAGGCCATGATCCGTTATGACCGTTTCCCCACGATCTCGGAAGAAGAGCGTGTTGAAATGATCAAAAAGATTCCCGGTGTCAGCCATGTAGTCATACAGGACTCCATTAAATATGACAAAGTATTCGAAGAACTGAAGCCGGATTATATCGTTCACGGTGACAACTGGAAGAGCGGTCACCTGTCCTGGATGAGAGATAATGTATTGAAGAATATCGAAAAGTACGGCGGTGAACTGATCGAGATCCCGTACACATATAACCCGAATGTCAAGAAGATCGACATGCGCAGGAATGAAACGCTTGCAATGCCTGACTTCAGAAGGGCAAGACTGAAGAGACTGCTTGCAATCGAACCGATCGTCAAGATCATGGAAGTTCACAGCGGTCTGACAGGACTGATCGTCGAAAAGACAGTCACTGCCGGCGAAGACGGACTGGACCAGTTTGACGGTATGTGGATGTCCTCACTCTGTGACTCCACAGACAGAGGCAAACCGGATATCGAACTGGTCGATATGACCGAGCGTATGCATACGATCGATCAGATCATGGATGTAACGACCAAGCCGATCATCGTCGACGGTGATACCGGCGGAATGACGGAGCACTTTGTTTACAATGTCCGCACACTGGAACGCATGGGCGTATCCGCTGTCATCATTGAAGACAAGACCGGTCTGAAAAAGAATTCCCTGTTCGGTACCGAAGTCGAACAGACACAGGATACGATCGAAAACTTCTGTGAAAAGATCCGTGCCGGTGAAGCAATCAAGCGTACCGATGACTTCATGATCATCGCCAGATGCGAATCCCTGATCCTGGAAAAGGGACAGGAAGACGCCCTGAAGAGATGCCGTGCCTATGTTGAAGCAGGCGTTGACGGCATCATGATCCACTCCAGACAGAGAGACCCGAAGGAGATCTTCGATTTCTGCGATGAATTCAGAAGAACAGACAAAACGACGCCGATCGTTGTCGTACCTACATCCTTCTGCCAGTGCACGACCGAAGAACTGGCTGCACACGGCATCAATATTGTCATCTACGCAAACCAGCTGATGAGAGCTGCCGTACCGGCAATGACCAATGTATGTGAGTCCATCCTGATGAACCACAGAAGTGAAGAAGTCGAGAAGGAACTGATGCCGTTCAAGCAGATCATCCGTCTGATCGATGAGATCTGAGGTGTAAATTATGAGTGAAAATCCGAAGGTATATTTACCGATGTCCGCAGATATCATCCATCCCGGACATATCAACATCATCAAAGAAGCAGCGAAGTACGGCGATGTCGTCGTAGGGCTCTTTACAGACGAAGCGATCGCTTCCTACAAGAGAGTTCCCTACATGCCGTATGAGCAGAGAAAGATCGTTGTCGAAAACATCAAGGGTGTCACGGAAGTCATACCCCAGTATACGAAGGACTATGAAGACAATCTGCGTCTTCTCAAGCCGAAGTATATGGTGCACGGAACAGACTGGCGCACAGGTCCCCTGGCTGCAGTCCGTCAGAAGGCGATCGACATCATGGCTGAATGGGGCGGTGAAGTCATTGAACCCGAATACACACAGGGTGTCTCTTCATCACTGATCCAGCAGAAGATCAAAGAGCGTGGCTGATCATGAAGGTCGAACGTTTTGTTGAAATACTCGGCGCAGACTTTTATACAGGTGTTCCGGATTCCCTGCTGAAGCCATTGTGCAACTGGCTGATGAGCACATACGGGATCGACCCGAAGCATCATGTCATCGCCGCCAACGAAGGAAACTGTGTCGGCCTGGCTGCCGGATACCATATGGCAACAGGAAGAGTCCCTGTTGTATATATGCAGAACAGCGGGGAAGGCAACATCATCAACCCGACAGCGTCACTGCTGAATGAGAAGGTATACGCAATTCCAGTGATCTTCGTAGTCGGCTGGCGCGGTGAACCCGGTGTTCATGATGAGCCCCAGCATATCTACCAGGGTGAGATCACCAGGACACTGCTGGATGACATGGGCATCAGGAACTTCGTCATCAGTAAAGAAACGACCGAAGAAGAACTTGAAGCAGTCATGGCAGAATACCGCGCACTGCTGGCGGGAGGCCATGATGTGGCCTTTGTCGTACGCAAAGGCGCGCTGTCCTATGACGGCAAGGTCGAATACAAAAACAGTAATCCCCTGTTGAGGGAAGAGGTCATCCGTCACCTGACACTGGTCAGCGGAACAGATCCCGTCATCTCGACAACAGGCAAGGCAAGCCGTGAACTGTTTGAGGCTCGTGAAGCCGACGGAACAGGACATTCCTATGACTTCCTGACAGTCGGATCCATGGGACATTGTTCATCCATTGCCCTGGGTGTTGCGCTCAACAAACCCGGAACAAAGGTATGGTGCCTGGACGGGGACGGGGCTGCGCTGATGCATATGGGCGCAATGGCAGTCATTGCGTCCATGAATCCGCAGAACCTGGTGCATATCGTCATCAACAACGGTTCGCACGAGAGTGTCGGCGGGCTGCCGACTGCAGTCAAAGACGTTGACCTTGCGAAGATCGCTTCCGACTGCGGCTATTCCAAGGCAGTTACCGTATCCGGTCCTGCCGAACTGGATGAAGCGCTCCGGGAAGCGAAAACAGGAAATGAACTGACATTCATTGAAGTCAAATCCGCCATCGGCGCCAGAGATGATCTCGGACGTCCGACAACAACAGCGCTGGAAAACAAACAGCATTTTATGGAGTATCTGAAAACATTGAAATAACGGAGGTACCTATGTCTGGAAAGATAAATGTAACCAGATCCTCAATGCCTGCATTTGAGGAATATACAGAAGAGATCAAAGATATGTGGGATTCCCACTGGCTGACGAACATGGGCGTAAAGCATGTCCAGCTGCAGCGGGAACTGGAACGGTATCTGGATGTTGAGCATATCGACCTTCTGACAAACGGACATATGGCACTGGAACTTTCTCTGCAGGCATATCACCTGAAGGGTGAAGTGATCACAACACCGTTCACATTTGTCTCGACAACGCATGCGATCGTCAGAAGCGGACTGAAGCCCGTGTTCTGTGACATCAACACAGTTGATTTCACAATGGATACGGATCTTCTGGAATCGCTGATCACGGAAGATACATGCGCGATCATGCCGGTGCATGTGTATGGAAACGTATGCAATATCGATGAGATCGAACGGATCGCCAAAAAACATAACCTGGTCGTGATCTATGACGCAGCTCATACATTCGGCGTGAAATACAAGGGCAGGGGAGTCGGTTCCTACGGGGATATTTCCTGCTTCAGCTTCCATGCCACAAAGGTATTCAATACCGTTGAAGGCGGTGCAGTCTGCTTCAATGATGCGCATCAGGAGATCGGCGACAGGATCGCAAGGCTCAAGGACTTCGGCATCGTTGACGCGGAAGAAGTCGATGAGATCGGTCCCAACGCAAAGATGAATGAATACTGCGCTGCGATGGGTCTGTGCAACCTGAGACATGTGGACGAAGAGATCGCCAAGCGCAAGGCTGTCAACGACAGATACCGCATGCATCTGGAAGGTGTGGAAGGGCTGACGCTGAACCCTGTTCAGAAGGATGTCGTTCCCAACTACGCATACTTCCCGGTATTCTTCGATCAGGAGAAATTCGGTGCTTCCAGGGATGAAGTATTCGCAGCTCTTGCCCGGCAGGGTATCGGTGCCAGAAAGTATTTCTACCCGATCACCACGGCATTCAAGTGCTATAAAGATATCTTTGATCCCAATGACACACCGATCGCATATAAGATGAGCTATCAGGTACTGACACTCCCGATGTTTGCGGATCTGAGCATGGAAGATGTTGACCGTATCTGTGAGGCAGTACTTTCCTGCAGGAAATAAACTATGCTGAAAAACGAGATCAAAAGCGAATTATTCAGGATCAGGTACAGGGACAGGCATGTCCGGATCGCTTCCGGCTGCAACATCTTTTCGACTGCTGTTCTGGAAGGGTACAACTCATTCGGAAAGAATACGCTGGTTGGAGGAAATGTCGGCAGGGGAACATACTGCGCGGACAACTGCGAACTGTATTGTGATATCGGAAGATTCTGCTCGATCGGCAATGATGTCAAAGTCCTGCTGGGGGATCATCCCTCACACACCTGGGTATCAACGCATCCTGCCTTCTTTTCCCATCGGAAACAGGCCGGATTTACCTTCACGGATCAGGAAAAGTACAATGAACTGAAGAAAGCCCAAGACAGTGACAACTATGCCGTGATCGGCAATGATGTCTGGATCGGATCGAACGTTTCGATCCTGCAGGGCGTAACGATCGGAGACGGAGCGATCATCGCTGCCGGTGCCGTCGTCACGCATGATGTGGAGCCCTACAGCATCGTCGGCGGTGTTCCGGCAAAAAAGATCCGTATGCGTTTTACGGAAGAAGAGATAGAATTCCTGACAGCGTTCCGCTGGTGGGATAAAGATATGGAATGGCTGAAAGCACATGCACAGGATTTTGAAGACATCAGTACAGCCATGAAGAAATGGAGCAGCCAATGAAAGGTGTTATTGTCATCATCGGTTATAACAGACCGGATTCCATCCGAAGATGCTATGAGTCTGTTGTTAAGGCAATGTATCCGGAAAATGAGGAGATCGACCTGATCTTCAGCCTGGACCACAGCGGCATGGAAGCGCAGATCACGGAAATGATATCCGCGTTCGCCTGGGAACACGGTGAAAAAAAGGTCATCACACACGAAGAGCGCATGGGGCTCAGAAACCATGTGATCTCCTGCGGGTGCCTGGTGGAAGATTATGATTATCTGGTCATGCTGGAGGATGACATCATCGTTTCCGACAGCTTTCTGCTGTATACGAAACAGGCGGTCGAAACATATGATCAATATCCGGAGATCGTCGGCATCTCCCTGTACAGATTCCATGTATATCCGCAGAACGGCAGATTCTTTGAGCCGGAATACAACGGCAGCGATACATATCTGATGCAGGTCGCCCAGTCCTGGGGTCAGGTATGGACAAAGCGGATGTGGAATGAGTTCCATGAATGGTACCTTTCCCATCAGGAGTTTGAGAAGCCGTTCAGGATGGCGGATTATTCCTATTCCTGGGACCAGAGATCATGGCTCAGGTACTTTACGGGTTTCGTGACCAGTGAAAACAGATACCTGGTTCACCCGTATCATGCGTACAGCACCAATACACAGGAGATCGGTGAGAATTACAAGGCTGCAGGAACGGATTTCCAGGTCTGCCTTGCAAAAGGGCAGAAGGAATTCAGGATGTACGCTCCGGAGCACTGTGTGCACTATGACGCGTTCTTCGAACGTGAGCCGGATGAGCAGTTCTCATTCGAATATCAGGGTGAACGCGTGCTGATGGATCTGAATGCGGCAAGGTCCAATTACGGATATTACCGCTACATGGCTTCGACAAATAAACTGAATTATCATGTGATCAGGACATACGGCCTCAGGATGAGACCGCAGGAGATCAACCTGACCAACGATATCCCGGGCAGAGAGATCTTCCTTTATGATCTGACGGCTGTTGAAAAGAACAATATGCCTTCCAACAAGGAACAGGTCACCCGCTATCAGGTCAGGGCGACATCTTGGGCAAGAATGTCATACCTGGGTATGAAGGAATTCACCGGAATGATACAGGAAAGAGTCAGAAAGAAGATCAGGAAATAATGGAGGAACTATGACAGCACCCGCTATTGTATTTACGTATAACCGGGCAGAAAAAACAAAACTGACCCTGGATGCGCTCAACAATAATACGCTTGCCCCGGACACAGACCTGATCATTTTCTGTGATGCTTATGATCCGGGAAAGGAAAATGATCTTGAAAAGACTGAGGCGGTCAAAAAGGTCCTCTATGATTTCAAGAAAGTATCAAGGTTCCGTTCTGTCAGGATCTATCAGGCCGAGAAGCATTTCGGACTGGCGAGATCGGTGATCAACGGCGTCAATCAGGTGATGAACGAGTACGGCTCGGTGATCGTGACGGAGGATGATCTTGTTTCACATAAGAACTATCTGGAGTACATGAACGAGGCTCTGGAATACTATAAAGACGATCAAAGAGTCTGGTCGATCAGCGGTTATTCCTATGACCTGAAATGTAATGAAGCAGCGGACGATGTTTATTTCACATACCGCGGAAGCAGCTGGGGCTGGGCTACCTGGAAAGACAGATGGGATCAGACAGACTGGACCATGAAAGATTACGATACGATCCTTCGGCATCCGAAACGGCTGAAGAACCTGAACAGGGCAGGCAGGGACCTGCTGACGATGCTGAGAAACCAGAAGAATCATGTGGTCGACTCCTGGGCAGTCCGCTGGGTATTCGAGCAGACAAGAAATGCGCAGATGACGGTCTATCCGGCGCATACATTCCTTTACAACATCGGATTGGATGGAAGCGGATCTCATAAAGTCGCGGACGGGAATGATCAATGGGAAGACCTGGATGAAGTTCCGTATCATCTGATCCCCGTGAAATACGATCCTGAAAAACTGAATGAATTTGCTCAAAACTATGAAGATCCGTATTTTGGTACGGTCGAAAAGTTCAGATAAAGCAATGAAACGGCAGCCATGCGCTGCTTTTTCTTTTGGCAGGCGGCTGCCGGGAAGAGAGATCCGTTCACTTCCGGAAATGTGATTTTTTAATCCAAGCTGTACTGGACAAATCGATGCCGGAAATTTATTATCAAGGTAATTGGTCAATATATTGATTTTGTTATTATATACAATTTGTGAAAGCATTTTTTAACAGGGTCAATATGTCAGAAAATTCAGGAGGCAGGTATGTTTAAAAGGAGTAGCAGATTTAACGGTACGATGCGTTTAATGCTGGCTTTGATGATGGCTGTACCTCAGGGACTGAATGTTTATGCTGAAGAAACAGCAGACCCTGAAGCAACAGCAGCAGAGCCTGAAACGGAGATCGTCGCAGAGATTCCGGAAACGGAAGAACTTATCGATGAGGTACTGACTCAGGATGAGGAAGAAACAGCTGTTGAGGAGGTGACGGAAGAAACTGAAGAAGTTCCTGAAGTCACGGAGATCCCGGATGAAACTGTTTCGGAAGAACCATCTGAAGAAGTTGATGAAGAAGAGACCGGTGAACCGGAACAGGAACCGGCAGAAACAGAAGAACCGACAGAAACGGAAGAACCTGCAGAGGGAACGGAAACCGAACCGGAACAGGAACCGGCAGAAGTTTCAGTGACATTGTCAGCTTCAGATGTTGAACTGAAGGTCGGCGATACCTTTGCGTTTGAAGCCGTTGTGACCGGCACAGAGGAAGAGACCGCTGTTGTCTGGAGCACGGATGATGATACCGTGATCGCACTGGATGAGAACGGCAATGTGACAGCGCTGAAAGAGGGCATCGCAAATGTCAGGGCATCCGTTCTTGACGGTACTGCAACTGCGGACGCGGTCGTCAAGGTCGTCTCAGCAGAAGACGCCCAGATCGTTTTTGAAGAGAGAAGCTATGAACTTGAGATCGGTGATACGGTCATCGTTTCCTATGAGCTGGCTGACGGTAAATTTGAGGATATTGAGTGGACAATTGATGCGGAAGACATCATTTCGATCGATACATCAAAAGAAGGTGAAGTCGCTGTAACAGCACTTGAAAGCGGTGTTGTACAGGTGACCGGAGAGATCGAAGGCAGTTCAAGTACATTTGCTGTAGTCGTTCTGGCGGAACCGGATGTTGAATACGAATCGATCAGGGCAATGGATGATGTCAAAGCAGCGGCTGTTACCGGAACTTATTCCGTAACATACAATCAGAGCAGCGCAAGAGACCTGGCCCAGCAGCTGAACTATTACCGATGGAACACTGCTAAGATCAATACACTGACCTATGACTATACGATCGAAAAATATGCGATGAAGAGAGCTGCCGAGATTGTAATGAATTACTCTCATACAAGACCCAACGGCAATGCATGGCATACGATCTTTGATAAAACAGTCTACGGCAATCAGAGCACAACGAATCTGAATGAAAACCTGCTGTATTCCGGCGGCGGAACGATGAGTACTGCTGCACAGGTGCTGAATCTTGTACTGGCAAACAACAAACAGCGTACATGTTCGCTGTATTCCAGCAATAAATCCTTCGGTATCGGTCACGTGATCTATAACGGAGTCGATTACTGGGTCATGATGTTCAGTGATTATCCTGCAAACAATACGTCGCAGACTGCTGCCGTCAACTGGGATCAGGATGTTTCCGTAGGCATCAAGAGCGGATTGTTCCATTCACCGAGTTTCAGCGCAAGCAAATCTCTGGTGAAGCTGAAGGTCAATAAATCAGCTGATCTTCCTTCCATCAGCTGCAGGATCAACGTTTCCCTTGGCGGACAGACCAGAACGATCGCATGCACAAAAGGTTATTCAACTTCCTGGTCACTTGATACTGCGGGAAAGAAGTACGCATCCATCTCCGGTTCGACAGTTAAGGCAAAAGGTGAGCCGAATAATAATGAAACAGCATATCTGATCGCAACCAATTCATTGGATGGATCATCATATAAAGTAAAAGTCGAACTGAAGGTCATCCAGCCGGTCACGGGTGTATCTGTATCACCGACAGAGGCATCTGTAGATCTTGGCAAGACGGTGAAACTGACTGCAACAGTCAAACCTGACAATGCAACAGATAAAACCGTCACCTGGAAGAGCTCCAACACCAAGATCGCTACGGTCAGCAGTAAGGGTGTCGTAACAGCGAAGAAGGGCGGCACATGTACGATCACTGTTACTACAAATGACGGCGGATTCAAAGCCAGCAGTAAGATCACGGTCATCGTTCACCCGAAGGCTGTTTCATTTGAGATCAGTGAGCTGACGATGACTGTCGGCATGAGCGAGAAACTGGTTCCGGTATTTATCCCGGCAGATACGACTGACAAAGCGGTCACCTGGACTTCATCCAATTCAGCAAAGGTCAAGATCGCTTCAGACGGTACTGTTTCCGCGCTTGCGGTAACAGGAGATGATCCTGTCATCATTACCGTTAAAACACATGACGGCGGACTGACAGCAGACCTTCCGGTCACTGTTAAAGAAAAGGACCAGGTCAAGAAGCCGACAGCTTCTTACCTGTATGAGTCCTATTATGAGTTCCCTGCTTACGAATATGACGGGGATGAATATCCGAATACACTCGTAAAAGGTGACGGCATCATCCTGCATTCAGACACGAAGGATGCTGTGATCTACTACACGACTGACGGGAGCACTCCTACAACAAGCAGTACAAAATATACAGGCATGTTCCCGTTCCCGGGCGGCAGCTTCATGCTGAAAGTGATCGCTGTTAAGCCGACACAGATGACGGAGAGTGAAGTCGCTGTATTCAAACTTGAAGAGACAGATGAACATACCTGGGAGATCTGGCCGGATGATCTTGAAAAGTGGAAGGGCGATGACGGCAAGTATCATCTTCCCGCCGGACTGTGGGCTGCGGGAATTGATGAGAAGGTCCAGTTTACAGGCGGAAAGATCACATTCCCCGACATCAGAGTCTATTACCGGAACAAAGAACTGGCGGTCGGTACGGATTATAAGATCACCTACAAAAACAATGTCAATGTCTGTCCTGAGGATTCCCCTGCATGTACAGTGACGCTCCAGGATGACGGTTCTTATAAACCTGCAAAGAAGACAAAGATATCTTATGTAACGATCACCGGCAAAGGCAATTACAAAGGAAGCACATATGCACCATTCCAGATCGAACCGATTGCGATCAGTGCAGAGAATAACTTCAAGTATCAGAGTGAACTTTATCTGTCGATCGGAACAAAGGCGCTTCGTCCTGTTCCTGTGATCCTGTGGGACGGCAGAAAACTGAAGAACAAGACAGACTTTGTCGTCGCATACAGCAAAGACGCAGCAGGCACCCAGGTACTGGAAGACGGCATTACAGAACCCGGTGATTATTATGCGATCATCACAGGTGTCAAAAACTATACATCCGATCCTGCTACAAGACTTGCGGTTCCGATCCATGTCACATCTGAAGCGCAGCTTCTCAGCAAGGCATCGATCAAGATCGCCAATGTTGAATATACAGGCGAAACGATCGACTCAGAAACCCTGGATATAACCGTCAAGATGGGAAAGACGCTTCTTGAAAAAGGAAAAGACTATGTCATCGAAAGCACTGCACCGGCAGACCCGAAAGATATCGGAACAGTCAGCCTGACGATCAAAGCGGCTGAAGGAAGCCAGTATCTCGGTGAAAAGACAGGCAGCTTCAAGATCACCGGCAGATCCATCAGCAAAGCGAAAGTCTACTGCCTGGGGACTTCCGTAACATATAAAGGCACGACCTTCGAACTGAAGGAACTGTATAAGACCAACCCGTCCAGACCAGGTCTGTCAAAGGTTACACTCTATTACGGCGACGAGGAGTTGACGGAAGATGTTGACTATGTTGTTGATGTCAACGGAGAGAAGAAGGGCAGCGGATCCGTTAAATTCAAGGGTATCGGCAAGTATACAGGAACGCTGACCAAAAAATTCACGATCACCGCGAAACAGATCACAAAGAAAGATCTTGAAATCTATGTGGGTTACATTACATTCACGAAGACCGGTGCAAAACCGTATGTCGAAGTATATTTGAAGACCGAACCGTACATAGATGAAATGACCGGCGAAAAGCTGGATAAAATATGGCTAGCTGAAAATAAGGACTATACGCTAAAATACTTTAATAATAAGAAAATCTATACAGATGAATATTTCAAAACAAAGAATCCTCCGTCAGTCTCGATCATTCTGAAGGGAAATTATAAGGGGACGATCGCCAACAACAACTTCCTGATCATGGAAGAAGAGATCTCCTATATGACGATGAAAGCTGCGGATTCCGTATATTCTGCTTCCAAAAAGGGAACAAAGAATTATGTCAAGCCTGTGATCTATGATTATGAAGGCAAGAAGCTGAAGCTCAACAAGGATTATGTCCTGACTTACTACTATGCACAGGATGCCAAGGTCAACGGTTCCTCAACATACAACAGAGCTTACGGAACAGCGATCCGCGCGACGGATGTTCCTTCACCCGGAACGGTGATCGCAGTTGAAGCGACAGGTATCGGTTCCTATTACGGAACACTGAAAACGGAATACAAAGTCATCCTGAAAACGACGAACCTCTCATCCGCGAAGGTTGCGATCGACTATCAGAACGGCAAGAACAAATACTTTGAGTATTCCGGTGCTCAGATCGTACCGGGCAAAGACAACCTGACAGTCAAAATCGGCACGAGGACTCTGACATATGGTGTTGACTATGAGATCCAATCGGTCACAAACAATATCAGAGCCGGAAAGGCTACACTGATCCTGCACGGTATCGGAGAATTCGGAGGCACGAAGAAGGTGACCTTCAATATCGGCAAACAGTCATTGATACTTGATATCGGCAATCTCATCAGAAGCGTACTCGGACTCGAATACTGATCACAGAATCCAAAGATGGCGATCAGGGCTGCCTGCAGAGGCAGCCCTGATCTTTTTTCTCCGAAACGCAGCCATGCTGTTGATATCTGTTTCAGGCCAAAAGAAAACTCCTTTCCTGCAATGGCATCCATTGAAGAAAGGAGTATTTTTACTTGTGCTGTATCCGGCTGTACATGTCGCGATAGATACCGGTCAGCTGCTTTGCGTTTTTTTCCGGGTCAGCGAGATATCTGATGCGCCGGGATCCTTTTTCTGACAGCGATACAGCCAGTTCTTTGTCATCAAAGATCCTGGCGATCTGATAGGCACCGAGCATCGGATCATCGAAGGGATACATCAGGCATTGGTCAGGGGAGGATACGATGGTGTTCAATCCTCCTACATAGCTGCTGACACATGGCGTCCCTATCAGCATCGCTTCCTGAAGGGAATTGGATGAGTTTTCAATGGAGGATGGTGACAGGAAGACGTTGGCATTCTGCATGTGCGAAATGACACTTTCCGTATCCTGTTCCCCGATGTAGATCATGCTGTTTTCAAGACCATACCTGCGGATCAGCTTCCGGATATGACTGGCATAGGAAACGCCCAGCTTTGTGGCAGGACTCTGTGCCTTCATCAGGTTCTCACCGCTGATCAGGCATCTGACGTCCGGATAACTCTGCCTGAGGATCTTCAGCATCTCGGCGACCATATGCGCTGCTTTGATCGGATAGTTTGCCTGGGTCACATAGATGGTATGGGGTTCCATGCATTCAGGGCTCCATGTTTCAGCCGTATAAAAGGGAGCGCGCAGTGTTTCATCCAGATGATAATATACAGCATCCAGATGATGCTTCAGCAGGAAAGCATGATCCCAGTCTGTTCTTCCGGCAATGAACTTTGCCTGCCTGAATACTTCGATCTCGGTTTTGCCCCGTTCACGGAACATATTTGCGTTGAGGTCTATATATTTGCTGAAAAGAGGGCTGGCGGGAGAATAGAGGTCGTATCCTGCTTTATAGTGGTAATAGTATTCACTGATCAGTCCCTGGATGTAAACAAGCGTCTTATCAAAGGGGATCCCTGCCAGGATGTCCTGCACAAACGGATTTTCCGCCCCGAAGAGATGATAGACATCACAGCCCGTCTGACGCAGATAACTGCAGGCATAAGAACTGTCTTTATAGGTGACAAGACTGTATTCCACACCATCGCTTGAGGCCTTTGATACAGAGTTATCCTCTCCTTTTTCGAATGCGGCATAATACAGCTCTATGCCGGAACTGTTCTTCAGACCGTTGATCATTCCGGAGATCCAGCCGCCGCCGTTGTCATCTGTCCTGCCGAAGTATTTCCCCGCACCCTGGTGCAGGAAGCCGCACAGCATCATTACTTTCATAATTACGATCCTTTTCCTTTATAGGATAGTTTCCGGAATGCCTGATAGATCCCCGAGAACCGGTTTTTTGCCGTACTGAGCGCGGCATAAGTGCTGCAGATCAGACCGGCATTTCCGGTTCCGGCACAGGTACGGAATATTTTTGAATAAATGTTGACCGGTTTTGCCTGAGCGATCACTGATCTGGCTTTCGGAGTCGTGATGTTGTTCCGGATCATCCGGATCTTTTCTTTTCTGCTGTAAGGGCAGTTCTCGGCGAACAGATTGATCACGAACACTTCATATTCCCTGAGCAGGTAATCATTGATCAGGCTGTCATTTCCGGCACCCAGCGACTCCAACATCTTCCGCACGCCTTCTTCTTTGTCATTCAGTATTTTTTCGCTGTCGGGCAGGAAACGGTTTACCATCGTCTCCTTGGAACGCTTCTGGTATTGATAAATGACATCCGGGCATACGGTCACTTTCCCTGCACGGGAGAATACTTCGCAGTTGAAGATCAGGTCGCCTGACTGGTCCTTTCCGATCGGGAAGAATTCGTCATGGTTTCTCAGCATATCCGCCTTGTACAGCTTGTTCCAGTACATGTTGAAACTGTCTGTCGCAAAAAAATTGTGAACGGCTTCCAGTGTATGCTCATAAGTGCGTTCCGGAAGCGTACAGACAAAGCTGTAGTTTTCTTCCATGAAGTTCACGGAATACCCGAACCACAGTACATCAGGCTTTTTTTCGTCCAGGACCGCCGTAAGTCTGGCGATGGATCCCGGCGTGATGATGTCATCATCATCGATAAACCAGATATAATCGCCTGAGGTCATATTGACTGCTGTTCTTCTGGTCGCTGTAATGCCCTGATTTTCCTGGTGATATGTTTTGATGCGCGGATCTTTTTTTGCATATTCCTGAACGACGTTCCAGCTTCCGTCTTTTGAACCGTCGTCGATCAGAAGCAGTTCAAAATCAGCTTCTTTCTGGCCGACGATGCTGTCGAGACATTCCGGAAGCTCTTTTTCCGCGTTATAGACAGGTACGATAATCGATATTCTGCTCATATGTTCTATCCTTTGAAGATCTTATGCTTCATCTTTGTGCCGGCCTCTTTCAGCCGGTCTTTCCATCCCGGTTATTATAGCACTCCTGTACTTGCAGGCATGAGAGCTGTATGTTTACAGGCAGTAACGCTTCTCCCGGAGCTCCCGGCCGATGCTTTCATCAATTGCGTCGAGCAGCGCGGCGGAATGTTCCGAGGAGACCTTTCTGACAAACAGCGTTTTTGTATCAAGCAGCTCCTGCAGCAGGGCAGGATCCCTGAATTCAACGACCGTGCTTGGATATTCGAAGTATGTCAGGTTCAGGATCGTCTGCTTGCCTTCCCTGGAAATGACCGTATAGTCTGATACTTTCTCTTTGAAAGGGGAGTTATAAATGATCGTCGGGAAGTACAGCTCATCGGGCGGAAACCTGTGCCTGATGAATTTGTTGTATGCGGTATTCTCACGGTATGTCTGAAGGACGTGCGAAACAGCCTGATCACTCAGGGACCACTGGGCCCAGCCGTGATAGATGATCCACTCCTGTCCGTGATTCCTGAATACGGCAGGGCGGTAGCGGATCCCGCGGGAATTGAATAAGATCAGGGCATAGCTGCAGGCTTTCAGAAACAGGTTGTTTTTGTTGTAGTCATACAGGTAGTAGCCGCAGATCTTCATGTAATCGTCTTTGTCGTCTGCGTGCGTCATATCCAGTCCTTTGCAGAACTCCTCATGTTCATGCGCTTCAAAAAAGGCATGGATCGTCTGCGGACAATGAAGCGGGTAGTCCTGTCCCTGCAGCAGAACATACCGGTCATACGGCCCGTTGTCTCTTGCGCAGATCAGTGCGTTCATGGTAGCCCTGATCGAATTCCATCCGCCCCAGTAATTATCGACCCTGTCTTCGATAAAGGTCACATGACGGGAATTCCTGCAGGCATTTTGAAACGGACCGATCTCTGATTTCCGGTCCACATGTACATAAAGGTGATCTTCTCCAAAATATAGTGTTTCTGCCAGGCGTCCCAGAAGCTCGGGATCTTTGTGACATATCACGATATACGCAATCTTCATACATACCTCATCAAAAACTCTGCCGGAAACTCCCATAGTTCCGGGTCATGAATAAATTTTATATTAAAACGATCCGTTCGTGAACATGATTGGCAAATTCTTCCCGGCAGACACTTCTCCGGCCTGCGGTCACATGACTGATACATCGTTCTAAGCCTTTCTTTTTCTTTTCACGGAACCGGAAAATGAAAAGTTAAGATGCCCTAAATATGTGATTTACATACCGAACACAGGCTAAAGGTGATATGATGATTATGTATATGACAGAAAAGTATAGTGTATTGATATCAGTTTATGAGAAAGAAAAACCGGAGCGCTTCACTGCGGCGCTTTTAAGCATGATCAACCAGACTGCTGCTCCGGATGAGATCGTGATCGTAAAAGACGGTCCTCTTGGGGACGGACTTGATATGATCGTTGATGCTTTTGTCAGCGAGTATGAAGGCCTGTTCACGGTATTGGAAAACGAAGAGAATCTCGGCCTCGGTCCGTCATTGAACAAGGGTGTTTCCGCCTGCCGCAATGAACTGATCGCCCGTATGGACTCAGATGATGTCTCCAGGAAAGACCGCATCGAAAAGCAGCTGAAGATGTTTGAGGATGATCCTGAACTGTCGGTCTGCGGCGGCGTCATACGTGAATTTTATGACGATGACCCGGATGATACAGCAGGATACAGGGTCTGTCCCGAGACGGATGAAGAGATCAGGGAATACCTGAAGACCAGATGCCCTTTAAACCATATGACGGTCATGTATAAAAAGAGCGAAGTGCTGAAGGCCGGAAACTATCAGGACCTTCATTACAATGAAGACTACCTGCTTTGGATCCGCATGTTTGAAGCCGGCTGTAAGTTCGCAAATCTGCAGGAAGTGCTCGTGGATGTAAGAGTCGGAAAAGACATGTATTCCCGCAGAGGCGGAGATGCATATTTTGAAAGCGAAAAAGCGATCCAGGATATTCTTCTGCAGGACGGGATCATTAACCAGACCCTCTATAACAGAAATATGCTGAAGCGTAAGATCGTTGAAAAATGGATGCCCGCAGGTGTCCGCGGGCTTGTCTTTAAGATTGCCGCAAGGAGATCTTCATTTGATGAAGAAGCTTAGTGAGCTGACATCAGAATTCGTTTACCACGCATATCATCTCTCAGATGATATGGTTTTTTCGTGTGAGGAAGTTCCTGCGGATCTTCTGGTGAACAGGAACAGACTTGATCTGATGGCGAAGGTCCTGTATCTGAAGCTCAGGGAAACAGCCCCCGCATATGCGGAAAAACTGTATCTTGAACATATCAGGATCATGACAAAAGGGTCCTTTGTTGAAGCCGGAAGCACAAAAACCGGAAAGGCAGCCTTTATTGACGCGTTTAACACATTGTTTGAGGGCATGAAACACAGCGGCTATTCTGCGGATGCCCTGCCTGTTCCTGTTGATGAAGATATGCAGGCGATGGACGGAGCACACCGAATCGCGTGCGCGCTGATGCTGGGGATCCCGGTAAAGATCATCCGACTCCCCGTCAAGGCGGAGTTTGACAGATACTCCTATGAATGGTTCCGGGAAAGAGGGATCGAGGAATGGTGCCTGGATCAGATGGTGCTGGAATATGTGCACAGAAAGCAGACCGCCTGTCTGAACCTGTGGCCTTCCGCCAAAGGACATGATGCTGAAGTGGAAAAAATGCTGGAAGAGCGGTTCGGCATCGTTTATAAGAAGGAAGTTTCCCTGAATGAGAACGGGGCATTCCATTATCTGGCACAGATCTATTCGGAATACTCCTGGGCACAGGATCATGATGGGGATGGTTTCTCCGGGGTCTACCGGAAACTGCTGCCATGCTTTCCGACATTTGATCCGGTGAAGGTCTATTTCACCGATATCAAAGATTATGCTGAGATGACAGCAGCAAAGGAAAACCTGAGGGATCTTTTCGGCCTGGAAAAACATTCTATGCATGCGACAGACAATCTGAAGGAAACAGAATCAATGGCGGAACTTCTGCTGTCTGAGAACTCCATAGACTTCATGAATCATTGTCAGTCGACAAAATTCAGAAATACATTTGAGCTTTTGGAACAGGGAGACCATTTTGACTATCAGAGAACGGTCCTGACCGGTTCGATCGTTCTGGCTTTGTACGGGATCCGTCAGGCGGAGGATCTGGATTTTATTTCCATGGATGACATACCCGGCTCACACAATCACCTGCTGGAATACTATGGAATGAGTGCATCGGAAGCAGTGACAGACCCGGAAAACTGGTTTATCTATTTTGACCGCAAATTCATGACACTGGAAAACATCCGCAGATTCAAGAAAAAACGGAATGAAGGCAAAGACCGCGATGATCTGGCGCTGATCGAAGCACTGGCAAAAAATGCCGGGAGACCCGACCTTAAAGTGAAACTGCTGCAGACAAAGCGCAGGGCAGTTGCCAATATACAGGGTGTGATCCTCAGAGCGGCACACAAAACAGGAACGTATGACATTTTAAGGAAAGTATACCGGACCCTGAAAGGACAGAAGGTATGAAACGGGTCCTGTTTGTGCTGGCAAACGAACCAACCGGCGGAGTCGGTGTTTTTGTGCGTGACTTTACCGGGCATTTTGACGAAAGGGTCCGCGTTGATTTCCTGATCTATACAGAACAGAGAAACACCGCGTTCCAGAATACGATCAGGAAGGCGGATACCAGGATCTGGTATCTTCCGGAGCTTACCGTAAGAAACTACCTGAAGCTGCTCAGACTGACAGACGAATTCTTTTACGTGCATCACCGGGAGTTTGACGCTGTGCACCTGACATATCCCGGTCAGGTCAGCATGGTCCTGAAACCGGCAAAAAAATACGGCATACCCTGCCGCATCATTCACAGCTTCAATGCCAGCCTGAGCGATGATCCGATCAAGAGCATCCGCAACAAGCTGTTTATCATGAATTACCGGAAGTACGCAAATGTATACCTTGCCTGCTCGGGAAATGCCGGAAGATATCTTTACGGCAGTAAGATGGCAGAGTCGGATCAGGTGAAGTACATCATGAATGCGATCGACTGCAGTGTCTTTGCGTATGATGAAAACAGAAGAAATGCTTTCCGTGAGGAACTGGGCATCAGGGAGGATCAGAAGCTGATCCTGGCAGCCGGAAGACTGGAAAAACAGAAGAATATCGGATTTGCCGCAAAGGTATTTGCGCAGATCGTAAAGAAGGACCGCTCATGTGTTCTTCATATACTGGGAGACGGACCACTGAAAGCCGATATTGAAAAGCAGATACAGGCGGATCAGACCGTAGATCATGTTGTATTCGCAGGCTTTACGAACAGGCTCAGGGACTATTTTATGGCGGCCGATCTGCTGCTTTTCCCTTCGCTGTATGAAGGGCTCCCGATCACCGTGGTCGACGCCCAGTGCTGCGGCCTGCCGTGTGTGCTTTCAGACACCATTTCAGATGAAGTCAGGCTGACAGACCTGATATCATTCCGCAGTCTGTCCGATCCGGCTGATGCATGGGCAGACACCTGTCTGAAGGCCATGGATGTGAAGCGCCGAAGCCGCGTGGATGAGATCACGGAAAAAGGTTATAATATTGAGAAAGAAGCTCTGAAGCTTGAGAAAATATACCTTGACTTTTCAGCAGACGGGGAGGATATAAGCGCTTTATGAATGCTTTATTCAATCTGAAAACAAATGGAAGATCTGCCTGTGTGCAGCTGGAAGGGCTGCGTGCATTCGGCGTCATTCTGGTGGTCATGAGCCACGTTGATATACTGAACCAGGGCGGGATCGGGAATGCCATTTTTTATTGTCTCGGGGGATTCCTCGCGCTCAATCCGTTCCGTGATCTGAACGAGACGAATTTCCGGAGGAAGGAAGATATCCTGAACTACTATAAGAGAAGAGCGCTCCGTATCCTGCCTGTTTATTACATCGTCCTGTTTCTCGTCAATGTTCTGACACTTGGGAAAACGATGTCGCTGTTCCAGCTGCTGGGATGCGTGTTCTTCTTCAACAGTTATCATCATCTCTGGTTTATCCAGCAGATGATGTTCATGTATCTTCTGACACCGCTGATCATGCGCATCATGCTGTTTCTGAAGGAGAAATCTTCACTTTTCCGATCAGATCTTTTCTGTTTTCTGTTCGTACTGCTTGTTTCAGTATGTCTGAGACTTACCCTGAATGTGAAATATGTATTCCTGCCGAAGGACGGAAGCCGGAATGAATTCAGGATCTGGCAGTATACTGCCGGGATCGCGTTCGCTTATCTGTACCGGTGGCTGAAGAATCATGTCCTGAAAGAACATCAGGCATCGCCGCTTCTGTGCGGTACGATCAGCGCGCTCTGTCTTCTTGCGGGGATCCTGTCATCCGACACATTTCTGCAGATGTATGATCCGCGCTTTGCCGGTTTTTATGTTGGCTGGCGCTTCCCGCTGACCTGCAGTATCGTTTCGGGAATCTGCATCATCGCATTATGCGCTGAGGGCAGGAATGCCGTAAGCAGGCTGCTTCAGACAGATCTATGTCTGTTTATCGGCAAGTACAGCTTCAACATCTACCTGATCCATTATTTCCTTCTGCCGTATATCGGCGGGATGAACAGATTCGCCAGATTCATCATCGTATTTGTCATCACTCTGGTGCTTGCCGTGCTGGTACAGGCGGCGGCAGACAGTCTTGTAAACAGGGTGATGAAGAAAAGGGTTTGATATGCATAAACTGACCGGATTAAAAGAAAAACAGGTGAAAACGGCCGCGGTGCTGATCGCTGCAGTCCTTTTCGTGATGCTGTTTATCATGTATCTCTATACAGACTTTTTCGCGGATGACCTGGTCTATATGAACAAGTGGGAATCGGCTGAGAAACTCTCTTCTGTTTCCGATGTCATTTATTTCCAGGTCCGGCATTATCTTACCTGGGGAGGCAGGACCGTCGCTCATACGATCCTGCAGTTCCTGTTTCTGATGCCCAAACCCGTATCAGCTTTCCTGAACGCAGGATGTTTCTTCGTGCTTGCGTATATGATCTGCCTGTGCGCATTCGGAAAGGTGCCTGAAGTGAAGTACGCGGTCTTTGTGATGGGACTCCTGTACTACATCAATCCGTATTTTGAAGAGACACTGCACTGGTATACCGGCATGGCCAATTATCTCTGGACGTCCGTTCTGATCCTGATCACGGCATATCCGTTTTTCTGCCTGCTCAGGGATCCGGATCACCGGATCACGCCGAAGCACTATCTGCTTCTGCCGGTGGCCCTGCTGGGCGGCTGGACAAATGAAAACATGGCTCCGTCCATGGTGCTGTTTATGATGGCAGCAGTCTATTCGCTTCTGCGTGAAAAGAAAAAGGTTCCGTTCTTCTGCTTCCTGATGATACTGTTCAGCGCGGCAGGCTGCAGCCTGCTGATCCTGGCACCGGGCAATTTTGTCCGCAGTTCCGGCTTCAGCTCCGGCCTGATGTCGATCGCATACCGCGGTCATGGACAGGTCAACGCGTGGGCTGACTGGCTGTTCATGCCGCTGGTCATCACAGCGATCCTGTACGGCTGCAATCTTAAGCTGCAGGAATTTACGGAACCGGAAAAACGCCTGGTGCGCTTCAGTGCTGCCTGGTTTGTGATCAGTGTGCTGGCGATGCTCGCCTCTCCGAGTTATCCCCAGAGGGCAACATTCGGATCGTTTGTGATCCTGCTGGTACTGATCGTCTTCCTGGTAAAACGGATCTACGATCATCATGCCGCATCACGCAGTATGATCGATCTGCTTTGTCTTGCGGCCGGCCTGGGTTTTGTCATGGTGCTGATGTCGATCGATATTCTGGCTTATGTCAGATCCCTTGGTGTATATATCCCCAATTAGTGTCCCGGATCGTGAGGGAGAAGTATATATGAAAGTCTGTTATATCAATTCTGTCTGCGGTTTCGGTTCGACCGGAAAGATCGTGGAAAAACTTGCGGCCAGTGCGGATTCTGCCCTGGTTTGCTACGGAAGAAAAAATTATACGCGTGAACATTCTTTTTCCGTTTATAAAATGACCGGGTTTGCCGGAAATGCCGTCAGTGCCGCTGATACGATCCTGTTCAACAACAACGGCTTTTCAAATGTTTCCGAAACAAGGAAGATGATCGAAGAAGTGAAGCGGTTTGCCCCGGATATCATCCATCTGCACAACCTGCACGGATATTACCTGAATCTCGAAGTGCTGTTTTCCTGGCTGAAGGAATACGGGAGACCGGTCATATGGACGCTTCATGACTGCTGGTCCATGACCGGCTACTGTCCGCATTTTGAAAATGCCGGATGCACGCAGTATCAGACGGAATGCCGGAAATGCCCGTATCCATGGGGTTATCCGTTTTCTCTTTTCAAACAGCATATCCCGGAAAACTTCCGGAGGAAGAAGGCTGCTGTGACCGGGCTGGAAAACATGACGATCGTCACGCCGTCCCAATGGCTTCAGAGGATCGTGAAAACATCCTATCTGAAGGACTATCCTTCAGAAGTCATCCATAACGGGATCGATCTGACAAAATTCCATGATGCGGACAGACAGAACAGAGACGGTTTTACCCTGCTGTTTATTGCCAGTGTCTGGACGAAAGAAAAAGGGGCAGAGGACATCAAAAAACTGATGCCGATGCTGAAGGAAGGGATCCGCGCTGTGATCATCGGGGCCGGATCGGACCAGTTTAAAAAGCTTCCTAACTGTACGGTATATAAACATACATCAGACCAGCAGGAACTGATCCGCCTGTACGGGGAAGCGGATCTTCTGATCAACCCGACGTATGAAGACACTTTCCCCACAGTCAACATCGAAGCACTTGCCTGCGGAACGCCTGTGATCACATACCGGACCGGCGGAAGTCCCGAAATACCCGATGAAAAGACCGGTATGGTGATCGAAAAGGGGAATGTGGCGGCACTTGCGGAATGCATCAACAGCCAGTATCAGAATCCGGTATTTGACCGGAAAGACTGCCTGAAGCGTGCAGAATGTTTCAGCGACCGGAATATGATGATGAATTATCACTCCTTATACCGTTCTCTCCTGAATCGATGAAACATTTGTACAAAAGGGTATATAATACTTTGACTGATATGTTATAAAGAACATATCAGTTCAGGATATGAGGTACTTTATGGATCTGGATACAAGTCTTAAGAAAATACAGCTGTTTACTGCTTTTTTCTGTGTGTGTCTCGGATTCTTTACGGATTTTATTCCGTTCAGCACAGCATTTGTTTTTTATGTCAGCTTTTTCGCCGCTGCTTTTTATATTGCCTTTGCGTTTTTCCGCAGTCCGAAAAAAATGATCTCGCAGAACAGGACCAATCTGCTTCTGCTGGTGACGCTGTTCATCGGCATCCTGGCAAACCCGGAATACTCGGATGTGTATTCGATCGTGATGCTGATGGAACT
This sequence comes from Solobacterium sp., assembly GCA_024693325.1. Taxonomy (GTDB): domain Bacteria; phylum Bacillota_I; class Bacilli_A; order Erysipelotrichales; family Erysipelotrichaceae; genus Bulleidia. The sequence goes on from JAILLA010000067.1 coordinate 35,672, forward strand.
GGTCATGTACCTGTTTGCGTCCATGTGCTATACAGGGCGGGAAAACATGGAAGAGATCGGAAAATGGATCAATATGCTGTTCCGTGTCATTACCGTGATCCTGTTCGTACTGACATCCTTTACGCTGCTGAACGGACTGTTCGGTACGCATTATGCCGGACTGCTTCCGAGATTTCTGCAGGTATATCCTGCTGAACAGTATGAACAGTGGCATTATGAACTGCTGCATTTCTGCACCGGCGGTCTTTACCATAACGGCAACCAGCTCGCGCTGAATGCCTATATTTCCGGCATGCTGAGCATGTACTTTCTCAGGGAAAAAAAGAGCGGCCTGCTGTTTGACAAAGTGAACCTGGTGATCCAGCTTGCCGGAATCGCTGTCTCTTCCTGCCGTTCGATCCTTATTGCGGTCGTCTTTACCGCGGCATATCTTGTTTATCATTCAGGTATCAAAAACGGCAAAAAGATCATGAAGGCGATCCTGCTTGTCAGCTTCCTGATCATGGCAGTCATGACGAGAAATAAACTTCATTATTATTTCGTGGAAGACGGTCTGGGCGAACTGATCCAGAAACTGACCGGAAACCGGTTCCTGATCTGGGAAGAATGCTTCAGTCTTTTTAAACACAAGCCTGTTTTCGGTGTAGGACTGAATAATATCCAAAAGGCTGCGGTCGACCTGATCGGAAAAAAATCAGTGATGCGGTACAGGAATTACAATAACGCTCATAATATTGTGATCAATATTCTTTCCATGACCGGCCTGACTGGTGCTGTCATGTTCACGTTTGCCGGCAGGGACATCCTGCATGGACTGAAACGATGCGGGAAATACCTGGTGATCATGTCTGCCGGCCTGCTGTTCGGTGACTGCCTGGATATCTTTGTACTGTTCACAAACAAGCTTCCTTCATTTCTGCTGCCGGCCATTGCCGGACTCGGGATCAGGAAAATGCTTGCAGAACCGAAGCATATCTGTTTCTTCACAAATGCCGTGGAAGAGGATACATACAGAAAGATCTTTACGAAGAGCGTGCGTCCTGGTCAGCAGTCACAGAAGTTCAACCGTCTGATCGCGGAGGGCTTCAAGCTGAACGGAAACAAGGTCACCTGCTGTACGGCAGTGCCGGTCTCCGCAGCCATAGCGGATTACCTGATCAAAAAGATCAAGGACCATGATATCTACCATTACAGCCTGTCCATCAATATTCCCGGAATCAAAAATATCTGGAATGCCCTTGCCGCATTCTTCTATGTCATGTTTGCGGAAAACGCGGCAGTCGCGGTCGATACGCTTTCCATAGACAACGCAGCCGGAGCCCTGCTTGCCTCAAAACTGAGAGGATTCAGAAGCACCGGTATCGTAACGGATCTTCCGGAACACTTCTCAGGCGATCAGACATTCTCAAAGATCGTATACTGGATCATCCGAAGATGTGACAGTTATGTTTTCCTGACGAAATACATGGATGAAAGACTGAATCCGAAGCATAAGCCATGGATCGTCATGGAGGGATTATGCGACGCGCAGACGGTTCCCGAACAGGCAGGGGAACGGACCCGCTCGATGATCTTTGCGGGTGAGATCGACCCGGAAAACGGTGTCCTGAACCTTGCGGACGCTTTCCTTGCGTGGGGATATCACGGCTATGACCTGTATTTCTACGGGAACGGGAAAGCTATGGATACCCTGAAGGAAAAGACGAAGGATGATCCGCATGTTCATATCATGGGCCTGATCCTGAATCGTGAACTGGTGGAGATCATGAAAAATGCATCGCTGCTTCTGAACCCCAGACCGGTCCATCAGGATTTTGTCAAATATTCGTTCCCCAGCAAGGTCATGGAATACATGCATACGGGAACATATCATGCCTCGACAAGACTTGCCTGCATACCGGATGAATACTTCAATTACATCGGGGATCTGGGTGACGGCTCACCTGAAGACATCCTGAAATTCCTGAAGGCATTCGAAAACATGCCGGCAGGGGAAATGGAAGAAAAGGGCAGACAGGCGCAGAGCTTTGTTCTTGCCGAAAAGAATAACAGGAAACAGGCAGGCAGGATCGCGGAACTGCTGGAAGGGCTTTATGAACAGTAAAGTGATCAAAAATGCCTCCTGGATGATCGGGGCCAGAGTTCTGCAGATGCTGCTGGGACTGATCATCAGCGCATGGACATCGAGATACCTGGGACCGTCCAATTTCGGTGCGATCAGCTATGTCGGTGCTTTTGTGTCGTTCTTTACCGCGATTGCGACACTGGGCTTGAATAATGTGATCATCAAGGAGCTGATCGATCATAAAGAAAGAGACAATGTCGTACTCGGAACATCCGTGATCATGCGTCTTGTTTCAAGTATATTCTTTTCTTTGTGCGTGATCGGACTGATCAGTATTCTGAATCCCGGCGACCGTATGATGATCATTGTTGCCGTACTGCTTTCATTGACGCTGGTATTCCAGTCATTTGAAATGATCACCTACTGGTATCAGTCCAGGCTGGAGTCAAAAGTCACTTCCATCATCCAGACAGTCGCCTATCTGTCTGTTGCCGGATGCCGTCTGATCGGATTGATCCAGGGACGCGATGTCCTGTGGTTCGCGTTTGCGAATTCCGTGGATACAATGGTCATGGCAATACTGCTTTACATTTCATATAAGATCAGGTACCGGAAACCGATGGCATGGGACACAGGTCTGGCCAAAGAGATGCTGTCAAAAAGCCATCATTTCATTTATTCTGCCCTGATGATCGCTGTTTACAGCCAGATGGACAGCATTATGATCAAGGAATTCATGAACACTGGAGCGACTGGGCATTACGGTATCGCGATCGGCTTCAATTCCATGTGGGCATTTGTACTGGAAGCGATCATCGCTTCGATCTATCCGACGATCATAGAGGCATTTAAAAGCGGAAACAAGGAACTGTATCATGGCAGGATCATCAAACTGTACAGTATTGTAATATGGTTCAGTACAGCGGTATCCATCGGGGTCATGCTGTGTGCAAAATATCTTGTTTTGATCCTGTATGGAGCGGATTATCTACCGTCCGTAGCGTGCCTGCGCCTGACAACATGGATCAATACGTTTGCTTACCTTGGTGTTGCAAGAGGGGCATGGATGGTCTGTGAAGATAATCAGAAATACCAGAAATACATTCTCGGTATCGGCGCGGCGATCAATCTGGTTTTAAATTATGTGCTGATTCCGAAATACGGTATTCTCGGTGCTGCCAGCGCGACGCTGATCACCCAGATCACAACTTCAACCCTGGCTCCTTTGATCTTCCGGAGGACAAGGGAGAATACAATGTTTATTATGAAAGGTGCAAACCCGGCGGTCGTATACGGAGTGATCCGGCAGATCGTGTCAGGAAGATAAAACTGTCCTGACAACAATTTGGTGAGGTGGATATATGTTTGATAAAAAATGGAAACGGTTAACAGTTCTGGTGATCGCGGTATTCATATTGTCGATGATCCCCATATTCCTGATGATGAAATATGCGCATCCTATGGCGGACGAATTCACGGAACCCGTCCATGTTTACAGGGCGATCACAGAAGGAAGAGGACTTCTCGGCGTACTGAAGGGCGCCTGGAAAAACATGGTCTATAATTACTTCCACTGGCAGGGTACATATACTGCGGAATTTGTTATGGCGCTGAACCCGCACACATTGGGAGAGCAGTATTATTTCACCGGACCGGTGATCGTATGTGTCTTCTATCTGGTCTGCCATTTCTATTTCTTCTATGTCCTGTTATGCAGGGTCTTTTCGATGAAAAAGTACGGATGGCTGATCATCTCTTCCATGACAGCGCTTCTCGGCTACAACTTTATGCCAGACCCCGCCCAGGGTATCTACTGGTATGAGTCGGCAGTCTATTACATGGGACTGTACGGGCTGGGACTTGCCTCCCTTGCTTTCACGATCAGGATCCTGATGACCGAGCAGCAGGGAAAAGCGGTCGCGTTTACAGTACTGGCATGCATCACGGCTTTTCTGACAGCCGGAGCCAGCATGCAGTCGGGCCTGGGCTTTATTTTCCTGTATATCCTGATCGCCATAGCTGCCTTTATCCTCAACAGCAGAAACAAGGTGCTGTCTGTACTGCCTGCACTTTTCATGATCGGAGGCTTTATGATCGCCGTGCTGGCACCGGGCAACTTTATCCGCGGCAAAGAAGCGTTTGCCGGCATCGGTGTCTTTATGACGATCTACAAGTCGATCCATGAGGCATGCGTCCTGATCAGTGAGTGGACAAGCATGTACATGGTCGCTATCTTTGCCGGACTGGTGGTCCCGCTCTGCTTTATCACGGTGAAAGATACAAAATTCAGATTTGACCATCCGATCCTGTTTACGATCTATATGTGCGGTGTTTTTTCAGTACAGTTTGCGCCGTTCTACTATACATATGACATGCTGGTGCCTTTGCGGGCTGCCAACCCCGTATACTGCAGTTTCCTGATGCTGGCAGTCCTTGTCATACTTTACTGGTGCGGCTGGCTCCGCAAACATATCCTGATCGAGGATCTGTTCAGTGAAGCCCAGAAGGAACGTCTCGGAAAATGGTACTTCTCATGGGGGACTGCTTTGATCATCTGCATCTTCTCACTCGGCTGTGTTGCCAGCGACCGGATGACATATCTGACATCCGTCAGCGCAACGGTATCCCTGATCACCGGTCAGGCACAGGCATTTGACGCGGAGATGGATGAGCGTGAAGCCGTCTATCTGGCAAACAGGAAAACGGACAATGATGTCATCATTCCTGCTGTCAAAAACAGGCCGTATCTTCTCTATATCCAGGATGAAGAAGTCAGAACGGAAACCTCTTACTGGATCAATACCGGCATCAGCAAATACTATCAGTTCAAGTCGCTTACGCTGAAGGAGACGGAAAACAACTGAGTATGAGAATTGCCTTCATCAATACAGTTTCAGGCTACGGCAGCACCGGCAGACTGGTCAGCCAGCTTGCCGGAATGGATGGAACTGTATCCAGGATCTACTACGGCAGAAAGAAGGATCTTTCCGGCTGTGAGACTTACCGTGTGACGGGACCGGCAGGAAATATCGTTCATGCCGTGGAAACAAGACTGTTTGACAGGCACGGTTTCTGCAGCGCAAAGGAAACAAACCGCATGATCGGGGATCTGAAGGCATTTCAGCCTGACCTCATCCATCTGCACAATCTCCACGGCTATTATCTTCATACAGAAGTGCTGTTCCGCTTCCTTGCCCAGATCTGTGTACCGGTCGTATGGACGTTTCATGACTGCTGGCCGTTTACGGGGCACTGTGTCCATTATGAAGCGGTTGGCTGTGAACAATGGAAGACCGGATGCAGGCACTGTACTCAGACCCGGGTGAACTATAAAACGTACAGCAGCGCTCATGTACGGGAAAACTACGAGCGCAAGAGAGCTGCTTTTACATCGGTCGGTTCCCGTCTGCATGTCGCAGTCCCTTCCGTCTGGCTGAAAGACCAGGTCAGCGGTTCTTTCCTGAAGGAAACGGACTGCACGGTCATTCCCAATGGGATCGACCTGAACACATTCCATCCTCTTGAATCGGATTTCCGCAGGAAAAACAATCTTGAAAATAAAACGCTGATTCTGGCATGTTCCAGCATCTGGACAGAGCGGAAGGGATTTGACCAGCTGGCTGCACTGTCGCATGATCTGCCTGAGAATGCGGTATTGTGCATCATCGGCGTTTCACAGCGGCAGAAAAAACAGCTGCCGGAACACGTGATCGCGATCAGCCGGACCGACAGCGTACGGGAACTGGCAGAGATCTACTCTGCCGCAGATCTTCTGATCAATCCGACGCAGGAAGAAACATTTTCCCTGGTGAATCTGGAGGCGCAGGCATGCGGCATACCGGTCGTGACCTACCGCTCAGGCGGAAGTACGGAAACGATCACGGACAGTACCGGCATCATCCTGGAAAAAAATGATCTGGCCGGACTGCGGAAAGTCATTGAACGGATGTCTTCAGGTCAGTTAATATTTGATAAAGACAGCTGTGTCCGGAATGCACAGCGGTTTTCAATTGAACATATGCTGGAAGGATACAGGCAGCTGTATCAGAGAGTGACAGGTAAAACACTATGAAGAAATTAAAAGTATGCTGGATCAGCAACATTCCTTCTCCGTATAAAACGGCTGTAATGAATCTGCTGGGTGAAAAATGCGAACTTGCCGCGTTGTATGAAAAACAGGCTGAGAGCGACCGGGAGACTGCCTGGTATGACCGTTCTTTCCGGAATTATACAGGTCTTTATCTGAACAGACAGAATTTCCGGAGGATCATACAGGACATGGCGGCTTCCTGTGACTGCCTGATCAACTCGGATTACTCCAATCCCTATGCGATCTATGCGGCCGAACAGTTCAGGAAGAGAAAAAAGCGTGTCTTCCTGCAGGCGGACGGCGGACTGGCTGTTCCGAGAGGACCGCTGGATCTCGTGATCTCCATGGTCATGAAACGCTGCAGCGGCTATATCAGTCCGGGCAGTGAGACCGACCGTTATTTTGCCTACTATAACATCGATACGGATAAGATCGATCACTACCGCTTTTCCTGCATGAGCCGGGAAGAAATGCAGAAAGCGGATGACATGAGAAAGAGAAAAGACGAATTCCGTGAAAAGAACGGGATCAGGGAACCGTATATGATCCTTTCCGTCGGCCAGCAGATCCCCCGCAAAGGATATGATATCCTCGCTGAAGCACTGAACGGGATCGGCCGTGACTGCGGTGTATATATCATCGGCGGCGAACCGGAGGAACATGTGCTTGCCTATGTGAAGGAACATCAGCTGGACAGTGTTCACTTTATTCCGTTTATGGAAAAAGAGAAGCTCATGGAATACTATGCCGCGGCAGATCTTTTCGTTCTGCCGACCCGGTATGATATCTGGGGCCTTGTGATCAATGAAGCGATGGCTTACGGTCTTCCGGTCATATCCACCGACAGGTGTGTTGCGGCGGTGGAATTCCGGAACCTGTATGATAATGCCCTGATCGTACCGGCAGAGAACGCTGATGAACTGCGTAAGGCGATCATGACACTGATGGATGATCCGCACCTGGCTGCGCAGCTGGGTGAAAGATCGATCAATGGAATTCAGGGATATACCCTTGAAAACATGCGTGATGACCTGATTTCCATACTGGAAAAGCATGTCAATCAAGTATAATGGTAGAAATGGATCCGGAGGAATTTATGAGAAAACTGAAGGTAATGACGATTCTTGGGACCAGACCGGAGATCATCCGTCTGAGTGAAGTGATCAAAGCTTGTGACCGTTATTTTGATCATATACTGGTGCATACAGGTCAGAACTATGACCCGCGTTTAAATGATATTTTCTTTCAAGATCTGGATCTGAGGCAGCCGGATTATTATCTGGAATGCGTCGGAAAGAACCTTGGCGAAACGATGGGCAACATTCTGGCAAAGTCCTATGATGTGCTGCTGAAAGAAAAGCCTGACGCTGTGCTGGTGCTTGGCGATACAAACAGCGCCTTGTCTGCGATCTGTGCGAAGCGCCTCAAGATGCCGATATTCCATATGGAAGCCGGCAACAGGTGCTGGGACTGGAATGTTTCGGAAATGATCAACCGCAAGGTGGTCGACGCGATCTCTGACATCAACCTGCCGTATACGGAAAACAGCAGAAGGTATCTTCTTTCGGAAGGTATCGACGGCAAGACGGTATTCGTGACCGGATCACCGATGACCGAGGTCATACACAAGCATATGGACCAGATCAGAAGCAGTAAGGTCCTGGAAGAACTCGGGCTGGAAAAGGGCAGGTATATTCTTGTCAGCGCGCACAGGGAAGAGAACATCGACCTGGAAGACAACTTTATGTCTCTGATGACAGCGATCAATGACGTGGCGGAAACATATCAGATGCCGGTCATTTATTCCACCCATCCCAGAAGCAGGAAATGGATCGAACAGAGAAATTTCAAATTCCATCCTCTGGTGAGAAACCTGCAGCCGTTCGGCTTCTTTGATTACAATCATCTCCAGATGAACAGCTACTGCGTGCTTTCCGACAGCGGTACTTTGTCGGAAGAGAGCGCGATCCTCGGATTCTACGGCGTGCTGATCCGCACCAGTACGGAACGTCCGGAAGCACTGGATGCCGGTTCTGTCATTCTGGGCGGGATCACGACGGAATCCATTGAACAGGCATTGGAAATGTCTGCCGCGATGAGGGAAAACAATGAATACAAAGCACTTCCAGGAGATTACAAGGATGAGAATGTTTCTCTGAAGGTCGTCAAACTGATCCAGAGCTATACGGATATCGTGAACCGTACAGTCTGGCTGAAGAAGTAAAGGGGTTTCTTATGGGGGATTTAAGTTATTTTATTGAACATTGGAATACGGACATGGTCTCTGTCGGTGCAGTCATATGTCTGATACTGCTGGTGTCCGGTTATTTCTATGGGAAGATCATCCAGAATTACGTGGAACCGCTGAAAAAGATCGACTGTACCTTCCTGGGAATATTCTTCATATTTGCTGTTTTCCAGATAGCCACGTTCTATTTTGTGGCACAGGAGACCAGTACGGAGATCGCCTTTATGGGGGTGGCGCTGCTGATCCTGATCTCTCCGCTCCTATGTCTTCTGACCTGGAGCAGCCCGCTGCCCAACTGGGCAAATCTGTTTACCCTGGTCATCGGGGCGGGGCTGGTATACCTGCTGGGAACTGTATCAGCCGGCCTGAATACAAACAATATCTTCTTTGACAGTATCCACTATCTCTCAGCTGCTCTGGAAAGCAGCGTGCAGAAAGTATTTGCGCATATCAACTTCTACAACGGTGTATACCATTACAACATCGACCAGTTCCATGATTTCGAAGGCTTTTCCTACTTCTGGGGCATGATGCTGAAATGGACGGGGAAGCTTACGGACCTGGAGGAATCACTGACGCCGGTCTATATCTGGGGAGCGTCCTTCCTCTACTGGATGTCCCTTGGAAGCCTGATCTCCAGCAGTGTCTGCGTTCTGTTTAAAAAATGGTGGAAGATCATCGGCTTTGCGGCAGTGATCCTGTTTATCGCACCGTATTATACGAATTACTGGAATACAACGCTTGCTTTCTTCGGAAACAGCCTCAGGACCATTGTCATCGGGTTCAGTGTGCTGATCGCCTATCAGTTTGCGGAAACGATGGACGGGAGACTGTTTATCCCGCAGACCATCTGTACGTATGCGGCACTGTTCTGCAGTTCTTCCGGATTCTTTATCGAAGCGTTCATTACCATCGGCATGCTGTTTGTAATGCTGTGGCGTGACGAAAGAAAACTTTCAAACTATATATGGATGATCCTGTCAACAGTGCCGTTCTTCCATTATGCGGTACTGATCCTGACACAGTATTACCGGTATTACTGGCAGGCTCTGCCCAGGTATGCGCTCCCTGTTGTCATCCTGATCGTCATTGCCGTGCTGCTCAGGAATCATCTGGACATCTTCAACAAGATCTTCAAGTGGCTTCTTCCGGCTGCGTTCATCGGACTGGCGGCAGTCTCATTCCTGAAGAGAGGCGGTGAATACCCGTATTCCTTCTATTTCGCGCAGAGATCGAATATGGATATGTGCAATAACTTTACCGGATTCTACGAAGAACGTGACTTCCTGAGGAACATCATCCTTTACGTCATGCTGGCATTCCTGCTGGTACGGCCGAAAACAGAAGGGAAGTTTAAATTCTTCCTGCTGATTGTCGGACTGCTGTTCCTGAATCCTCTGGTACAGCCGGCGGTATCGAATTATATGACATCCGCCGTATATTCAAGGTCATTTGACATTATCGTCAATCCGTTTACACTGGCGTTTCTGGTTGCCAATGTATGCGAAACATTCAAGACAGAAG
>JAILLA010000092.1 GCA_024693325.1 Solobacterium sp.
CATTTTAAGAAATAATCAACATTCCCTTCCAAATTGGGCGTAGTTAAATATGGCAGTGGTTTTACTATACTTTGGTCAACATTTGACCATTTGTCAGTATCCTCTGCCTGTTTTGAGCAACGCATGAAAGTTCTTATTATATAATAAAACTGCCCCGCTCAAGCTGAGCGGGGTTTTCTGTCTGTTTGTGTCTTTCCGTTACTGAAGATATCTGCGCAGAGTATTCCTGACTGCACCCGGTCCTTTGGTTTCTTCCAGGAACATCTGTTCGATCTTCTTTCCGATACCGGCTTCATACAGATCGATCCCGAATATATTCGCGTTGGACAGAACAGGCTTCAGTTTATCACCGGTTTCCTGAACGTTTCCCAGTGAGAAATTCTCCTGGATATACGCTCTGATGTCTTCTCCTCTGGGATCCGGAGCGATCTCAAACGGTTCACCATTGTCATCAACACCAAGCAGGTACCTTAACCAGCCGGCGATCGCCAGCGGGATACCGATCAGTTCTTCAGCAGTCCCCCATCTTTCGACATAGGACTTGATGGTCTCTCCGAAGCGGATCCCTACCATCTGGGAAATATCTACTGCAATGCGCTGTGAGGTATCACCCAGGTATTTGTTCGGGAAGCGTTCTGTAAACAGTTCATCAAGGAAAGCTTTCGGGGAAAGAATTCCCGGATCGGGAACGACCTTCATACCCTCGATATAACCGATACGGTGAGCAAGTACTGACAGTTCGGGATCGGACATTCCGTCCGCAAACAGCTCGTAGCCAAGCATGCAGTCATATGTCGTCAGTGCCGTATGGATCGGGTTCAGGCAGGCAGTCACCTTCATACGCTCTGATTTGTTTACGGTATCGCGTTCAGCCAGATATACCCCGGCTTTTTCCAGCGGCGGTCTGCCATTGGGGAAATGATCTTCGACAACGAGATACTGCGGTCCTTCAGCATTTACAAACGGTGCGATGAATGTGCTCTTTGCCGTGATCACCGGCTGCATTCTCTCAACTCCGCGTGCTTCAAGGTCTGCCGCGATCGCTTCACCCGGTCTGGGCGTGATCTTATCGATCATTGTCCAGGGGAATGAAACAGAGTCTTCCTCGCTGACATATGCCATATATGCATCGCTCACCTTGCCTGTGCGGTGCCATTCCTGAGCCACGCTGAGCACAGCATTGCGCAGCGTCTCACCGTTGTGCGAACAGTTGTCCATGGACACCAGTGCAAGCGGGAAAGCACCTGCTTCAAAACGTTCTTTCAGCATTGCCGCGAAAACTGCCGGTGCACTGCTGACTGTTTCAGGTCCTTCTTCGAGGTCTTTCCGGGCAAATCCGTACCAGTTCCCGTTTTCATCCTTCAAAGCATATCCTTTTTCGGTGATCGTCATCGTGACCATCTGCAGCGATGGGCTGCGGAACACTTCTTTGAGTCTTTCCCATTGTTCTGAATCACTGCATTTTGCCTTGATGGCTTCCGAGAAGACACCGATCACCTTACGGTCAACATCCCCGTTTCCGTGCAGGATCACATTCAATGACAGGTTATCGAAAGGTCTGTAGATCGCATCTACGATCTCATCGTCGAATGTTTCGGCACAGATGATGCCTTTGTCGATTAGTCCCTTTTCCGCAAGTTCATCGGCAATCGAGCCGACAAAAACACGGAAGATGTTGCCGATGCCGAAATGGATCCAGACCGGATACTTTTTTGTCCTTTCAGCCATCTGCTCAGGATCATAGGAAGGCAGCCGGATCCCCGCCTTTTCCCACGCCTCCGTTTGTTTCAGGCCTTCATAATTCAAATACATCAAATCTTACTCCTATTTAACAATTATTTTTCCGGTATTGCATTGTCCCGGAAATCCGAACCTTCGATGCAGACAAGTATCTGTATGACTGCATGCATCAGACGAATTTCCGTTCTTCTATTTTGATTATACAGAAAACAGGACCTTTCCGTCCTGTCTGTTACATCGACGGAAGCTGCAGAGACGCGCAGGATATCGTTGAAATGGGATTCCCTGTATTTGTCAGGGGCGTCATCCCTGCCGGTACGCAGAAAGCCAGCCTTGCCAAGCTGAATGTGCCCGTAATATGCGGCGGTGTGACCGTACGGCCGGGTGATATGATCATCGCTGACTGTGACGGCGTGGTCGTTGTCCCGAAAGAATCAGAAGACTCTGTCTTTGAGAAGGCACAGGCAAAATTTGAAAAAGAACAGCATATTGTCGAGGAACTGAGAAAAGGAAGATCCTCTTTGGAGATCTATGGATTTGACAAACTGATCAGCAAACTCGAAACCCTCTGATCATCTTGAAAAGACCGGGCATACTGTGAATGCCTGGTCTTTTCTCTTATCCGATCATATTATTCTTTTGTTCCGGGCTTCGATCAAGCTGACTGATGATCTCTTGATATTCAGCATCAGTAAGGATCTTCGCCCAGAGTCCATAATGGATCTCATCAAAACCGGCGTTGAGCATCGTCTGCTGATCCGGCGCATCAACATAAAACAGTGCATGCCTGTCTTCGCCCATGATACGGCAGACCGCTAATCGGCATCGTACACCTTTATACATCATTGTATCCATGATCTTTCTCCATTCCTGCAGATACGGACTGACAGTTCTTTACTCATAAATGTGTGCTGCACAGTTCCAGCTTTCTTCTGAATGATCATCCCACGGTGACTCATCGGCAAATTCACCCAAATATACCAGTTTACTGTCCAGAATAACGATCTCGATCCCGTGTTCTTCTTCCCAGTCGCAATTCCCGCTCAGCTGATATCCTGTCCTTGAGGGATCCTCCGGAGCACTTACGATCAATGAACCCGCCTGAAAACATTTCAGCATCTCCAGGGGCGGCGTATCTTCGTCTACGGGTACGGTCAGACTGATCTCATTCAGAGATGCTCCGCCGATCTCGTCCAGAAATTCAATGCAGTATTTTTTAGCGGCGCGGCAGATCGCATCGATCAGTTCTTCAGGCATTGAATTCATCGCTTCGGCGCACTTTTCCGCATATTCGATCGGAACGCCGTCATACAGCCCGGCATCGATCTCTGTATCCCACAATTTGCAGTATACCCTGCCCTCAATGTACGTACTGTCTTTCCCAAGCTGTTTTACCTGCAGGTCTCTGATCACCTGATGATCCTTTAATTGGTATTCTGCTGTCTCTCCTGTTTTTTTCTCTTCAGGCAGCGGCTCGGACTTCTTGTTTTGTTTGAACTTATCGAATAATCCCATAAGTGATCACCTCTTCAGATCCGGATGTCGTTCCGTTATCATTATACAAAAACATGACCATTACTGACCGCATGCCGGCAGCGGAACTGAAGACAGACCGGTCTGATCCCGATCGATCCGTTTGTTTTTCCCGTATCTTTTTGTCACCTGATCGGTATTCTTTCAGTTTTACGCTGTATTTCACTGCACTTCAGCTGTTTCTTTGAAAAGTAATTCCCTGTGTCCGGTCGTTCTCGTTGAAAGACAGACCGGTATGCTGTAACGTGTTGCTATAGAAAAATGTGTGTTTATTCAGGAGGACCGATCATGGATAAGAAGACAACAACGAGTGATGTTTTGATCACAGTCGCTGCAGCGGCTGTCTGTCTCTTTTTATATCTAGTTCTCGGACGGTTTATCAAGAATCTGTTTCAGAATGATTTTGCGGGTTATTTTGCAGGACAGCTCTTCCTGGCAGTTCTGGCAATGGCCGCGGTCATCTTTCTGAAAAAGACAGCGCTCTTTAAGTCGGAAGGCAGGTATCTGGGCAAGGGATGGCTCTCGGCAGGCCTTCTGTTTCCGCTGCTCCTGCTGCAGCTTTTTCTGGGACTTGCAGAGATCGTTCAGGCGACCATTACAAAAACAGAACTGATCCTGTTTCTGGGACAGATGTTCCTGGTCGGCTTCGGTGAGGAAGTATTGTTCAGAGGGCTGATCCAGAGGACTCTGCATCAGTACTTCGGAGAAACAAACCTGAAGCAGGTACTGACCGCAATCTTCATCTCGGGTGTAATATTCGGAGGTGTGCATCTGTTCAACGGAGTCGGGGCCAAGATCCCTATGACCGCGGCAGTGATACAGGCAGCTGTCAACATCTTCAGCGGCATGTATTTCGGAGCGATCTACTACCGGACCGATAAGAATATCTGGTATCTGATCTTCCTGCATGCCATATACGATATGCTCGGGTTCATCGCAGGCGGCAGGCTGTCCGGCAATGCTCCGACCAATATCATGTCCGCGCCAAGCGCAGAAGGCTGGATTGGATATCTCATCTGGATGGCAGTCTATGCACTTGCCGCACTCTTTGTCCTGAGGCCGAAGAAGACAGCGCCTCTGTTAAAGAAAGAAGAAGACCAGACTGCCTGATCAGACGGAAAAGAACACATAACGATCGTAAAACTGCCGTTCATCTGAGGGATCAGTGATCCCTGCGTCGATGAGCGGCAGTATTTGTGTTGCCGGTTTGCCGGAAGTTTTCATTCTGACCATTCAACCAGGTATCTGTAATGCAGTCCGTAATGTATTTCAGCCCCGGGAAGTTCTTTCCTGACGATACTGCGTATGACCTTCATATCCGGGAAATCGTATGAAGTGGTTAATTTCAGTTCTTCAGTTGTATGCATATGATGAAGTGCCGATAATACTTTTGAAGGAAGCACCCTGGAGATTTCCAATGCCCAGTCCATTATTGTTGTGGGTTTTGCGATCCCGACAATCAGGATCTTCCCGGAAAAAGAGAGAAGAGATCTTGCTTTTTTCAAAGCTTTTGTCATGTCCATATGATGGATGGAAGCCACAAAAACAATGGCATCAAATGTCATGTCCGGAGCATATTCTTCAAAACTTTGGCATATAAATGTCAGGTTTTCCCCGCTCTTTTCCGATAATGCCTTCCCGATACAATAACTGTCAGTATCGATTCCTACAATCTTTTTTTCTCCGTCATTGAGAAAAAGCGCAAGAGAGCCGTCACCGCAGCCGACATCAAGAACAGTATGGCAGTCAGCTGTTTTTTTCTTTACCCAAGGATAATATGCCGAATTATGATTCCAATACATAATCATTACCACCGGACCATAGTTTTCTTTCTGTCTTTATTATACAAAAACGGGATTATTGCAATCCTGCTTGCTGATAGTGAAGCTGAGGAGAGTTCAGACGAACCCTGTACAGTTACAAGAGATCATCTCATCATCACCCTGACGATTCGATAAATCGGGAATTCAGTGTTTCACTTTTTCCCTTAGTAAAGCATTAAAGCGCTTTGGTCTGAAGATGATAAACTTGTAGTTTTCACCATCGTTCATCGAGATGGTAAATACCGGAAAACACAGCACCCATTTTTGTGAAAAATCCTGAATATTTCTATATTTCATTTCAAGATTTCTTAATTTGGACGATACAGTTATTTTCCCTGTTTTGTATGTTATTCCATCATCATCGGCAACGATACCGCCTCCGAGAACGCCTTCACGGCAAAGGCTTGCAATGTAATATTGTTTCATAAGTTACTCCGTTAACTCCCGATCTGCCTTTCTGTCTGTATTATACAAAAACAGGACCGTTACAGTCCTGTTTGGTGATCGTGGAGCTGAGGGGAGTCGAACCCCTGTCCAAGAATAGTCCCACATCTCGGCGTCTACAGTTTATCCTGTTGCTTGATAAGACATCAGATATGAGAACAGGCAATCGATCTGATGAATCTGTCTGTTGATTGTCAGGTTTCCTCTACAGACATCAAGGTCACCTTATCCGTTTGGTTTACGCAGTCATTACAGAACGGCTAATGCAATGACCGGGTCGCTGCGAGCTAGTTAGCTTAAATTAAGCAGCGAAAGCGAAACTATTGTTTCTATTTGCGTTTAAATTTAGTTGGTGATATGGTCACCGCTCCACTGCAGCCGGGATCAAACTCAAACCTGTCGAAACCATTACAACCCCATAGATGCACCTCTCAGTGCATACGTAATATAGCATCCGTTTGACCGCCAGTCAAGAGATTCAGACCAGGTCTTTCAGATACTTGTCAATATCATGCAGTTCCCATCTGTTCAGGAACATGACTCTGTAATGAGGATGGTATGCCTCTCTATAAACATCACTGTGGTGTACCGGAGGATATGCCTGTGAACGGTATTTTGCCATGAATTCCGCTGTCTCATTTTCGGAAAAACGGAATCCATATGCCTTGTAATTCAGCCGGAACACTTTGATCTTATGCATGAAGTCAGCCATGGATCCTCTGGAAGAATTGGCGGTCGAAACAAACCAGTCATTCACTTCTTCCGGTGAATAGAGGGTTTTAGCCTTTGCCAGTTCAAGTCTGCAGAGACCGTTTCCGATCGGCGTGTACAGTTCACAGTTCTCAACAGCCTCTGTTTCCTCATATTCCATGATCAGTCTTGCCAGGCTTTGTTCCGGATCGGATATTGCATGTTCAGGTCCGAATGTATTCTGGTACAGGAGCTTCATGCAGTCCTGCGGTGTCATAAGAGGATACTTCTTTGCATGCTGTATCAGGATCTCTTCAAACTCTTCCATACTTACCTCAGTTTCAGCGCTTTTTCCATTTCACGTTTCGCGTCACGCAGCTTGCTTGCTTCACGCTTGTCATACAGGTCCTTGCCCTTTGCCAGAGCGAATTCCAGTTTTGCCTTTCCGTCTTTCAGATAGATCCTGGTTGGAACCAGGGTATATCCCTTGATACGGACTTTGTCATACAGCTTCCGGATCTCATATTTATGCAGCAGGAGCTTCCTGTCACGATCCGGATCCACATTGAACATGTTGCCGTACTTATACGGTGATATATGCATTGCTTTGATCCATGCTTCACCGTTTCTGATCGAAATGTACGAATCATTGAAGGAGATCCTGCCATCCCTGACAGACTTGATCTCCGTTCCTGTCAGGACAAGACCCGCTTCATATTTTTCTTCAAGGAAGTAGTCGTGTGACGCCCTTCTGTTGACCGCCACATTCTTTTCCTTATCGTTTTTTCCTGCCACCTGCTTTACCTCCGGAAGACTTCCGTTTTACCGTCGTTCTTCCTGTTTTCTTTGCGCCGGAGCTGCGTGCCGACCTTTGATTTCCGGAGCGTCCTGTTCTGCCCGCAGATCTTCTTCCGTGTTCACGTTCACCGGAATGTTTCCTTTTGGAACTGTCGGTTTTGTCAATGACCTCAAAGTCAATGGATGATGTTTCTTTGCTGGCAGCCACGACCCTGATCGTCACGCTCTGTCCGATCGTGTATCTCTTCTTGGTGCGTTCACCGACCAGTGAATATGTGTCCGCATCAAATGTGTAGTAGTCACCCTTGATGGAACCGATCGATACCATACCCTCTACAGTATCGGGAAGCTGTACATAAAAGCCGAAGCCTGTCACGGTACTGATGATGCCTTCATAGATATTGCCGATCCTGTCAGTCATGTACTCGGCTTTCTTCATATCCTCGACATCCCATTCAGCATCTGCCGCATTGCGTTCTTTCACGGATGACTGTACAGCATAATCCTTCATGTTTGTTTCATCCGTATGCAGATCCCCGCTGTGTCCGTTCTCAAAATAATACTTTCTCAGCATTCTGTGAACGATCAGGTCGGGGTATCTTCTGATCGGTGAAGTGAAGTGCAGGTACTCATCTTCTGCCAGGGAGAAGTGTCCCACGCAGACCGGATCATACTTTGCTTTCTGCATGCACCTCAGCAGCATCTTTGACAGGACCGGATAGCATTCCAGGTCTTTTGCGTCATTCAGATACTCCTGCAGTTTTTTCGGTGTTGCCGAGCCGCCTGCTATCGTCAGTTTGTGACCGAGATGGTATGACAGTGTTTCAAAACTCCTGAGCTTCTTGGCCTGCGGTTCTTCATGGATACGGTACAGTGCCGGGATGTGATTCTTTTTCATCAGGTTGGCAACAGCCACGTTGGCAGCGATCATGAAATCTTCGATCATCATTTCCGCTTCCCCGCGTTCTGCCGGAGCCACCTTTACCGGTCTGCCGTTTTCGTCGACATCGATCTTTGACTCCGTTGATTCAAATTCCATTGCGCCATTGGCATTGCGCATCCTGCGGATCGCTTTTGCGCACTGTCTCATATCCTGGAACAATGAACCGAGGTGCGCATATCTTTCCTTCAGTTCCTGATCGCCGTCAAATATTTTATTGACGTTCGCGTAAGTCATCCGCTCATCAGAATGGATCACTGATGGATAGACCTCATAATTGACAGTCGTTCCGTCCCTGGCGATCATCATTTCCACAGTATTTGTCAGACGGTCCGTTCCGGGATTCAGACTGCAGATCCCGTTGCTCAGCACATGCGGCAGCATCGGTACGACCTTATCAAGCACATAAACGGATGTTCCGCGTTCATATGCTTCTTTGTCCAGCGGGCTTCCTTCCGTCACATAGTGTGATACATCAGCGATACTGACCCGCAGAAGCCATCCTTCCGGAATGACTTCGATGGATACGGCATCGTCAAAGTCTTTGGAATCATCCCCGTCGATCGTGACGGTAATGATATCCCTCAGGTCTTTTCTGCCAGCCAGATCCTCTTCTGACAGTGAATCACCGATCGCTTCTGCCTGTTCCATTACTGCTTCGGGGAATTCCGGAACGATATCATGGTTGAGAAGAACGGACATGATATCAACACCCGGGTCATCCTTGTGTCCGATCGCGCGTTCCACAACGAATCTCATAGGTGCTTCATACTTTTCAATAGACAGTTCGACCTTCAGTCCTTCGATCGGATGCAGGTCCTTCGGGATCCTGACCCTGTAGCCGGGCTGGATCCGGGAGTCATCTACCGTACACTGAAGCCCTTTTGTTGTCAGTTCGAATGTACCGGTATATCTGACACGTCCGCGCTTCAGCACCTGACGTACCGTTCCCGTATCAGTGCCTCTTTTCATGGCGGCGAGCACAGTATCACCATGCATCGCACCGTTCAGGTCATTCGGCATGATAACGATGGACTCTTCGTTTTCCCTGTCGATATAACCGACACCTTTCCTGGAAAGACTCAGTGTTCCCTCGATCAGGCCTGCCTGTTTCCTGGTCATATATCTGTTCTGTTTATCACGGATCAGGAGGCATTCTTCTTCCATCTCATCGATGAGCTTGCTGAAACGCACAAAGTCACCTGATGTTTTCAGGCCAAGTGCTTTCTCAATCGCGTTCCTGTCCAGCGTTGAACGTTTAGCCCGTCCAACGATCTCCAATATTTTTTCTTTCATGTTTTCCATAATCTTACTTTAACAAAAGCAGCCGGCATTTACACCGACTGCTTTGTTTTTGCTGTTGTTAATCAACCACGCGAATCAGGATGACCAGGACGAAGAACAGGATACCAAGTACCATTGTTGCATTCGAGATCACCTTTTCTGATCCTCTCTCTTTCACATTTGCGAACAGATTCAGGCCGCCATTTCCGGTAAATGCTCCGGAGATGCCGTCTGATTTTCCGCTTTGCAGTAATGAGAGAATGATCAGCATCGCAGATACGATCATTAATAACGCCTTAAGCATGACCGATAATAACTCCTTTCGCCAGTGCCGGATTATTATAACAGAGAATTTTCAGCCTTGTAAATAGAATTCGGCTTTATTATGCGCATACCTGAAGTGAAAAAGTAAATTCCACTTCAGATATCCTGCAGAATATTTTCCGCATGATCCGCCGGCTTGACCTTCTGATAGGCTTTCTGAATGATCCCGTTCTCATCGATCAGATATGTGGAACGTTCGATCCCCATATACTTTCTGCCGTACATGGACTTTTCTTTCCAGACATCATATGCCCGGATCACTTCTGCCTCCGGATCGGACAGCAGTGTAAAGGGAAGACTGTATTTCTCCTCAAACTTTTTATGCGAGCTGACGGGATCCTTTGAGATACCGAGAACCACCGCTCCCTTTTCCGTGATCTGCGGATAACGGTCCGCAAATGAGCAGGCTTCCTTCGTACATCCTGCTGTATTGTCTTTCGGGTAGAAATAGAGGATCACCTTCCTGCCTCTGTATTCCTCCAGGGAATGCTGCACGCCATTCTGATCAGGCAGCGTGAATGCGGGTGCTTTTGTACCGGTTTCCAGCATATTTACTCCTCTATTTCAGCGATCACGCCGCTGACTTTCCAGATGTGTTTTTCAGGTACGACGCCTCTGACACAGGATGTCGGATAAACACGGGATCCCCTGCCGATCACAGTACCGGGATTCAGGACAGAGTTGCAGCCGACTTCTACATAGTCACCCAGCATCGCTCCGAACTTCTTCAGTCCTGTTTCGATCTGTTCTGTTCCATTATGTACGACAACGAGCTTCTTGTCTGACTTGACATTGGACGTAATGGATCCTGCTCCCATGTGGCTGTAATAGCCAAGGATAGAGTCTCCTACATAGTTGTAGTGCGGTGTCTGTACGTGGTCGAACAGGATGACATTCTTTAATTCACAGCTG